>JANQSN010000053.1 GCA_028284045.1 Alphaproteobacteria bacterium | reverse complement strand
CGTCACCAGCCAAAGCCCCAAACCCAACAAAACACCACGCAAACGCCAACCGCCCGCGCATCCCTTCTCACCTATTCAATTGTCCAATATCCCGCGACCGGCCGAAGCCGCGCGACAAACCGCCACCGACCCCTGCGCGTGGCGAGGGGCAGAAAAGCGGTCTGGTAGGATAGCGAAAGCCGCCGAACCCGGCAAGCTGCACCGCTGCGAGGCGGGCTTGCGTTGCCACGACTGCGACGACCGGGGTGATACATAGGCGCCGGGCCGCGCCCTGTCCAGCGCTTTCTTGACGGATCTCTTGAGCGCCCGCGTCCGTGCGCACGCGGATCAGTGCACCGGCGCGCCCGCAGCGTCGGCGAGCGTCGACGCCGTCAGACGCCGCCCGCTGGTCGGCCAATCGGCCCCGACCAGGCGCGCCAGCGCCTCGGCCGCCGCGGACGGGTCGGCCACGCCGGCCGGATCCTCTCCCGGAAATGCCTGGGCGCGGAGCGCCGTCGCCATCGGACCTGGATCGTAGAGGTTCACGCGGACCTGCGTTCGCGCCATCTCCGCCGCATAGAGGCGCACCAGCATCTCCAGCCCCGCCTTGGCGACGGCATAGGCGTTCCAATAGGCGGTCGCCTCCTGCCCCGCCGCACAGGTGACGAAGGCGACCCGGCCGGCCGGGCTTGCCCGCAAGGCGGGATCGAGGCTGGCGATCAGGCGTTGCGCGGCGATCAGATTGGTGTCGATGACCTGCCGCCACAGGGCCGGATCGCTGTGCGCCACCGGTCCCAGTGTCCCCAGCATCGCCGCCGCGCCGACCAGGCCATCCACCCGGCCGAACCGCTCGCCCAGCGCCGGCCCCAGCCTGGCCACCGCCGCCTCGTCGGTGAGATCGGCCGGCACCAGGGTCGCCTGGCCACCGGCGGCGCGCACGGCGTCGTCGACCTCCTCCAGGCCGCCGACGGTGCGGGCGACCAACACGAGATGCACCGACGGTCCGGCGAGCGCCAGGGCCACGGCCCGCCCCAACCCGCGCGACGCGCCGGTCACCACCACCACGCGCTCCGCCGGTCCGCCCTCGACGGTCGGCGGCGCGCCAACCTGATCCGTCATCGTCTGCGCTTGCTCCCGGCCGTTTGGGCTGCTTGAGCCGTGGGTCAGCCGGCCCGCTGGCGCCGACGGCCGTCCTGCGTGCGCTCCGCCAGGAAGGACAGCTCCGGCTGGCGGACGCTGTCGTCGCGGTCCGACAACTCCGTCGGATAGTCGCCGGTGAAGCAGGCGTCGCAGAACTGCGGCAGGGCGTTGCGCCGCCCGCTCTCCCCCATCGCGCGGTAGAGCCCGTCGATGCTGACGAAGCCGAGGCTGTCGGCGCCGATACGCTCGGCCATCTCCGCCACCGTGGCGTTGTGGGCCAACAGCTCCGCCTGCTGGGGCGTGTCGATCCCGTAGAAGCAGGGGTTGGCGGTCGGCGGGCTGGAGACCCGCATATGCACCTCGCGCGCGCCGGCCTGGCGGACCATCTGGACGATCTTTCGCGAGGTGGTGCCGCGCACGATGCTGTCGTCCACCAGGACGACCCGCCGGCCGGCCAGCATCGCGCCGTTGGCGCTGTGCTTCAGCCGCACGCCGAGATGGCGGATCTGATCGGTCGGCTCGATGAAGGTGCGCCCGACATAGTGGTTGCGGATGATGCCCAGCTCGAAGGGCAATCCGCTCTCCTGGGCGAAGCCGATGGCCGCCGGCACGCCGCTGTCGGGCACCGGCACGACGATGTCGGCCGCCGCCGGCGACTCGCGCGCCAGCTCCTGGCCGATGCGCTGGCGCGCCTGGTAGACCGAGCGACCTTCCAGCGTGCTGTCGGGCCGCGCGAAGTAGACATATTCGAAGATGCAGAAGCGCGACGGCCGCGCCGCGAAAGGCCGGTAGCTGGTGACGCCGGCGCGGTTCAGCACCACCATCTCGCCGGGATCGACGTCGCGCTCGTAGCGCGCATCGATGATGTCCAGCGCGCAGGTCTCCGACGCCAGCACGGGATAGACCGCCCCGTCCGGCCCGGTGAGATGCCCCAGCACCAAGGGCCGCACGCCCAAGGGATCGCGCACGCCGATCACGCAATCGTCGGCCAGCGCCACCAGGGTATAGGCCCCCTCCACCTGGCGCATCGCCTCCACCAGCCGGTCCAGCACGTCGCCGCCGCGGCTGACCGCCATCAGGTGGACGAAGACTTCCGTGTCCGTCGTCGACTGGAAGATCGCCCCGCGGCGCACGAGCTGGCGGCGGAGCTGATAGGCGTTGGTGAGATTGCCGTTGTGGCACACCGCGAAGCCGCCGAAGTCGAAATCGGCGAACAGCGGCTGGACGTTGCGCATCATCGTCCCGCCGGTGGTGGCGTAACGGTTGTGGCCGATGGCCGCATGGCCGCGCAACGCACCGATGACCGGTTCCGCGCTGAAGTTGTCGCCGACATGGCCGAGGCCGCGATGGGCGTGGAACTGCCCGCGGTCGAAGCTGACGATGCCGCAGGCCTCCTGCCCGCGGTGCTGCAGCGCATGCAGGCCGAGCGCGGTCAGCGCCGCGGCTTCGGGATGCCCCCAGATGCCGAAGACACCGCATTCCTCGTGGAACTTGTCCGGCGGATCCACCGGGGTCGGGTGGCGCGCCCTGATCGCCATTCGCGTCAAAGTCCCAGACGATGCGGGGTCCGCCCGCGGATCGTGATCACCCGCCGAGGCCCCCGGTTCCACGTGTCGGCAATGCCGCCACCCTACCTCAGGCGCACCGCGTGCCGCCATCCGTTTCGCCGCAACGGCAGGCCGGGTGCGGCGACCCGCCCTCGCCCAAGTGGCGCCACCGCGGCGCCTACTGGCGATCCTCGCCGGTCGATTCGATCAGCCGCTCCAGATCCCCGGTCGCCGGGCCGCCGGGCTCGGCGCCGTCGGGTGCGGCCGGCTGCGGACGCGAAAGGTCCTCCAGCGCCGGCACCACCCCGCCCTGCAGCCGTTCGCGAATGCCCTCGCGCACCGGCTGTACCACCTCCGCCAAGGCCGCCTCCGGTATCAGCGCGTAGAGCGCGAGCGCCCCGCGCTCTACCCAGGGCCGACTGCGCGCCTCGTTCATCCAGGACGGTTCTTGGTCGGCCGGGTAGAGCCAGACCAGCACCAGGAAGATCAGCGACACCAGCACAGCGCCGCGCAGCAGCCCGAAGACGAAGCCCAGCGACCGGTCGATGGCGCTGAGCGCGCTGCCCTGGATCAGCCGGGCGATCAGGTTGCCCAGCACGGAAAACAACACCAGGAAGCCAACGAACATCACCGCCCCGGCGGCGACATCGGCGATCAGCTCGTTGGGGATGTGCTCGCGGGCGAAGGGCTGCACCCGGGCGAACAGCACAACCGACAGCCAGGCCGCGGCGATCCAGCCTGCGATGGCCAGCACCTCGCGCACGAACCCGCGAAACAGCGCCAGAACGGCGGAGACGACGAGGATTGCGATGACCGCGATGTCGGCGGGGTTCAAGCCTTGGTGCTCCTGCCCACGATGCGCGTCCTCCGGGACGATTCCTCAGTCCCCCTGAGGCGCCGATGACCGGTCGCGTAGCGGACCGTGCGCCGTCTGGTCCCGGTGGACTCGTCGCGGATGGCTTAGCGACCGGCTCCGGGCGCCGTCAAGGCGCGTCATCCGGCGCGAACAGCGCGACCAGTTCGCCGAGCCGGGTGAGGCCGCGCATCTCGCCATCGTGCACCGCCGCCGGCTCCTCCCCACCGCGCGCCGCCGGCCGCACCACCCGGGAGAAACCGAGCTTCAGCGCCTCCCGGGTCCTGAGATCCGGGCGCGCGACGGAGCGGACCTCGCCGGTCAGCCCAACCTCGCCGAAGACCACCGTGGCGGCCGGCAGCGCGCGCCCGGTCAGCGCGGAGACCAGCGCCGCGGCGACGGCCAGATCGGCCGCCGCCTCGCCGATTCTCAAGCCGCCGGCGACGTTGAGGTAGACGTCGTTGGCAGCGAAGACGACGCCGCAGCGCGCCTCCAGCACCGCCAGGATCATCGCCAGGCGTCCGGCGTCCCAGCCGACCACCGCGCGGCGCGGCGTACCCAGCACGGACGGCGCCACCAGCGCCTGGATCTCCACCAGGATCGGCCGGCTGCCCTCCAGCCCGGCGAACACCACCGCCCCTGGAACCCCCGGCGCGTCCTCGCCGGCCGGCGCGCCGTCGCGCTCGCCCAGGAACAGGGCGGAGGGATTGGTGACCTCGACCAGGCCGCCGGCGCTCATTTCAAAGACGCCGATCTCATCGGTCGGCCCGAAGCGGTTCTTCAGGCCGCGCAGGATGCGGAACTGGTGGGTCCGCTCGCCCTCGAAGGACAGGACGGTGTCGACCATGTGCTCCAGCACCCGGGGTCCGGCGATCGACCCGTCCTTGGTGACGTGCCCGACCAGGATCAGCGCCTGGCCGCGCCGCTTGGCCACGCGGATCAGTTCGGCGGCGGAGGCGCGAACCTGGGCGACGGTGCCCGGCGCGCTCTCCAGACTGTCGACATAGAGGGTCTGGACGCTGTCGATCACCACGACGCGTGGGGCGGCCGGCGCATCCAGCGTCGCCACCAGGTCGCGCACCCCGGTCGCCGAGGCCAGGCCGACCGGCCGGTCCGCCAGACCCAGCCGGGCGGCGCGCAGGCGCACCTGCTCCACCGCCTCCTCGCCGGTGACATAGGCGACCGGCAGCGTCGCCGCCATCGCCGCCAGGGCCTGCAACAGCAAGGTTGACTTTCCGATGCCCGGATCGCCGCCCAACAGAACCGCCGAGCCGTCCACCAGGCCACCGCCCAGCACGCGGTCCAGCTCGGCGATGCCGGTGGGCCGCCGCGGCGCATCCACACCGATACCGTCGAGGCCGACGAAGGCAACCGCCCGGCCGCCCGCCAGGCCGCTGGGCGGCCCGCCCGGCGCCGCACCGCCACCCGACTCCTCCACCACCGTGTTCCAGGCGCCGCAGCCGTCACACCGGCCCGTCCAACGCGGATGCACGGTGCCGCAGACTTGGCAGACATAGCGGCGGGCGGGACGGGCCATGGCGATCGGCGCCCCGGGCGCGCCTAAAGCGACCGCACCTGCATGCGGATCGGGCCTTCGGCGCGGCCGTTGATGAACTGGTCGACGAAGGGATTGCCGCTGTCGTCGACCTGGTCCACCGGTCCCGCCCAGATGATGCGCCCTTCATGGATCATGGCGATCCGGTCGGCGATCTTGCGCGCACTGGCCATGTCGTGGGTGATCGACAGGGCGGTGGCGCCCAACTCCCGCACGCATTTGACGATCAGGTCGTTGATCACGTCGCCCATGATCGGATCGAGGCCGGTGGTCGGCTCGTCGAAGAAGATGATCTCCGGCTCCGTGGCGATAGCGCGGGCGAGCGCCACGCGCTTTTGCATGCCGCCGGACAGCTCCGACGGGAACAACTCGCCGACCTCCGCGCCGAGGCCGACGGCCCCCAGCTTGTCCAGCGCGATCGCCTTGGCCGCCGGCCGGTCGAGATGGCGGCCCTGGATCAGGCCGAAGGCCACGTTCTGCCAGACCGGCAGGCTGTCGAACAGGGCCGCCCCCTGGAACAGCATGCCGAAGCGCTGCATCAGTTGCACCCGCTCGTTGCCGTGCAGATGCGTGGTCTCGCGCCCATCGACCATGATGCGGCCGCGATCGGGCTCCAGCAACCCCAGCACGTTCTTCATCATCACCGATTTGCCGGTGCCCGACCCGCCGATCACCACGACCGACTCGCCGCGACCGATGGTGAGGTCCAGGCCGTTCAGCACCCGCTTCGGCCCGAACGCCTTGTGGACGTCCTCCAGGGCGATCATCGCCGGCCGGCCGGCGGGATCGGTTGCAGCGGCGGCGCTCATCGCGAGAAGAACAGCTCCGTGATCACGTAGTTCAGCACCAGGATCAGGATGGAGGCCGACACCACGGCATTGGTCGTCGCGGCTCCCACGCCCTGCGCCCCGCCGCGCGACTGATAGCCGTGATAGCAGCCCATGATCGCGATGGTGAAGCCGAAGGCCGCCGCCTTCACCAGGCCGGAGATGACGCCGATGGTCTCCAGCGCATCCCACGAGCTGGCGATGAACGTGCCGGGGTTGAACCCCAGCTTGTACACGCCGATCAGGAAGCCGCCGAAGATGCCGATGATGTCGCCGACCAGCACCAGGCAGGGCAGCATCAGCGTGCCCGCAACGATGCGCGGCACCACCAGATACTTGAACGGGTTGGTCGACAGGGTGGTCAGGGCGTCGATCTGCTCGGTCACCCGCATGGTGCCGATCTCCGCCGCCATCGACGCGCCGATCCGCCCGGCGACCATCAGCCCCGCCAGCACCGGCGCCAGCTCGCGCGTCACCGCCAGGACGACGATGGTGGCGATCGCCGTCTCCGCCCCGACATCGGCGAAGCTGGAATAGCTCTGCAGCGCCAGCACCATGCCGGTGAACAGCGTGGTCAGGCCGACCACCGGCAGCGAGTAGTAGCCGATGTCGATCAGTTGGCGGATGACCTGGCGCGGATAGAAGGGCGGGCGCACGCAATGGCTGACCGCCCGCGCCATGAACAGCACGAAATGCCCGGTACCGTTCAGGAAGGCCAGCGCGGCCCGCCCGATCCGACGAAGCGGGTTCATGCGCCGGGCGATCGGGTGCCGGGCGCCACCGCGCCCCCGCCGACCGAGACGCGCTCGATGCGCCGGGCAAGACCGGTCAGGATCTCGTAGCTGATGGTGTCCGCGGCGCTGCCCAAGACGTCGGCATCGACCTCCGGGCCCATCACCTCGACCCAGGCGCCGGGATGGAGATCGCGGTCGTCCACCGCGCTTACGTCGATTGTCGTCAGATCCATGGACACCCGTCCCACCACCGGGCAGCGCCGCCCGGCCAGCCGGACGGTCGCCCGTCCCCCCAGCGAACGCCGATAGCCGTCGGCGTAACCAATTGCGATCGTTGCGATTTTACCCGGCTCGCGGACGCGATGCGTGGCACCGTATCCAACGGTCAGGGGGCTGTCAACGCGACGAACCTGCAGGATTCGGGCCGTCAGGGAGACGACCGCGCGCATGGGATTGGTCGTCTCCGGCGTCGGGTTGCCGCCATAGAGGGCGATGCCCGGCCGCACCAGGTCGAGATGGTAGGCCGGGTCGCGGAAGATGCCGGCGGAGTTGGCGAGGCTGGCGCGCGCCGCCGGCAGCCCCGGGCGCAACCGGCCGAACCGCTCGGCCTGCGCGGACGTCATCGGGTGCCCGGCCTCGTCGGCGCAGGCGAAATGGCTGAGAACGGCGGTGACGTCGATGCCGTCCAGCCGTGCCGAGTCCGCCGCCAGCCGGGCGACCGCGGCGTCGTCCAGCCCCAGCCGGGTGATCCCGCTGTCGACATGCAGCATCGCCGGCAAGGGCCTATCGGCGCGGCGGGCTGCGTCCTGCCAACGCGCGATGTCTTGCGCATGATTGAGCACCGGGGTCAGCCGATGCGCCCGGTAGTCCGCCTCCAGCCCACCGAACAGACCGGCGAAGATGGCAATTTCCGCCGCCGGCAACAGTCGGCGCAGGCGCACACCCTCCTCCGGCAGGGCGACGAAGAAGGTTTCCGCCCCCGCCGCCGCCAGCGCCGGCGCCACATGCTCGATGCCTAAGCCGTAGGCATCGGCCTTGACCACGGCGGCGGCCCGCGCCGGCCGGACGCGGTCCGCCAGGCTTCGGTAGTTCTGCGTCAGGGCGTCGAGGTCGATGGTCAGCCGGGCGCCCGCCGAGGACGCCTCACGGCTCAAAGCCGGGTCGTTCCTCAAGATCGGAAAAGCGGGTGAACTCGCCCTGGAAGTGCAGCCGGCGGGTGCCGGTCGGCCCGTGGCGCTGCTTGCCGACGATGATCTCGGCGACGTTGTGGACCTTGTCCATCTCTTCCTGCCAGGCGACATGCTCCGGCGTGCCGAGCGACGGCTCCCGCTTCGACAGGTAGTAGGCGTCGCGATAGACGAACATCACGACGTCGGCGTCCTGCTCGATCGACCCGCTCTCGCGCAGATCGGCGAGCTGGGGGCGCTTGTCCTCCCGCTGCTCCGGCCCGCGGGAGAGCTGCGACAGCGCCATGACGGGGATGTCGAGGTCCTTGGCGACCAGCTTCAGGCCGCGGGTGATCTCCGAGATCTCCAGGACCCGGCTTTCGCTGCGCTGCTTGGCGCCGCCCTGCATGAGCTGCAGATAGTCGACGACGATCAGCCCCAGATCGTGTTGGCGCTTCAGCCGCATCGCCCGGGTGCGGAGCTGGTTGACGGTCAGCCCGGCAGTGTCGTCGACGAACATCGGGATGCGTGAGACGAGCTGCGCGGCCTCCGCCAGCTCCGCCAGGTCGCCGGTGCGGATCTCCCCTTTGCGGATCTTCTCCGACGGGATGCGTGCCTGGTCGGACAGGATGCGGGTGGCGAGCTGCTCGGCCGACATCTCCAGCGAGAAGAAGCCGACCACCGCCCCTTCACGCCCCTGCTTCTCGTGGCAGGCGCGCGCGGCGTTGAAGGCGATGTTGGTCGCCAGCGCCGTCTTGCCCATGGAGGGGCGCCCGGCGAGGATGATCAGGTCGGACGGCTGCAGGCCGCCCAGCATGGTGTTCAGCTCGCGCAGGCCGGTGGTGACGCCGGTCAGATGGGTGTCGCGGTTGATCGCCCTGGTGGCGCTGGCCAGCGCCTCGTTGACGATGCCGTCAAAGGCGCGGAAGCCGCCATGGCTGTCGCCGCTGACCGCCAGGCGGTAGAGCTTCTCCTCCGCGGTGCGGATCTGCTCGTCGGCCGGCGAGGCCAGCTCCTGGCGATAGGCGTCCTCGACGATCTCCTCGCCGACGCCGATGAGCTGGCGGCGCACCGCCAGATCGACGATCACGCGGCCGTAGTCGCCGGCGATGGCCGTGCCGACGGCCCCGGCCGCCAGGCGCGCCAGATAGTCCGCGCCGCCGACATGGGCAAGGTCGCCGTCCTGCTCGAACACGCCTTTCAGGGTCAGCGGGTCGGCGATCCGCCCCTGTTCGCGCAGGCTGCGGCAGGCGTCAAAGATCCGGGCATGCGCCGGAAAATAGAAGTGCTGCGCGTCGAGGAAGTCGATGACGCGGTCCAGCGCCGCGTTGTTGACCAGCATGGCGCCCAACAGCGCCTGTTCCGCCGCTTCGTTGGACGGAACGACGCGATAGCCGGGCTGGGCGGCGCTGGAGGCGCCGACATCGCCGGACGGCCAGCCGCCGCCGTCGCCGGCGGCGCGATCGAGGGGGTCGGTTTCCATGGGCCGAAGGATAGCACCGACGGGCCGAGCGCCGCCTGTGTCGTCCGCTCAACGCCCCTGTGGATGTCAGGGACGACTCGTGGACAAGCCTGTGGACAACCGCCAAGAGCCGAGGCGACCGGCCGCGGAATCGCGGGCGGCCGACCGAGGCCGCCGACGGCTACAGGGTGGAGATGTCGGTGCGGTCGGAGGACTCGTCCTCGATGCCGAGATCGGCGCCACCGCCGACCGAGTCGCCCGCCTCGCCATCCGTCTCGTCCGGCCCCGGTGCGTCCAATCCGGCCGCCGCGGCCTCCTGCGCCTCGATCGCCGCCTCGACCATCTCCGCGGTGACCATGCCGCCATGGGCCTGCTGCATCTCCGCCTCTTCGGCGGACCGGGCGACATTGACCGTCACGGTGACGGCGATCTCGGGGTGCAGAACGATGCCGACGCCGAACAGGCCGAGGCTCTTGATCGGCCGGGCGATCTCAACCTGGCTGCGGGCGATGACGAAGCCTTGCGCCTCCAACCCCTGGGCGATGTCGCGGGCGGACACGGAACCGTAGAGCTGCCCGCCCTCCCCGGCCGCGCGGATCAGCACGATCGACACGCCGTCGAGGCGCCCGCCGATCGCCTTCGCCTCGTCGGCCCGTTGCAGGTTCTCCGCCTCCAGGCGGACCCGCTGGGTTTCGAAGTACTGGCGGTTGTCGGACGTCGCCCGCAGCGCCTTCTTCTGCGGCAGCAGATAGTTGCGCGCATAGCCGGGCTTGACTCGAACCACGTCGCCCATCTGTCCCAGATGCGCGACCCGCTCCAACAGGATGACCTCCATGACGAACTCTCCCGAGCGCCGGCGGCGTGACCGCCGGCGGCTTCGGCCCTGGGGCCGGCGTTACTGAATCGAGTAGGGCAGCAGCGCGAGATGGCGGGCCCGCTTGATGGCGCGCGCCAGGATGCGCTGCTTCTTCGCCGAGACGGCGGTGATGCGGCTGGGCACGATCTTGCCGCGCTCGGAGATATAGCGTCCGAGCAGCTTCAGATCCTTGTAGTCGATCTTCGGCGCATTGGCGCCGGAGAACGGGCAGGTCTTGCGCCGGCGGAAGAACGGGCGCCGGGGTGCAGCGGCCATGGGTGTCGTCCTCGATCTCTCGATTGTCAGGTTGGTTCAGGCAGGGGCCGCGCAGCCGATCAGCCGGCCGGCGCCGGCGCCGCCGCCCGGTCGCCGCGGTCGGATCGCTCGCCACGGTCCGGGCGATCCCCACGGTCGCCACGATCGGGCCGATCGCCCCGATCTCCACGGTCCCCGCGATCCGGCCGGTCGCCGCGATCCCGGCGGTCGCGGCGGTCGCCGCGGCCGTCCCGTCCGTCGCGTCCGGGCCGCTGCTGCATCATCGCCGACGGCCCCTCTTCCAGGGCTTCGACCCGAACCGTCATGAACCGCAGGATGTCCTCGTGAATGCCCATCTGCCGCTCAAGCTCCTTCACGGCCTCGGGCGGCGAATCCAGGTTGAAGAGCACATAGTGCCCCTTGCGGTTCTTCTTGATGCGGTAGGTCAGGGAGCGCAGCCCCCAAAACTCCGTGCTGGCGACGGTGCCCCCGTTGTCGGCGATCACCGAGGAGAAGGTCGCCGCCAGCGTTTCCACCTGGGAGGACGAGATGTCCTGTCGCGTGATCATCACGCATTCGTAGTAGGGCATGGTCTCTCCTTCCGGATGTTATGCGGCGCGGCGCTGTGCCCGACCTTGAGCGGCGAGGGTTTCGCCGGCGGGTCAGCCGCCCGTGCCTAGCCGACCGCGGCCCTTCGCGAGTCGGCAAGGAGACGTCTTGTGTGAGGGCGCGCACTATAGGGGGCGCACGCGCCAGCGCAAGGACAGATTGCAGCGCCGCGCCCGCCTACCCATGTGGTGGGCGCGTCTCTTGACACCTCGACGCAGCCCTCTATAGGTGCGACGCAACATCCCATGGCGGCAACCGATGGTTCGTTGCCGCGGTCCTTAGATGATCCTACCCGGTGGTTCCCAGACGATGAGCCGAGCCTTCTGCTTTCCCGGTCAAGGAAGCCAATCGATCGGTATGGGGCGGGCCTTGGCGGCCGCCTCGCCGGCCGCGCGCGCCGTGTTCGAAGAGGTCGACGAGGCGCTGGACGAACGGCTGTCCGCCCTGATGTTCGAGGGCGACGGCGACCGGCTGACGCTGACCGAGAACGCGCAGCCCGCGCTGATGGCGGTGTCGCTGGCGACGCTCGCCGCGTTGGAGGAGGCCACGGGATACCGCCTGGCGGACATGGCCGCGATGGTCGCCGGTCACAGCCTCGGGGAGTACTCCGCGCTCGCCGGCGCGGGCGCGCTCAGCATCTCCGACGCGGCCCGCCTGCTGCGCCGTCGCGGCTTGGCCATGCAGCGGGCCGTGCCCGTGGGCGTCGGCGCGATGGCCGCGTTGATCAATGTCGACCTGGAAGGGGCCGAGGAGATCGCCGCGGAAGCCGCCCAGGGCGCGGTCTGCACCGTCGCCAACGACAACGCGCATGGCCAGGTCGTCATCAGCGGCCACCGCGACGCGGTCCAGCGCGCCGTCGACATCGCCGGCCAGCGCGGCGCCAAGCGGTGTGTCCTCCTGCCGGTCAGCGCCCCCTTCCACTGTCCGCTGATGGAACCGGCAGCGGAAGAGATGCAGGCCGCGCTCGCCGATGTGACGATCGACACCCCGGTCGTGCCCATCGTGGCCAACGTCGTCGCGAAGCCGGTGCGCGATCCGGCCACCATCCGCTCGCTGCTGGTCGAGCAGATCACCGGCACCGTGCGCTGGCGCGAGAGCGTGCTTGCCATGAAGGGCGCCGGCGTTGAGGAAATGGTCGAACTCGGCGCCGGCAAAGTGCTGACCGGGCTGGCGCGACGGATCGACCGCACGCTGCGCACCGCCGCCCTGCATACGCCGGACGAGATCGGCGCCTTCGTCGGGGAGGCTTTCCCGGAACCGGAGGTCGGTCGCGCCGTCGCCGGCCGCCGCGCCTGACGGCAGGGGCACGGTCGCACTGCTACTTCAGGCCGTATCAGACTGAAATTTCTGAAAGTTAGGGGCGTTTCTTGATGTTCGATCTCACCGACCGGTGCGCACTGGTTACCGGCGCGTCCGGCGATATCGGGGCGGCGATCGCGCGCGGATTGCTGGCCGGCGGCGCGCGGGTCGCGTTGTCGGGGACCCGCGTGGAGGCGCTGCAGACGTTGGCCGACGCGCTGGGCGAGCGGGCGGTGGTGGCACCGGGCGACCTGTCTTCCGCCGAGGGCGCCGATCAGGCGTTCTCCCAGGCGGAACAGGCGCTCGGGCAGATCGACATTCTGGTGAACAACGCCGGCATGACCCGCGACAACCTGCTGATGCGGCTGAAGGACGAGGACTTCGCCCGGGTGCTGGAGGTCAACCTGATGGCCGCCATGCGCCTGTCGCGCGCGGCCGTGCGGGGCATGATGAAGCGGCGCTGGGGCCGCATCGTCGCCATCACCTCGGTGGTCGGCTTCACCGGCAATCCGGGCCAGACCAACTATGCCGCCAGCAAGGCGGGCCTGGTCGGCTTCGTCAAATCCCTGGCGGCGGAGCTGGCGGCGCGCGGGATCACCGCGAACTGCATCGCGCCGGGCTTCATCGCCAGCGCCATGACCGACGCGCTCAGCGACGATCAGAAGGCGCGGATCTCCGGCCAGATCCCATCCGGACGGATGGGGTCGCCCGACGACATCGCCGCCGCCGTGCGCTTCCTGGCCAGCCACGAGGCCGGCTATGTCACCGGCGAGACGATCCACGTCAACGGCGGCATGGCGATGATCTGACGCGACCGCCGGCCCCGCGGCGGCACTGCCGGCGGGCTGGCGGTCGGGTGATGCTGGCAACCCTGTTGGAGGTATGTTATGTGACGCCCACATTGCTGCGGGTGCGGGCGCGAAAGGCCGCGAACCGCGTCCCATCCGGCCCATCCGGCCGGCGGTCCGCCGGCCTCCCGGCGCCGTCGAGCGGGCGCAGCCGGTGACGGAAGTCGCTGACGTCCTGTGGAACTCACTGATGTCCTGCGGAACTCACTGAATGTCCTTCGGACCACGGCGGTCGAGAAGACGCATCAGGCAGCGATGACCGAAGACCGAGGTGGAGACCGAGGCGCTTCGTGCCGGATCCCCGGTTGAAACCCCAGAACGTATCCCCTCATCACGAGACGACTTGAGGCAATAAAAGGCAGAGGCCTATGAGCGACATTGGCGAGCGCGTAAAGAAGATCGTGGTAGAACACCTCGGCGTCGAGGAAAGCAAGGTGACGGAGTCCGCCAGCTTTATCGACGATTTGGGTGCCGACAGCCTCGATACGGTCGAACTGGTGATGGCGTTCGAAGAGGAATTCGGCTGCGAGATCCCCGACGACGCGGCGGAGAAGATCCTCACGGTCAAGGACGCGATCGAGTTCATCAAGCAGCACACCGGGGCCTAAGCCTCGGATTCGGACGCGCACGGCGCGACGTCACCGTGAGGACTGGGCCGGCCCGGCACCCCCCGCTCGGCGGCCACGCCGCGGCGGGGACCGCGCCATAGCGACGCGCGGGACCGGGGCGCCGGCCTTCGGCGGGTGACGCGTCGTCGGCGCGGGTCTATTCGTACGGCCGCGCTGGCGGCTCTCGCCCGCCGGCACCCGCGCGGCCGACTGCCAAGGACGGCGAACCGGCGGTGGCGCCAGGGGGAAAAGAGCGAATGCGACGTGTCGTGGTCACCGGGATGGGGCTGGTCTGCCCGCTCGGGGTCGGCCTTGAACCGGTGTGGAACCGGCTGATCAACGCCAACAGCGGCATTCGGGCGATCACGCAGTTCGATGTGTCCGACATGCCGTCGCGCATCGCCGGCATGGTCCCGCGCGGCCCGACGGCCGACGGCCTGTTCCAGGCCGACGACTTCGTGGCGCCGAAGGAACAGCGCAAGAACGACGAGTTCATCGTCTTTGCATTGGCCGCGGCGGAGCAGGCGTTGGCCGATTCCGGCTGGGTGCCGGAGGACGAAGAGGCGCGGTTCCGCACCGGCGTGATGATCGGATCGGGCATCGGCGGCCTGAAATGGATCGCCGACGGCCAGACGCTGTTGGAGAATCGCGGCGTCCGCAAGGTCTCGCCCTTCTTCATCCCGGCGGCACTGATCAATCTGGCGTCCGGCCAGGTCTCGATCCGGTTCGGCCTGAAGGGCCCCAACCATGCCGTCGTCACCGCCTGTTCCACCGGCGCCCACGCCATCGGCGACGCCGCACGGCTGATCGCGCTGGACGACGCCGATGTCATGGTCGCCGGCGGCGCGGAGTCGGCAGTCTGCCGCCTCGGCCTCGCCGGCTTCAGTGCGGCGCGCGCCTTGTCGACCAGCTACAACGATGCGCCGGAGACGGCCTCCCGCCCCTATGACAAGGGCCGCGACGGCTTCGTCATGGGCGAAGGGGCCGGCGTGGTGATCCTGGAGGAGCTGGAGCACGCCCGCGCCCGCGGCGCGCGCATCTATGCCGAGGTCGTCGGCTACGGCCTGTCGGGCGACGCCCACCACATCACCTCCCCGCCGGAGGACGGCAATGGGGCGCTGCGCTCGATGCAGGGCGCCTTGAAGCGGGCCGGCCTGGATCCTGCCGACATCGACTACATCAACGCCCACGGCACCTCCACGCCGGTCGGCGACGAGATCGAGTTGGGCGCGGTCCGCCGCCTGTTCGGCGATGCCATCGCCGATGTCGCCATGTCGTCGACGAAGTCGGCCATCGGACATCTGTTGGGCGCGGCCGGGGCGGTGGAGGCGATCTTCTCCATCCTGGCGATCCGCGACGGCGTCATCCCGCCGACCCTCAACCTCAACGACCCGTCGGAGGGCTGCGAGGGCGTCAATCTGGTGCCGCTGTCGGCCCAGGAACGGCCGGTCCGGGCCGCCCTGTCCAACAGCTTCGGCTTCGGCGGCACGAATGCGACGTTGATCTTCAGCGCGCCGTCCTGACAACCGGCCGGGCCCGCCGCCGATGATCGCCCTGGCCGCGCGGGCCTTCACCTTCCTCGCCGGCCTCTCGATCGCCGCCGCCATCGGTGCGTTGGCCTTCCTGGCCGCGCTCCGCCAACCCGGCCCGCTGGACAGCGACGCCACCGTCCTGATCCCGCCGGGCGCCGGCGTGTCGACCATGGTCGCGCTGCTCGACCGCGCCGGGGTGATCGACGATCCCTGGCAGGTCCGGCTGCTGATCAGCCTGTCGGGCCGCGACCGCGCCCTGCAGGCCGGGGAGTACCGCTTTCCCCCGGCGGTCAGCGCCTGGGACACGGTCGCCATGCTCGCCGACGGCAGCACCACCGACCATCTGCTGACGGTCCCGGAGGGGTTGAGCAGCCACGAGATCGTCGCCCTCCTGGCCGAGGAGGCGCTGTTGGAAGGCGACATCGCGGCGGCGCCGCCGGAGGGCAGCCTTCTGCCGGAAAGCTATCGCGTGACCCGGGCGACCCAGCGCCAGGACGTGATCGACCGGATGCAGGCGGCGATGGCGGCGACGCTGGCGGAGGTCTGGGCCGACCGGGCGGCCGACCTGCCCTTCGACACGGCCGAAGAGGCGGTGGTGCTGGCCTCCATCATCGAGAAGGAGACCGGCCGCCCGGAGGAGCGCGCCCTGATCGCCGGCGTGTTCGTCAACCGCCTGGAACGCGGCATGCCGCTGCAGAGCGACCCGACGGCGATCTTCGCCCTGACCGAGGGCCGCGATCGCCTGGGCCGGCCACTGACCCGCGCCGATCTGAGGGTCGAGTCCCCCTACAACACCTATGCGGTCCGCGGCCTGCCGCCGGGGCCGATCTGCAATCCCGGCCGGGCCGCGCTGGAAGCCGCGGTGCGGCCGGAACGCTCCGACTATCTCTATTTCGTCGCCGACGGCAGCGGCGGCCATGCGTTCGCCCGCACGCTGGACGAGCACAACGCCAACGTCGCACGCTGGCGGCGCCTCAACAGCGGGAACTGAGACGGGGTTCCGCGGTCACTCCTGCCGGCGCGCGATGACCATGCGGGCGGCGTCGCCCTCTTCCTCCAGCACCAGCAGGCGGTGCCCGGTCGCCTCGCAGAAATGCCGGAAATCCTCCGGCGCGGCCGGATCGGTGGTCAACACCTCCAGCCGCTCGCCGGCCGCCATCGCCGATAGGCGCTTGCGCGCCTTCAGCACCGGCAAGGGACAGATGAGACCGCGGGCATCCAGCCGCTCGTGAAGGTCGTCCGCGACATCATCTGCCCGCCCCACGTCGTGCGCCACCATCCCGCCCCCGACCGTCGTCCGCGCCTTACGGCCGCGGTGTCTTCGATCAGTCGAACATGGCGTCGATGTCGTCCTGGCTCAACGCCTCTTCGTCGCTCTGCGGTCCGTTCAGCAGATGGCTTTCGTCGTCCACGGCATCTTCGACCGCCGGCGGCGGCAGTTCGACCCCATCGGCGGTCCAGACCTCTTCCAGCCGGGCGATGCGTTCGTCCAGGAAACGCAAGGTGCGGGCCACCTTGCCGAGGCGCTGACCCGTCAGGTCCTGGAAGCCGGAGGCCTGGTAGATGCCGGCCAGCCGTCCTTGGGCCTGGGAAATCAGCTCCGCGACCACCGAATTGCCCCCGACCAAGCCGGCGATATCGTCGATCATCCCTTCCACCGCCTCCACGGCGTCGAGGATCGTGAAGGTCGCGTTCTCGGTCGAGCGCACCACTTCGTCGAGTTCAAGCGCCGCCGCGGCAAAGGGGTCGCGGTCGTCCTCCCCCTTGCGGCGCAGCACGGAGAGCTCCGACAGCGTGTGGACGACCCGGACGTCGGTGATCTCCGGCAGCACCGAACCAATGGACATGGCCAACGGTTCGGGCGGGGCTTCCGCCTCTTCCGGGTCGGCTTGTGACTCGTCACCGTCGACCATGTTCAGCCGTCGTTGCATCTCGTCCAGATGGGCGAGGATTTGACCGAGCGCACCGGCCGGATCGCCCGGCAGTTCCGGCGAAACGACGCGGCGCTGACGCTCGGCGGTGAAGGGTTTCGACGACATCGCGCGCGAACAGCCTCCGTACCGATGCGAGATTGGCGACGGCGACGCCGCTCACCGCGAGACTAGGCGAATCTGCTTGACGGTCCGTTAACTGCCGCCGGCCTAGATAGGCGGCCTCACGCTGGCGGACGGCTCGCCCGATCCAAAGATCATCCCCCAAAGATCAAGGATCCGTGCGGGCTTTCGGCGATTATCAATCAGACACGACCAAGTGTCCGACACTTACTCTTGCGCTTCGTTTCAGTTTCCACTTATGCAGGACCAGTGTTTGGAAATTGAATCTTCTCATCTGATGCGACAGTCGGGCGAAAGCTGGGGGCGGCGCGCGCTGTGACCGGGAGATCAAGCGAAATGGCGACGATGTCTTCCTCTGCCTTCCCCCGCCGGAGCGGCCACCGACCGGGCCGGCGCACCCGACGGTTGGCGATCCGCCTGGCCGGGGCTGCGGCGATAATCGGCTGCCTTGCCGCCTGCGGCGGCAACGCGCCGTCGACCAGCCGCGCGCCTTCGGTCGCCGCAGACTTCCGGCCGCTGACCGGCTGGACAGACGATCGCGTCGGCGAGGCGCTGCCGGCCTTGCTGCAGAGCTGCAGCCGCGTCGTCGACCGCCCGGTGGTCGTCCGCGCCAGCCTCGGCCAGATCACCACCTCGTCGGATGACTGGCGACAGATCTGCACGGCGGCGCGCAGCATCCCGGCGCACAATGCCGGCGCCGCCCGCCAGTTCTTCGAGCGCTGGTTCGTGCCGGTCGCGGTGCCGGGGGAGGGCCTGATCACCGGCTACTTCGCGCCGGAATTGCGGGGCAGTTGGCGCCGTACGGAGACCTACGACACCCCGATCTACCGCCTGCCGCCCCGTCGATCGGGACGGCTGCCCCCGCGCGCCCAGATCGCCGACGGCGCGCTGGCCGGCCGTGGGCTGGAGATTCTGTGGGTGGACGATGCCGTCGACGCCTTCTTCCTGGAAATCCAAGGGTCGGGCTATGCCCGCATGACCGACGGCAGCCGTGTGCATCTCGGCTATGCGGGGCAGAATGGCCACCGCTACTACGCCGTCGGCCGGGCGCTGATCGACCGCGGCGAGACGACGCGGGAGAACATGTCCATGCAGTTCATCCGGGATTGGCTCGATCGCCACCCCGATGAGGCGCAGGACCTGATGAACCTCAACCCGTCCTTCATTTTCTTCGAACTGCGCGACGGAGAGGTGCGCGGGGCTCAGGACGTGCCCCTGACCGCCGGACGCAGCATCGCGGTCGACCGCGACTACATCCCGCTGGGGCTGCCGCTGTGGATCGACCTGCGCAACGCCCCGACCGGCGACGGCCGCCTGCAGCGGCTGGTGGTCGCCCAGGATGTCGGCGGCGCGATCCGCGGACCGGTGCGCGGCGATCTGTTCTGGGGCGCGGGCGACGCCGCGGGAGAGCTGGCCGGCGGAATGCAGGCGCGCGGGCGCTTCCACATGCTGGTGCCGCGCTCCAGCCTCGCCCGGCGGGTCGCCGAGCAGACCACCGTATCCGCCCGCTGACCGGGCGACGCCGGGGCGATGCCGATGCCCGAGAGCGACCTGACCTTCTTCTACGCACCGCGGACCCGGGCGGACACCACATTGGTGCTGATCGAGGAACTGGCGGTGCCCTACCGCCTGCAGGTCGTCGACGTGCGGGCCGGCGCGGGCCGCGATCCCGCCTATCTCGCCATCAATCCGCTCGGCAAGGTGCCGGCCATCCGCGATGGCGACGCGGTGGTGACGGAGCAGGTGGCGATCTTCCTCCATCTCGCCGACCGGTACCCGCAGGCGGGGCTGGCGCCGCCCATCGGCGACCCGCTGCGCGGTCCCTATCTGCGCTGGATGGTGTTCTACGCGGCAGCCTACGAGCCGGCGCTGATCGACCGCGGGCTGGAACGGTCGACCGAGCCGCACGGCCGATCGCCCTATGGCACCTTCGACGGCATGATGGCGGCGATCGATCAGCAGCTCGCACCCGGTCCCTTCCTGCTGGGCGATCGCTTCACGGCCGCCGACATCCTGTGGGCGGAGGCCCTGCGCTGGGGCCGCGCCTTCGATCTCTTGCCGGCCGACGCGACGCGGGATGCCTATGTCGCGCGGATCGGCGAACGCCCGGGCTTCGCCCGCGCCGCCGCCATAGGGGCCGGCCTCGCCGATCCGCCATCGCGCTGACGGCCTGCAAGCGTTAGGATTGGCGGGTCGCTGGGCGGTTCTTGCCGCTCCATGCGATCCGATCCCTCCAGCCGAAGACGAGGCCTGCGGATGACCGGTCATCGGGTAGGTGACGTGCTGAAGAACCGCCGGGTGGTGACCATGCGGCCCCACCTGCCGGTCAGCGAGGCGGCCAAGCGGATGCGCACCTACAATGTCAGCGCGGTGGTGATCGTCGAGGACGGTCAGTTGACCGGCGTGCTGACGGAACGCGATCTGGTGACCCGCGTCGTCGCCGACGGCCGGGACATCGACCGTACCTCGGTGGCGCGGGTGATGACCCGAAGCCCGATCTTCGTGGAGCCCGACACACCCATCGACGCCGCCATTCGCACCATGCGCGAACTCAGGCTGCGTCATCTGCCGGTGGTGGACCAGACGATCGAGGCCGGAAAGCAGAACCTGGTCGGCATCCTGTCGGTGCGGGACGTGCTGGGCCAGAACGTCGACGAGATCCCACCCGTGGCGCGCGACCCGGCGGAGATCGCCTGAAGCCGGCGCAACCGCCTAACCTACTGTTGGGTGCCGGCGCGGATCGCCTGTTCGGTCGCGGCGAGGAAGCCGCCGCAGCCCCCGGCCCTCATCGCCTCGCCGATCGCGCGGCCGGACCCGCCGAGGGGGAACGTGTCGACATAGGCACGTGCGCCCGTATCCTCGAAAACGGTGGGAGCCTGCACGGACGCCTCCTCACCCGTGCGCAGGCCGGCGATCAGGCGGAACCCCTCCTCCCGCACGAAGAACGCGTCGGCGGCCGACCACGCACCTTCGTAGTAGACGCGCAGGTCGTCGACCGACCCGTCGAAGTTGTGCGTGCTGGTGAACTCCCCGAACTCGGGATGGCGTGTGCCGAACAGAATGTTCACCGGGCCACGCGGCGTGACCACTTCGGCGAACCGGAAGCCGCGGCGTGGATAGTAGCGGACATAGGCCGTCGTCGGCCCCGGCCGGCAGCCGACCACCAGCGTCGTCTCCCCGGTGGAGAAGTACGCCTCCGCGACACCATCGCCGGTGCGCACCGCCCAGGCCTCCGACGCCGGTTCCTGATCGGGCGACGGTCCCAGCGCGGCCGTCTCCAGCGCCACGTCCGCCGGCGGTTCGGCATCGCAGTTGACGAAGCGCTCCACTTCGCCCTCCACGAAACGCTGAAGCGAGCCATCCGGCATGATGTCGAAGGGCGCGCGCTCGCACTCGATGCAGTCTTCCGGCGGCGTCACGGTCAACAACAGGCCGTCCTCGCTGATCGCCCAGGGAGCGCTGCCCCCGGGGGTCAGCGTGTCGCCCTGGATGACGAAGGCCGGACTGGCGCAGCCGTCCAGGCTGCCTTCCGCCGCCCAGCGGCCCTCCAACGCCTCGTCCTGGGCTTCAGCCGGGACGCCGGCCAAGCAAAGCACCAGCATCGCCGTCCCGCATCCACCGAACAAACCGCATCGATCGAAGAGAAAAGTCGACCGCGAGGCCATGACGACCACTCCCGCGTGAGCGTTCGGGCGGGGCCGCCGGCACCGCCTCCACCCGTCATGAGGGCGCGCCGCCCCGCGGCTGTCAAGTATCCGGCAACGGCTGGCGCGCGCCTTCTTCTTGGGTCGCCTGGACGACCAGCATGGCGGCCGCCAGATCCTCCAGCGCCGCGCCGACGGACTTGAAGACCGTGATTTCCCCCGGCGTAGCGCGGCCGGCCTTGTGCCCACCCGTCAGCTCGATCAGGTCGGCGGCGATGTCCTCCGCCCGCAGCACCCCGGCGGCGATCGCCTGCACGATCTCGCCGGCCTCGCTCAACGCGCCGTCGCGGGTGTCGACGAAGACCCGCGAACGGGCCAGGGCCGCATGGTCCGCCTCGCGCATCGTCGGGGTGAAGGCGCCGACCAGGTCGAGATGCGCGCCCGGCGGCAGCCACTCGCCCCGGATCAGCGGTTCCGACGACAAGGTGGCGCAGCTCACGATATCCGCCGCCGCCACGGCGGCCGGCAGATCGTCGGTGGCCGCGGCATCGAGGCCCGGCCGTTCGAGCCGCCTGGCCAGGGCCACCGCCTTCGCCGGGTCGCGTCCCCACACCGTCACCCGGTCGATCGCCCGGACCGCCGCATGCGCCGCCACCAGGTTCGGCGCCAAGCGGCCGGTGCCGACCATGACCAGGTGGCGGGCATCGGTGCGCGACAGATAGTCCGCCGCCAGTGCGGACGCCGCCGCGGTGCGCCGCACGGTCAGCTCGCCGCCGTCGATCAGCGCCAGATGGCGCCCGGTCCGGCCGTCGGCGAGGAGGTAGCTGGCGTCGACCGCGGGCAGCCCGCGCGCGGCATTGCCCGGCGCGACCGTCGCCAGCTTGACCCCGGTGAAGGCGCCTTCCTGCCAGGCCGGCATCACCAGCAGCGTCTGCGCCGGCTCGCCGGGACAATCGATCGTGTGGTGATGGCGGGTCGGCGTCCGGCAGGGCGAGCGGAACGCCGCGCGCAGGCCCTCGATCAAGGGCCGCCAGGGCAAGGCGTCGATCACTTGAGACGCCCCGATCACCTGCATGGTGGTTTCCCCCCTTCCCCGTCCGCGCCGCGTCGGCAGGCGCCCCCCGAAGATCGGTTTCGCCGATCGCGACATCGCGCCAGACTGCGCGCTTGGATGCAACGCCGCCAGCCATCGGAGGATCGACCATGGCGCAGTTCAAGGCCACCGTGCGGTGGCAGACCAGCGGCGACGCAACGTCCGACGGCTACTACCCGACCGGCCATGTCTGGAGCTTCGACGGCGGCGCCCAGATCGCAGCATCGTCGGCCCCGCACAGCATGCCGCCGCCGTACTCGGTAGAGTCCGCCGTCGACCCGGAAGAAGCCGTCGTCGCGGCGGCCGCAAGCTGCCACATGCTATTCTTCCTCTACTTCGCGCAGAAGGCCGGCTATCGTATCGAAACTTATCGGGACGACGCCGTCGGCGTCATGGCGCGCAACGATGAAGGCCGCATGGCTTTGACCGAGATCACCTTGAAACCGCAGGCGCATTACGGTGCCCCGGCACCGGACCGGGAGGCGGAACGGGCGTTGCACCATCGCGCCCACCGGGCCTGCTTCATCGCCAACTCCTTGAAGGCGCACATCGAGATCATGCTCGACGGCTGAGCGGTCCCACGACCGCTCGGCCCACCTCCCGCGCCGGGCTGCCCATCGAATGTTCCGGACCGCCGAAGTCGGACGCAAGATCGACAAGCAAACCTTCCGCGAAGCCGCCGCACCGCTGCGCATCGAGCTGGTGGAGCTGCAGCAGGCGCTGCGCGGCTGTCCCTTCCCGGTGATCGTCGTCTTCGCCGGCGTGAACGGCGCCGGCAAGAGCGAGAGCGTCAACCTGCTGAGCGAGTGGATGGACCCGCGCTGGCTGGTCACCCGCGCCTATGGCCCGCCGTCGGACGAGGAACGCGAACGGCCCGACTTCTGGCGCTATTGGCGTGACTTGCCGCCGGCCGGGCGCACCGGCCTGTTCTTAAGCTCCTGGTACTCGCGCCCCGTGCTGGGCGGCGTCTATGGCGAGCTGGACGAGGCCGCGCTGGAGCGCATGTACGCCCGCATCAACGCCTTCGAAGGCCAGCTCGCCGACGCCGGCGCGCTGATCGTCAAGTTCTGGATGCACTTGTCCCAGCCGGCCCAGAAGAAGCGGCTGAAGCAGCTCGAACGCGACCCGCACGAGAGCTGGCGGGTCACCAAGGAAGACTGGCGCAACTGGAAGCACTACGACCGGTTCATCGTCATCGCCGAGAAGACGATCATGCGCACCAGCCAGGGCCATGCGCCCTGGGTGATCGTCGAGGGCGCGGACAGCAACTACCGCTCGCTGACCGTGCTGACCACGCTGCGCGACCGGCTGGCCCGCCACATCGCCGACCGCACCGAGAACCGGGCGGAGGCGAGACCGTCGAAGCCGTCCAAGGCGGTGGCGGCCGGCGCCGGGGCGGAGACGCCGGTCGCGCTGCCCAAGCAGCCCAACGTGCTGACGACGCTGGACCTGTCCGCCACGCTGGCCCGAAAGCCCTACGAACAGGCCCTGCAGGCGGAGCGCGCGCGGCTCAACGGTCTCTACCGCCGCGCCAAGGCCGCGGGCCGATCGATCGTGCTGGTCTTCGAAGGCTGGGACGCCGCCGGCAAGGGCGGCACCATCCGGCGCCTCGCCCCCGCCATCGACGCCCGCGACTTCGCCGTGATCCCGATCGCCGCCCCGACGGACGAGGAACGGGCACACCACTACCTGTGGCGCTTCTGGCGGCACTTGTCGCGGGCCGGCCGGGTGACGGTGTTCGACCGGTCCTGGTACGGCCGGGTGCTGGTGGAGCGGGTGGAGACGCTGTGCGAAGAAAGCGACTGGCGGCGGGCGTACTCGGAGATCAACGACTTCGAGCGCCAGCTCATCGAGCACGGCACCATCGTCGCCAAGTTCTGGCTGCACATCTCGCCGGACGAGCAGCTTCAGCGGTTCCGCCAGCGCGAGCAGGTGGCCTACAAGCGCTGGAAGCTGACCGAGGAGGACTGGCGCAACCGCGACCGTTGGGCGGACTACGAGGCGGCGATCGACGACATGATCGCCCAGACCAGCACGCATATCGCGCCCTGGACGTTGTTGGAGGCGAACTGCAAGCGCCACGCCCGAATCAAGGCGTTCCGGACGATTTCGGAGCGGTTGGAAACGGCGCTCGACGGGAAGCGTAAATAGGGCCGGTGCGGCGACGTGCCTATTTGTGGCGGAAGATCACCCGGCCCTTGGTCAGGTCGTAGGGCGTCATCTCCACGTCCACCTTGTCGCCGGCCATCACCCGGATGCGGTGCTTGCGCATCTTGCCGGCGGTGTGGGCGATAATCTCGTGATCGTTTTCAAGTTTTACGCGAAACATTGCGTTGGGCAGCTTCTCGATGATCGTCCCGCCCAGAACCAGAAGATCTTCCTTCGCCATGCGCGGCGGCATCCTTTTCGTGGTAAACGGCACGGCCGGCCGTCTCGAACGGCCGGGATCATTTCCGAAACGCGCCAGGTTGGCAAGGCCGAGGGACAGACCCGTGTCAGGCGTGCGATCGACGACGCGATGTCGTAGACTGCGCGCCCGCGCGCCCGATCCCGCAATCGATGAAGGATGGCCCGATGGCTCCGGACACGACCCTGACTGCCTCGTTGAAGCCGGGGGTGGTCACCGGCAAGGACTACGAGACCCTGGTGCACGCCTGCAAGGCCGGCCGCTACGCCCTGCCCGCGGTCAACGTGACCAATACCAGCACCATCAACGCGACGCTGGAGGCAGCGGCGCGCAACGGCGCCGACGTCATCCTGCAGCTCTCCAACGGCGGCGCGCAGTTCTATGCGGGGCAAGGCTTCCCCGACGGCGCGCTGGCCAAGGTGCTGGGTGGCGTGTCGGCCGCCCGCCATGTCCATACGATGGCGGAGCATTACGGCGTCTGCGTCGTGCTGCACACCGACCACGCCAACAAGAAGCTGATCCCCTGGGTCGAGGGGCTGATGGACCATGGCGAGGCCTTCTATCGGGAGACCGGCAAGCCGCTGTTCAGCTCGCACATGCTCGACCTGTCGGAAGAGCCGATCGAGGAGAACCTGGCGGAGTGCGAGCGCCTGTTGAAGCGCATGCAGGCGATCGGCATGGCGATCGAGATCGAGCTCGGCGTCACCGGCGGCGAAGAGGACGGGATCGGCGGCGAGTACGACGACAGCGCCGACAACTCCAAGCTCTACACTCAGCCCGAAGACGTGCTGCAGGCGTTCGAGCAGTTGCGCGATATCGGCTTCTTCTCCGTCGCCGCCTCCTTCGGCAATGTCCACGGCGTCTACAAGCCGGGCAACGTGAAGCTGCGGCCGGAGATCCTGAAGAACTCCCAGGCCCTGGTGGCGGAGCGGCATGGCGACGGCCCCAACCCGCTGAACCTGGTGTTCCACGGCGGATCCGGCTCCGACAAGGGGCAGATCACCGAGACGCTGGACTACGGGGTTTTCAAGTTCAACATCGACACCGACACCCAGTTCGCCTTCTCAGAGCCGGTCGGCAAGTATGTCGACGAGCATTCGGCGGCCTTCAAGTATCAGGTCGATCCGCAGACCGACGAGCCCTACAAGAAGTTCTACGATCCGCGCAAATGGCTGCGCGCCGCGGAGCTGGGCCAGGCGACCCGCCTGGACGAGGCGTTCGTCGACCTCAACGCCAAGGGCCGCTCGCTCGCCCGCGGGTGACCGCAGCAGAGCCGCGGGCCGGACGGGTATCGCGTCCGGCCCGCGGTTTCGTCACGCCGCGGCGGCCAGATGGTCGCCGAGGCGCAGGCCCCAGGCATAGATGGTCAGCGCCGGATTGACCCGGCTGGAGCGCGGCAGGACGCTGCCGTCGCCGACATAGAGCCCCGCCATCCCGTGCACCTTGCCGTCGGCATCCACCACCGATTGCGCTGGGTCGCGGCCGGTAACCAGGCTGCCCAGCGCATGGGCCGTGCCGGCCAGCCCCATATACTTGTCAACGCCGACCAGCCCGGCACGCAACAGCCGGCCCATCCAGGCACCGACCACGCGCCGGTGCTCGCGGTGAGCGGCCTTGATGCGGTGCAGGTCGTAGTCCATCACCGGCGTGCCGGTGCCGGCGCAGGAGACGATGCGGTTGTCGGCGTGCGAGCCATCCTCCGTCGTCACGAAGAAGCCGATGGCCCGCGCCCCTGCCGCGCGTAGCACGAATTTCGGCACGGCGGCGGGCAGTTGCGCGCCCAGGATGTCGCCGTCGATCCAGCCCAGGCATTGCACGGTCGAATGCGGGAAGGCGTCGTTGAACAGGATCGCCGTCTTGCGCAGCACGTCATGATGGGTGAAGGGCGAGAAGCCGAGGACGGCTGAGTTGATGTGCAGCTTGAAGTTGCTGCCGACCACACCGGCGCTCGGCAGGCCGGCGGCCAGCCCGGTCTCGTAGAGATAATCCTCCAGGATTCGCGGCGAGGTCATCGCCCCCGCAGCCAACACCACCTGGCACGCCCGATAGGTTGTACCGTCCGCACAGCGCACGCCGCCGATGACCGCCGGATCGTCGCCGGCCGGCAGCAGCGCCGACACCGGTTTGCCGGTCAGCAGCGTGAAGGTCGGCGCCTCTTCGATGTGCTTCAGCAGGCACCATTCGGCATCGGACTTGTAGCCGGAGACCGAGGCGTAGCCGTCGAAATGCTTCGCCTCCTCCGGATCATCGAGGATCGCGCGACGCAGACCCAGCGGCAGCGGTTCCGCCCGCCAGGTGGGATCGGCGGCGCTGATCTTGTCCAAGAGGGCCTGAAGCTGCGGCTCGTTGTCGAAGCGGTCGATGTGCAGCAGCGCTTCGGCACGATCGTAGTAGGGCGCCAGGGTCTCGTAGCCGAACGGCCAAGCGAGGCATTGGTGGGCTTCGTCCGCGGCGAACTCGTGCGGCGAGAAGCGCAGGAGGGCCGCGCCATACCACTTCGTCTTGCCGCCGACATTGTAGTACTCGCCGGGGATGAAGCGGCGGTTCTGCCCGTCGACCCAGGGCACGGTGTTCTTGAAGGCGCCCTGCTGAAACACCGCCTTGGTGTCGATGGTCGACCCGTCGCGCGGCAGCGACCCACCCTTCTCCAGCATCAAGACGCGCCGGCCGGCCTGAACCATCGCGTAGGCCACGGCGGCGCCCCCGGCCCCGCTGCCGATGACGATGGCGTCGTATTGATCGGTCATGCCGTCCCCCATGGCGCGTTCCCTTGCGAGCGGACCCGCCCGGACCCGCCGCCGCTTGGATGCACCAGAGGACCGGATGGTTGCGCGGTGGGCAAGCCGCCGACGCGGCCGCAGTCGACCGGTCAGAAGGACAGACGCGCGCCGACCAGGAAGCCGTGATCCTGCGCGCCGCCGCCGAAGCGCCCGGCATAGCCGGCGGAGACCGCCCAGTCCTCTTCGCTGGCGAGATCCATTGTGAGCGCCACCGCGGCACTGTGCCTCGGCTCCTCCACCGACGGCACGCGCCAGCTCGCCGTGGTGTCGGCGAAGCGGGCGGTGGTGCTGCCATCGCGGTCCGCCAGCTCAGCGACCCACAGCGCCTCGGCCCGCGGCGTCAGCGTCAGCCCGTCGCCCAGCGAGATATCGGTCGCCAGACCCAAACCCAGCCGAGGCTGCACGCGGACCGTCGTCTCCACGTCGAAGGCTAGGTTGGCCCCGCCCGCCCCGCTCTCCTGCCAGGCGTCCTCGTAGAGCCAGGACACGCCCAACCCGGCGATCGGCGACAAGGTCACGTCGCTCAGCGGCACGTCGTAGCGCACCGACAGGTCGCCGACCACCTCATAGCCGCCGCGGTCGCCGGTGGCGGTGGCCTGGAACGTGCCGAATCCGAGCTGCCGGTCGCTGTCGAAGCGGTGATAGGCGAAGCCCAGCGCGCCGTCGACGCGCCAGGGTCCCTCGGGCGTCCAGTTGGCGTGCCCCGCCACCATCACAGACGTCGTGTCGGTGCGGACGCGGCCGTCTTGCGTCTCCGTCCGGCCGACGACGCCGGAGACGGCGATGCCAAGATCGAGGGTCTCGTCGACCGCCCAGCGCAGGCCACCGATCGCCCCGCCATACTGGCGGTCGACGGCATCGGCGGCGCCGTTGGCGTCGCGCGATCCGAAGCCGCCGAAGGCTTGGATCCAGGCCGTGGTGTCCTCCATCCGCCCGCCCGACGGCTCGGAACCGCCCGCCCCCGCGAAGGCGATCATCTCCGATCCGGCAAGCAGACCCGCCGCACCGGTATCGGCCATCGCGAACTGGGTCAGACCGGCGCCCGCCACGCCCGAGCCCCCGCCACCCGAGGCCCCGAAGGCGGAGACCGTGCCGCCACCGGTCAGGATCGACAGCGCGCCCTGGCTGCCACTCTGCACCGTCTGCCCCGGACCGCCGAGGCCGCTGCCCGAAAGCTGCTCCACGGCATCGGCGACGCCGGGTTCGTCCAGCGCGAATAGCGTCTGCAACAGCGCCTGGCCGTCCGGTGTCGGGTTGGCTTCCAGCGCATCCAGCGCCGCCGCCGTGCCGCCAAGCTCCGGCGGGGTGGCAACGTCCGCGAAGCCCACCGCGTTGCGGGTCAGCAGCAGCAGAACGTCGTTGGCCTCATAGAGCAACGACACGTCGAAGAAACTCAGGCCCTGGCCGGCCGCGTAGCCGACGCCGTCGAACGTCCCGGCAACGCCGCCGGAGGTCCGCACGATGGTGTATCGCCGGCCGTCGACATAGCTGCCGGCCTCGGGCGTCACCTCGACCATGCCACCGTTGACCGTCGCGGTGCCGGTGACGTCCAGGAGGTCGGCGGCCGACGGCGAAATCTCCACCGCCAGCACGCTGCCGGCATTGAAGGTCGCAGGCCCGCTCGCCAACGTGCCGATGGAGTTGCCGGGCGCCACCCGGCCGCCGGTGATCAGCGTGCCGATGGTGCCGCCGCCGGCCAGCGTGCCGCCGGCGCCGACCGTCACCGCCGCCAGCGAGCCGTCCACCACCAGCGTGCCGGCCGTCACCGTGGTGGTGCCGGTGAAGCTGGTGTTGGTGCCCGACACCGTCAGGGTGCCGGCGCCGGTCTTGGCCAGATCGCCGGCGCCGGCGACGGCGTCGTCGCCGGCGATGGCCTGGCTACCGGTGGTGATGTCCAGCGAGATTGTGCCGGTGCCGTCCAGGAAGATCGTCTGTCCCTGCGCGGTGCCGGCCGTCGCCCCACCGGCGCCGCCGGTGGTGCCGGCGGTCGCGCCGTAGGTGCCGGCGAAGCTGCCATCGGTGATGATCAGGCTGCCGCCGTCACGCACGAACACGGCACCGCCCAGTGCTGCCCCGCCGCCGCCATCGGCACCGACGCCGGCGCCGCCCTGACCGCCCAGGGTGCCGCCGGCCCCGGCATTCTGCGCGCCACCGCCGCCGCCGCCGAACCCGCCCGCACCACCGGTGTCGCCGCCGGTCACCCGGCCGCCGCCACCGCCGCCACCGAAGCCACCGGTGCCCCCAGCGGTGCCGTTACCACCGGCGCCACCGCCGCCGCCGAAATCTCCACCATCGGCCCCGGCAGCCAGGTCACCGCCACCGCCGCCACCGCCGACGCCACCGGCACCGCCGGCGCTCGGACCACTGGCACCGCCGCCGCCGCCGCCGGAGAACCCGCCGGCTCCCCCGGCGAAGGGACCGCTGCCACCGCCGCCGCCGCCGCCTAGACTGGCGCCGTCAGTACCAGGGGTTCCGCTCTGGCCACCGGCACCGCCCTCGGCTCCGCCGCCCGTGCCGCCGGGCGCGGGGATGGTTCCGCTGGAGGCGTCACCGCCATCGGCCGTCGCGCCACCACCGCCGCCACCACCGCTGTCGCCGGGTCCACCCCCGCCGTCGCCCCCGCCATTGCCGCCATTGCCCTGCTGGCCGCCACCACCGCCACCGCCGCGGTTGCCCTCGCCGCCGCCGCCGAACTCGCCGCCGCCGCCACCGCCGCCGCCCACACCGACGCCGCCGGCCCGGCCGCCATCGCCTTCGTAGCCGCCGCCCCCGCCGCCGGCGAGCCCGTTGGGGTTCGCGGCGCCGCCATTGCCCCCCAGGCCACCGCCGCCACCGCCACCGCCCTGGTCGACGACGCCCGGGTCTCCGTTCCCGCCGGCCCCGCCAATCGCCGAGGCGTTGCCCAGCGTGACACCCGACAGCGTGACGTTGGCGCCGGTGTTGACGAACACCGCAGCGCCGGCGCCCAGACCGCCGCCACCACCGCCGCCGCCGTTCGCGCTCGTCACACCGTCGCCGCCATTGCCGCCCTGGGCGCGCGCATTGTCGATGGTGATGTCGGAGAGGGTCACGGTCCCCGCCTGCACGAAGAAGGCACGGCCCGCATTGTTGGCATCCAACGTATGGCCGCCGCCCGCCACCGCGACATTGTTGGTGATCATCGGCAGCGACTGGGTCAGCGTGATGTTGCCGGCCAGATTGATCGTGTCGTCCACGCCGTTCGTGTTGGCGGCGAAGATGGCGGCCCGCAACTCCGCCTCGGTCGACACGTCGAAGACGGCGGCCGAAGCGGGCGGTCCCCAACCCCCTATCCACGCCACCCCGCCGATCAGCGCCGTGCTGGCCAGGGTGGCGGCCCGCAGGCGTCGGACTGCGTGGACCGGACGCAGGCGGGCGGCCACCCGGGGCGCGCCCCGCATCGGGACGGATCGATCGGTCGTCATGTCGGACTCGGATGCTGGAAGTCAGCAACGAAGGAACGTTTGCCCGAAACATTCCTACGATCGAGCCGAACAATCGTGCAAGGCGATCGTCAGCGATCGCTCAATCGCCCCTCCGACGATCGACGGAACCGCGTTGGCACTAGGGGGCCCTACCGCCGACCCGGCTGGTGGCCACAGTGGATGCAGCGGTAGCGGTCGTCGTGGATCAGCTTGGCACAGAACCAAGCGCGGCCGAGGCGGGCGAATCGGAAGGCCTCGACGGCCGCCAACATGCCCAGCACGGGGGCCGTCAGGTAGAGCCACAGATCGGCGAGGTCCGCCGCCGGCACAGCCGACGCGACGCTGCGCGCGGAGTTATGCTCATCCCCGACAGTGGCGGCAGGCGCGCCCGCGACAGGGCGACCACCACCATCAGCATGAGGCCGAAGGCCATCGCCACCTCCGCCGCATAGGCTGCCGCGACCCCGGCCGCACCGGGCCGAGTGGCGACGAAGGACACCGGCGGCTCGGCGAAAGCGGCGCCCAGCCCCGCCCAGACCAGCAGGATGCCGGCGGTCCCGCCCAGGAACTGGGCGAGGATGTAGAACCCGGGCGGATCGGCAGCCGGACCGCCGCGGTCACGCCCCCGGCCCCAAGGCCCGGTCGAGATTGAACGCCGCGCTGATCAGCGACAAATGGGTGAAGGCTTGCGGGAAGTTGCCCAAGCCCTCGCCGTGATGGCCGGTCTCCTCCGCGTAGAGGCCGACATGGTTGGCGAAGCCCAACATGCGCTCGAACATCAGCCGGGCCTCGTCGAGCCGGGCGCGGTCGTAGCGGCCGGCGCGGGTCATCGCCTCGACCAGCCAGAAGGTGCAGATATTGAAAGTGCCCTCCTCGCCGCTGAGGCCGTCCGACGTCTCCTCGATATTGTAGCGGTAGACCAAGCTGTTGGCGGTCAGCCCGCCGCGCTCCGGCGGCGCCAAGGTGGCGTCCAGCGTCGCCAGCATCCGCGGATCGTTGGGCGACAGGAAGAAGGTCAGCGGCAGCATCAGATTGGCGGCATCCAGGCTGTCGCTGCCATAGTGCTGGACGAAGGCCTGGCGGCTCTCGCTCCAGCCCCTGGTCATGATCTCCTCATAGATCGCGTCGCGCACGGTCAGCCAGCGCTCCCGCGGGGCCGGGAAGGAGCGCTTGTCGGCCAGACGAATGGCGCGGTCCAGCGCCACCCAGCACATCAGCTTGGAATAGACGAATTGCTGCTGGCCGCCGCGCACCTCCCACACCCCTTCGTCCGGACGGTGCCAGTTGTCGCAGACCCAGTCGGTCAGCGCGCGCAACGAGGTCCATAGATCGTAGGAGATCGGCGCGCCGTGCTTGTTGAACAGATAGGCGGCGTCGAGCAGCTCGCCATAGATGTCGAGCTGAAGCTGATCATAGGCGCCATTGCCGATGCGCACCGGCCGGGAGCCGCAATAGCCGTCAAGATGGTCGAGGGTCTCTTCCGTCAGGTTCTTGCGGCCATCGATCCCGTACATGATCTGCAGGGATCCGTTGGCACCCGGCGCCTTGCACAGGTCCGACAGGAAGTGCATGAACCGCTCCGCCTCCTCGGTGAAGCCGAGGCGCATGAAGGCGTAGACGGTGAAGGCGGCGTCGCGGATCCAGGTGTAGCGGTAGTCCCAGTTGCGCTCGCCGCCGACCCCTTCGGGCAGGCTGCAGGTCGGCGCGGCCACGATGGCACCGGTCGGCTCATAGGTCAGCAGCTTCAAGGCGAGCGCGGAGCGGTGGACCATCTCGCGCCACCGTCCGGTGTAGCGGCACTGGCCGATCCAGCCGCGCCAATAGTCGACGGTGCGGCGGAACAGGTCCTCCGCCGCCGCCGGGCTGACGGTCTCGCCGCAGGTCATGTCGGGGGTGATCTGGCGCAGCACGAAGACCGCCGTCTCGCCCTCCGCCAGCGTGAACTCCGCCACCGCGGCACCGTCTTCGGCGTGGAGCGGGACGGTCGAGCCCAGGCCCAGGGTAAGCGAGGGCGACACGAAGGTGGCGCCGTCGGCGTCGACCGTCGTCGTGTGGCTGTCCCGGGCATAGTTGAAGGCCGGCCGGCAGGCGACGCGGAAGGTCAGCGCGCCGCGCACGGCGCTGACCCGGCGGATGATCCGATGGCAGTGGTTGGCACCGGAAACCGCCCGGCCCGCGGGCATGAAGTCGGTCAGCTCGCCCGCCCCATGCGGCGCCAGGAAGCGGGTGATCAGGACATTGGTTTCCGGCCAGTAGAACTGCTTGCAGGTGACGCCGTCGTCGACCGGGGCGATGCGGAAGCGTCCGCCCTTCTCGTCGTCCAGGATGGCCGCGAAGACGCTGGGCGAGTCGAAATTGGGCACGCACAGCCAGTCGATGGCGCCGTCGATGCCGACCAGCGCCACCGTGTGCATGTCGCCGATCATCCCGTAGTCTTCGATGGGTTGGTAGGCCACCGCCGCACCTCCTGCCTGTTGCGTTGGGCGGATCGCGGGGGTGCAACCCCGTCCCGCGGCCGCTTCGATGGTGGGTCGGCGGGCGAGGTTACAGGGCTGACGGTCGGTGGCCGGGTCAGTCGGCTGATCGGGCGGCGAGGATGGCGCGGACCAGATCCTCCGGCACCTCCGGCGGCACCGGTTCGCTCGCTGCGGTGAAGGCGGCCTTGCCCATCGCCAGGCTCTCGCGGTAGGCCGCCAGATACTCGCGGCATTCGCGGCAGATCTTGATGTGAAGCTCGAACATCCGCCGCTTGGCCGGCGGCAGGTCGCCCGACAGGTAGTCGAGAATGAAGCTCTCGAACGCCTCGCAGGTCATCATCATCGGCCCGTGCCGAAGCATGATGCCCTTGGCCTTGCGGGCCAGGATCGACCAGACGCTCATGGCGCCTCTCCCCGCAAGACGGGCTCCAGCAGCGCCTTCAGCGCCGCGCGCGCCCGGTGAAGCCGGACCTTCACCGCCCCCTCGCTGATCTGCAGCAGTTCGGCCACCTCTCGCGTATCCATCTCTTCGATGTCGCGCAGCATGACGACGATGCGGTAGCTCTCCGGCAAGGCGGCGATCTTGGCCAAGACGAGGTCGCGGATCTGCCGGTCGGCGACGACGTCGTCGGCCGAGCGCAGCGTCGACCATGTCGCCTCGATCCGGCAGCCGTTCTCGTCGAAGACGGGCAACAGGTCGTCGATCGGCTCTTCCGCCTTGCGCCGCATCGACCGCAGCTTCATCAGGCCGGTGTTGACGGTCACCCGGTGCAGCCAGGTGGCCAGGCTCGACCGCCCTTCGAAGCGGTGCAGGTTCTTGAACGCGGCGACGAAGGCTTCCTGAACACAGTCTTCGCCCAGCGCGGCATCGCCCAACAGCCGTGTCGCCGTTGCCAACATGCGCGCGCCGTATCGGCGCACGAGCCGTGCGGCGGCCCGCTCGTCGCCCGCCCGCACATCGGCGATCAGCGCCGCTTCGTCGGCGTCGGACACAGCGCCGGCGGCCTCCGATCCGCCGTCTGTCGCGCTGCGCATCTCGCCCACGGTCCGCCCCTTGCAAGTCGTCGGATCCGATGTCGGTTCCTTTGGTCACCGACTCCGTCCCCGAGCCCGCAGGTTGGCATGACCATCGTGCCGCCTTCAATCCTACCATCCGACAAACGCTAGGCCGGGACTAAGAACAACCACTCGCCGAGTGCGCACCGCAGCCGGCCCGTCACCAACGCTGATCCTCGTTGGCATCTCGGACGCCTATGATCCATCACCCGCAGGGAGATCGATTGACCTGCCTCATTCCCCAGTTCCCTGCCTCTCATACAATATCCAGATTGCTTTCCCCTAAAGCTCATGCCCGTCAATTCGGCAAAGTTGAAGACGTCACGCTATGGGCCATTTTTCAATAAACAGACTGTTGTCTTGCGGCACTATCTGCCTTCAGCTTGTTCTGCTCACAACAGAATCTGAATCACAGCCAATAATTGATCAGCCGAGAGCGCAGAACGTCGAATCTCAAATCTTCGTTGCAGAAGACGAGAACTCGATTGAGGCAGCACTTTCGTCCGACGAACGCATGATGATACAAGAAGCGTTGATCTTTGTTGGTGGATACAATACCTGGGTTGATGGCGATTTCGGGCCGATCACAAGACGTTCAATTCGGAATTTTCAATCTGACTTTGGTTTCCCACCGACTGGTTATCTGGATGACACTCAGGTCTTAACACTATTTTCATTGAGGGAGAACCACTACTCCGACTATGGATTGATGCTTCAAAATGACCCTGCGAGCTACACCTCATTTGAACTACCTAGTAACCTGATTAACTCCTCAATTCAAAATGAATTTGGCGGCACAGATTTCATCAGCGATGATTATCCTATTCTCATTCAAACACTAAAACTCTATGCAACAAACAGGAGCGATTTGCAGTCTTGGTATGATGAGATGATATTACATCCGCAAACACTAGTTACATACAGTGTTTTACATGATCTCTGGTTTGTGGTGTCTGGCATTCAAGGAGACATTATATTTTATCAGAGATTTCATCTGCATCAAGGATATATTAGAGGGATTAAAATCTTATGGCATGCAAACGTTCATGAAGAGATGATGCCAATAGCTATGGCAATCACAAATTCATACCAACCCTTTGAGCGACGGAACCTCAGACCATCACGAAACTACCCGACAGTTGAGAGACTTCTCCTACAAACCACCACAAATCCCGAAAGATCATACTTACCAGAGAGGTTTGGTGATCAAGAAGCGTCCGGATCGGTCCCACGATCAGATTCTCATTTATCTCTGGTTGGGACAGGAAGCGGTGTTTATGTAAATGAGGATGGTATAATTCTCACTGCACTCCATGTCGTTGAGAGTTGTTATTTTGTAACTAAACTATCTATCGACCCTTTGACCAATAGTCTAGTTGATCAATTCGATAGAATACCGGAATCGGATTATGCATTCATTCGACATTTTGATGAATCAAATGACCTAGCTGCAGTCTGGTCACCATCAGAAAATGAACATTATGTTCGTTTTCGATCCGGATCTGCGATACGTTTAGGAGAAGAAATTGTAGCGGCAGGCTATCCGCTGACCGGCATTCTTGCTCCTGAACTCAACATTACGAATGGACTGATCAGTTCGCTTTCAGGTATCGGGTCAGATCGACAATACATGCAGATTACGGCTCCCATACAAAGCGGCAATAGCGGTGGACCGGTTCTAGATCGGTTTGGCAACCTCGTCGGCGTGGTTGTTGCCAGGCTCGATCGTGAATCGGTCGCTTCCTCATCCGGTTCAGTCCCAGAGAACGTGAATTTCGCCGTTAAGTCACAGTTCGCTGAGGCGATGCTCGTGCAAGCCGGCATTGACTACCATGAGAACAGCGATTCCAATCAGCATAGCTTCGCGGATATTGCGGACATGGCTGACGATTACACCGTTATCTTAGGTTGCTGGGACTAACGCGAGCGTCAGGACACACCGCCTCCCGACCGGAGGTGGCCAGCGAGATCGCCGTTCGGCGTGATCCGGGTTCCCGCCAGGTCCAGCCAGGCGGCGAGCCGGTCGAGTTCCGGGGCGAGCGCCGCGGCGATGCGTGCCGGCGACTGGCCCCGTTCGGCAAACGCGCCCTGAACCAGCAGCGCGCCGGCCGCGCGGTCGGCCTTCAGGTCGACGCGGCCGACCAGCCGTCCGTTCATCAGGAAGGGCAGGACGTAGTAGCCGAACCGGCGTTTCTCCGGCGGCGTGTAGAGTTCCAGGCGGTAGTGGAAACCGAACACCCGCTCCGCCCGGGCGCGGTTCCACACCAGCGGGTCGAAGGGCGACAACAGCGCCGTCGGCGCCAGGCTGTTGGGCAGCACCGCATCGCGCGCCAGATAGGCGGGCTGCGCCCAGCCCTCCACCGAGACCGGCGTCAGGACGCCGTCCTCCACCAGCGCCGCGACGGCGTGGCGGCAGGCCGCTACCGGCAACCGGTAGTAGTCGCGGAGGTCCGTCTCCGTCGCCACGCCCATCGCCGCCGCGGCGCGCGCCACCAGGTGGCGGATCGCCGTCGGCTCATCGGGGGTCGGCCGGTTCAACGTCTCCGCCGGGACGGCGCGGTCGACCCGGTCGTAGACCCGCTCGAACCCGCGGCGGCCGGCGGCGGTCACCTCGCCGACCGCGAACAGGTACTCCAACGCGGTCTTGCCGTCGCTCCAGCCCCACCAGGCGCCGCTGCGCTCCCCCGGGGCGGACAGCTCACCGACCGTCACCGGCCCGCGCGCCGCCACCTCCGCCCGCACCGCGTCGACATAGGCCGCTCGCTCCCGCCCGAAGGCGGCAAGCCCCTTGTAGACGCCGTCGCCGCGCCGTGCGCGGGCCATGCGCCAGCGCATCAGCGGGTGGTCGTCGAGCGGGACGAAGGAGGCCTCATGCGCCCAGCACTCGAACAGGTGCCGGCCGCGCGGCGCCAGGGTCCGCCGGTCGAGGCGCGCCCGGTCATAGGCGCCGATGCGCGAGAACACCGGCAGGTAGTGCGAGCGCACCAGGACATTGACCGAGTCGATCTGCAAGAGGCCCATGGTGTCGATCGCCCGGGCGATGCGCGGCCAACCGGACGGCGCGGTTGAACGGCGGGCGGCGAATCCCTGGGCCGCCAGCGCGATCCGCCGGGCCTCGACTCGCTTCAGCGACGACGACCCGGCCGGCGGCGGTCCTCCGCTCACGACCGCGGGTCCGCTGCCGCGGTCGGCGACAGCGGCAGTTCGCCCTGGCCTTGCGCCGGCAACGCCCCTTCCAGCGCCAACAGACGGGCCTTTCGGGGAAGGCCGCCGCCATAGCCGGTCAGCCGGCCATCGGCGCCGATCACGCGGTGGCAGGGCACGACGACGGAGATCGGGTTGACGGCGTTCGCCCGCCCCATGGCGCGCGCGGAGGTCGGCGGATCGACGCGGCGCGCCAGCTCGCCATAGGACACCGTCTCGCCGTACCGCACCTGGCGGAGCGCCTGCCAGGCGCGCTGCAGGAAGGCGTTGCCCTCCGGCGCCAGCACCAGGTCGAAGGTCCGCCGTGTGCCGGCGTAGTACTCGCCAAGCTGCAGCGCGACCGCCGCGACGGCGCCGTCGTCGCGGCGAACGCGGCCGCCGCGCCAGATGAAGTCCGCCCCGTCCGTCGGGTTGCCGGCGGCCTCGGCGTCCCGCCCGTCGAAGAAATCCAGCCGGACCAGGGCGCCGTCGCCGCGGACCACGGCGATCATGGGACCGCAGGGCGTGTCGAAGATCCCGGCCCGGTGGGTCGGTCGGTGGTTGTCGGCCATGGCTCAGCCTTCCTCCCTCGGGGCGGGAAGGCTAGCGCGTTGGGCCCAGCCGGGTCGATGCCGCGCGCGCCCGATGGCTGGAGGAAACGCTTCGCATCGATCCGGGAGGTCCTCTTAAACTGAATGAAGAGCTTCCGAAGCAAGACCGCGCCAATGGCACGACCCTCGCGCTGTCCCGCTCAGCGAGACATGCCCGTCGACCGCCCATTGAGCGCTCCGTCGTGCCTCGCGCACGGGAAGCTCTAGCGCTCTCGGGCTCGGGCTCGGGCTCGGGCTCGGGCTCGGGCTCGGGAACAGAACCAACTGACCATTCACTGCATGATCGCCCGCGCTACCGATAGCAGCGCACCAGTTCCTTTATTGAGTGCGATTGCGACTGAACCAATCACCCCTACTACCTTAACGGACCGCATACAATAAAAAGAATACCCTGACGGCGCATTCTACAGCATTAGCGGTCGACTATTATCCTATTGCGCGCCCGTTGTACCACAGTTCTGCTATAAAAAACTCCAGGTCTCCGTAGCAAATATTCTACAGTATCCTCATCAATTATGATACACTATAACTTGGCCAATAATATCTGAAGGAACTTACGCCGCTCTCAGACACCAATTATTCCTAGAGAGCGTCGGCATACTGCCTTCCGGTCAGGCCACGATCAGGCTACTCTGCTATTAATCGGCAGCCGACGGGCCGCCCAGATGGGAACTTCGGACTTCTGGGAAAGGACCCGATCAATGGCTTGCGACACGCGCGCTCCGAATACGGAGATTGCTTCTTTGAATACAAACCGAGAAATTCTAGAAGCTGCGACCCACTGGAGGCTAGACGCTTCGCAAGAAGAGGGTGATTTGTTCTACGAGTTCGACGGATTTGAAGAGATTAGATCCGGATTGAGGAGTATCGTTATTGGACGAAAGGGCTCTGGAAAAACCTCTATTGCCGAGACACTTGTGCGTGCCGCTCGCGAAGACTCTAAGATCCTGGCCTGTGTACTTTCATTCAAGGACTTTCCCTTTAATTTTCTCTACGAATTCAAAGATACGAATTTCCCTAAACCATCTCATTATATTACTCTTTGGAAGTTTCTTGTGTATTCTAATGTTTGTTTTCTGTTGTCACGAAGCTCTCTAGTCGATCTTAAGACACGCGAGGTACTCCGAGAACAGTTTCCATCAAATCCTTCTATTGCACTTGATCGTGTGGTGAGAGATTGGATGTCCACTGGTTTCAAGGTTTCTGCATTCACGATCGGTGGGGAGTATAGCAGATCCGACTCTTCCGTGCGCAGGAATCTCTCACTTCGGGATCGAGTTATTGTATTAGAGGAATTTCTGCTAACAAAACTTGGCGATACCGAGGTATTTGTTATTTTTGATGAATTACACGAAGATTATACTGGACTTGAGAATCGTTCTCCAGATTCAAATTATTTTTTGCTTCTTCGGGGACTTATTAGAGCATCAACGCAGATTGCCAACTCATTTAACAAAAGCAGAATAAAACCAATTGTTCTTCTTCGAGATGATATTTTTGATCTAATTGTCGATCCCGATAAAAACAAGTGGAGCGATGGGGTATTCGACCTCACCTGGTCACGCGCCCAGCTCACGAACCTTGTCACCTACCGCATGACCGGCGACGCACCGGTATTTAATTTCCTGCGCAATAACTCAGGCGGCCCCATTCAGACAAGTAGCATGAAATCGAGGTTATCCGGGCAACAACAGGGCCTTTTCGATTATATGCTGGACCATACCCATAGTCGCCCGAGAGATATTTTGAAATTCATTCAGCTTTGCAGTCTTCGTGCGGTAGCCGAGGGTCGGGAGAAAATTGATAACAGCGATATAGTCGCCCAAGCTGATGAATATTCAAGGTACTTTTTTCAAGAAATATTCGACGAATGCCATATGATTTTGCCGGATTTTGAGAGAATAATGGAGGTTTTTGCCCACAAACGCTCCCTCACCATGAGCAGTGAGACCTTTGAGACGAAATACAATGAAGTTATAGGGACCGATGGCGCGCTCAATGCCAAGCAAGTACTTGAAGTTCTATTTTATTTTAGCGCGATCGGTGTGCGGTTAAATAAGCTTCATTTTCGATACTTGAATAGACGAGCTCGCATTGTATTTCCAAATACAATCATGCTTCATCCTGGATTGTCAAAAAGGGTATTGCTGTAGCCGGAGATGTGGATCATCCGTTGGCAGACCGCGTCGCCGCGCGTGAAGCCTCAATTGCGACGCTCTTCCTGGTGAACCTGCCGATCACTTGTCATGTAGATCGAACGAGAAATGGTGTGTGTTTTGGTGGAGCTCACGGAAGAGAGTTCGAACCAGCTTTTTGACACCCTCGCAGACTGGGACGCCTGTCTCAATGCCCTGTCGCCGCCCGATCCGCCGGGGCCGCGGCCATGATGAATGCCGGTGCATCGGAGAAGTCCGTACCCTTCTCGGTGCGGCTGACGGCCGCCGAACGGCGGCGGCTGGAAGGCGCTGCCGGCGGTTTGCCGCTGGGAAGCTACATCCGCTCGCGGCTGCTTGATGACGGTGCACCGATGCGCAGAGCGCGTGGATACCGCCCGGTGCAGGACCATGAAGCCCTCGGTCGCTTGCTTGGCGTGCTTGGCTCTTCACGACTGGCCAGCAATCTGAACCAGCTCGCCAGGGCCGTAAACACAGGGTCTCTTCCGGTTACCCCAGATACCGAAGCGGCGATCCGCGATGCCTGTGCCGAGATCACACAGATACGGATCGAGCTGCTGCGGGCTTTGGGCCTGAATGTGCCGGAGGACGGATGATCCTCAAAGGCAGTCAGCGCGCCGGCGGCAATCAGCTTGCCCTGCATCTGCTCCGTACCGACGACAACGAGCATGTCGAGGTGCACGAGGTGCGCGGCTTCATGTCGGAGAATCTGAAATCGGCTCTTCAGGAAGCCTATGCCATCAGCCGCGGCACACGCTGCAGGCAGTACCTCTTCTCCCTCAGCCTGAGCCCGCCGGAGACCGAGCGCGTGCCGGTGCCCGTGTTCGAGGAGGCGCTGACCGCTATCGAGGAGAAACTCGGCCTCGCCGGTCAGCCACGGGCGATTGTCTTCCATGAGAAGGAAGGACGGCGGCACGCCCACTGTGTCTGGTCGCGGATCGATGCGGAGGAGATGAAGGCGATCAACCTGCGGCACTTCAAGCTGAAGCTCCGGGACGTCTCCCGGCAGCTCTATATCGACCACGGCTGGAAGATGCCGAATGGCTTGGTCAACAGCCAGGAGCGCGATCCCAGGAACTTCAGCCGCGCGGAGTGGCAGCAGGCCAAACGCGCCGGACACGACCCGAGAGCGCTCAAGGAAATGTTCCAGGAATGCTGGGCGATCTCGGACTCAGGGAAAGCCTTTGCCAGCGCCCTCGCGGCGCGAGGCCTGTATCTGGCGCGGGGCGATCGCCGCGGCTTCGTTGCCGTCGACTATCGCGGCGAAACCTATGCCATCGCGAAATGGACCGGCCTGCGGACCAGAGGGGTAGCGGTGCGCCTCGGCAAACCGGAAGACCTGCCGTCGGTTGCCGAGACCAAAGCGCAGATCGCGGCAATGATGACGGATATGCTCCGCCGTCATATCAACGAAACGGAAAGCGTATTCCGCGCCAGGGCACAGGCACTGAGGGCAAAGCGCACGAAGCTCACCGATCTGCACCGCGGTGCCCGCCAGATGCTGAAAGACAAGCAGGCGACACGGTGGGTAAAGGAAACAAGGGAGAGGTCAGCGCGGCTAAGCCACGGCCTCCGGGGTCTATGGGACAGGCTCACCGGCCGACACGTCAAGATCAGCCGGCAGAATGAAGAAGAGACGATCCGTGCCCGCGACCGTGACCAGGCCGAACGGCAGGCGCTGATTGACCAGCAGCTTGAACAGCGTCGGCGCCTGCAAAGCGAAATCCGCCAGGTCCGGCATGGACACACTATGGCACTGGCCATGTTGCATCGGGATGTCGCGAACTTCATGCGGCTTGGACAAGGTGGACAGGAAATCCTGGGACCGTCAGCGTCACGGCGCCAACGCCGATCGCTGCAACGGGGCTCGTCGCCTTCACCGGAATGATGTCGTTGGGCTCAAGAGATGGCCGTCGGCGTAGCAATCTCACTGGCTGTACTGCTTTCGGCACGTTGCTGTTGATTGGGGGGCCTCACGAAGTTCGTCGGCTCTTGTTACAGCTCCGGTCAGTCGGCATTCCGCAGCTTGTGACCCATTGCAGAACATATCGATCCTACCCTATATTCTGAAGACGTGGATCCGGTGTCGAGTCGGATGATGTCGCGATGGCGAAAACTGCTTGAATGGCATTGGAGATTTCTATTACCGTTTGTTTGACGCCAATTGATCAATGGGGTCTTTCCTCGCCATCTCTAACCTGCGGCGTTCAATAAGCCACCTGGCTTTCGATAATCTCTCGAACTCTTCGCGTATCGGGATGATCTGGCCCCAACGCCTGCTCATAAACCGACAACGCCCTGGCCAAGGCCCTCTTCGCCTCCTCGGATTCCCCCAGGACCCGATGAGCAAGTCCCAGATTGAGTTGGGCCGTCCCGGAAAAGGTGTGTTCCGGTCCCATCGTCCGGCTCGCGATTGCCAGTGACCTCTCGAAAATGTCGCGAGCCTCAAGAGTTTCACCACTCGCCAGCAGCACGCTGCCCAGGTTGTTGAGACGAATGGATACGTTCGGGTGATTGGTTCCCAGGGCGGACTCGTCAATTGCGAGAGCCCGCTCGAACGCCGCGCGCGCCCCTTCCAAGTCGCCCTGATCCTGCAACACAAGCCCGATGTTGCTGACATCCGTCGCAACGCGAGGGTGATTCGGCCCGAGCAACTCTTCATCGCGGGCAAGCGCTTCCTGGAGGTAGCTCTGTGCAAGCGAGAAATCGCCCTGTCTGGCGTAAACAAGTCCAAGATTGCCCAGCACCTGTGCTTCCTCTGATCGGCCTCCGGTTTCCCGGGCTATACTGAGCGCTTTCTGATAGTGCTGAATGGCTCCATCGATACTGCCTATGTTCTCGAAGGCCATGCCCAGTTCGGCCAGCATGCTGCCTTCCCTCCGCCGATCTCCAAAACGCTGAGATATACTTAAGCCGGCCTGCAAGCACTCTACCGCTTTTTCAAGATTACCCTGTTGACGGTACGCGGCGCCAAGGTCGGCGAGAACCAGTCCTTCGCCGTAACCGTCTGCGACCTCCCGATACCCGGTGAGTGCCTGCTCGTACCGCTCCACGGCTCTGGCGAGTATCCCACGGTCAGCGTAGATCCGGCCAAGATTATGGAGAGCAAACATCTCTCCTCGACGGTCGCCAGTTTCCCGCGTATTCCGAAGCAACCGCTCCAGGTCAACCGTCGCTTCATCGAGGTGTTGCATTTGGGCGAGCGCAACGGCTCGCCCAAGAAGTGCGTTATCCTCGCTCCGGCGATCTCCGATGTCCCTCGATATCGAAAGTGCCCGCGTAAGGTATTTCCGTGCTTCCTCGAATCTCGCCTGTTCGGCTGCCGCATTACCGAGTGAAGCCAAATGCCGGCTTGAGGCTCCTTTGTCACCCAGACGCTCTGCTGCATCGACTGCTCTATGCAGCCGCGCCAGCCGGACGTCGGGATGGAGCCGCAGTCTCACGATGTTGGGAGCTGCATCCGCGAACCCGCTGCACAGCTCTTCGATTTCGAGAATGCCCGCATCGTGCTCGGCGGCCCATAGCCATGCTGCTTCGATGTTCGGTCGCTCGCGATCGAAGAGATCCAGCCCGGCGACGGATGAATCACCCCCCTCGAGAAAAAGCTCCTCTGAATGCTGCAAGACCTGAAGATAATAATGCGCGTGTCGCAGCGAGGCTTGGTCAGCCTCATCGCCGGTAAGGTGCGATACTGCCCAATGCCTGATCGGTACGGGCACTTGGTATCTGGCCCCGTCCTCAAACGCATTGACAAAGCCGCGATGCGTCAGCACAGCAAGATGATCACGGACCGCTGGCGGCATTCCTTCATCGAAGTCCTTACCGTAGACAATCGCGCCTGCTGCCGATTCACTAAACTGGCCAGAAAAGACTGAAAGCAACAGCCATCTCCGGTCGAACTCAAGGTGGTCTTTTCTCAGGTCATCCCAAGCCACCTGCAGGCTTGCATCGAGAGAAGAGGCGGCTCCTGCTTCTTGACGCTTGTGCTGATAACTCTCGACCTCGGTTCGAAAATCGCCAACGTTCAGTTCCGGCCGCGCACGAAGCAGGCTGCCCGCGAGGCTGAGAGCCAGCGGCAGATAATCCAGGAGCGACGCCAACTCCTCCAGTTCCTGATCTGACACCCGATCTATGCCAACCAGGCTCCGTAGCAAGGCAACGGCCTCGGCTGGCGAGAGCGCATCCAGAACCAAGCTTGCTACTCTAGGGAGCTTCTCGGTCACACGCGATGTGATGATCGCCTTGCTGGGCGGTTCCGGTAGAATGGGCAGAATCGCTCGCGGCTCCGCGACATCATCGAAGATGAGCAAGGCGTGGCTACGATTGAGGACGGCGTGATAGGTCGCTCGGAGCGTCACCTCGTCCGCCGCAATCCGCGCCGACGCTCCCAATGACGAGACCACACTCCTCATCGCGGCCGTCAAGTCGTCCTGTCGGAGACTGACAAAGACTGTCCCGTCGGGAAAATCACCTCGAAGTTCGGACCCGACATGCATGGCAAGAACAGTCTTGCCGATCCCGGCCATTCCGGAGACGAGCACCGCTCTGGTGTCGCGGGATCTCAGCCGCGCCTTCAGCTCGGCTACTTCCTCTGCTCTACCCGCCAGCACTGGCAGCCATCGCTCTCGCAAACCGCCAATCTGTTCTCGCTGTGTGTACTCTGGTGACTCGACGTCCCGCCTCTGCCCCACTCTGGCATCGCGGCCGGTCACAATTGTTGATCCACTAACGTCTCCGCCTATCGCAATCGTCTGGGTCAGGCCGCTCTCGGGCAATTCGTCGGGGAAGAAGTACCCGCCCGTTTGCCAGCTCCAGAAGTCCACTGCCTTTTGACCAACCATCCTGTAGGCATACTCCGGCATCCAGAGCAGCACCGGTCGTGCCAACTCGCGAAACTGCTCCCGCCGCAACTGCATCTCCTGCAAGATGCGATCTCTTTGGCCCTTCTGTGGTCTAGAAGACGGAAGAAGTCTTTGAAGGCCATGCACGATCAGCGGTCCGCCTCCAGAAGGAGCTGCGCTCAAGGCGTCCAGGAGGCTTGTGTCAGCCTGTTTCAGGTGGAGTTCAACGGTCGTCGGACCTTTTGACGCGATTAGCAGCTTTGCCGAAACGTAGTCTTCAACCCTTCGATTGTTGCAAACGGCGAAAAATAGGCCGAATTTACCAGCAGCGTTCCCCAGAGCTATCGACAGACGACGGATCTCCCGTTCCAAATCAACAGTATCCCTTTGCCCGATCAACTCGTTGAGACCGGTGAGGACACTTTCTCGGGAAGTCACTTTGTCCGCAGCCATCTAAGCCTGCCAATGCATGGCATCTTGCGTCCTTACGATCACCGGTACTGCCTACTATAGCTCATGTAGGCGTCCGAGGCAGCGACCAACGGATGCAGATCTATTGTGGCCTCCATGCCGCAAATGTATTCAAGAACAAGCTTCTTGAAGATCAACTCACGATAAGTGTCGCTATTCACTGTCGTCTTGTACTCATCAATACGGACAAGCGTTTCCAGATACTCGCCTTCGATCAAGGCTCGGTATTCGCGAGCTCGGTTTCGGATAGATCGCTGGACATGATTCTCAGAAATGCGATCAGCGCTGTCGGTCTGTGCTTCGAGGATCGCCTCCCGAACCAGGAGCAGAAGGTCGCTGATATGGCCTCCCGATGCATCGATGAGCCGTTCAAGCTGCTTCTCGTCGGAAAAGATGTCCTCGAATGTCTGATTGAGAACGGCTAGACGGCGCAGTACAACTTCCTTCAACTTGGCGCGTCCGTCGGCGGCGACCTGTTCCAGCACACGTGATGAACTGTTCACGGGCACCGCGGGGACAAATTCGGGCGTCTGTTCCCAGATATCTCCAAGAGGCACCTGAATGGATATCGGCACCGTGTAAATGATGTGGCAGGGAAGAGATTGCAGATCGGCTGAATGGCCAACGAACATGTTGAACTGCAGATCCTGTGAAGCACCCTTTTCGTCGGTTGCGTGAAGATCGAGCTTGTCGCATCCATCGCAAATGACAACGAGCCCTTTCAGTCCGGCTCTCAGCACCTTACTGGTTGCTTCGGTCATCAGCTCCTGTACGGCTTCGATGAAGCTCCTCGTGTCGGCTTCGATCTTGACCGTAATGGCTCTCGATTTCTGGAACCCGCCTCTCATTTGCGCAGCGATGCCGAACTCCCCCAAGAGCCGCGTGAGCAATCCTGGAGCGGCCTTGGCCTCCACCTTGGCACCGGCGTCAGCCGAGAGTTGACCCGTGGTCGTAATCTGCTTTTCGACCAAAAACTCGGCCAGCTTCTTCGCACTGCTCCCGCGCACACGAATGGCCTTGTCCTTTCGTGTGGACAATTGGTCGACCACATGCGCCGCGGTGAGCAACAGAACCGTGGTGTATTCGAACTGTCGGGTTGCCTCTTCGGCGACATCAAAAAAGACCGACGCGTACCCTTCCCTTTCCAGCATGAAGGCGGCACGGTTCAACTCGGTGGTCTTACCGCATTTGGTGTGACCCATTAGAAGATGGCACGAGGCATTGTTCTCGGAATTCTTGATCCGCTGAACCAGCCTTTGGGCGATCTTCGTGTCCCCTCGCACAGAGGAGAGATCCACATAGCGAGCCTCGTCGTCGCCCGGGAGAGGTTCATCGGCGTTGAATGCGTTGTAGGCTGCAGATGATATGCTCATGGCTTCTTCCGCCTCTGACCCGCGGACAGCTCTGAAATCCCGCCTCCGCGCTTCGTGAGACAACTTCGGGAGAAGGGCTGGGGCTTGTATCGGGCATTTGTACGACGGTACGGCCCCGTGGATAACTCGCCTCCATGCGCCCACGCCGCATGGTCGCATAGAGCTCCCCGTCTTGTCACATCATTGAGGGTAGATGCACGCATCGGGTCGGAGTAGCGCCAAAAAGTTGGTTCGAATGCCGAGGAGGGCAATCCGCCACCGGGATCGCGATGATCGGTAGCGGAGGAGGCAATCTCAGAGCCTGCCGTATACTAGCGCTATCCAAAGGACCGGTTCTGGCACGAGGCAGTCAGTCCAAAGGGCTCGTAAGCGTCCGCTTTGCCTCATCAAGTAGCCTCTTGCCGCGGGGTGCCGGCTCGTCAGCATCGGGCCGATAGGCGACCCTGCTGGGCGCGTGAAGTGGGTGGCTCAAACCCAAGGATCGCAGACTGTAGATACCGATTGAACCTGCGTGATACGAAGGGCTCTGATCAACGCGGCATGATGGGCATACCATCGAGGGTGCGGGCGAGGGAGTCGCGGTCGAGAGCCGTTGCAGTGCGCGCAGGTTCCTGGTCCGCCGCCGGGTCCGGTCGGGCATAGTCGGTACCGTCCAGCGCCGCGCGCACCGCTTCCGGCATCGCGGCATCCATAACCGCGCCGAGCTCTTCCAGTTCCTCGCTGGTCAGGTCTTCGTCGTCCAGCCGGTCGCGGGTTTCGTCGAGCTGATGCTGGTAGTCGAGCAACCCTTCGCGTTCGGCTGCAAGCCGCGCTTCCTCAGCTCTGGCTGCGAGATAGGCTTCTCCCCGTGGCCGGGTGTCGTCGATTTCCTCAGAGGTGATAACGTCGGGTTGAATCTCTTGGCCGTGCTCGTCGATCACGCGACCGTCTTCCATCTCAAAGACACGGCGGCCATCGGGCAGGACGTGGGCCTGCGCCAGCATGTCGTCGATCTCAGCTTGAACACGCTCCAGTTCGACGCGGTTGCGGTGGAGTGCCTCGACCACGGCGGCATCATAGGCGTCGAGCCGGTCGGTGAAGGCGGCGATCTCGGCATCGGTCGCGCGTATCGCGACTTCGGCGACGCCTTCCAGATCATCTCGCGCTTCATCATCTTTGCGCTCGCGCTCTCTCTTCCGGCGCTCTCCCTCCAGCCGCGCCGCCTGTTCCCGCCGAAGGCGGGCGTAGCGGGCAAACTCAGTCGTGGCTGCTATGGGTGTGACGATGCTCATCTATTCCCCGCAGTCTCTCTTCACGAGCGCGGCGACGACGGTGCCGGGCAGATGGTCGGGAAACGCCTCGAACGCCTCATAGACCTGCATGATCCGGCCCTCAGTCTCGTAGAACCAATCATAGATACAGCCCATGCCTTCGGTCTGCTGGCCATCGCTGACGTAGCGGGCATAGGCCAGTCCCTCGACGATGCCTGCCACGAAAGGGAACCGGTCGCTCTGTTCCATCTCGGTCATAACAAATCCGGCTGTGAAGTCGGTCGCATGGCCGTGATCCGGTGCCGCCGCAAGCATTCCTGAAACAATAACCGGAATTGCTGCCACTCTCATTGCTCCGATACCGGTCTGATACATGCTCATAATCGACCGTTTTTGTTGAAATTTCCATATCGACATTTGAACGTGGTATCATATATCTTAAGTTCTTGAAGACTCTGCCTTTTGGCAGGCAGGGCGGATGGAACGAGACAGCGGCGTCAACCGGCACGAAAAGGGTCGATTATGTGGGGCCGGGAACGGCTCCAACTAACCGTTAACATATTGATTTCAATGAGAAAGATTGGTTACATCCGTGTGTCGAAGCAGGACCAGCGGCCCGACCGTCAGATTGCCGGACTCGACGCGATCTGCGACGAGTTGCATGTCGAGACTATTTCAGCCGTCAGCGCGGCACGGCCCATCTTCGATGCGATCCTTGTCCGGCTTCGCCCCGGCGAGGCACTTGTCATCTGGGAGCTGGACCGGGCCTTTCGCGACGTGGACGATGCGCGCACGGTCGCTTTTGACCTCATGAGCCGCGGCGTGCGCTTTCAGATCGTCGACACCTCGATGGATTTGTCTAATCCTGACGATCTGTTGTCCTACACAGTCCGCGCCGCGGTGGCCGAGAACGAACGGCTGAAAATCTCTAAACGGACGCGCGAAGGGTTGGCGGTGGCTCGCGCCAACGGCAAACGCCTCGGCCGTCCCCCCAAGCTAAATGAGGCGCAGATCGCCGCAGCGCGACTGCGGCTGTGCCTGAAGGAAACGACGATCACCGCGTTGGCCAACGAGTTCGGCGTCGCGCCGTGGACACTCACCCGGTCGCTGCGCAGGCAGAAGGCGGCGGTGGCCGGCGCAACGGACTTCCGCTGACCTGTGCGCGGCCATGTTTCCCGAACCGGATCGATCAGGTTTCCCGGTTGCGGTTCTCTCCCGACACGGAAACTGCCGGGCGGATGGACCGGCGCAGCGTTTCGGTTTCGCCGGTTTGCAGGCCGGTGATCGAGCCTTCGATCCAGAGCGCCGGGTCGATCCGCCGGAGATCGAGCCTGTGTCCGGCCTGGCGGGCGAGCACCTTGAGGAAGAACCGCAGCGTTCGGCCGTTGCCCTCGCGGAAGGGATGCAGGGCGTTGAGCTGGCAGGCGTGGTCCGCGGCCCGGTCGGCGAACTCGTCAGCGCTCAGGCCGCGCAGGTTCTGCTCGGCATTGATGATCTGGAACTGGCGTTTGAGCAGCACGTTGACGAACGGCGCGGGCGTGAACTCGGCCCCGTCCTTGTTGATGTTCCAGCGGGTCGCCGTGCGGGTCTGCCCGGCCCAATCATAGACGTCCTGAAACAGATAGCCGTGGACCGCCTTGTAGCCCGCGTCCGAAATCTCGAAGGCCAGCGGCGCTTGGGCCATGCGCTCGCGCACCATCATCCGCTCGAAGCGCTCAAGCGCCGCTTGGGTCCTAAGGTCGGCCTTGTTGCGGAGAAGATCGGTGCCGGGATAGCAGTACGGGTCCTGCTGTCCGGTCATTCAGCCGGCTGGGGCACTGGTGGGCGGACCCTGCCGGTCAGGTAATCGTCGAGATAGCGCAGGCGCTCTTCCGGCGTCATCCGGACGTCGGCCATATGGGCGAAGACCGCCTCTTCCTCATCGGTAAAGGCAATGCCCTCAATCGCCATCGACGCGGCGGCCTCTTGAAGGCGTGCACGATAGTCCCGAGCCTCGGCGGCGGTGATCTTTGTTTGTTTCATATACTAATTATATCATGTTTCTCTGAGAAATACACCCCGGATTTCCGACAGACCGGCGTACCGGCCTGCTACCGGCTCCGGTCATGTGCCTCGTCACTCTCGGGACTCCTGCTGCCATGTCAACAGGCCCGGCTCCTGATAGCGTCCGGCGGCACTGCGCTCCGGCCGCGGGCGGGCATCCTGCTTGAGCTCGAACAGGGCAGGTTGGTGGGGGCGCGTCTTCTTCCAGGTCTCCACCTGCTGGCGGCGAAGCGTGCAGAGACGCCGCCAGCTGAAGGCGCGGCCGTCGACGAAAATCGTATCGGGCGGCCTCATGCCGCCCGTTCCTCGGTCTGAGCGGCCTGAAGACCATGTAGGAAATCTGCGGCGCGCTGGGCGTGGGCGGCGGCGCTGAAGATCGCCCGCTTGTCGCCCTTCAGCACCTTCAGCCTCGAGGCGATATAGGCGCTGTGGTCCTCGCGAACTTCCGGGGTCAATTCGAGGTCGGCGCACAGGAAGGCCGCGCCCAACTCGGCGACCAGTTCCTCGCGGGCGTATCCTTCATCGCCCCAGCGCTTGCGACCGAAATCCCGGTCCAGCCGCTTCGCGTGCTTGGTCCAGTGCGTGCATTCATGCGCCAAGGTCGCGTAGTAGCTTTCGGCATCGGCGAACGCCTCGAAGGGCGGCATCTGCACATGGTCGCTGCCCGCCGCGTAGTAGGCCTTGTCCCCGCCATGGCGGAATTCGGCACCGAGGGCCGCAAAGAAGCCTTCCGCGTGTTCGATGCGGGCAGGTGCGTCAAAGCGCGGCTCCGGCTTGCCGTAATAGTGCGTGGGTAGCCCGTCGATCTGCTCGACATTGAAAACCGTGTATCCCTTCATAAAGGGGATTTCCCGCTCGGTCTCGTCGCCGTTCTCATCGGCTTCGGTGCGCGTGATCGAACTGGCATAAACGACCGGCGAGCCCTTCTCGCCCTTGCGGACGTGGGCTCCCAGTTCAACCGCCTGCCGGTACGTCATCCAGATCGGCGCGGCGAAACCTGCCGAGACGGCAGAGCCCCACAACATGAGCACGTTGATGCCCGAGTAGGGGTGCCCGTTATGGCGCAGGGGCCGCGTGATCCGTCCGGCGGTGTGTTCGGCACTCCATGGCTTCAGCCAAGGCCGCACGCCCTTCTCCAAATCAGCCACAATCTGCGTGGTGACCTTCTCATAAATATCTGTCCTCATTGCCTTTTTCCTTTGAGCTAGGGGTTGCGCATGCAACCGACTAGCCCCGCGGCAATGAGCGGGGGTGCGGCGGTCAAGGCCGAAAACCGGGGGATGGTGCGGGCGCACGGAGCGCAAGCGGAGGAGCCACGGTCTCCCGGTTCTCGCCCGAAGGGCTTGGCCTTGACGGGCCTGGGGCCGCAGGCCCCCAACAAGAAAGGAAGTCAGCCGGAGGCTGTCCGATCAGAAGCGCGAGGGATCGTCACCGGATGGCGGAGACCCGAAGGGGCTTCGGGAGTGCAGCGAGTAGAGCCCGGTCCGGCACCAGCCGGACGCGCAACTATGGACCTTCAACATCTAAATCTTGTAAGTTGCCTTGAACGATACAAGCTTATGTTCATGAATGGAGAAGAGGACCTGCCAGAGCCATCGGCACCGGAATCGTTTCCGGTGTCGGCTCGCGGCTTTGCCGATGCCACAGAAGCAGAGGATTTCGCAAGATACATTGCTCTTACAGTTCGACTCATCAGTCAATATATGGACCTTAGCCGCCTCGACGGAATTACAGTTGCCTTCGACTACGATGATGCTCTTGCGGAACTCGATCGAGGATACGAACCGAGCCGGCCACTAACGCGGACAAGCGGCGATCGGATGATTGGCGTGGCTATGGCGCCGGCGGTCATCCGCGACGGCGTGGTTAAGGCGCACTTGGTTTTTTGTGCACCGTTTGTCCTCCCAATTAAAGACGAGAAGCACGAGTACTTCAGTCAAGCACTATACTTGGTTGCGCATGAATGCGCGCACATCGCTGAACTGAAGTGTCGCGACGAGCGGTTTCCGGGAAAGATCCTCCAAGTCCCCATCACGGACCGCGAGGAAGAGTTTTTCGCGCCCATCGTTGAGTCGCTGTGGACAGAATATGCCGCTTGTCGGCTGAGTGCAGTTTTCGGCCGTGAACAGGCGTCTGCATACGAGGAGTGCTTTGTGGGAGCGCTAGAGGCTGCTCGCGATGAAGCCAATACGGCGATACGTGCGTACCGATGGCACGGGGATGTTAACAGGGTAATTGAAGATGCGGGACGGCCGTTGGTTGAACCTCTGCGGCTCGCTGCATACCTCATCGGTCACATTGATGGCCGCGGAGGCGATTGGGATGCGGCACCAACCGCGCGGGACCGCTTGGCTGCAAGCGAATACGCAGATTCTATTGGGAGAATGGCAGAGGTATTGCGAGAGATTTGGTCCAAGGCTGATTCTTGGGAGTCGCCAAAGGTCTTCGACCCGCTGAAGGAAATCGCGCGCGAAGTGTTGAAGCAGGGCGGGATTATCCTGACGCGGCAAGCCGACGGGTCGTTGTATGCAGATATTCCATTTACCATTGATACATTGCCAACGTAGACAATGTTGTTAAATCACAATGAGTAATGACACATTAAATCTCAGACCGGACATGTTGGTTGTCTTCATTGACGAAACCGGTAACGAAGACTATAGCGACCCAAATAATCCCACCTTCGGACGGGGTGGGTGCGCTGCGCTTGGCAGCGACTATGAAGCCCTACTCAGGAAGCCGTGGCGGAAGCTGAAGTTCGAATCTCTTGGCGGGAGGGCCAAGCCGTTTCATGCCGTTGAATTCGAGCAGTCGAAACCAACAATGCGGCAGATCAGACGCATCAACCATTTCCTAAAGCGGCCATTCTGGCGCTTTGCCGCTATGAGCGACATACACACCGCACTACCGGAGGGTATTGATGGTCATCGTGCTATATCCTCGGTCACCGTCAACTTCGTGAAGCGCCTCGCTGCGACATTTCCTCACATCTCGATGGTGGCTTTGGTGTTCGAATCCTCGGAACGCGGCGACAAGCTTGTCCAGCGGGATTTCGATCTCGCGAGAATGGACCTCGTCAACGAAACTGGCCGCCGAATCGAAGTAGACGGTTGTTTCATGCCGAAAGCGAGCATGGAGGCCGGACTGGAGATCGCCGACCTCGTAGCGCACACGGCAGGTCGTCAACGCCGCCATCAGCTGTTAGGAAAGGGTGGCGCAACAAAGGACTTCGAAGCAATGTACTGGCACAGCCCAATTCCTCCCGCCTTTATGTCGGTTGACAATGTACAGCTTACAGAACTGGAGATCGGGAAGTAGATCATGGAGTCACGGCGAACAACAAATGATGATTACGTGCGATGTTTTGCTCCAGGAAGATCATCGCGACCAACTCTGTGGTATTTAGCGTTAAAACGCGCCTGAGACTCGTCGCTTGCCGCTCTACTGTTACTGGCTGCGTCACTCTGTCATCGCCTGAACCGCGGGGTCCCACGGCGCACGAGATCGTCAGCGTTTTTGTCTTCGCCGTCTCTATCCTGGGACGGCTCCTCAACCAACGACGGACAGGTTAGGAGCATCCACTGCATGGTCGAGAACCGCGAATGTGGGCCCAGGTTCATGACAACCTAGGCCAATTGGTACTATTCGATTTCACTTTGCGCCTTCGATCTCCACATCAATTTCCTCTTCGGTAAACCAGCCGTTATGCAAGACGTGTGACTTAACTGCCGTTGGATTCTCTGTATAAGCAACAAGCGCAAGGCTTCTCTCCGCACGGCTGCAGGTAACGTAGAGGAGGCGGCGTGTACGATCGATACCCGTCTCTCTTCCGTCTGCGGCATTCTTCATTTCATTCTGCGTCGCGGCCTTAGCACCAAGCAACTTCTCGTATCCAAACATGAACCCGCGCGCCTGCGCATCGTCCATGATCACCATGACTCGATCAAACTCCCGCCCCTTGACACCTTGGTGGGTATCGAAGGGAGCGAGGCCCGACACATACTGCTGATAAAGATCAATCTGCCCGAAAGGTGCCTCAAGGAAAGTAAGAAGAGCTGAAGTTTCCGGCGTAACCGGGTCATCCGGTTCGAGCTGTTCCGCGCCGTCCGAGACGCCCTTCTGGAGAACCCTAAGGACCGGCGATAGTCGGTCGGGAATCTCGAAGAGCCCGCTTTCCGCAACGCTCTTCAAGGCCTGCCCGCAAGTCGGCTCACCCCCTCTCCAGAGAGCCGCCAACGCATCGACTCCGGCCTGTGCCAACCGGAGCAGATTGCCAGGATCACCTGCCTCCTTGAGCGCTTGGGCTGAGAGGAATGGACAATTGCTGCGAACGATCCTCGCCACGGCAAATCTGTCACCATTCTGTTGTGCCTGCACCAACGGCAACAGATTCTGGGCAAAGAACCGCGTTGGAGGAAAGCTCCCATCCAGCAGGCCGGTACGCCATTCATCTATCCCGTACAGTGGATCAAATACACCGCTGAAGCCAAGACGAACTGCAGCCATATGATGTTCAAGCGTAAGAATCTTACAGGAATCGTGCTCACGCCAGCTCTCGTCGCCAGTTTTCTCCGCCATTTGTCGCCGAACGGAGTCTTCGACTGCCCTTCTGTCATTCGCATCCGACCTGCAGATGAACAGACGAATACATCCCTCAATCGCATCCGTTCGCGGAACCTGCACATGCGTATCCACATCCGAACGAATTTTATTGATGAGGGTGACTAGGCGCTTCGGGCAACGGTGATTGAGCTTCTTTGATGGCGTAGGCCAAGATGCTGGAAGACTTTGCTCGATCCTTTCCTTTCCGTCAGCGTATATGCGCTGCATAACATCACCGATTAAACCCAGTGCGAACTCTGAATCGTGTTTCTTAGCCGTCTCCAGAAACGCGTCCATCAGCCGCCGGTTTGTATCCTGGCTCTCATCTATAAGCAGAAATGGGAATCTTCCGATCAGAATCCTTTTCATTAGCGGCTTAGAAGTAATGAAGTCGGCAGAGATCGCAATCACCTCAGAATGATTGAGCGAATTAGGCTCGCGGTTCTCACCAGTCGGGCTGTATGCGAATTTCCGTATTGTGTCGAGGCGACCAAGACGCCTTGTCTTGGATTCTATCTGCGCTTGACGGGTGATGGATGCTTTTGTGCCGGGACGTCCCTTAGCCTCTTCCGCAGTCAGTCTTTCAATATCTGCTCGTAGGTCCGTCCTGAGCCATTCTCGAATATCGCCACTAAAACCCTTGATTAACTCCCAGGCAAAGCTGTGGATCGTCGAAACGTAGAAGAGTGGGTGGAAATCAATACGACTTTGAATTTCGTCGCATGCGGCATTCGTGTAGGTAATGACCCCAACTCGTTTACCTTGATAAGCTAGCTGACGACCATAGGCTCGCCGAATTGCATTGAGCGCCTTTACTAGTGAGCGTGTCTTACCCGAACCCGCACCGGCATAAAGGAAGAAGCTCTGTGGCTTGGCAGGATTAAGAAATCCCGCAATCTCGTCATCGACCGGGTCATCGAGGTTAGCATTCGATTCGGTGGCTACATCGGACATCACGATGCCTTCACCGACTTCTCAGGCGCCTCACGCACGGGCAACGGGACCCCAAGGTCCTCCTGAACCTTCCTAAGTTGTGTGGTCAGCCAAACCAGGCCTTCGCGAATATACAGCGGTGGCTGTAGAGTGCCGGGGTTCTCCAATTCTAACAGATCAAGCGCGAATTCCGCCTTGCCTCCCTCTCTCAGCTCATCAAACAGATTCGCCTGCAGCTCGGGGATCGTTGAGCTACCGTCGATGGCCACCTTAAACTTGGTGAACAATCCCTTGCCGTCACCCGATGAAAAGAGATGGAGGTTCTGAGCCGCAAGGGCATCTTCCAGAGTGTGGGAAACGAATTCGGCCTTCGCGCCTTTGAAATCAACCTCGATCGGACATTGATAGGCAACCCTGATCGAAAAGCCATTTGCAGGATAATCTGTGACCTTATTCTCCGGCTTCAGATCGAGCAAAGTGTCAAGATCATCCTGCTTTGGGCACCATGTCTTGAGGGTAGTGTTGCGGGTTCTCTGTTTTGCGCCACGCACCGGCGCGACGGATTTGTTGTTAACGTCCGTTGCGTCCAGATCGGTTATGATGAGGGTTGTGAGCCCGAGTTGCTCGATCAGGCTCCTAAGCCTGTGTGCGTGGCTGCCTCCAATTTCGAGCCACGTCACGTAGCATTCTTGTAAATCCTGCAAGTCCGATTGGTGCCGCAGAAAAAACGGAACCAGAATGCGCTCGGCAGGTCCTTCCACCAGCACCGCAGCGTCCGCGAAAAACAGGTCGCAATGCGTGACCTTCACATATCGAGTTACAAAGCGTTTCGTCTGTACATCTGTGCCGAAGGCACCACCCAAGTCGACGACCGAAGAGAGCGGGACGCCCTTTCTTGAAGCGGGAAGTCGTCGGAAATATCTCAGGGAATCGAAATCGCATTCGTGCGCAAGGTGGCTTGAGTGGGTGCTGACGATCATCTGCGTCGTCAGCGTAGATTTTTTCTTCTTTAGCTCTTTATGGTTACGGAGAATCTTGTATGCCTGCCGGATGAAGACCTGTTGTACCTGTGTATGGAGATATGCCTCCGGCTCTTCAATCAATACCAAATGTAGGGGCGGAATGAGGGCGTCCGACACCGCTTCGGACTTCGACGCTGCTTTTCCGACACGCATCCAGGCATCCCGTGCGCTCATCAAACGGAAGACCATCGATATCAGATTCTGATAGCCTAACCCGTTCGAGTCCTCGGGCAAATACAGGTCGATGGCGCTTTCGCCATCCAGCACCTGGATCATGTATTGAACAGCCGCTTCGTGGTTCAATCCGTCTACGGGTTTCAGACGGGTGGCAATCTTCAGGCGAGGGTCGGTGACACCAGGATAGCCCAATCCCTCAACCTCATTGAGGGCTTCACCAAACCCTTCGCGCAGGCGGTCATCAAAAGCCCCCTGCGCGTGCTCGATCGCCCGCAGCGCCTCGATATCTTTGGCATCTGGGCTATCAAATGGATCGAGGTGCCGATTCCAGTACCTCCGCAACTGCTCAGATAGCCTCCGAGTGGTTGAAGCTCGGACCGCAGGCCCGTCCTCGTCTGGATCCGACGGGCCATCAAGCTGGCCGAAGCCCCGCTGCGCAGGAATTTCATCAATACGAATGAGCCCCTTAAATGGCTCCCCCTCAATCGGCGTAGCATCACCGTCAAGAGCTTGGGGTGTGGCAAGCCCGTGCTCTGGTTTAGCCAACTTCGCTGGGTCAAGAATGTAGGCTTTGACGGTGAATTGGCTGCTGAAGCGTCGCTGCAGATACTCCGTGAGGCTCCTAGGCCACAAAATGACCGGGCTGCTCCCGCTCTTGCCCGAGCCTCCACCATCGCCGCGCTCATCAACAGCTTCTATCGCTTTTGCCTCTTCCCGGGCGGCTAGAAAGTCCTTCTGGAGTTGTTCAGGGTCTCTTGGTTCAAGCCTCAACCTGACGCCAAGGCGTCCTCCATCCCAGTCCAGCGTGGGGATAAGCTTCTGGACGAAGTGTGCCTCGCTCTTTTCTACAACGAGCCAGACATCCAAGAATGGGAGGAAAGGTGCCCAATCCGGAGCAGGGAGCTCCTGCGCGGCTGCCTTTGCGTCCTCCCAGGAGCGGCCCATTTCCTCGATGGTGGGCCAGTAAGAGAGTGTGAAATCATTCAACGTGAACTTTGATCGCTCACGTTCCAGTAAAAAGTAGCGGAGCGCAAACATCGCGGAAGTTTTCCCACTATTGTTTGCCCCGACGAAAACGGTCTTCTGCTCCGAAACGCCGATATTGACGCTTTGCAGTTTACGGAAATTGCCCAGCTCGATCTGCTCGATTCTCATTTTGCCGCCCCTTCGGCGTCAGCGCGCTGGGAAGGCGCTTCAACAAGAAATGCAATTTCCGAATCACCTAGCATTGCGAGATTCTAGCCAACGTAGAAATGTTTAGCCAGCGCATCCCATCTGGGCCGGAACGATCGACAGCTTCAAAGGGTGCGAAGGTGCCGCGGGCGAAGGGCTCTGAGATGATGTGTTGCGACTTTGGTGCGGTCCAGGGCGCACAGCTCTGGTCGTGATCCAACGCCGATGCGTTGGCCGTGGTGGCGCGGAGGAGCTTGGACGCTCACCCGGTAGCGGCGGTGCAGCGGCCGGACGCTGCGAGTGATGGACCGGCGATACGGTCCGATGGCGCGTCATCCGGCTCGATGCCGGGGACGCGTCAAAGCAGGGGGGATGCAACGGGGGGCGGCACGCCCCCCTTGCCAAGATGGTGCTGTATTACAGCACACATCTTGCGGTCCACGTTATCGGGGGTTTCATGGGGTCAACGGAGGTCACCACCGGGTCACTGGTACCATATCAGCATCTGCTCATGGACCGGGGCAACAGGCTGCTCCGCAAACTGGGAACCACCCGATGAGACACCATAGCTGCCACATCCGAAGGGCGGGATGCGGGGCGACGGTCTTCCCGGAGAGACAGCGGATCGGAGGTTGGAAGAGCGGCGGGGCGCTTGTTTCGGTTAGACCTGCGCAACCATGCCGGTACGGCTCGGGCGAAGATGCCGTCCAGGCCGCCGGGGCAGCGTCATGGTCTGAAGATCAACCCAATCGTCCGGCCGCATCTTTTCCTGCTTGAAGCGGTCAAGGTCCTCCGTCTCCGAGCCGCCCAGGCACATTTCGGGGATGCGGTTGATCCCACGCGGGGCGAGCTGCTGACAAGTATGCAGGATGGCCAACTCGGCATTGCCAGGGAATCGCAGCGCGACGCGAGCGAGCGAATAGGCTTCCGCGACGCTCTCCTCCCACAGCCAGAAGCCGATGCAGTCTCCTGCCTGATCGCGGGTCAGGGTGCCCTTGATGACGAGTTCGGCTGCCTCCATGAGATCGAGGACGGCGAGGGTTGGCCCGGTCATGTCATCGTGCGTGAAACCGGAATGCTGTCTCTGATCGGCCCACTGATTGACGGCCGTGACGATATCGGCCCGGTGCCTGCGAACATCGACCGGCTCGGCAGTGAGATTGGCCCTGGTCGCCCGGCCGAGATGACCGCGCAACGAGAGAAACTCCCCGCCGGTGTGGGCGACGACCTTCGCCGGCGAGATGATGCGCACGGGGAAGGTCCAGTCGAGCACGCGTTCTTTGTGCGGGGTGGGTGCGCCAATTCGGCGAAGACGAGAGATGAGTTGACGATCATCCGGTCCCAAGCGCGCCAATTCGAGCGTACCAGCCGGGGTGCGGGGATCGCTCATCGCCTTTGTGACCAGACCCGCAGGGTCGGCCCCAATCGGCGGGAACAGCAAGGTAATGCCGTCTCTGTTCGGATGACGGGCGATGATCATCGCAGTGTTGTCGTCGCCATAGACCCACAGGCCATTGCGTCCGGTCATCAGGTAGTAGGCGGCGGAACGAGAAAACGGATCGGCTCGGCGGGAGAGTTTGACCAGGCGATAAAGAATGGGCCGGTTGTCGGCCGTGATCGGGATCAGGTCCGGCCTTCGGGATGCACTCGGGGCGTAGCTGCGGGCCAGTTCAGTCATCGCCGATCGCTCCGGTATCGACGGGCCGCGCCATGTCCCACAGGGCGTTGAATGTTGCTCTCTGGCTATCGGCAAAGAGCGCGTGTTCGATCAGGAGGATTTGCTGCCGGTCGTGATCTTTGAGGGCGATCTTGTCGCCGTAAATCTGGAAAGGCGCCCGGCTGAAATAGTCTGCCGGCAGCCACCTGTACCATTCACGCGGCGCAACCAGGTTGGTGTCGCCCTCGCGGATCAGAATCCGCTCGGTGATGCCGGCGTCCTGAAGCCTGCCGATGTGGCGCTTCAGCAGTTTGAACCGCTCACCGGCGCTTTCGTCCAGTTCGGTGACGCCGGCGCACAGAACCTCGCCGCCGCGTTTCTTGAGTGTGTGATAGATGTCATCGTGGATTTGCAGGTTGGCGTCTTCGCCCTCGACGATGCGGATCAGGCTTTGCTCGCGGCGCCTGACGCCATCGCCTTCGACAAAGCCGACGCCTGCCTGCTCCAGAGCGATCCGCAGCTTGCGGATGGTGCGATGGCCAGCCTCCTGTTTGCCGGTTTCGAAGGCGCTGATGGTCGAGGCGGCGACCCCCGAACGCTCGGCAAGTTCAGGCTGGTCCATATTCAGAAGTGACCGGGCTGCACGGCATTGAGCCGCTGAAATAACAAGTTCTTTATCAAGTTTCATATAGCATCCCCTTATGTAATGAGGGCACTATACGATTTAATATTCAGGGGATCAAATATTTTCTTTAATTTTAATGAATTATTAATACTTTATGTCTAATAATCGCGTCCATTGCTAAACACTATTGGGGGGAATTAATGGACTACATGGACTGCAAAGCACTTTCTGAAGTTGTTGAAATCCACGAGCGGGCTCTTGCCGCGCTGCTGCGGATATCGGCCACGCTGAGCGATACCGGGGTTGAGTCCGCCGCGTATCGGCGGGCGATGGCTCCGGCCCTGCTCGCGCTGGTCCGCTCGCACCGGATTGCACAGCAACGTTACGAACGTGCCTGCCAGCTCTATCTGGCCAGCCTTCCCCGCCCATGGTCCGGGCAGGCCGCCGAACCCATCCCCACGGGTGCGCCTGTCCGGGCCACCCGATAGCGAAAATTAATTCGAAACCAAGGAGAGATTTAAATGAACAAAAAAGAAAGAGAAGCGCTTGCCGAACTGGAGCGCATTATTCAACGAAGCGACAAAGCCGTCGGTCTGCTAAGTCAGGCATCATGTGCGATTGAAAATGCCCAGACGGATCTTGAATCACAACTCGCCATCGTCAAGGGAGAGCCGGAACCGGTTGATACCATCATGCCGAAATCTGCGATCAATGATGGTAAGAAAAGTGGCTCACGATGAATGGGCCGGATATTGATAAAGTCACCATCGACATTTCTGATGTTCAAGATTTGATAGATCAGATTACCGAACGACAGCGAAAGAACATGCTAATGACGTCAGAAGTCATGCGCGAGCAAATGCATCAGATGGAAGCCGTGATTGAGCTGGAAGCTATCCTGACCGGCCAGCCGCGCTCGAAGAAGCACTGAACCCTTTCCCACGCCCTGAAAGCCCGGATGCGGTCCATCCCGCCGCATCCGGGCTTGTCCTTCGTTTGGCACTCATCCTCATCCTCGCGCCGCGCACGCCGAAAGCGCCCCTTGCGGGGCGCTTTCGCGTTTCCGTTCTGATGCCGACACTACTGCTCGGCGGCTTCGACCTCCGTTTCGGTTTCCGCATCGGGGGCGCCTTCGGAATCCGTCTTGGTCTTGGCGTCGTCGTCGATCGGCACCAGAAAGATGACGCCCTGGCGCTGGGTCAGTTCGAGCGGGATGATGTCGAGTGCGATGATCCCGCCCTTCTTGTCTCCCTTGCGGGCCCAGACGGCGCCGATCTCCTTGGGTCGGGACAGCTGGTCGCGGCCGTGGCCGTCCCTGCCGGTGATGCGGGAAAAGGTGACGCGGAACATCGGTCTGTCGTTGGTTTGTGTCGTGCTCATAGTGATTTCTCCTTTGGTTGTAAGGGCTGGACCATCCAGCCGATGCACGGGGAGACATCGGACCGGGCCAGGGCACGGGTCATGGCCAACACGGGAGGCCGCTTGCGGCCGAACGGAGCGGGCCGGCCATTGACGCGGCCGTCAGGCGCATGCCCGCCGGTCTGATCGCGTGCATTCAGGCTGGCTGGATGGACAGGCCCTGCCGAAGGAGACGAGATCGCGCGCGACCCTGGCCGACATACCGAGGGCCACAGGCAAGCGCTTTTCTGCGATCGGCTGGGCCGGATGCGATGCACCTCTGGATGCCGCGGCCGGGAGTTGGCTCCGCATGGACTGCAGGGTATTCGGGCGGCGACGCCGCCGACCCCACGCCGTCGAACCGCTCTCAGGACAGGGCCATTTCGTTCCGTGGCGGGACACTGCGGCACAAGCCGGCAGCCTTCGCCGTCAGCCGGAACCGGCATGAAGAAAGGCCCCGCGGCAGGGGCAGCTTCGTCGAGGCGCGCAGAAGATAAGACGTAAACCGGCCGCGCCCCCGGTGGGGACGCGGCCGGTCTTGAACGGTCGCAGAGAGCTATTCTGCCGCTTCGGCGAACGTTCCGCTGTCGGTGCCATCGACCTCGCCGGTCGAGCCATCACCAATCCGTAGCGGTTCGGGCTGCCAGCCGGTCGGGCCAATGAGGCGCTCAGCCAATGCGGCAAGCTCGGCCTTTTTCAGCTTCGACCAGGCAGGCGCGCCGGGCTGGCCGCGGGCTTCGCTCAGCGCCGCATGGATGGACGCGGCGCTGATCCGGGCGAAGAAGCTCTCGGCAGTCGGCATGTACCAGTCGGCCATGTTGAGCGACAGGGCCCGCGCCAGCGCGTCGGCATGAAGCAGACGTGGCGAGTGCTGCGCATCGTGCTTGCGCCGGACGGCGTCAACGCCGAGCCCAACGCAGAACGCCAGGAGGTCGAGCAGCACGTCGCGGCTTTGCTCCAGGCACCAAGACCAAAGCTCATCCGGGCTGACGGGCAACGCCGATTGCCAGCGCTCCCGTTTCGCATCGAGCGCGACGCGGGCGGGGCTCTGCTCCGTGTCGGTGCCGGGTCTCGCAAGCCGTTCCTGACGCACCGTGATCTGCAGGCAGATCTCGCCGTGGGTCGCGGGGAAGAAGACCTGCGATGCCAGTGCATGCACGAGCGCCGCGAGAGCGACGTCCGTGTTGCCTGCCACCGCGGCCCGGAGCGCCATGGTCTTCTCGCCGGTCAGGTCTTCGACGAGGTTCGCGGGAAGCACGACCGCGGGATCGCCGGCCGGGTCGCTGCCGGATTTGGGTTTCGGCTTTGCCGGTTCATCCTCCGGCCTGACAAGACCGCGGATGACGTCGACCGCGCCCTGCCAGTTCAGTGTCAGGACGGTTCCGGCGATCGCCTTGGTCTCGTCGGGATAGACGTAGGACGAGTCGTTGAGCTCGTCGATCCGGGCATCGATCGCCGACAGACGTTCCTCAAGGTCGGGGTCTTCGACATCGTCGTCGAGCTGCTCGACGAGAGTGTCGTACTCTTCGGAAAGACGCTCCAGTTCGGCGTCGTCCTCGTCAGACAGGGGAGCCTGTTCGGGATACCGGCGCGAGAACTCCGACAGGGACTCGCGGTCGAGGTCGGGCACGATCTCGACCCAGGCCCAGCCTTCCTCGCGGACGCTTTCGGCCTCCCGTTCGAGTCCGGCATGGACCAGTTCGTCCAGTAACGTCTCGTCGAGAAGATAGACGCCGTGCTCGTCGAAAAGGTCACGCCGCACTGCGCCGCCGCGATCCTCGTAGACATCGAGACCGGCAAAGCGCACACGCTTGTCGCTGGCCGGAATCTCGTCTTCGGTGAGCGCCTGCCGGATTATCCGCGGGTTGCGGTTCCAGTCGGGGAGTTGTGACCAGACGCGCTCCTGTGCGTCCTGATCGTCGGTGATGGCGAAGGCTTGCGCCTCGTCGAGCCCGATGGCGCCCTGCCGGTAGGCATCGAGGATCACCGGGCTCAGGCGACCGAGCCGCAGGCGCTTGGCGACGATGCCATCTGAGACGCCGAAGCGGGCCGCGACATCGGCAACCGATGCGCCCTTGTCAATCACATCACGGAAGGCCTCGAACTGGTCGGCCGGATGCATCGGCATGCGCACGACGTTCTCGGCAAGGCCGATTTCCGTTGCGTCGTCCTCATCAGTCAGCAACCGGCACGGCACCTCGAAGCCGTACCCGACCACGCCGCTCTCGGCGAGCGCCTTCAGGGCCGACAGGCGCCGGTTACCGGCGACGACGGCGTACTTGCCGCGCTTGGCTTTGCGCACGACCAGCGACTGCAGCAGGCCGTGTGCGGCGATCGATGCGGCAAGCTCATCGATGCCGTCGCCCTTGCCGGTCTTGCGGACGTTGTCGTCAGCCGGCACGAGCTTGTTAAAGGGTATGGTGGTCAAGTCAGTCATTTTAGTTCTCCTTTGGTTAGGGGTTTTCTTCAACGCGGAGAACCACGGCCGGGCGGACAAGCCGGCGGGTCATGCCCAACACGGGAGGCCGCTTGCGGCCGAATGGAGCGGGCCGGGCATTGACGCGGCGGCGCGCCCGGCCACACTCCGGCAAAGTGAAAAAAGCCAACCAAAGGAGAGACGGACTGCGAAGACCGTTACCCGGAACGGCTGCAGCGCCACAAGGTGACAGGTGTGTCGACTATCGACGCGAATATGGGGAGAGGAACCGGCCGATGAGCAACTGCCAGGTCAGCGTCTCGGTCCGGGGAACCGAATTGGCGGGCTGTCGGCTTGTGACGGGGGAAGATCGAGGTCCGGATACATGGCCTCCAGCAGCATTGAGCGAACCTCCGGATGACCAATGGCGCGTGCGTAGTCGAGCGCCAACCGTCCGTGCTTGTCAGCGATCCAGGGATCGGCTCCGAGCTGGTCGAGGAGATACCAGACCGCGAGCAGGTTTCCGTCGGCTGCAGCGATGGTCAGTGCCGTCTTGCCGGTGTTGGGCTCGCGTGCGTTCAAGACAGACGGGTCTTCCGCCAAAGCGGCTTCGATCTCCCCAATATCATTGACGTCGGCACCATAAAATATGTCGTGCTTCTTTTGTTTCAAAGTATCATCGGGCTGTTTTCCTGGGGTCGAGCTAATCATAGATCGATCCCCCAATCAAATTTGTTCTCTAGCAACTTCTCCAGTTCTTCTCTTGGGGCGTCCTTGCTGCGCATTCTGCTGACGCGCATTTTCCGGTTGTCGGGGAACTCGGTGTCTATTTCCAGATAGCTGGGCTCCGCCCGGTCGATGTTGAGGCGTGAGTTGACGTCGGTCAGAAGCAGGTCGTAGACGGCGGGGTCGTCATCATCGACGGCAGCGTCGGTGACATAGTCGAAAATGGCGCCGTAGATCGTCGGCCAGTCCCACTTGAAACTGTTGAGAAAGAGAACGCCTTCCTCTGCCGTTCTCGTCGGGATGTAGTATCCGACGCGTGCATCAAGGTCCTGGCTCTTTTCGACATAGTCCCAGAAGCGCTCCCGCTCTTCGGTCGTCATTTCTTTGGGCGGGTCGGTGGGACGAAGGAAGTCGAAATCGTAGGCGAGCAGGAAGGGCATGTCCGCAGGATGCGTCAGCGTCAAACAGCGGAACTGGTACCCCAGTTTCCAGCTGCTGGCGGCCACCTCATCCGGTTGCTTGTAGGTGTAGGTGCCGGTCGACTTCTGAAGATTGAGCGAGTGGTCGAACTTCCCGTATCGGCGGTTGGTGGCGAGAAACTCCGTCAGAGCGAGACCGGCACGTTTGACAAAGTAGGATGCGTCCCAACCGTCCCGGTACTTCTCATCCACGACCATCAGGAAGGCGTGAAACGCCAGGCAGCGTGCGTGCGTCGGCCGGTGGGGACCGGTGAGCTTGATGAAGTCGTAGACGTTCTGTGTGCTGATGCCACCGCCCGTCGGATAGCCCGGCGCCCATCTGGCGACGACCTCCGGAATCATGCTCGCGAGGGCGTCGTAGGTGAGGTCCTTCTTGACCCGGCGCATCTCATCGCGCAGCCGCTCGAGATTGACGGCGAATGCCAGCCGTCGTGCGGCTTCGTGCACGTTTTCCGCGAGCCGAACGTAGGACTGCACATCGCTGACGGGCATGGTTCTTAAAGGCTTCTGACGGACAGCAGAGCATGGGTCGGTCACCTTAAGGTGGCCGCGGCGGTCCGTTCGTCGTGGCGTTGCCCCGACCCCGCGTGATGGCCGGGGCGCCCGGCATCCCGCAGCAACGCGGGCAACGGAGCGCCGAATGACGAAGGACGTCGCAGTCCACGGTTCCTGGTCGGGTAGCCCAAAGCCTCAGGTGACGGTTTCGGTCGTACGACCGAAAACCGAAGGCCGCAAGCCGACGCCAGAAGCCTACGGCGACTGGCAGCATGCATATGACTACTTCAATGAGCGGCTGTTCGGCGGTCACCTACGGGACTGCATCATAACACTGACGCGCCGCAAGGGCGTCTACGGGTACTTCCGTCCCGAAGCCTTCGAAGACACGGCCGGCAACGTCGCCCACGAGATCGGCATCAACTCGGCACATCTGGAAGAGCTGGGCGACAGTGAAGCCCTCTCCACGCTTGCGCACGAGATGTGCCACCTGTGGCGTGAAGACTGCGGCCCTCGGAACAAGAAAGGCCGCGGCCCGTCGATCGGCTATCACGACCGCGCATGGGCCGCGAAGATGGAAGAGGTCGGGCTGCTGCCGACCAGCACCGGTGAACCCGGCGGCAAGCGCACGGGCTATCGCGTCACGCACCTCATCGTCGAAGGCGGCCCGTTCGATCTCGGCTGCAGGGAGCTGCTCGCGAGCGGCTTCACGATCACTTGGCACGACCGCGTCCCGGAACCGCTGCCGGTGCCGGACGAGGACGCGGATGACGAGGACGGCCAGGACACGCAGCCGCCGCGGCGCAAGAAGAACGACCGGCGCCGCTTCACCTGCCCCGATTGCTCCCTGAACGCGTGGGCCAAACCGGGCGCCGCGCTCGTGTGCGGGCAGTGCGGCGTGCCGCTCTTCCGTAGCGACGGAACCGGAACCACCGGGAGGAACTCGTGATGGCACCCGACGGTCCCATGATCTTCGGGCAAGGCGACTGGAAGGATGTGGTCCGGCCGGTCCCTCATCCCGAGCCGCCCGAACAAAGCCGCCTGCGGCGGGCGATCGGGACGATCGAGCGGACTCTGCCGACCACGCAGATCGTGAATGCCGCCGGCTCGGCCTGGGTGTCCTTTCTCGCCTATCGGGAGTTCCTCTCGGGCACCAGCTTGAGCCCGGCGCTCGCTACCTTCACTGCCGGGGTGATGGGGATGTGCTGCGGAGCGTCTCTTCACGTCATCTTCCGGTTGGTCGGCGACGGCGTGCCGGGGATCGGCAAGAAGCTGCGCCGCGGCATCATGCCGTTTGTGGTCGGCGGTGCCATCATGGCGGCGGCCTTCTCCACCTACACCAATGTCGTGGTGACGGCGGGAGACGGCGCACTCGAACAGCATGCGTTGCGCAATGCGCATGCATTGGAGACCGCAAACGCCACGATCCAGAGCGCAGCGTTCTCGATCGGGCAGATCGGGCCGGGCCTGCGCGGCCAGGCAGAGGTGCTGGCCGCCGATGCCGTCTGCGAGAGGGAGCGGGGCTGCAAGACTGGCGTGCCCGGCCGCGGCGATCTGACGGACGCGCTGGAAAGCGCGGCACGCATCGTTACGACGGCGGCCGATACTGTGGCCGACGCCCAAAGCCGGACTACTGCGCTCGTATCCCAGGTCCGGGAGGCACTTGCGGCCGGCGATGCTCAGGCCGTCCGCGACCTGCTGACCGAGATGCGGGCGACCCTGCCGCTCGACTCCCTGAGGCAGACCGTCGTGGCACTGCGGCGCGACCTCGGCATCGAAGGCACGTCGGAAAATCCGGAGACGCGGCGGCGCCAGGACGAGGTGATCGCGCAGACGCAGCGCGACCTGGCCGCCACAGCCGACGGAATCGACGCGGCGCTCGCCCGTATCGACGCTGAACTGGCGGGCGCCGACATTCCGGTTGCCGACGACATGTCCAAGGCGGCGGCGATCCTGCGCTACTGGGACCAGTTGATCCCGCAGATCGCTCTCGGCCTGGCGCTGGACTGGACCCTGATCTTCGCCGCGCTGTTCCTGGCGAAGCTGCGTGATGCGTTGCCGCCGGAGGAGATCGGCGGGCCGGAGCTGACGACGGATCAAATCCGTCGCGCGATGCAGGAACTGGAACGGCTCCACGGCGCGGCCGACGCGTTTCGCCGTCCGCGGCCCCCGATGGGCTCCTCCGATCGCGATCGGCGTCCGCACCGTAGGAGGTCCGGCAGATGACCTGGGCGCGGCCCCGCATCCGCCTTCCCCGCGTCAGCATAGGCGGCATTGCCGGGCGGACCTTCGCGGCGACGGTACTGACGGTCGCCACCGGGATGATCGTCGACAACGCCGACTGGCCGGACTGGCTGCTCGCGCTCACGGCCGGGTCTACGGTGGTGTTCCCGACGCCGGAGGCGCCCGCGCCCGGTCAGGAACTCGTCAGCTTCACGGTGTTCCGGACGCTTTCCTACAAGAGCTTCACTGTCACCACCGGATGGCGCTACGGCCGCCTTCGGGACACTCCTGCCGGACAATACTGCTACGCCGAGCATCCCCAGGGTGACGCGAATACCTCAATCGTGCTGACGCTCGCGGGCGCGGACGAAACGGCAGAAGTGGTCTACCGCACCATCAGCGACCGCGACGCAGGACCGTTCGGCGTCAGCGCAGATGAACTGGCCGCCGTCGCCCGGTCCTATTGCCGGTTCACGGCCGGGCAGCCGGTAGCGTCATCGCGCGGGGATGATGGTCATGCCTAGGCGGGCCATTGGAGTCCGTGCACCCGTCGCGGTCACGCCTGCGGCTGGTCCCGTCAACACCGCCTTCACGGTCGGCGCCATCGGCGCGTTCGCGACCTACGGCCTTTGGCCGGATGTGACGGGTGACTGGCAGCAATACCTGCTCTGCGGCATGACCGGCACCGTGGCGGCCGTCGGCGCCGTGAAGGGTCTGCACCTGCTGGTCCGCGACTACCGCCTCCGCCGCAATCTGGCGAGATCGTTGCGCGTTACCAACCATCACGGCTCGGCCCGCGAGGCGACGCCGGACGAGATGGCTGCGCTCAGCATGGACGATCCGAACAGCGGCAACCTGCTCGGTCTCGATGAACGCGGACAGCCGGTTTACATGCCGGCGAAGACACCGTTCTCGCTGACCGAGATGGCGCCCGGCGGTGGAAAGACAAGCTGCTACGTCGTCAGCAGTGTTTTGCACCAACCTTTTCTCGGGAAGTCGCTATTCGTTTCGGACCCCAAGCTCGAACTCGGCCCCATGTTGGCACCGACGCTTCGGGACCTCGGGTTCGAGGTCTGGTGCGTGAACCCAACGCGCCGGCATTTCGAGGCTTGCGGCGACATCGAGCTCAACCTCTATCAGTCGGTGCTCGATGCGGTCTACGCGACGGACGCGACGCGGGAAGACGCGGTCACTCGCTCCCAGGACCTGGCGCAGCTTCACCTGCCCGAAGAGGGTGTGAAGGAGAACCTGTATTTCCGGCAAGGAAGCCGGCGCTGCATCTCGACCGCCATTCTGGCGCTTGCCCTGATCGACCCGGCCCGGTGCACGCCTTCAGATGTGTTTGCCGTGCTCAACGATCCGGCGGCCTTCCTGCGCTTGCTCGTCTATGTCCGCAAGAACCTGGAAACGGTGCATGCGGCCGATCCGATCGTCGCGTTTCTGAAGAGCGAAGCGGCCAACCTGTTGCACCGGTCGAAGAAGAACGACGAGAACTTCGCATCCTTCCTGGAAGGCGCGACCCAGAGCCTGATCAGCTTCAACCAGGGCGGCAGACTTGCCGGGATCGGCCGAACGGCGGTCCACAACATCGCCGATCTGCGCAACCGCCAGATCATCCTGTTCGTCATGGCGCCGCTCAGCCACAGCCGCGGCTTCGGTCCGTTCATCTCGATCCTGAACTACAACCTGCTCGCGGCCTGCAAGCAGCACCCGGCCGGGCGGCCGGTGCACATCGTCGGCGAAGAAATGCTGAACTACCGCTTTGTCGACATCGAATCCGATCTGGAGACGATGCGCGGCCTGCATGTCTCCGCGGACTTCTACATCCAGTCCTTTGCCGGCCTGCAGCGCAAGTACGGGCGTGAGGCCGCTGCGGCGATCGACGCCTATGCCGACGTCAAAATCTATGCCGGGCTGAACGCCTTCGACCAGGCCAAGCGGGTCTCCGACATGCTGTCCGAGGCGACCATCCGCAAGCAGGACTACGCCTACAAGTCCGAGGTCACCGACCTCAACGTGACCAGCGGCGAACTGGGCCGCCGGATGATGACGCCCGACGAAATCCTGGCCATGCCGCGCGATCAGGCCTGGCTGTTCGTCCGCGGCCTCCGACCCACGCGCCTGACCATGGTGCATCACGGACAGGTCGATCCGTGGCGGGACCGTGTCGGCGACAACCCGGTCGAAGGTGGACGCCTGCGTGGCGATCCTGTCCTGCGCCTAACATACCCCGAAAGGACGTCGCGATGACGGATCGCATCCGCTCGAAAGTGATCGCCGAACCACGTCCTTGCCGGCAGCAGAAGCGTGCGCCTTCCCCGCGTCCATGGTTCGTCCGCGTGCGGAGTCTGGTCTGGATACCGGTGATCGGCGGGGTCGTGCTGGCCGCCATGACGTTGGGCACACCGCACCTGCGCTATCGCTACAGCTACACCGCCATCGGGAACGACCCGGCCGCACGCATCTATCAGCGCTGCGACTACCTCGGCCTGCACAGCCGACGTGTGATCCCGGCGGGCGGAAGCTGCCCGGTGATCGTACTTCTGACCGCAAGAGGCGAGGACTGACGCGATGACCGACGCCAGATACCGCCCCGATCTGAAGGGCGCGTCACGGGCCCGATTTCGAGAGGCCAATCCTGACGCCATCGGGCGTGTCGGCGGCGATGTTCCGGCGATCCGCCAGATCGCGGCGATCGACCGGCGTGTGGTCGATGTGAAGGATCGAATGCGCAAGCATTTGACGCGCTTCGAGGAAAGCTGGGTTGCGCGGGAAGCGGTTTCTCTCTGGCAGAAGCGGGCCGTGCTCGCCGCCAAACATCCGACCCCGCAAGGACCATCGGGCAGCGCATCCCTGTCGGCGGACGAACTGATGAGCGAGGCGCGCCGGAACGTGCGGGCACGGGGTACGCGGCGGATGTCGGCGATCAACCGGATCGGCGGGACGATGAAGAACGCCGTGACCAACACGCTGGCCGGCGTTCGACACGATCCGGCCCTGTCTCATGCGTTCTCCAACTCCCAACGGCTGAAGAGGAGGCAGCAGCCATGATCATGGACCTTGTCGAGAAGACGCCGGACTTCCTGATCGGCACCGTGCTCGCCGGCGGCCTGTGGTTCGGCCTCAACTATACGGTTCTCGCCGACCGGGCGATGGACCGTGTCGCTAAGGACGAGATCGTGCCCGAATGCATGGCCGAGCTGCAGGGCACCGAGGCCAGCATCGCCTCGGCCCTCTCGCCGATGCGGGAGTTCGATCAGATCCCGCTGTTCGGTCCGATGATGCGAGACATCGAACGGCAGTACCGGCTTTCGGACGTCCAGCGGCGTTCGATCTGCGCCTGCAGTGCCGAGCGCGTCTCGCGGGCGGCGCGCTTCGAGTACGCGCTCCATACCGCCTCGTTCCGCGTGATCGAGCCGGAGTCGGTGGCGAACCTCCGTGGCGACGCCCTGCGCTTCGTGCAAACCCAGGTCTGCGGCGTGCTGCCGTGGGTTCGGTGAGGGAGGACGGACGATGACCGAGACGATCAATCGTGCTCCGCGGGTCTTCTTCAACAACGGCACCTATCTCGTCACTGCCAGCCTGCTGTCGGCGCCGCGGCGCTTCTATCCGATCGCCAACACCACGGCGCGCATCCGCCGCGACCCGCTTTGGCTGGCCGCAGGTGTCGTCGCCTTCGTCAGCCTGGCGACCGCCGTCTATGGCGACCTGCTCTACGTCAGAGAACTGTGTGTGATGTGGGGTGTCGCCGTGCTTCTGCTCGCGGCCGGCATGATGACGGCCATCTTGCATGTCGATGCCGTCGGTCACCGCAACGCGCTGGTGTTCGGCCCGGCCCGCCGGGTACAGGCTCTCTACCGCGCGATCCGCGACGCCCGAATGCACGCCGGCGACACCGCGGTGGGAGTCGCCGGCGAACCTGCAAATGAAACATCCGAGTATACATAATAAATACTGCAACTTTATGCTTGCATTCCTAGACAAATGTTCCTATAATGTTCTCATCTCTTTGCCGGGTGCTTGCCGGTGGCGAGATGTGAATAAGAACAAGAAAGGATGAAGACGTGGAACAGGTGACGGACAGGCAAGGCAACTTTCGGAAGGCCGCTGCCGTCCGTCTCCACCTTGTGACGCCTTCGGGCGTGGCGGGCAGCCGGGCCAGGAGGTCGTGATGCCGCCCAATATGGAAAAGTACCGGAAATATGTCGACCACTTCGACATCTCCGAGAAGCAGAAGGTGGAACTTATCCACACGCTTTGGACGATCATGGAGAGCTTTGCCGATCAGGCCTTTGGGCTGCATCCGGCCCAGCAAGTTGAGGGGATTGCTGCACGAATAGGTGAAACGGGCGATTCGAATGGTGTAGAATCAAAACTACGTTCGATTTCCAGAAGCTTCATAGATGTTGTGGCGCCAGAAACGCCAAAGGAGGAAAAATATAATGAGTAAATTTGAAAATAAAGATGCCGTTATTTATTGTCGTGTCGCGAGCATTGGAGAGGATTGCCGCGATCAGCGGCTCCACGCCCAGGAACAGCGTTGCCGGGACTATGCGCAGCAAAACGGCTACGATGTGGCCCAGGTCTTTTCCGACCATGCTTCGGGCAATTCGGTCGATCGGCCCGGCATACAGGCTCTGCTGACTTTCCTGCGATCACATCGATCGGACGAAGTGGTGGTGCTTATCGATGACGTCAGCCGCCTGGCTCGCAGCATGACGACCTACATGACGCTGCGCCGGATGATTGATGGCGCAGGCGGAAAGTTGGAGTCACCATCCCTGCAGTTGGACGAAAGTCCGGACAACTCGTTGATCGAAGGCCTGCTCGTCGCCGTGGCTGAATATGAGGAGAACAAGGCCAGAACATCGGAAAAGCGTACTTGAACATGAAGGAGAACAAGAAACAGCAAGCCGTCATCTATTGCCGAGTGTCCAGCGCCAAGCAGGTCCGGGAAGGCCACGGACTCGGTTCACAGGAGACGCGCTGCCGCGAGTTTGCGGCGCGCATGGACTATGACGTCGTGGACACCTTCCGCGACGAAGGTGTTTCGGGCGGGCTGATCGACCGGACCGGTATGCAGGCCATGCTGGCCTTCCTAAGGAAGCATCGCAGGCATCGCCAGCATGTCGTGATCATCGACGATATCAGCCGCCTTGCGAGGGGCATTGAGGCCCATATCCAGCTTCGCACCGCCATTCAGGGGGCCGGGGGCAAGCTCGAGTCCCCGTCCATCGAGTTCGGCGACGACTCCGACAGCATTCTTGTCGAAAACCTGCTGGCCTCCGTCTCCCAGCACCAGCGACAGAAAAACGCCGAGCAGGTGGTCAACCGCATGCGCGCCCGTGTCACGAACGGCTACTGGGTCTTCGCACCGCCCGTGGGCTATCGCTACGAGAAGGTCAGCGGTCATGGTTCCATGCTTGTGCCGGACGAACCAAATGCGACCTTGGTGCGCGAGGTATTTGAGGGCTTCGCGTCGGGCCGATTTGAAACACAGACAGAGATTCTTCGGTTCCTCAAAGCAAACCCACCCGTCAGGCGCAACCCCAAAGGCGAGATCGTATTCAACTATGTTCGGCTTATGCTGGAGCGGCCCATCTACGCCGGTTACATCGACCTTCCCGACTGGAATATCAGACTGCTGCCTGCGAAGCACGAGCCGCTCATCAGCCTCGAGACCTGGAAGAAGGTTCAGGACCGCCTAAAGGGCACCAACAGGGCCCCCATCCGCAAGGACATCAATGCGGACTTTCCGCTGCGCGGCTTCGTAACCTGTGGCTGCTGCGGCGAACCGATGACGGCGGCCTGGTCAAAGGGCCGGGCTGCCAAGTACCCCTACTACTATTGCTATCAGCCAGGTTGCCCGGAACGACGCAAGACGATCCGCAAGGAACATCTGGAGGAGGAATTCGAAGCTCTGCTGGAAAGCGTGCGGCCGGCGTCGGACATGTTCGCCGCTGCCTGCGATATGCTCCGTGAACTGTGGGACGACCGTATGGGGAGGGCGCAGGAGCGCGCTGCAAACGCGAAGGCAGATATCGCGAAGATCGCGCGTCAGACGGATCAGTTGATGGACCGCATCGTGGAAGCGGACAGTCCCACGCTGATAGCGGCCTACGAGTCCAGGATCAGAAAGCTGGAGGAAGAGAAGGCTCTGCTCAGTGAGCGAGTGCGCACGAGCAGCAGGCCACTGCGCACCTTCGACCAGACGTTTCGAACCGCCTGCGCGTTCCTCGCAAACCCTTGTCAACTCTGGAACTCTGACCGTCTGGAGGACAAGAGAATGGTCCTCAGGCTGGTCTTTGGCGGAAGACTGCCCTACCGCCGGAACAAGGGCTTTCGAACCGGGATTCTGACCTTGCCTTTCAAGGTGTTAGCCGGTTTTGGAACTCCGGATTCCAGAATGGTGGAGGGGGATGGATTCGAACCACCGTACGCTTACGCGGGCAGATTTACAGTCTGCTGCCTTTAACCACTCGGCCACCCCTCCAGCCGGTCGACCGCCGATACGGGCCGACCCTGGCGCGCCCGATGGACGGGCACGCGCGTGAGGCGGGATCTATGGTATCCCTCTCCGGCCATGTCAACTGCCTCCCACGCCGGCAATGCGCCCGGCAAACCCGCGCGCAAGCCCGCTCGCAAGCCGGCACGGGGCGGCCCCGGTGCCCCCAGCCGTCCGGTCAGCGCCCGCCCGCCGGAGCGTTGGCTGTGGGGCCTGCACACGGTCGCCGCCGCCTGGCGCAACCCACAGCGGATCTGCCGCCGTCTCCTGCTGACCGACGCCGCGGCGCGGTCGCTGGGGCACGCGCTGGCCGCAGCGTCTGCGCGGCCGGCGCCGGAGATGGTTGCGCGGGAGCGGATCGACCGGCTGCTGCCGCCGGGTGCGGTGCACCAGGGGGCCGCATTGGAGGTCGAACCGCTGGAACCGGTGGACCTCGACGATCTCGGCCGCGCGGCGGAAGTGCGCGGCCAAGCGATGCTGCTGGTGCTCGACCGCGTCACCGATCCGCACAATGTCGGGGCGATCCTGCGCTCCGCGGCGGCCTTCGGCGCGCTTGGCGTCGTCGTCACCGACCGCCATGCTCCCGCCCCGACCGGCACGCTGGCCAAAGCCGCCAGCGGTGCCCTGGAGACGGTGGCGCTGCTGCGCGCTACCAATCTTGCCGACACCCTGGACCGGCTAACCGGTTGGGGCTTCGAGACGGTGGGGCTGGACCAGGCAGGCGATGCCGTCCTGGGCGCGCTGGCGCTGCCGGCGCGGCTGGCCCTGGTGCTCGGCGCAGAAGGCGACGGGTTGCGGGCACTGACCCGCCAGCGCTGCCGGCACGTCGTCCGTCTCGACACCAGCGCCGATCAGGCGAGCTTGAACGTGTCCAACGCCGCCGCGGTGGCGCTCTACGAAGCCCGGCGTCAGCGGGTCGCGCCCGCCGCCGCGGACTTGCCGGGCGCCACGGCCTGACGATAGGGTGCGGACCCAGATGGACCGCACCACAGGCCCGGCCGACCGGGGCCGCCATCGCTTCGCCGGCGTGGCTCAATTGGTAGAGCAACCGATTTGTAATCGGTAGGTTGCGGGTTCAAGTCCTGCCGCCGGCACCAACCCCGCCCTCGCGAAAGCCCGACCGCCGACCCATGCAAGACCGATTCCGCGACCTGGTGCTGGGCGTCGCTTTGGCCCTGATGGTCGGCTGGTTGCTCTATATCAGCCGCTCGATCGTCATCCCGATCGTCGCCGCCATCATCATCGCCTACATCCTGGTCGGGGTGGCCGGCCGGCTGGAGCGGATCCCGGTGGTCGGTCCGCGCCTGCCCGGCTGGGCACGCCAGACCATCGCCATCGTCGCCGTCGTCGGCGTGATCGGCCTGTTCTCCTGGATGGTGTCGGCCAACCTGGAGCAGGTGTTGGCGCGCGCGCCGACCTATCAGGAGACCCTGCTCGCCTTCGTCACCGATCTGGTCCTGCGCTTCGGGATGGAGACGCAGCCGACCTGGGACTTCGTGCGCCGGGAGATGTTGGGCCAGGTCGACCTGCAAGCCGTGATCCGCACCATGGTCTCCGCCGTGTCCTCGCTGCTCGGCGCCTTCTTCGTGGTGTTCATCTATGTCGGCTTCCTGCTGGCGGAGCGCCGGCAGTTCAACCGCAAGCTGCGCATGCTGTCCTCCGACCCGAAGGACACCGAGACCATCCTGTTCATCGTCGACGACATCAACGAGCGCGTCGGCAACTTCCTGGCGACCAAGACGCTGATCAACCTGATGCTCGGCGCCATCAGCTACGTCGTCATGCTGATCCTGGGCATCGACTTCGCCGGCTTCTTCGCGGTGCTGATCGCCGTCTTCAACTACGTGCCGTATATCGGCTCGATGATCGGCGTCACCTTCCCGGTGATGCTGGCGATCGTGCAGTTCGGCAATCTGCAGATGGCGCTGTTCACGCTGATCGGCCTGTCCGCGGCGCAGATCTTCATCGGCAACTTCGTCGAGCCGCGGCTGTTGGCCCGATCGCTCAACCTGAGTGCGTTCGTCATCCTGGTCAGCCTGACCGTCTGGTACAGCCTGTGGGGCATCACAGGCGCGCTTCTGTCCGTGCCGATCACGGCGATCCTGGTCACCACTTTGTCGGAGTTCCGTGGCACCCGGCCGATCGCCATCCTGCTGTCCAGCGACGGCAATATCGACCGCCAACCCCGCGCCTGAGCGGTGCCGCCGGCGCCGGCAACGCGCCGACCAAGGACACGCCGATGACCGGCGATACCCTGTTTGTCTTCGCCGTCCTGGCCGCCACTGTGATCGCCTTCGCCAGCGACCGGGTCCGCCTCGACCTGGTGGCCATGCTGGCGGTGCTGGCGCTCACCCTCGGCGGCGTGCTGACGCCGGCGGAAGCGTTCGCCGGCTTCGGCGACACGCTGGTCATCCTGATCGCCGCCTTGTTCCTGGTCGGCGAGGGCCTGGCGCAGACGGGCGTCGCGGGCGGGCTGGCGCGGCGGCTGACCGGCTTGGCCGGCACCCATGAGACGCGGCTGGTCGTGCTGTTGATGGTCGTCGTTGCGGTCTTGTCGGCGTTCATGAGCTCGACCGGCGCCGTGGCGATCTTCATTCCCGTCGTGCTCGGGATCGCAGCCCGCCTCGGCCTGCCGCCGGGCCGGCTCTTGATGCCGCTGTCCATCGCCGCCCTGGTCGGCGGCATGCTGACGCTGATCGGCACGCCGCCCAATCTGGTGGTCGCGGAGCAGTTGCGGCGCGAGGGACTGCCCCCCTTCGCCTTCTTCGATTTCACGCCGATCGGCCTGCTGATCCTTGCCGTCGCGATCGCCTATGTCGTCGTCGTCGGGCGCCGGCTGCTGCCCGGCGGCGGCACGGTCGCCGCCGAGGCGCCCGCCGCGCCGTCGGTCCGCGACCTGGCGGACGCCTACGGGATCCGCGGCGAGGTCTGCTTGCTGCAGGCACCGGCGGGGGCCGCCTTCGTCGGCCGCACGATCGCGGAGACGCGGTTGCGGTCGCGCTACGGCGTCACGGCGCTGGGGATCGAGCGGGGCGGCCGCCTCTTGTCGGAGATCATGCCCGCGCTGATCGACACCCGTATCGAAACGGAAGACCGCCTCTACGTCGTCGGCGAGGCCGCGGCGATCGACCGGGTCGCGGCCGACACGGGCGTCGCCGTCCTGCCCCTGCCGCCGCATTTCGAGCGCAATCTCGGCGAGCGCATCGGCTTCGTCGAATTGCTGCTGCCGCCCCGCTCCGACCTGATCGGCCGCACCTTGCGCGAGACGCGGTTGCGGGAGACCCGGCGGCTGTCGGTGATCGGCGTGCAGCGCCAGGCGCGCGCGCTGCCGCTGGACGCCCACCGGACGCGCTTCGCGTTCGGCGATACCCTGCTGGCCTTTGCCGGCCGGGAGGAGATCGAGGGCCTCGCCCGCTCCTGGGCCGATATCCTGCCCTTCCGCACGCCGCGCGAGCAGACCGATCTTCCGCTGGCCGGCAGCCGGGCCCCGCTGGCGTTGGGCATCGTCGCCGTCATGCTGGTGGTGATGACCCTCGGCCTCGCGCCGACGGTCGTCGCTGCAGTCGCCGCCGCCATCGCGATGCTGGTAACCGGCTGTGTGCGCCCCCGCGACACCTATCGGGCCATCCACTGGCAGAGCCTGGTGCTGATCGCCGGCATGTTGCCGATGGCGACGGCCATGGCGAACACGGGGGGCGTCGCACTGCTGGCCGACGGGCTGGTCGGGCTGCTCGGGCCGGCCGGCCCGATCGCGCTGATGGCCGGCCTGTTCGTGCTGACCTCCGTGCTCAGCCAGTTCATCTCCAACACGGCGACGACGGTGCTGCTGGCGCCGGTGGCGATCGGCGCGGCGTCGGCGATGGGCGTGTCGCCCTACCCGGTCTTGATGACCGTCGCGCTCGCCGCGTCCACCGCGTTCTCCACACCGGTCGCCTCGCCGGTCAACACACTGGTGCTGGGTCCCGGACAGTACCGCTTCGTCGACTTCGCCCGCGTCGGCGTGCCGCTGCAGATCGTCTGCCTAGGGCTCACCCTCCTCGCCGCGCCGCTGGTGTTTCCGCTCTAACCCAGCACGGAAAAGCTGCTCTCCGGGTTGATCGGGCGCTTGCGGGAGTAGAAGCCGACATCGACGCCGCGACCGACATGCGTTAGGCGGAAGGCCATGGGCTGGGTGTCGTGGTCGCGGCCGGCCTCGCAGTAGCGGATCAGCTCGGCCATCATCTTGCCGGCCACCGGGGCATTCTTGAACTGATTGCCCGAGGTGCCAATCGCCATGTAGAAGCCCGGCACCGCCGACTTGTCGTAGATCGGGATCCAGTCGTCGCTGACATCGTAGAGCGAGACGACGCCGCGCCGCCGGTTGGGGATGCCCAGCGACGGCAGGCGCTGGGCGAAGCGCTGCGCCTGATGGTCCCACTGGTCGGTGAAGGCGCCTTCGTAGTCGTCCGGATCGACGAATTCGCGCGGATCGCATTCGGGATCCTCGCTGCCCACCAGGATGTGGTTGCCGTGCTCGGGCCGCGAGTAGCAGGAGATGTCGCTGTCGGACATGACGAAGCCGAGGCTGTCGAAGTCGAGCCCCGGCGGCGACGGCACATGCACGACCTCCTGGCGCAGCGCCTTTGTGGTGATGGTCATGTCGCCGTCCGCACCCGCCATCGCGTTGACCTGGGCGGAATGGGGTCCGGCGACATTCACCACCACCGGCGCCGCGATCGTCGTGCCGTCGTCGAGGCGCACGCCGGCGATGCGGCCTTCGGCCTTCACGATCTCCACCACGGCGCGGCCGAAGCGGAAATGTCCGCCCTTGGCCTCCGCCGCCCGCTGAAGGTTGTGGGCCGACAGCTTCGGGTCGGTGACGTAGCCGGCGGTCGGGAAGAAGATGCCGCCCTCGAGGTTCCCGCCATTGGACGTGCCGAAGGCCGGATCGTCGATGCGCTTGGCTGGGGCGAAGCTGGCCAAGGTCGTCCCCGGCAGACGCGCCATGACGTCCGCCGCCGACCACCGCTCATAGGGAATGCCGAGCTGGTCGGCCAGCGCGGTATGCTTGGCCAGCCGGCCGTTCTGGTCGGTCTGCATGACCAGGCAGCCGCAGTCGACGAAGCGGGCGAGCCCGCTCTCGTCCTCGCAGTCCAGATACGCGGCCCAGTCGCGCCAGTAGTGATAGCCCTCATAGGCGAGCGCCGTGCCGTCCAGCGTGGAGTAATGCACGCGGATGATCGCACAGGACGCCGAGGTCGGCCCGAACCCGGCCTCCGGCAGCTTGTCGACGTTCAAGGTCCGCCACCCCACCTTCGCCAACTCGAAACCGATGGCGGCGCCGATCACACCGGCACCGATGATGATGGCGTCGTAGCTCTCGCTCATGGGGGTCTCGCTCGTCGGGGTCCCGCTCGCAGGGGTTTCGCTCATGGGAGTCTCGCTCATGGACGCGGTTCGTCCTTCGGTTTCGGGATGTCCGGCAGTACCGCGGCGCACCATAAAGGGGTTTCCGGCGCCGCGCATCGGCGATATCCAGGCGCGACAGCGTCGGGATCGGCGGGAGATGGCGGCGGCAGCGCCGCCCGGGGGCGAGACGAACGGATGGGGCGACGGTGTGGAAGCGCCGGCTTCGGCAAGCAGGCGATCCGGGCGACCGCGGTGGTCTCGGTGCTGCTGCTGGCGGCCGGTTGCGGCGACGATGATCCGCCGCCGATCGAGACCGCCGCCGCAGCGCCCGTACGGCCGGCCGACCCGATGACCGAACCGCGGCCGCCGCTCAACCGCGTGGTGGCCCGCCAGGCGCCCGACCCGCCGGCTCTGTCGGCGGTGCCGCGCACCCCTCGGACGCAAGAGGTCGTGCCCGTGGTGATGCCGGCCGTGCCGGCGCCGGGCCGGCTGCCCGCGCTGCCGGACCCGCCGCCGCCCGCCGGCCTCGCCTACACCCCGCTCGTCGCCTGGTCCTTTGCCGACGGTCTGCCCCCGGACTGGCGGTTCGGCACGGGCGTCGCCCCGCTGCCGGTCGCCGCCCTGCTGACGGCGCCGGTCGGCGCGCTGACGGTCACGGCCGCGGAACCGCCCGCCGGGCAGGACGTCCCGAGCACCGGCCTCTACACCGTGGTGCCGGCCGAGATCGTCGCGGCGCATGGCGGACAGTCCATCGAAATCACGGTCCGGCTGGCCGAAGCGTCGGCAGGGGCCCCCTCGTTGGTGGGCAGCGTCGCCGTGACGGATGGCGCGCGGCTGCCTTGGCGCCGCATGGCCCGGATCGCGGACGACACCGAGGCGATGCGCTGGACCCTCCCGCTGGCCGTCACCGGGGGACTGACCATCGCCCTGGCACCGGCGGTCGACAGCGCCGCCGTGGTGGAGGTTGCCCTGTCGGTGGGCTCGGTGGCGGCGCCGTGACCGACCGGTCTCACCACGGCCGGACGCGCCGGGCCAAGCCCGGGATCGGTCTCGCCGGATCGCTGGTGGTGCTGTTGACCGCGTGCTGGAACGGCGACGATAGCGGGGTCTGGGCTCCCGACACGGCTGCCTGTGCGCCCGGCTCGCCCGGTCGGATCGCCATCGGCCGCGACACCTTCGAGCAGACGGTCGACGGTTTCGGGCCTCAGCGCGGCTTCGCCGTGATCCGCCCGAGCACCGCCGAGGACGGCGCCGAGAGGGTGACGGTGTGGACGGAGTTCACGATGGGCCCGGAAACGGGCATCTACCGCTGGACCTTCGAGCCGCTGGACGACGGCGGACTGCGCCGGGTCGAGGTGGCGGTGGGTGTCGACAGTGGCTACGAGCCGCTCGACCGGCCGGCTCTCACCCTCGTCCGATGCCCGCAGGACCCTGCATCGTAGGTCCCCCCCTTCAGGTGTCCCCGCCTGCCCATCGCCGGGCGGCCGCCAGATCCTCCGGCGCGTTGATGTTGAGGAACGGATCGACGGGATCCGTCGAGAAGCTCACGACGGCCAGGCCCTGATCGCGCTGCCACCGATCGACGCGGCGAGCCCCGTGCTGCACCAGGTCCGCCCGCAGCCGGTCGGCCAGGGCCACCGGCCACAGCGCGACCACCGGGTGCAACCGCCCGCCCGACTCCGCACAGGCGAGGGGCGTGTCAGCCTGTTGCGCCGCGTCGCGGAGCCGGGGAACCAGATCGGCGGGCAGGAACGGCGCATCGGTGGGCACGCTGACCAGATGCTCGGCCGCCGGACAATATGCCCGCGCCCACTCCAGCGCCGCGAGCACGCCGGCCAACGGCCCCATGCCGGCGGCGACCGGATCGGGCACGACCGGCAGGCCGGTATCGGCGAAGCGCGCAACATCGCCGTTGGCATTGAGGATCAGGGGATCGACCTGGGGAGCGAAGCGCCGGATCACGGCGTCCAGCACGGACCCGCCGGCTAAGGCCAGCCGGCCCTTGTCGCCGCCGCCGAGCCGCCGCGCCTCCCCGCCGGCCAGGATGACGCCCAGCGCCGGCGCGTCCGACGCCCGCCCCATCTCAGCCGGCGGCATCGCCGACGACGGCGATCACGCGGTCCTGCGCGTCGGGCGACAGGTAAGGGTGCATCGGCAGGCTCAAGACCGTGTCGCCGAGCCGCTCGGCCACCGCAAGCCGGGCGGACGCGCGCGGATACCCGCGATAGGCCGGCTGGCAATGCAACGGCACCGAGTAATAGATCGCGGTCGCGACGCCGTTCGCCGCCGCCGCCGCGGCGATCGCCGCGCGCCGGTCGGATTGCACCGTGTAGAGCGCCCAGGCGCTCTCTGCCCCCTCGGGCACGACCGGGCAGCCGACCCAGTTGCCCAGTCCCGCGGCATAGCGCCCGGCAATCGACCGCCGGGCGGCCAACTCGTCGGGCAGGACCTTCAGCTTCTCCAGCAGAATTGCCGCCTGCAGCGTGTCGAGGCGACTGTTCGTGCCGATACGCACATTGTCGTACTTGGACGTGCCGGCGCCATGGCTGCGCAGCGATCGCAGCACCTGAGCGGCGTCCGCATCGTCGGTGAAGATCGCCCCGCCATCGCCGTAGCAGCCGAGCGGCTTCGTGGGAAAGAAGCTGGTCGTGGTGACGGGGGCGAGCGTGCCGGCCGACCGGCCCGACCGCGCACCGCCCAGGCTCTGCGCGGCGTCGCCCACGATCGCCAGGCCGGGGGCCGCATCGGCGATCGCGTCGTAGTCCGCCGGCAGGCCGAACAGGTCGACCGGGATGACCGCCCGGGCCCGCACGCCGGCGGCCCGCGCCGCGGCGATCGCCGGGCCCAAGCCGGACGGGTCGAGGTCGAAGGTGGCCGGCCGGACATCGGCGAAGACGGGAACGCCGCCGGCCAGCACCACCGCCTCGGCGGTCGCGATGAAGGTGAAGGCCGGCACGATCACGCCGTCGCCGGGGCCGATGCCCAAAGCCTTCAGCGCCAGCACCAAGGCGTCCGTTCCGTTGGCGCAGGTTACGCAGTGGCCGGCGCCGACAAAGGCCGCCAGGGCCGACTCCAAGGCGGCGACCTCGGGCCCCAGGATGTACTGCCCATGGGCGTGCACCCGGGCCACCGCGGCATCGATGGCCGGACCGATGCGCGCGCGCTGGGCGGCGAGGTCGATCAGCGGTATGCGGTCCGCCATGGCCGCCGCGGCCAGGGTCATGGCGTCGCCGCCTCCAGATGGCCGCCATCCGCCAGGCGATAGCGGCTGCCGTCGATCGGGCAGACCAGGTCGGAACCCAACCGCGCGCCCGCCCGGCTGAACCAGCCGGTTCTGCGCGCCGGCACCCCGGTCATCAGCGCATAATCCGGCACGTCGCCGACCACGACGGCACCGGCCCCGATGAAGGCGTAGGCGCCGATGGTGGCGCCGCACACGATCGTCGCATTGGCGCCGATGGTGGCGCCGCGCCGTACCCGCGTCCGGCGGAACTCGGCCTTGCGCTCGATCTCCGCGCGCGGGTTGACGACATTGGTGAAGACCGCCGACGGACCGCAGAAGACCCCGTCTTCCAGGATCACGCCGCCATAGACGCTGACATTGTTCTGGATCTTCACCCGGTCGCCGATCACCGCGTCGCCGGCGACCATGACGTTCTGCCCGAGCACGCAGTCCCGGCCGATCTGCGCGCCGGCCAGCACATGCACGAAATGCCAGATGCGCGTGCCCACACCGATCGTCACCGGCCGGTCGACATAGGCACTCTCATGGACGAAGACCCCGGGCAGGTCGTCCGCCGCCTCGGTCCCGCGCGCCGTCGTCATGCCCTCGCCGCCCGGCGGGACGGCGGGGCATCGGCCGCGGTGGCGCCGTCCGGCGCATGGCGCATCGCCGCCACCAGCTCGATCGACGGCCGCACCGCGTCGAGGCGGAACCCCTCACCGGCCAGGATGCGCCGATAGCTCTCCGTGTGCAGATCGGTGAACAGCTTGGAGAATTCGAGCTGGGTGCCGTCGACGTCGAGGCAGCGATAGGTGGTCTGGCCCGCCGGCGTCTGTGCCGGCAAATCCGCCAGGTCGATCGACAACAGCCAGTCGACATCCGCCCGCGCCAGCGTCAGCGCCCCGGCGGCGCGGCGGGCTGCGTTGGTGTCCACCCGCCAGTCCCGCACCGGGCCGAACAGATGGATCAGCAAGTCGAACAGATGGATGCCGATGTTCGTCAGAATCCCGCCGGACTTCTCCACATCGCCCTTCCAGGACCGGTCGTACCACTGCCCGCGCCCGGTGACGTAATTCAGCGTCACCCGATGGCGGCCGTCGGGCGGCGCCGCCATCACCGTCTCGCGCAGGGCCTGCACATTGGGATGCAGGCGAAGCTGCAGGATGGTGTCGACGCGATGGCCCGTCTCCGCCTCGATATCGGCGAGCGCATCGATGTTCCACGGGTTCAGGACCGTCGGCTTCTCGCACACCACATCGAGCCCGGCGCGCAGCGCGAAGCGGATATGGCTGTCGTGCAGGTAGTTCGGCGAGCAGATCGACATGTAGTCGAGCCGGCGGCCTTGGCGCCGCAGCTTGTCGACATGCCGGTCGAACCGCTCGAACTCGCGGAAGAACTCCGCCTCGGGAGCAAACTGGTCGATCACGCCGACGGCGTCGTGGGGATCGAGGATGGCGACGAGCTCATGCCCGAGTTCCGAGATCGCCCGCATGTGGCGCGGCGCGACGAACCCCGCGGCCCCGATCAACCCGAATCTCTTCCCCATCGCGCTCTATCGACTTTCCGCGTTCACCGATCCGCCGTGACCGTTATCACGAGTCATACGCCACCAGCGTCTCAATCGGCACGTCCAGCTTCGAGCGTCCTTCCAGGAAGGTCAGCTCGATGATGCAGCCCGCCCCGGCAACGTCGGCGCCGAGCTTGCGCAACAGCGACACGGTCGCGCTCAGCGTGCCGCCGGTCGCCAACAGATCGTCCAGCACCACCACGCGTTGGCCTTCGCCGACGCCGTCGGCCTGGATTTCGATGGTGTCGGTGCCATACTCCAACGCGTAGGAATGTGGGACGACGTGGCCGGGCAGCTTACCCTTCTTGCGCACCATGACGAACCCGCAGCCCAGCATGTAGGCGAGCGGTGCCGCGGTCAGGAACCCGCGGCTCTCGATCGCCACCAGGCGCTCCGGCGCGAAGGGGCGAATGCGCTCCGCCATCCGTTCGATGGTGTGGCGCCACGCCTCGGGATGACTGATCAGCGTCGAAATGTCGTAGAACAGGATGCCCGGTTTGGGGAAATCCGGGATGCCGCGAATATGGTGCTTCAGATCCATGTCAGCCCCCATCGCCGGTTCACGTCCCGGTCGCCTTGATTGCCGTGCCCCGGTCGTCGGGCGCCGAAGGCTCGCCATCCTATCGGCTGACGACCGAAACGCAATCGACGCGCGGGGCAATCCGCCGCATCGCGGGCCTTCCGGGCCCGGTTCGATTGACGTTCATCGCCGCAGCCTTGTGGAGCCCTCCCCCTTGATGGGGGAGGGTTGGGTGGGGGTGATCGTGCCGGTGGCCGAGGCGGGTGAAGAAACACCCTGCCCAAGCCGCCGTCCGACGGACACGAACGTTGCGGCGCGAGAAGAAGGCCGTGACGCCATCACCCCCTCCCGAACCCTCCCCCATCAAGGGGGAGGGGCCTTTGAACGGCGATCCGGGCTGGGCCGCCCGGGACGATGATCGCCCACGACAACGCGGGCAACGCCGGCCCGGCGCGCGCCTGGGCGCGCCCCGATGCCGGCGCGCGGCCCTGGCGCGTCCATCTGGGCGGCGCCTGGACCATCGCCGAGGCCGGCCGGCTGGACCGCGAGCTGGCGCGGATCGACCCGCCGCGGCCGGCTGAGCCGATCGAACTCGACCTGGCGGCGCTGGAGGCCTTGGACACCAGTGGCGCCTGGCTGGTTCACCGCTTCGCCGACCGGCTGCGGCGCGGCGGGGCGGCGGTGGAACTGGTCGGTGTCGCGGAGAGCCGGCGTCCCCTGCTCGACCAGGTTCGCCGCGCCCATGTCGACTGCGATATGGAACCCGACCGCCCCCCGCGATGGGTGGAGCTGACGGAAGGGGTCGGCCGCTGGGCCGTCGCCATCGCCGCGGAGGCGGGCGCGCTCATCTCCTTCCTCGGCTACATCGTCGTCAAGCTGGGCGTCGTGCTCGCCGACCCGCGGCGCATCCGCTGGACCAGCGTCGTCCACCACATGCAGTACACCGGCCTCAACGCCCTGCCGATCGTCGGGCTGCTGGGGTTCCTGCTCGGCATCGTCATCGCCTATCAGGGCGCCTTCCAGCTTCGCCGCTTCGGGGCGGAGATGCTGGTGGTCAACCTGGTGGGCGTCAGCGTGTTCCGCGAGCTGGGCGTGCTGATCACGGCGATCATCGTGGCAGGGCGTTCGGGATCGGCCTTCACCGCCCAGATCGGCACGATGATCGTCAATCAGGAGGTCGACGCCATGCGCACCATCGGCCTCGATCCCGGCGAGGTCCTGGTGGTCCCCCGGGTGCTGGCGCTGATCCTGGTGATGCCGCTCCTGGCCTTCTTCGCCTCGATGGCCGGGCTGTTCGGCGGGGCGGCGATGGGGCAGTTCGTACTGGACATGAGCTTCGGCAACTTCCTGGCGCAATTGCAGTCGGCGGTGAACCCGGCGCATTTCTGGATCGGCATGGCCAAGGCGCCGGTCTTCGCCTTCACCATCGCGCTGGTCGGCTGCTACCAGGGCTTCCGGGTGACCGGCAGCGCGGAGAGCGTCGGCCATCTGACCACCCGGTCGGTGGTCGTCTCGCTGTTCCTGGTCATCCTGCTGGATGCCGCCTTCTCCGTCGTCTTCGCCCAGGTGGGATTCGGATGAGCGCGCCCGCCCACGCCCCCGGCACCCCCAGCGCCCCCGGCGGCGCGGTGGCGATCCGCGTGCGCGGCCTGGTGACGCGGTTCGGCGCGCAGGTGGTGCATGACGGCCTCGACCTGGATGTCCGGCGCGGCGAGATCATCGGCATCGTCGGCGGCTCCGGCACCGGCAAATCCGTGCTGCTGCGCGAGGTCATCGGCCTGATGCGGCCGTCGGCCGGCGCGATCGAGGTGTTCGGCCAGGACACCGCGCGCCTCGGCGCCGCCGGGCTCAGGCGCATGCAGCGCAATTGGGGCGTCCTCTTCCAGGACGGCGCGCTGTTCAGCGGGATGACCGTCGCGCAGAACATCCAGGTCCCGCTGCGCCGGCATCTGAAGCTGTCGCGCGCGCTGATGGACGACATCGCCCGCATCAAGATCGGCATGGTCGGCCTGCCGGCGGACGCCGCAACCAAGCTGCCCTCCCAGCTCTCCGGCGGGATGCGCAAACGGGCCGGGCTGGCGCGCGCGCTGGCGCTGGACCCACCGCTGATCCTGTTGGACGAGCCGACGGCCGGCCTCGATCCGATCGGCGCGGCGGCGTTCGACGATTTGATCGGCGATCTGTCGCGCAGCCTCAACTTGACGGTGTTCATGGTGACCCATGACCTCGACAGCCTGCACGCGATCTGCGACCGTATTGCGGTCTTGATCGACCGGAAGATCGTCGTCGACACCATGGAAACCCTGCTTGAGCATCCGCATCCGTGGATCCGCAGCTATTTCCACGGCCCCCGCGGCCGCGCCGCCTTGGATGGGCCGACGCCCGCCGGTGCGGCTTCCGCCGACCCGACGACGATCGGCTGACCGGCGGCTGACCGGGACACCTGCCCTTGGAAACCCGCGCCGGATATGTCGCGGTCGGGATGTTCGTCCTGATCCTGACCTTCGCCTTCCTCGGCTTCATCGCGTGGCTGACGGCCACCAGCTATGAGGAGGGGGAGAACGTCTATCTCACCTACTTCACCGGCTCCGTCACCGGCCTGCAGGCCGGCAGCCAGGTGCGGCTGAACGGCATCCCCGTCGGCGCGGTGACGGAGCTTGGCTTCGACGAAGGCGACGCCCAGCGCATCCGCGCCCGGCTGGAGCTGGCGCCGGGCACCCCCATCGTCAGCGGCAGCGTCGCGACCCTGGCCCAGGCCGGCCTGACCGGCGGCGCCTTCGTGGAGATCCAGCCCGGCAGCGGCGACCAGCCCATTGAGGCGGCGCCGGGCGCGGACTTCCCCGTCATCCCGTCCGCGCCGCCGGCGACCATCGGGGCCGTCGTCTCCTCCCTGCCGCAGCTGCTCGAAGAAGCGACCCTGCTGATGCGCGACGCCCGCGGCTTCGTCAGCCCGGAGAACCAGCAGGCGATCACCGAGATCCTGGTCAGCGTGCAGAGCATCGCCGAAGCCATCGCGGAGAACCGCGAGGCGATCTCGGAGACCCTGGCGCGCACCAACCTGGTGATGACCCATGTCGACGAGTTGGTGGTCGAAGCCGGCGACCAGGTGACCGCGATCGCCGAGCGCACCGCCGGCCTGCTGGAGACGGTCGACGCGGAGGCCGCGCGGCTGGGCGACGAGGTGGCGGCCACCACCGGGGAGTTCCGCGCCCTGTCGCAGTCCTTCGAGGGCGCGGCCGGCCAGCTCGCCCTGCTGGTGGAGGAAACCCGCCCCGGATTGCGCGAATTCACCAATGTCGGATTGCAGGAGGTGACGCTGACCCTGTCGGAGCTGCGGCTCCTGGCGCAGAGCCTGTCGCGGCTGGTGGTGCGCCTGCAACAGGGCGACACGCCCAACCTGCTGTTCGGCGACAGCGATCAGGGGGTGGTCTTTGATTAGCCGTCGTGACGGGCTCCTCGGGCTCGGCCTTTCCGCCCTCGGCGGCCTGACGGTGGGCGGCTGCGGATCCATCCTGCGGCCGGAGCCGCCGCAGCTCTACACGCTCTCGCCCAAGAGCACCTATGACGAGACGATGCCGTCGGTCGAGTGGCAGCTTCTGGTCGAGCCGCCGGGGGCCGCCGCCGGCCTCGACAGCCCGCGCATCCCGGTGCGGCAGACGGCGACGACGCTCGACTACTTCGCCAATGCGGCCTGGACCGACCGGGCGCCGCTGATGGTGCAGACGCTGATGATCGAAAGCTTCGAGAACAGCGGGCGCATCGTCTCCATCGGGCGCCAGAGCTTGGGCCTTCGCGCCGACTTCATCTTGAAGTCGGAGTTGCGGGAACTGCAGGCGGAGCTGATGCAGGGGGGCCTGCCTCAGGTGCATGTCGCGGTCAATGCGAAGCTGGTGCGGGCGGAGGGTCGCAACATCATCGCCGGAGAGACCTTCTTGCAGATCGGGCAGGCCACCTCCCGCGACGTCGACGCCGTGGTGACGGCGCTGGACGAGGCGCTCGACGATGTGCTGGAAGACCTGGTGACTTGGACCCTGCGGCAGGGTCAGGCCGACTGGCTGGCCAACCCGCCGACCGCCTAACGGGCTGCTACAAAAGGCCGTCTTCCCGCGCCAACGAGGTTCCGTTTCATGTCGCATGTTCTGCATCGATCGACCGGCGCACCGCCACCGTCGGCCGTGCGGGGTGACGGCTGTTTCATCATCGACGACCGCGGCAGACGCTATCTCGACGCCTCGGGCGGGGCGGCGGTGTCCTGCCTCGGCCACAGCCATCCGGACGTGATCGCCGCGATCCGCGACCAGGCCGCCCGCCTCGCCTTCGCCCATACCGGCTTCTTCACCACACCGGAGATGGAGGCGCTGGCCGACACGCTGATCGACCAGGCGGCGCAGATTCCCGGCAGCCGGCTCGACCGCGTCTACTTCGTCTCCGGCGGATCGGAGGCGGTGGAGGCGGCCTTGAAGATGGCCCGCCAGTACTTCCTGGAGGTCGGGCAGCCGGCACGGCGCAACATCATCGCCCGCCGCCAGAGCTATCACGGCAACACGCTGGGCGCGCTGGCCGCCGGCGGCAATGCCTGGCGGCGGGAGCCGTTCCGGCCGCTCTTGATCGACGCCACCCATATCGCGCCCTGCTACGCCTATCGCGACCGCGGCGAGCAAGAGAGCGAGGCCGACTACGGCCGCCGGGTCGCCGACGAGCTGGAGGCGGCGGTGCACCGCCTGGGGCCGGAGACGGTCATGGCCTTCGTCGCGGAGCCGGTGGTCGGCGCGACCGCCGGTGCGGTGCCGGCGGTGCCCGGCTATTTCGCCCGGATCCGCGAGATCTGCGACCGCTACGGCATCCTCCTGATCCTCGACGAGGTGATGTGCGGCATGGGCCGCACCGGCACCCTGTTCGCCTGCGAGCAGGAAGCCATCGCCCCCGATCTGATCGCCGTCGCCAAGGGCCTGGGGGCGGGCTACCAGCCGATCGGCGCCGTGCTGCTGACCGACGAGATCTACCGGGCGTTCGCGCAAGGCAGCGGCAGCTTCCAGCACGGCCACACCTATATGGGCCATGCGACGGCCTGTGCCGCCGCCTTGGCGGTGCAGCGGGTGATCGCCCGCGACGGCCTGCTGGCGCGGGTGCGCGCGCGAGGGGACACGCTGAAGGCGGCGCTGGACCGGCGCCTCGGCGATCACGGCCATGTCGGTGACATTCGCGGGCGCGGCCTGTTCTGGGGGCTGGAACTGGTGGCCGACCGGGCCAGCAAGACCCCCTTCCCCCCCGCGGCCAAGCTGCACGCCGCGGTCAAGCGCGAGGCGATGGCGCGCGGGCTGATCTGCTACCCCATGGGCGGCACCATCGACGGCAGCCGCGGCGATCACGTGCTGCTCGCCCCACCCTTCATCGTGAGCGAGACGGAGATCGAGCAGATCGCCACCATCCTCGCCGACAGCATCGACGCCGCGATCGACCGCCAGCATGCCGCAGACCCGCGCGTTGACGCGGCGTTGGCAGCGCGCGCATAGTCGCGCATCCGTTCGGAAAGGATCTGAACGATCCTGCCGCAAATGAACCCAAGGTGACCGCCTTGCGACCTGGCGGGCGGGAAAACAGGGAGATAACGAACTATGAGATATGTGAAGTCGGTATCCGCCATCGCTCTTGCCGCTGCGGTGGCGATCGGCGTGGCGGCAGACGCTGCGGCGCAGGACGAGCAGTTCGTCGTGGTCGGCACTGGGGGTGTCACGGGCGTCTACTACCCGACCGGCGGTGCGATCCAGCGCCTGGTCAACGCCAACCGGGCCGAGCACGGCATCCGTGTGTCCGTCGAAAGCACCGGTGGCTCCATCTTCAATCTCAACGCGCTGGCCAGTGGCGAGATGGATATGGGCGTCGTCCAGTCGGACTGGCAGTTCCATTCCTTCAACGGCAGCCACGAGAACTTCCCGGAGGCCAATCCGGACCTGCGCGCCGTCTTCTCCATCCATGGCGAGCCGTTCACCGTGGTCGCCCGCGCCGACAGCGGCATCGAGACCTTCGAGGATCTGGTCGGCAAGCGGGTGAATATCGGCAATCCGGGGTCCGGCGCCCGCGGCACCATGGAGGTGCTGATGGAGGCCTATGGCTGGACCGTCGACGACTTCGCCCAGGCGTCGGAGCTGGCGACGGCGGAGCAGTCCCAGGCGCTGTGCGACAACAATGTCGACGTCATCGTCTTCACCGTCGGCCACCCCAGCGGCACCATTCAGGAAGCCACCACGAGCTGCGAGAGCCACATCATCCCGGTCCAGAGCGAGGTCGTCGATAAGTTGATCGAAGACAACCCGTTCTATGCCTACTCCACGGTGCCGGGCGGCATGTACCCGAACAACCCCGACGACGTGACCACCTTCGGCGTCAAGGCGACCTTCGTCACCACGACGGCCCTGTCGACGGAAGCGGTCGAGACGATCGTCAGCGCGGTGTTCGAGAACTTCGACCAGTTCATCGCCCTTCACCCCGCCTATCAGGGCCTGACACCGGAGCAGATGGCCAATGACGGCATGTCGGCGCCGGTCCATGACGGCGCGATGAGCTACTATTGCGCGGCCGGTCTGCGCGACGATTGCTGATCGGCATCGTCGGCTGATGGCTTGAGTTTCCGGCGGGGCCGGTGGTCGTTCTGTCAGGCAGAGACGACCCCGGCCCCGCCGTCCTTTGGGTACCGCCCGCCGCGACGGCACGGCAGATCCATATGGGACCGTCGTCCACCAGGTACCGGTGACCGGGCCGCAAGAGCTTGGCACGCAAACAGGAACAGGCATTCACGTCCGGAGCATCGATGGTCGACATCCAGAAGACCGACAACAGGACCACCACCGATCTTGAGGACCTCGTCGCCGCCGTCGACACCGGCGCGCGCAAGCCGGACAGCCAGGCGATCGCCTGGACGCTGACCGTCGTCGCCTTTCTGTGGTCGCTGTTCCAGCTCTGGTACGCCTCGCCGCTGCCGTTCATCACCGGCTGGCTGATCATCAACGATGCCCAGGCGCGCTCCATCCATCTTGGCTTCGCGGTGTTCCTGGCGTTCCTGGCCTATCCGGCGCTGAAGGGCTCGCCGCGCCGGCGCATCCCGGCGCAAGACTGGGTGCTGGCCCTGGTCGGCACCTTCTGCGCGACCTACCGGTTCTGGTTCTACGACGTGCTGGCGACCCGGCCGGGCATTCCGACCGATCTCGACATCGTCGTCTCAGCCTTGGGGCTGATCCTGCTCCTGGAGGCGACCCGGCGGTCGCTGGGGCCGCCGCTGATGGCCGTGGCGCTGGTGTTCATGGCCTATGTCTTCTTCGGCGACGCTGGCTGGCTGCCGGACATGATCCGCTACGAGCTGCGCTCTTTCGCCCGCGCGATGGACCAGTACTGGCTGAGCGATCAGGGCGTCTTCGGCATCGCGCTCGGCGTCTCCACCAAGTTCGTCTTCCTGTTCGTGCTGTTCGGCGCCCTGTTGGACAAGGCGGGGGCCGGCAACTACTTCATCAAAGTGGCGTTCTCGCTGCTCGGCCACCTGCGCGGCGGGCCGGCCAAGGCGGCGGTGGTGGCGTCGGGCATGACCGGGCTGATCTCCGGTTCGTCCATCGCCAACACGGTCACCACGGGCACCTTCACCATCCCGCTGATGCGGCGCGTCGGCTTCACCTCGGAGAAGGCGGGCGCGGTGGAGGTCGCCAGCTCCGTCAACGGCCAGATCATGCCGCCGGTGATGGGGGCGGCCGCCTTCCTGATGGTCGAGTATGTCGGCATCCCCTATGTCGAGGTGATCAAGCACGCCTTCCTGCCGGCGGTGATCTCCTACATCGCCCTGCTCTATATCGTGCATCTGGAGGCGCTGAAGCGCGGCATGTCCGGCCTGCCCAAGCCGGGCAAGCCGCTGGACGGCAAATGGATGGCGATCTCCTTCCTGATCACCGTCTCCTCCGTGCTGATCCTCGCCGGGGCGGCCTACTACCTGCTGCAGTTCGCGGCCCTGCTCGACCGGTCGGTCTGGGTCCTAGTCGCCGTCGCGGCCGTGTTCGCGGTGCAGGCGGTGCTGATCCGCGGCGTGCGCGGCCGGGCACCCGGCGGCGATCCGCGCCGCATCGTCTCCACCGCCGCGCTGATCCTGGGCAACGCGGTGATCGGCGCCATCGGCCTCTACCACGCCGTCGCCTTGTTGAAGGCGGTGTCGGGCGATGCCTATGGCTGGGTCATCGCCGTGGTCATCGGCGCGGCCTATGTCGCGCTCTTGGCCTACGGCGCCCGCTATCCGGAACTGGAGATGGACGACCCGAAGTCGCCGATCATCCGGCTGCCGGAGGCCGGGCCGACGGTGAAGTCGGGCCTGCATTTCCTGCTGCCGATCGTCGTGTTGGTTTGGAACCTGATGGTCGAGCGGCTGTCGCCGGGCCTGTCGGCCTTCTGGGCGACCGCGCTGATGCTGTTCATCATGCTGACCCAGCGGCCCCTACTGGCCCTCTTCCGCGGGACCGGATCGCCCGTCGCGGCCATCCCCCAGGGGTTGGGCGAGCTGGGTAACGGCATGGTCGCCGGCGCGCGCAACATGATCGGCATCGGCGTCGCCACGGCGACCGCCGGCATCATCGTCGGCACCGTCGGGCTGACCGGGATCGGCCTCGTCATGTCGGCCTTCGTGGAATACCTGTCCCAGGGCAACCTGCTGGTCATGCTGATGCTGGTGGCGGTGTTGAGCCTGATCCTCGGCATGGGGCTGCCGACCACCGCCAACTACATCGTCGTCTCGGCCCTGATGGCGCCGGTGATCGTCACCGTCGGGGCGGAGAACGGCCTGATCGTGCCGCTGATCGCGGTGCATCTGTTCGTCTTCTATTTCGGCATCATGGCCGATGTGACGCCGCCGGTCGGCCTCGCCTCCTTCGCCGCGGCGGCGGTGTCGGGGGGCGATCCGATCCGCACCGGCTTCACCGCCTTCTTCTATTCGCTGCGCACCGTCGCCCTGCCCTTCATGTTCATCTTCAACACCCAGCTCATCCTGTTCGACATCGCCGGGTTCTGGGACTTGGTGCTGACCGTCGCGGCGGCGACCATCGCCATGCTGGTCTTCGCCGCCGCTACCCAAGGCTTCTTCATGGTGCGCTCGCGGCTTTATGAGTCGCTGATCCTGCTGCTGGTCGCCTTCACCCTGTTCCGGCCCGGCTTCTGGATGGACATGGCCTTCCCGCCGACCGAAGAGGCGGCACCGCAACGGGTGTTCGAGACCGCCGCCGCCGCACCGGATGGCGCGAACCTGCAGGTCGTCGTGTCCGGCCTGACGCTGGAAGGCGACGCGGTCACGCGCACGGTGCTGCTGCCGCTGGGGGCGGCCGGCGGGACCGCCGACGAGCGGTTGGCCCAAGCGGGCCTGACCCTGGCGGAGAGCGACGGCGCGGTGGTCGTCGAGGCGGTCGACTTCTTCGGCCCGGCCCGCGAGCTCGGCATCGAGTTCGGGTTCGTCGTGGATGCGGTCGTCGTCCCGCTCGACGCGCCGCCGAAAGAGTTGATGTTCATCCCGGCCCTCCTGGTGCTGGGCGGCGTGGTCCTGCTGCAACGCGCGCGGCGGGAGCCCGCCGCCGTGCCGGCCTAACCCCCCGCGCCGACCCTCGCCGGCTTCGGATCAGCCCCATGCGCTACCGAAAGATCCTGCTGCCCATCGACCTCAACGACCCGGCATCGTGGCGCGATGCCCTGCCGACGGCGGTCGACATCGCCCGCAGCGCCGGCGCCACGCTGTCGCTGGTGGCGGTGGTGCCCGATGTCGGCATGGCGATCGTCGGCAGCTTCCTGCCGGAGACCTTCGAAAGCGACGCGATCGCCGAGGCGCGCCGCCGCCTGGCCGCGTTTGCCGCCGCGGAGGTCGACCGCGCCCTGCTCGGCGAGCTCAGGGTCGGTCACGGCTCCGTCTACAAGGAGATCCTCGACACCGCCGCGGCGATCGACGCGGATCTGATCGTCATGTCGGCACACCGGCCGGATCTCAGCGACTATCTGCTGGGTCCGAATGCCGCGCGGGTCGTCCGGCATTCGCGATGCTCGGTCCTGGTGGTGCGAAGCTGACGTTGGAACGGAGGGCTGGCGGACGGTGAACGACCACGCCGGCGCCGGGACCGACTCGTCCGGCTTGACCGACCGGCTGCGTCGGATCGCCGCCCGGCGCGCCCTCGACACGGCAGAGGCGGCCTTGCGAGCCAGCGGAATCGGCCTGATCGAGCGCGTTGTCGGACCGGCACCGCCGGCCGCCTGGCAACACTATCCGCACCAGGACCTGATCGATCCCGCCACCGGCGCACAGGCCTACTATCACCGCCACGCGCCCGGCGAGCGACCGGAGACCGAGCACGGACACTTCCACCTGTTCATGCGCACCGACCGGCTGCGGGATCGGCCGCGGCCGCTGCTGCCGCCCCCCGCCGCCGACGGCGCCACGACGGACGGCACGCGCGATGCGGCGCGCCTGTGCCATCTCGTCGCGATCGGCCTGTCGGCCACGGGCCGTCCCTGCAGCGTGTTCACCACCAACCAGTGGGTGACCGGCGAGGCCTGGTACGCCACGGCGGATGTCCTGTGGCTGTTGGACCGCTTCCGGCTCCACACCGGCGACGGCGATCCGCTGATCGGCGACTGGCTGACCGCCGTCGTCGGCCTGCTGCGCGGCCCGATCGTGTCCGTCATCCGCGGACGCGACGCCGCCCTGAGCCTGCAAGGCGAAACGCCGCCGCCGGCCCGGCTGGCCGACAGGACCCTGGAGACGCTGGCGGAGCAGACCGTCACGCCGGACGACCTGGATCCGCCATTAAGCGGGCGTTAAGCCACCGATGCGATGCTGAAGCCGTGCCGAAACTTGGGGACGCAGGCTCGCGCGGACGGGCGCGGCGTGCGCCCTGCCGCCGGCATCGGGGGGCAGCCGACGACGGGTCGCACGGACGGCCGAAGGTCCCGACCCGGTGCCAGCGCTGAAGGACGACGACCCGCGGTATGGACAGTATGGCGACCACCACTCCGAAGCCGGCGCCCCCGCTCTCGCAGGGCGACGTCGAACGGCTGCTGCAGGACCCGTCGGACGACACGCGGGCGGCACTGGCCAACAAGCTCGGCGATCAGTTCTCCGCCGGCGAGACGCTGAGCGACACCGAACGCGCCCTGGCGGAAGACATCGTGCGGCTGATGGCCGCCGACGCGTCGGAACTGGTCCGCCAGGCCCTGGCGGAGAACCTGAAGCGGACGCGCGACATTCCCCATGACGTCGCGATGACGCTGGCCCGCGATGTGGAGAGCGTGGCGCTGCCGATGCTGGAGTTCTCCGAGATCCTCACCGACGAGGACCTCATCCAGCTTCTCGACAGCGCGCCGGAATCCAAGCAGATCGCCGTCGCCCGCCGCGCCGGCCTGTCCGATGCGGTGGCACAGGTGCTGGTTGAGGACAGCTCCGAAACCGTGGTGCGCACGGTGGTGGAGAACCCGTCCGCGGCGCTGACCGAGACGACGCTCAGCCGCGTGGTCGATCGCTTCGGCGACAGCGTGGCGGTCCAGGAACCGCTGGTCCACCGCACCCAACTGCCCGTCACGGTGGCGGAGAAGCTGGTCACCCGGCTCTCGGCGAAGCTGCAGGACTATCTGGTCTCCCATCACGAGGTGTCGACCGATACCGCGTCGGAGCTGATCTTGCGGGCGCGCGAGCGAGCGACCGTCAACCTGGTCGGGACCGAGACGGACCTGGAGGCGTTGGAGAAGCTGGCCCGCCAGCTCCGCCTGTCGGGGCGGCTCAGCCCGTCGCTGATCCTGCGCGCGGTGTGCATGGGCGACCTGCGCTTCGTGGAGCTGGCGTTCTCCGAGCTGACGGGGATCTCGCTCCTGAACGTCCGGCTGCTGCTGCACGATGCCGGCCCGCTGGGCTATCGCTCGCTGTACAAGAAGGCGGGGCTGCCGGAACGCCTTCTGTCGATCATGCGCGAGGCGCTGACGGTGGCGCTGTCCACCGATGTTCGCGGCCACGACTACGACCGCGACACCTTCAGCCGCACGGTGCTGGAGCGGGTCTTGTCGGTGTGCGACGACCTGCAGGCGGAAGACGCGGACTACCTGCTGCGCAAGCTCGACGACCTCGCCCCGGCGTCGCTCGAGCGGGTGTCGTAGCGGGCCCCCGACAGCACCGGAAAAGTCCCCAAACGTCATTCCTGCGAAAGCAGGAATCTCCGTACGCCTACCCGCCCCCGAAGCGCGGCGGCCGCTTCTCCAGGAACGCGGCGATCCCTTCGCGATAGTCGGGTCCGTCGAACGGCGCGTAGCTGTCCATCCGGTCGGCCGGGTCGAGCGGCCCGCCGCCGTCCAGCGGCACCCGCGCCACCATCCGCTTGTGCAGGGCGTTCACGGCGCGCGGGCCGGCAGCGATGCGCCGTGCGGTGCGCGCCGCCTCCTCCGCCAGTGCCGCCGGATCGACGACGCGGCTGACGATGCCCCAGGCCATGGCCTCAGCCGCGTCGATCAGCCGGGCCGACAGCAGCAGATCAAGCGCCCGGGCGCGGCCGATCGCCGGCACGACGACCGCCAGTTCCGGCAAGGGCATGGCGAGCCCCAGCCGGCTGACCGGGATGCCGAACCGCGCATCCGCCGCCGCGATGCGCAGATCCGCCGATAGCGCCACCACAAGGCCCGCACCGGTGCAGGCCCCCGGGATCGCCGCCACGACCGGCACCGGGCAGGTGGCGATCGCCCGATAGGCCACCTCCATCAGGTCGCCATAGGCCGCCGCCTCCGGGGCGTTGCGCCGCGCCGCGCCGAACTCCGCGATATCCGCACCGGCGGAAAACGCATCGCCCGCCGCGGTCAGCAGCACGGCGCCAGCGGCCTCGCCCAGCCCGGCGAAGGCATCGATCAGCCCCTGCCACATCGGCCGGTCGAAGGCGTTGCGTTTGTCGGGCCGATTGAGCGCAATCCGCGTCACGCCGTCGGCGAAGGCGACCGCAATCGCTTCGTCCATGATTGTACTCCTAGCCGTTTCGGCCTGTGATCGGTCGTCCTCGCGCAGCGGACAAGCATAGCCGGCTCGTCGAAGGGCTCCAAGCCAGGCTCCGCATCAGCATTCAATCGTAGATCCGGCGAAGATCCGGTTTGCATGAACTCTCCACATCAAATCGTTAACCTGTTAAGTTTTATTGTTTACCAAAAAAGAAGTTTGCCTTCATTCGAAACACCCATTCGCTAATTTTCTCCTTTCGCATGAAGTTAAGAAAGAAAATTTGTTGACATAATTTGAATTGATATTTATAGGACTTTTTGCGTAGTATTGTATAAAGCTCAAACTAGGTGGAACGCTGGCGGGCGTGGCGAGCAATCGCGGCGCCGCCCCTCTCGCCGTTTGCGCAGTCGGCATGACCGTGGCACCCCGGAGGATAGGCTAGTGGCGATCAGCACGATCGGACCCTTTCTCGCTTCGTCGAAATCGAACGATGGGCATGGGGCGGTCGCCCGCCGCCGGCTGAGCAGCGCCCTGAGGCTGACGACGGCGCTGACGGCGGCGATGCTGGCCACGGGTGCGGCGGCGTCGGAGCTGCCGACCGGCGGTACGGTCGTCGACGGCGTGGCGGACATCGTCTACGGCGATAACTCGGTGACCATCCACCAGGGTTCCGACCGGGTGATCATCGAGTGGGACACCTTCAACGTCGGCGAAGGCAGCCGCGTCGACTTCATCCAAGAAGACTTCATGGCGGCGCTGAACCGGGTC
>JANQSN010000050.1 GCA_028284045.1 Alphaproteobacteria bacterium | reverse complement strand
GCGCCGCCGCGCCCAGCGGACATTCGTTCAGCCGCCGCCGTGCGTCGGCCAGCCGGCTGCGGTCGCGACCCAGCATCTCCACATAGGCCAGCAGGTGATGGCCGAAGGTGACCGGTTGCGCCGGCTGGAGATGGGTGAAGCCGGGCATCAGGGTGTCGGCCTCCGCCTCCGCCCGGTCGATCAGGCGGGCCTGCAGGGCGGCCACCGCCTGGTCGGTGCGGTCGAGGGCGTCGCGCACCCACAGCCGGAAATCGGTCGCCACCTGGTCATTGCGGCTGCGCGCGGTGTGCAGGCGGCCCGCGGCCTCGCCGATCAGGTCGGCCAAACGCGCCTCCACATTCATGTGGACGTCTTCCAGCGCCGCCTTGAAGACGAAGCGGCCTTCGGCCATCTCCTGCTCGATGCGGTCGAGGCCGGCGATGATCTGCACGGCGTCTTCCGCGGAGAGGATACCGGTCGCCGCCAGCATGTCGGCATGGGCGCGGCTGGCCTTGAGATCCTGGGGCGCCAGCCGCCGGTCGAAGCCGATCGACGCGTTGATCGCCTCCATCACTGCGGCGGGGCCGCTGGCGAAGCGGCCGCCCCACAGCCGGTTGGCGGCGCGCGGCGGGCCGTCGGGCCGGTCGGGCACATGGCAGGCCGGCGAACGACGAGGAACGGAACCGGTCATGGGCGAAAGCGCGGCATCGGTGGCGGCGGCGGTGCGCGGCCTGGCGGCCGGGGCACGGGTCCCGGTTTGTGAAGCACGACCGGGGGGCGCCCGTCAAATGCCGCCGCGGCCGCCGCACCCGTCGGGGCGGACCTGATGCGCCGCCGCCTGGTGACCCTGGGCGGGGTCGCGGCCGGCGCCGGTGCGGCCCTGGGCGCCGGGCTGTTGTGGCGGGCGGGGCAGGGCCGGTCCGGCCCGCCGCTGGCCGGCGAGATGGCGACGTTCGAGGTCCACGACCCGCCGCGCCCGCTGCCGGACCATGCCTTCGTCGATGCGGCCGGCGGCACGCACAGCCTGGACGCGTTCGCCGGCCGGGTGGTGCTGGTCAATTTCTGGGCGACCTGGTGTGCGCCTTGCGTGGAGGAGATGCCGGCGCTCGATGCCTTGGAAGCGGCGCTGGGCGGGCCCGACTTCCAGGTGGTGACAGTGTCGATCGACACCGGCGGCATGGCCCAGGTGGCGCCGTTCTTCGACCGGCTCGCGCTGGCGCATCTGAAACCCTATGTCGATCCCGATGGGCGCATGCCCCTGGCCTTCGCCACGCGCGGCCTGCCGACCAGCGTGGTGATCGACCGCGCCGGCCGGTGGGCGGGCAGCTTCACCGGCCCCGCCGACTGGGCCGGCAAGGACGCGCTGGACCTGATGCGCTGGTATCTCGACCGAACGACGTAACGTCGGCGAAACCGCCCCTGCGCGACGGTCATCCAATGCCCGCTTGACGCGACCGGGCTGCTTCTCGGCGGACCGGCGGCAGGGAGGGCGCCCGATGGCGACGGGAACAACGGCAGCGCTGGCACTGGCGCGCGACACGTTGGGGGTGTGCGAACGGGTGTTGCGCCCGGTGCTGCTGCTGGCCGTGCGGCTGTGGCTGGCCGGCCTCTTCCTGCAAACCAGTCTCGCGACCCGCGGGGCCGGCCCGGTTCTCGGGCTGGAGCCGCTGGCGTTCGTGGAAGCGGTGGCCGCGATCCTGCTGGCGCTCGGGCTGATGACGCGGCCGGCCGGTATGGCGGCCGCGCTCCTGGCGCTGTTGGTGCATTTCGGGCCGGGCGGGCAGTCCGGGCATCTGTTGTGCGCGCTGCTGGCGCTGGGGCTGGCCGTCGGCGGGCCGGGACGGTTGTCGCTCGATGCGCTGATCGGCGAAGGCCTGCGCCGGGCGCCGCTGCCGCTGTCGCGCTGGCCGGAACGGATCTATCGCGCCGTCGAGCGCCACGGCATGCCGCTGCTGGTGCTGGTGCTGCGGCTGTTCATGGGCTGGCTGTTCTGGGCGGCCGGGGGTGCAGCCGGGATGGACACGGCGGCCCTGGTGTCCGCCGCGGCGCTCGCCCCCTTCATGACCGAGCCGGCGACGACGGCCGCGCTGCTCGGCGCCGGGGTGTTGCTGGCGGTCGGACTGGCGGGCCGGCTGGCGGCGCTGGTGCTGCTGGCGGCGACCCTGGCGGTCGCACTCGGCGGCCAAGCGGTGCCGGAACACGCGCTGTGGGTCCTCGTGCTCGCGCTGCTGCTGGTCGGCGGGCCGGGGCCCTGGTCGCTGGACGCGCCGATCGACCGGTGGCTCACGCGGCGCTTTCCCGCCTATGACGGCCGCCCGGCCTTCTCGCTGGAGGGCTGCCCCCGCGTCGTCATCGTCGGCGCCGGCTTCGGCGGGCTGGCCGCCGCCAAGGCGCTGTCGGCGGTCAAGGCGCGGGTCACGGTGATCGACCGGCACAACTACCACCTCTTCCAGCCGCTGCTCTATCAGGTGGCGACGGCCAGCCTGTCGCCGTCGGACATCGCCATGCCGATCCGCGGCCTCCTGCGCGACCAGTTCAACACCCGCGTGCTGTTCGCCAAGGTGACCGGCATCGACCTTGAGGCCCGCGCGGTGGTGATGGGCGCCGAGCGGGAGCCGTTCGACCACCTGATCCTGGCGACCGGCGCCCGCCACGCCTATTTCGGGCGCGACGAGTGGGAGCCGCTGGCCCCGGGGCTGAAGAAGATCGACGACGCGACCCAGGTGCGCCAGCGCATCCTGTTGGCATTCGAGCGGGCGGAGACGGCGCGCGACCCGGACGAGGCCCGGCGCCTGCTGACCTTTGTCGTGGTCGGCGGCGGCCCGACGGGGGTGGAGCTGGCCGGCGCCATCGCCGAGTTGGCCAAGCAGGGCATGGACAAGGATTTCCGGGCGATCGATCCGGCCGGCGCGCGGGTCGTGCTGGTGCAGTCGGCCCCGCGCATTCTGCCGATGTTCCCCGAAACCCTGTCGGCGGCGGCGGCGGCCGCACTGGCGCGCATCGGCGTGGAGGTGCGGACCGGCGCCCGGGTCACCGATATGGACGAAACCGGCATATGTATCGGCGATCAGCGTCTGCCCGCCGGCACCGTGCTGTGGGCGGCCGGCGTGCGGGCCTCACGCGCCGCGAAATGGCTGGGCTGCCCGGCCGACCGGGCCGGCCGCGTGGCGGTCGAACCGGATCTCAGCGTGCCGGGCCACGCCAACATCTTCGTCGTCGGCGACACCGCCGCCGCGACCGGGCCGGACGGCGCGCCGGTGCCCGGCCTGGCGCCGGCAGCCAAGCAGGCCGGCCGCCACGCCGCCCGGGTGATCACGGCGGCGATCGAGGGCCAGCGGCACCCGGGACCCTTCCGCTATCGGCATATGGGAAGTCTGGCGACCATCGGTCGCGACGCCGCGATCGCCGATTTCGGCCGGCTGCGCCTGAGCGGCCATGTCGCCTGGTGGCTGTGGGGCGCGATCCACGTGCTGTTCTTGCTGGGGGCGCGCAACCGGCTGTCGGTGATGCTGAACTGGGTGTGGTCCTATGTCAGCGACCGCCACTCCACACGGCTGATCACCGGCCCGGTGCCCGAACCGTCAGAACCGGTAGCTTAGGCCCAGGCCGCCGAAGAGCTGGTCGGGCGAGCCGCGATCGTCGGTCACCGGGCTGTCGGCCGCGTCGCCGAGCAGGCGCGTGTAGCCGAAGATGCCGACGGCGCTGAAGCTCTCGGTGAACGCGTAGCTCAGCGTCGCGCCGAAGCCGACATCCTTGATGCCGGAGTCGGCCTGGAAGGTCCGCAGCCCGCTGGCGGCGGCGCCGGCGGCGTCGATGCCGAAGAAGCTCTCCATATACTCGTCCGACGCCCAGGTGCCCGACACCGAAGTCGCGAGCCTGAGGTCGCCGGTCAGCGGCACCGCCCAGCCGGCGGAGACCTCCGCCGTCATGCCGCCATGGCCGTCGGCGACCTCGGCGACGATCTCCAGATCCAGGCTGGCGACCCCGCCAGCACCCAGCGGGTCGCGCTGGGACAGGCCGATATGGCCGCCGACCTCGACGCCGGAATCGACCTCCGCCAACCGGTCGACCAGCGCATCGTCGACATCGTCGCGCCCCGGCGCATAGCGCACGATCGGGCCCAACGAAAGCTGGGGCAGCGGTACCAGATCGGCCTGGAGGCCGATGCCATTGGTCTCCAGCGAGAGGCCGCGCCATTCGGCGCGGGCGGCGACCAGCGGGACGATCTGGTAGTCGTCGGAGCCTTCGTAGTCCGGCGCGATCCCGACCCCCGCGGTAACCGAGGCGGAGACGGCATCGCCATCGGTCGGCTGCGCCGCCGCGGTGGCGGCGATGGGCAGCAGCAGCGCCGCGCCCGCCACGGACTGCCAGCGCCCCACCGCCGGGGACCGCCCCCGATCCACCAGAGTTTTCATCTCATTTTCCTGACCAGATCTTGCCCAGAGACCGGTCAGTAGGGCGAATTGCCCTTGCCGTCGAGCGGCAAGATGTCTCGACAGGCCAGGGACTGGCCTCGACCGACGCGCCGTCTACCCCAGCGCGGCGCCGCCGATCAGGCCCAACAGGCCGAGCAGCAGGCCGACCCGGTCGACGTTGCGCGGCGGATCGGTGATCAGCGTGTCATCGCCGGCCACGGCGTCGAAATCGGCGTTGCGGTACTTCAGGCCCGGCTCGGCCGCGGCGATCGCCTTGCCCATGGTGTTGGCCAACAGCGCGTATCCCACCGTCGTCGGGTGCATGTTGTCGAGGCCGAAGAAGCCGCCATGGCGGAAACCACCCACGTTGGCGGAGAACGGATAGTTCATGATGGGCAGCGTCCGCCCGCCCACTTGCACGGGGATGTTGCGGTTGGTGCCGAAATGCTTGGCATCGAAGCCGTCGACCATCTTGTAGAGGTCGACGAACACCAGCTTGTCCTGCTGCGGGCCGAACACCCCCTTCATGGCGGCCTCGGTCGCCCGGTTGATCTTGGCGACCTCGTTGTCGAACTCCTTCATCTGGTCGCCCGACATGCCGTTCATCGAGCCCAGGCGGGCAACGTAGCGCTTGAAGTACCCGCCGCGCGGCGGGGGATTGAACATCTCCTGGTCGGTGCGCGGCGCCAGATTGGCCAGCGCGCGGGGCCGCAACAGCGTATTGAAGTAGAACTTGCCGACATCGGCGCAGTGCGTCTTCAGGACCCCGGCCAGCTCCTTGGCGAGCGCCGGGATCGTGCGCAGTTGCTGCAGGTTCCGGCGCGAGAAACTCGCGCTGAGGCCGATGCCGAACAGGCCCTCATTGTTGCCGATATTGATCAGCAGCCGCTTGGGCTGGCGCGACGCCACCTGCTCAAGCTGGGTCAGGTCGTCCAGCTCCGGCTCGCCCGTGGGGTTCAGCACGAAGGCGGTGTTCAGCGCCATGTACAGGTCGATGATGATGCCGAAATCCAGGCTGCCGCGCATCTTCAGCCGCTCGACCAGGGTGCGGATCTTCGCGCGCGCCGCCCCGGAGGTGGCCTCGTGCATGTCGCCATAGGCGAAACCGGCGACGGAGATATTGTCGAAGAAGCGGTGGTTGGACCATTCCCCCCGCTCCTCCAGCCACCGGTCGGCATTGTCGACGATGTTGCGGTAGAGCCGGCCGGGGTCGACGCCGTCGCGCAACTCCTGCTCCAGGTCGAACAGCAGCGGCCGGCGATAGTCCGGCTGCACCATCTCCAGTCCCAGCCCGCGCGCCACGAAGGCCGGCGGGGATGCATTGGCCAACGGCTCGCTGATGGTCAGCGACCGCACGCCGTTGAAGATCGAATCGCCGACGGCCATGATCTCCGGCTTGGCGTGCCCCCGGAGAACCGAGCTGTTGGCGGCGAGCGGTCGGAATTCCATGGGACGCCTCCCCGGTCTGCGCGCAGCCGGTTCATCGCCGGCATCGGCGCCCTTGGTTGCATGGCCGGGATCCTCCGACGGTTCCGGCGCAACCATTGGGCGCCTGGTCGGCGCGAAGATCAAGCGGATTTGCGCGTCAATGGCGTGTAGGTCGCCTGGAAAAACCATTTATGGGGCGTTTCTTAGCGCCGGATACCGCGGAAGACATGGGCTTGGCGCCTTGCCGGTCGAAGAGGCTCTTGGCAGGGTGCAATCGGACGATCCGATGAGGACAGGCGCCGTCGGGCGCTTTGACAGCGGCACCGTATGTATGCACAATTGTATGTACAGAGATCGCCATGGCATTCGAATGGGACGACGTAAAACGAGACCTGAATCTCCGCAAACATGGTGTCGATTTCACACGTGCGGTTCGTATCTTCGCCAATCCGTTTCTTGAGAGAATTGACGATCGAGCCGACTATGGTGAAGTCAGATGGGTCGCACTCGGTCAGTGGCAGGGAGATTTCATGACCGTAATTTTTACTTGGCGGGGAGAGAACAGGCGGATCATCTCGGCGTGGAAGGCGGGAAGCAATGACAGAGCCACGTATCACAAGCGTCTCTCTGGCGGATCTTGACGCCTTGGACGATCGCACGCGGACCGATGCGGCCGATGGACCGGATCTCGGGCCGGCTTTCTGGCAGGCCGCAAGGTTGGTTCGCCCCGACGGACCGAAGCAGCGTCTGACCATGCGCCTGGACCGCGATGTGGTCGCCTGGTTCAAGGCGCAGGGACCCGGCTATCAAACGCGGATCAATGCGGTCCTCAGGGCCTATGTCGAGGCCAGTCCCGACCCGCGACATCGTCAAAGATAAGAATTGACGACGCGGCTCGCCACGGACCGGCGCCGACGCTGTCAGTCGTCTTCGGGCTCGACCTGGCTCGGATCGTCGCGGAAGGCGGCGGCCGGGTAGACGCCGAGGATCTTCACCGAGCCGGCGCGCGCGAAATAGTTCAGCTCCGCAAAGGCGAAGCGCAGGCCGCGGTCGTCGGGGTGTCCCTCGACATCGGCATAGAACTGCGCCTGGCTGAAACGCCCACCCACCAGGTAGCTCTCCAGCTTGCTCATATTGATGCCGTTGGTGGCGAAGCCACCGAGAGCCTTGTAGAGCGCCGCCGGCACGCTGCGTACCTGGAAGACGAAGCTGGTGACGATCCGCCCGGAGCCCGGCGCCGGCCAGCGTGCCTGGCGCTCCATCACCAGGAAGCGGGTGGTGTTGTGGGCGGCGTCCTCGACCTCGTCCTGCAGCGTCTCCAGACCGTACAGGCCGGCGGCCAGGGACGACGCGATGGCGCCTTCCGCCGGATCGCCCGTCGCCGCCACCATCTGCGCCGCCCCGGCCGTGTCGGCATGGACCACCGGTTCCAGCCCGTGCGCGCGGATCAGCCGCCGGCATTGGCCGAGCGCGTGGACATGGCTGTGCACGCGGCGAAGTTGGTCGAGCCGGGCGCCGGGCACGCCCAGCAGGTGATGATGCACCTGGTGGAAATGCTCGCCGGTGATGTAGAGGCCGCTGTCCGGCAGCAGGTGGTGGACGTCGGCGACCCGGCCGGCGACGGAGTTCTCCACCGGGATCAGCGCCGCGGCGGCGCGGCCTTCATGCACCGCGGCGACGGTGTCCTCGAAGGACCGGCAGGGCAGGGTCGGATGGTCGCCGCCGAGGTCCCGGCAGGCCATGTCGGAATGCGCCCCGGGCCAGCCCTGGAAGGCGATGGGCAGGTGGCGCTGGGCGGCCATGGCGGCTTCGATGGGCATCACTAGGAACTCGGGGTCTCGCTCGCCGTCAGCCGGCCCCGCCGAGGCGCTGGCGCGCCGCCGCGAGATCGGCCGGACTATCGACACCCGGCGGAACCGTGTCAACGAAGCCCACCCGGACCGTCATGCCGGCCGCCAGCGCGCGCAACTGCTCCAGCCGCTCGCGCCGCTCCAGCACCCCCGGCGGCAGGGCGACGAAGCGGGCCAGCGCTGCGCGGCGGAAAGCATAGAGGCCGATATGGTGCCACAGCGGCCCCGCGCCCGACGGGACGGCGTGGCGGGAGAAATAGAGCGCGCGGGCCGTCCGCCCGTCGCCTTCGGGCTCCACCACCGCCTTCACGACGTCGGGGTTGGCGGCCTCCGCCGCATCGGCGATCGGCGCGGCCAGGGTGGCGATATCGGTGCCGGCGACGGCCAGCGGCGCCAGCACGGCGCGGATCGCCTCGGGCGCGATCTCCGGCAGGTCGCCCTGCAGGTTGATGACGGCATCGTGGCGCTCGCCCGGGTCGTGGGTCGCCAGGGCTGCGGCGATGCGGTCGGATCCCGAGGGCAGGTCGGGATCGGTATCCACGGCGGTGCCGCCGACCGCGCGGATGGCGGCTGCGATCGCCGGATCGCCGGCCGCCACCACCACCGGGCCGATCGCCGCCGCGACGGCGCGGCGCCAGACATGCACGATCATCGCCTCGCCGGCGATGTCGGCCAGCGGCTTGCCCGGCAGGCGGGTCGCCGCCAGGCGCGCCGGGATGATGACGATCGGATTGCGCAGGGAAGAGACGCCGGGCGGCGGGGACGCTGTCGGCATGGGTGAGATCGGTCGATGACGCTCGGGCAGGCAGGCGAAGCGACGGTACTGCTGCGGCATGTCCGTCGGCGGGGCTTGCCATCCTTGCGCAAATGACCCATGAAGACGAGGGATATGGCGCCGACCGCCGTCCCGCCGAGCGTCGCCTGCCCGAATGCCGGGCGCCCATCGGGCGCGTACGATACCTTCCGGTACGACCTGGCCGGTACGATCCGGCCAGTCTCGTCTGATGGGGCCGACCGCCGGTCGCCCTCGTTCGGGCACGACGATCCGGGGACGCGCATCCGGCCCTCCCCCAAGCCGGCATTCGGCGCCTTCGGCCGCTTCGGGGGCGCGCGGCGGCCGGCTTGTGTCACGACGCGGCGGACCGCGGGACGCGCACCGTCCTCGGTGGGGCCGTCGTCGGTGAAGTGGAAGCCTAGGGGACGCTTTCCGGAATGGAACTGAACAAGATCTTCGCGGCGCTGCTGGTGGCCGGCATCATCTCGCTGGGCAGCGCGATCCTGGCCGATGCGCTCTACACGCCCGATGTACCGGCCGAGCAGGCCTTCATCATCGCCGTGCCGGAGGACGAAGAGGCCGCCGCCGACGCGGCGGAGGCCGAGGCGGAAGAGGTGGTGGAATCGGTGCTGCCGCTGATGGCCGACGCGGATCCGGCGGCCGGCGAAGACCTGTCGCGCGCCTGTGCGGCGTGCCACAGCTTCGACGAAGGTGGCCCGAACCTGGTCGGCCCGAACAACTGGGATGTCGTCGGCTCGGTCATGGGCCACATCGCCGACTTCAACTATTCCGACGCGCTGCAGGAGCGTCATGACGCTGGCGACATCTGGTCGTATGCGTCGCTGGACGCCTTCCTGTTGAACCCGCAGGCGTACCTGCCTGGTACGTCGATGGTGTATGCCGGCATTCCCGACGTGCAGGATCGCGCCAATCTGATCGCCTGGCTGCGCACGCTGAGCAGCGATCCCTTCCCCTTGCCGACGCCGGAGGAGATTTCCGCGGTGACCGGCGAGACCGAGACGGGGGAGGCCCCGGCGGAAGAGGCGGCGGCGGAAGAGGTCGCGTCGGATGAGACGGCGGCCGCCGATGCCGAGGAAACGGCGCCGGCCGAGGAGGCCGCTCCGGAAGAAGCCGCGACCGAGGAGACGGCGGCGGCGTCGACCGCTGAAGAGCCCGCCGCCGAAGAGGTGGTGACCGAAGAGGCGGCGGCGGCCGAAGACACGACCGCGGAAGAGACCACGACGGAAGAGGCCGCGGCGGAGACGGAAACCGCCGAGGCGCCGAGCGAGACGGCGGAGACGACCGAGGAAACCGCGGCGGCCGAAGAAACGGCTACGGCCGACGAAGCCGCGGCCACCGAAGAGACGGCTGCTGCGGAGGAAACCGCCGCGGTCGAAGAGACGGCAGCGGACCCCGCCGCCGAAGAGACCGCCGCGGCACCGGCCGACGCGGGCCCGGGCTGGGATACGCCCGCGGCGCTGGCGGAGCGGCTAGCCGCCGCCGATCCGGCGAACGGCCAGGCGGAGGCGGCGATCTGCATGGCCTGCCACAACTTCGATCCGGGCGGACCCAACCTGGTCGGGCCGAACAACTGGGACGTCGTCGGGTCCGTCATGGGCCATGTCGAGAGCTTCAACTACACCCAGGGGCTCCAGGACCGGCACGCGGCCGGGGATGTGTGGACCTATCAGTCGCTGGACGACTATCTGGCGGCGCCGATGCAGTACATCCCAGAGACGTCGATGGCCTTCGCCGGCGTGGCGGATGACCAGGCGCGGGCCGACATCATCGCCTGGCTGCGCAGCTTGAGCGACAATCCGGTGCCGCTGCCTTAGGCCCTCGGGGCTTCGGCGGCATCTCCCGGCAGATCGGCGGTGGCCATCCAATTCGCCGACCGGACGCAGGTCGACGAGCTGTCGCGCCTGGCGCTGCACCTCGTCGACATTGCCGGGCCGATCGCGCGGCGGCATTTCCGCACCCCGGTCGCCATCGACGAGAAGGCGGACAACAGCCCGGTCACCGTCGCCGACCGCACGATCGAGGGTGAGATCCGCCGCGTGCTGGAGGTCCGGCGCCCCGACGACGGCATCATCGGGGAGGAGTACGGGGCGGCGCGGGCGGACGCCGACCTGGTCTGGGTGATCGATCCGATCGACGGCACCCGGGCCTTCGTCACCGGACGGCCGACCTTCGTCACCCTCGTCGCCCTCTTGTATCAAGGCCGCCCGGTGCTCGGCGTGATCGACCAACCGGTGATCGGCGACCGCTGGATCGGCATCGACGGGCGGCCGACCATGGCCAATGGCCGCGCCGTCCGCGCGCGGCCCTGCCCGTCGCTCGACCGGGCGGTCCTGGCGGCGACATCGCCCGACATGTTCCAGGACGGCGAGCGCACCGCCTTCGACCGCCTCGGCCAGGCTGTGCGCATGGTCACCTGGGGCGGCGACGGCTACCAGACCGGGCTGATGACGCTGGGGCTCTTGGACATCGTCGCGGAGTCGTCGATGCAGCTCTACGACTTTGCGGCGCTTGCCCCCGTCGTCGCCGGCGCCGGCGGGCGGATGGTCGACTGGCAGGGCCGGCCGCTCGACGCCCAGTCCGGACGCACGGTGTTGAGCGTCGGCGATCCCGCCCTGTTGGAACCGGCGCTCGCCTGCCTGGCCGGCTAGCCCCCCGGTTGACCCTCGCCTTGCTTGTGTCACGATCGCTGGCGATCACCCAAGGGTCAGGACACCGAAGGGATCGACCGCATGGCGGAGGATCGCGTTTGGCGTTGAGCATCCGGCGCGCCCGCAGGCCGGCGGGGATCGCCCGGGCAGGCGTGGTGATCGCCGGCCTGTTGTGGGCCGCCGCAGCGTCGGCCAGCGAGCCGGCGGGCGTAAGCGCGGACGATCTCGCCCCATCCGCCGGGCCGCCGGTCCACGCCATCGCCGAGATCGGCGAACCCGCGCTTGCCGCCGACTTCACCCATCTGCCCTATGCCGATCCCGACGCGCCGAAGGGCGGCACGCTGCGCCTGGGCGCCGGCGGCACCTTCGACACGCTAAACTTCCTGCCGCTGCAGGGCGTCTATCCGCGCAGCATCGGGCTGATCTACGACACGCTGATGGTCGAGGCTCAGGACGAGCTGTCGGTCTTCTACCCGCGCTTGGCCGAGAGCGTCGAACTGGCCGAAGACCTCTCCTGGATGGTCTTCACCCTGCACCCCGCGGCGCGCTTCCAGGACGGCGTCGCGGTTACGGCCGACGATGTCGCCTGGTCGTATGAGCAGGTGATGGCGCATGGCCAGCCCTTCCTGCGCTCCGTCTTCGCCGATGTGGCGACGGTGGAGGTGCTGGATGCGTCCCGCGTGCGCTTCCGCTTCCACACCACGGGCACCATGACGCCCTTGGTGCGGGCGGCCCAACTGACCGTCCTGCCGCGCCACTGGTGGACGGCCGAGGGCCGCTCGCTGGGCGACGGCACGCTGGAGGCGCCGCCGGGCAGCGGCCCCTATCGCCTGGTCGAGGTCGATGCCGGCCGCCGCCTGGTCTATGAGCGCGACCCGGACTATTGGGGGGCCGATCTGCCGGTCTCGCGCGGTCATTGGAACTTCGACCGGATCACCGTCGACTACTATCTCGACCGCGACGTGATGTTCGAGGCGTTCCGCGGCGGCGCCTTCGACTACCGGCGGTCCTTCTCCTCGCGCAATTGGGCTACCGGCTACGACATCCCGGCCGCGGAAGACGGCGATCTCCTGCGCCTGGAGGTCCCGGTGGTCGACTTCCGCGGCATGCAGGGCTTCTTCTTCAACATCCGCGATCCGCGCTTCGCCGACCGCCGGGTGCGCCAGGCGCTGACGCTGCTGTTCAACTTCGAGTTCGTCAACGAGACGATCATGCACGGGCTCTACCGGCGCATCGACAGCTACTTCCCGGGCTCCGACTACGCCGCGCGGGGCCTGCCGGAGGGGCTGGAGCGCGCGCTTCTGGAAGACCACGCCGATGCGCTGGCGCCGGCGGTGCTGACCGAGCCCTTCACCCTGCCGACCAATGACGGCCGCCGGCTGTCGCGCGACAATCTGCGGGCTGCCCTGGCGCTGTTGGAAGAGGCGGGATGGGGTCTGCAGGAAGGCCGGTTGGTCGACCGGGAGACCGGCGAGCCCTTCGCGTTCGAGATCCTGATGCGCACCGGTGGCGGGCTGGAACCGCATGCCGGCGCCTTCGTCGATATGCTGGAACAGGCCGGGATCGACGCGCGGCTGCGCCTGGTCGATCCGGCGCAGTGGCAGGCCCGCTATCAGGACCGTGATTTCGAGGTGATCGTCTTCGCCTATACCTTCTTCCCGCCGCCGGGCTCGCAGCTCGCCAACCGCTTCGCCGGCGCCGCGGCGGAAGACCTCGGTTCGGCCAACATCATCGGCATCGCCGATCCGGTGGTCGACGCGCTGTTGGACGTGGTGGTGCCGGCGCGCGACCAGGAGACCAAGATCGCCGCCACCCGGGCGCTCGACCGGGTCCTGTTGTGGGGCTACTACGTCATTCCGCACTGGTACAACGATGTCGCCTGGATCGCCTATTGGGACCGTCTGGGGTTCCCGGCGGTCCATCCGCCCTTCGACTACGGATATGCCAACACCTTCGGCTTCCAGCCGACCTGGTGGTTCGACGGCGCGGGCGACGCGCGATTGAGAGAGGCCGGCCGATGAGCGCATGCCTGCGCACCGCATGGGGGATCGCCGGGGCCGCCGCCCTGGCGCTGCTGGCCGCCGGCGCGGCACCTGCGTCGGAGCCGAGCCACGCCGTCACCATCTACGGCGATCCGCCGCTCTACGGGCCGGACTTCCCGCACTGGAACTACGTCAATCCCGACGCACCCAAGGGTGGGGAACTGGTGGTCGGCGCCTTCGGCAGCTTCGACAGCCTGAACAACTTCATCCAGCGCGGCGAGGCGGCCGACGGCCTCGGCCTGCTCTACGACAGCCTGCTGGTCGGCTCGTCCGACGAGGCCGCCACCTACTACGCCCATCTGGCGGAGACGGTGGAACTGTCCGACGACCGCACCACCATCACCTTCGTCCTGCGCGACGGCGCCTATTTCCACGACGGCACGCCGATCACCGTCGACGACGTGGTGTGGAGCCACGAGACCTTCCGCGACGAGGGCCGCCCGTTCTACCGCACGCGATTCTACGACAACGTCGCCGCGATCGAGGCGCTGGACGACCGCACCGTGCGCTTCACCCTGACCGACACGACCAACCGGCAGCTTGCCCTGGCGCTCGGCACCTTCCCCATCCTGCCGCGGCACTATTGGGCGGATCGCACCTTCAACGAGAGCACGTTGGACCCACCGCTGGGCAGCGGTCCCTACCGCGTCGGCGATGTCGATCCCGGCCGGTCGATCAGCTATGAGCGCGTCGAAGACTATTGGGCGGCCGCGCTGCCGACCCGCGTCGGTACCTACAACTTCGACCGCCTCACCTACCAGTACTACCGCGACGAAACGGTGCGCTACGAGGCGTTCAAGGCCGGCGAGTTCGACTATCTCTCCGTCAGCGATCCCCAGGAATGGGCCACCGGCTTCGAGGGGGTGGATGCGGTCGAGGACGGCACCTTGATCATGGAACTGCTCGACTCCACCGACCCGGCGGGGGCCAGCGGCTTCGCTTTCAACCTGCGCCGGGAGATCTTCGCCGACCCGCGGGTGCGCGAGGCGCTGATCCATCTCTACGACTTCGAGACGGCGCAACGGCAGATCCATTACGGCTTCTTCAAGCGCGCGGAGAGCTTCTTTCCCAATACCGAGCTGGCGGCCACCGGCCTGCCCGAGGGCGAGGAGCTGGCCATCCTGGACAGCGTGCGCGCCGATATGCGCGCCGATATCGAACAGCGCATCTTCGTCGAAGAGCCGCGCTTGCCGACCACCGACGGATCGGGGCGGATCCGCCGCAATCTGCGCACTGCGCTGGACCTGTTCGGCGAGGCCGGCTGGGCGGTCGACGATGGCGGCGTGCTGCGCAATGTCGAAACCGGCGCGCCCATGGAGTTCGAGCTGGTCTACGGCGCGCCGACCATCGAGCCGACGATGAACGCGCTGGTGCAGAATTTCGAACGCGCCGGCATCCGCGCCGTGCCGCGCTTCGTCGACGGGGCGAACTGGCAGAACCGCATCTTCGAATACGACTACGACCTATTCTTCAGCTTCTCCCGGCCGTTCTACCCGCCCGGCGCGGAGCTGCGCGAAGGCTATGGCTCGGCCGTCGCCAACGTGCCCGGCAACTACAACCTGTCGGGCGTGCAGGATCCGGCGCTCGATCAGCTCGTAGAAGGGGTGATCGCCGCGCAGAGCTGGGACGAGATGGTGGTGCACACAAGGGCGCTCGACCGGTACTTGCGCTTCAGCTTCCTGGAACTGCCGTTCTTCTACGACGACACGATCCGCATCGCCTATTGGGACATTCTGGACCGCCCGGAGACACGGCCGCGCTTCGGCCTGGCCATCGGGGCGACCTGGTGGTTCGATCCGTCGAACGAAGCCGCGCTGCGGGAAAACCGCTAGAGCCGCCGCTTGACCCCGATGGCGAAGCCCCGCCTTTCCCCCGCCATGCCCGCACGGTCGTCGACACCCCATCGATCGTCATGGCCGGGCTTGACCCATGGCTGTCCGGCTAAGGCGGCAGATCCCAGAAGGCAGCCGGCCTTGCCGTTCTTCCCCCTCCAGGGATCGTCATGGCCGGGCTTGACCCGGCCATCCACGGCTCTCCACTGGCGCTGCCGCACAACCTTTCCGGGCAACGGTGCCGCTTGCGGCCCGTGGATGTCCGCATCAAGTGCGGGCATGACGATCAAGGGGTGCGTATCCTGCCGCATTCCTCGATCAGCTCCGCCCAACCGGACAAGCCGTGGTGCGAGCCCGGACGGGGCGGTGGGCTCGAGGCCATGACCCGCTGATGCTGTCCTACATCATCCGGCGCCTGATGCTGATGATCCCGACGCTGTTCGGGATCATGGTGGTCAACTTCGTCGTCGTGCAGTTCGCGCCGGGCGGGCCGGTGGAGCAGCTTCTGGCCGAACTGCAGGGCATGGGCGGCGACGCCACCGCGCGGATCTCCGGCGGGGGCGGGTTCGACGGCCAAGCAGCCGAGCCGCTGGCGACCGGCAGCGACGTCAACAGCCGCTACCGCGGCGCCCAGGGCCTGGACCCGGCGTTCGTTGCGGAGATCGAGGCCATGTTCGGCTTCGACAAGCCGCCGGTCGAACGCTTCTTCATCATGATCGGCAACTATCTGACCTTCGATTTCGGGGAGAGCTATTTCCGCGACGCGCCGGTGATGGAGCTGGTGGCCGACAAGCTGCCGGTGTCGATCTCGCTGGGCCTGTGGACGACCTTGCTGGTCTATCTGATCTCCATCCCGCTCGGCATCGCCAAGGCGGTCAACGACGGCAACCGTTTCGACGTGTGGACCAGCGGGGTGGTCGTCGTCGGCTACGCCATCCCGAACTTCCTGTTCGCGGTTATGCTGATCGTGCTGTTCGCCGGAGGGCGGTATCTCGACTGGTTCCCGCTACGCGGCCTGGTCTCCGACGATTTCGCCGACCTGACGTGGTGGCAGCAGGTCTTCGACTATCTCTGGCACATCACGCTGCCGGTGCTGGCGCTGGTGGTCAGCGGCTTTGCCACCTTGACCATGCTGACCAAGAACTCGTTCCTCGACGAGATCAACAAGATGTACGTGCTGACCGCGCGCGCCAAAGGGCTGACCCAGCGCCGCGTGCTGTACGGCCATGTCTTCCGCAACGCGATGCTGATCGTCATCGCCGGCTTCCCCGGCGCCTTCATCGGCATCCTGTTCACCGGCTCGGTGTTCATCGAGGTGATCTTCTCCCTCGACGGACTCGGCCTGCTCGGCTTCGAGGCGGCGATCAACCGCGACTATGCGGTGATGTTCGCCACGCTTTACGTGTTCACCCTGCTCGGCCTGGTGATCAAGCTGATCGAGGACATCGTCTACACCGTCGTCGATCCGCGGATCGATTTCGAGCGTCGGGCGGTCTAGCCATGGCGCTGGGTTGGAACCCGACGCCGCTGACCCGCCGGCGGCTCTACAATTTCCGCCGCAACCGGCGCGGTTGGTGGTCCTTCATCATCTTCTCCGCGCTGTTCGTCTTCAGCATGGGGGCGGAGTTCATCGCCAACGACAAGCCCTTGGCGGTCGAGTTCCAGGGCGACCTCTATTTCCCGGTCCTGTTCTTCTATCCGGAGACGGCGTTCGGCGGCGACTTCGAGACGGAGGCGGACTATCGCGACCCCTTCGTGCAGGAGCTGATCGAGATCGACGGCGAGGGCTGGATCCTGTGGCCGCTGATCCCGTTCGCCTACGACACCATCAACTACGATCTGACGGTGCCGGCGCCGTCCCCGCCCTCGGCGGAGAACTGGCTGGGCACCGACGACCAGGGGCGCGACGTGGCGGCGCGCCTGATCTACGGCTTCCGCCTCTCCGTCCTGTTCGGGCTGCTCTTGACCCTGTTCTCCTCGGTCATCGGCGTGGCGGCAGGGGCGGTGCAGGGCTATTTCGGCGGTTGGACCGACCTGATCTTCCAGCGGATCATCGAGATCTGGTCGGGCATGCCGACGCTCTACCTGCTGATCATCATGGCCAGCGTGATCGAGCCCGGGTTCTGGACGCTGCTGATCCTGTTGATGCTGTTCAGCTGGATGCAGCTCGTCGGCGTGGTGCGGGCGGAGTTCCTGCGGGCGCGCAATCTCGACTATGTGCGCGCCGCCCGGGCGCTCGGGCAGCCCAACCGGGTGATTATGGTCCGCCATGTGCTGCCCAACGCCATGGTCGCCACCATCACCTTCCTGCCCTTCATCCTGACCGGGGCGATCACGGCCTTGACCGGCCTCGACTTCCTGGGCTTCGGGCTGCCGCCGGGCTCGCCGTCGCTGGGCGAGCTGGTGCAGCAGGCCAAGTCCAACCTGCAGGCGCCGTGGCTCGGCTTCACCGCCTTCTTTTCGCTGGCGATCATGCTGTCGCTCTTGGTCTTCGTCGGCGAGGCGGTGCGCGACGCCTTCGATCCGCGCAAGTCGCTGGCCGCCGTCGGCGCCGTCCAGGCCGAGACCGCCGCCAGCGATCTCAGCGGTGCGGAGACCGCGCCGCGGCTCGACAAGGGCGCCGCCGGGCAAGGAACGGGGACCGGGCGATGAGCGTGTTGGACAAGCAGCCACCGCCGGCCGGCGCACCGCTCCTGCAGGTGCGCGGCCTGGAGGCGGCATTCCGCGTGCCCGGCCAGCCGCCGGTCGCCGCGCTGCGCGGCATCGACTTCGACCTCGACCGCGGCGAGACGCTGGCGCTGGTCGGTGAGAGCGGGTCGGGCAAGTCCGTCTCCGCGCTGTCGGTCATGCAGCTTCTGCCCTACCCCGCCGCCCATCACCCGGCCGGCAGCATCCGCTTCGCCGGCCAGGAGCTGGTGGGCGCCGGCGACGACGTGATGCGCCATATCCGCGGCGACCGCATCGGCATGGTGTTCCAGGAGCCGATGACCAGCCTGAACCCGCTGCACACCGTGGAACGCCAGGTCAGCGAGGTTTTGTTCGTCCACAAGGGCGCAACCCGCTCCCAGGCCCGCGCCCGCACGCTGGACCTGTTGCGCCTGGTCGGGCTGAAGGACGCCGACCGGCGCCTCGCCGCCTATCCGCACGAGCTGTCCGGCGGGCAGCGCCAGCGGGTGATGATCGCCATGGCGCTGGCCAACGAGCCGGACCTGCTGATCGCCGACGAGCCGACCACGGCGCTGGACGTCACCATCCAGGCACAGATCCTGGCCTTGCTGAAGACGCTGCAGCGGCGCTTCGGCATGGCGCTGCTGCTGATCACCCACGACCTCGGCATCGTGCGCAAGATGGCCGACCGGGTGGCGGTGATGACCGAGGGCAAGATCGTCGAGCAGCAGGCGGTCAAGACCCTGTTCGCCGCGCCCGCCCACGACTACACCCGCCGCCTGCTGGCCGCGGAGCCGAAGGGCGCCCCCGTCGCCGCCGCGCCCGATGCGCCGGTGGTGGTGGAAGGCCGCGCGGTGAAGGTGTGGTTCCCGATCAAGAAGGGGCTGCTGCGCCGGGTCGTCGACCATGTGAAGGCGGTCGACGGCATCGACGTGACCTTGCGCGAGGGCCACACCATCGGCGTGGTGGGGGAGAGCGGCTCCGGCAAGACCACGCTGGGCCTGGCACTGCTGCGGCTGATCGGCTCCGAGGGATCGATCCGCTACGACGGACGGCAGATCCAGGGGTTGGGTTTCAGCGATCTCCGGCCGCTGCGGCGCGAGATCCAGGTGGTCTTCCAGGACCCCTACGGCTCGCTCAGCCCGCGGCTGCCGGTGGCGGAGATCGTCGCGGAGGGCCTGCGGGTTCATCGCCTGGCCCGCTCCGCGAACGAGCGCGACCGGCTGGTGGTCGAGGCGCTCAACGAGGTCGGCCTCGACCCCGACACGCGTTTCCGCTACCCGCACGAGTTCTCCGGCGGGCAGCGCCAGCGCATCGCGATTGCCCGCGCCATGGTGCTGAAGCCGCGCTTCGTCGTGCTGGACGAGCCGACCTCCGCGCTCGACATGTCGGTGCAGGCGCAGATCGTCGACCTGTTGCGCGACCTCCAGCGCCGCCACCGCCTGGCTTATCTGTTCATCAGCCACGATCTGAAGGTGGTGCGCGCCCTGTCGGACGAGGTGATCGTCATGCAAGCCGGCCGCGTGGTGGAACACGGCCCCGCCGCGGCGATCTTCGACGCCCCGCAGGACGACTACACCAAGGCCCTGATGAAGGCCGCCTTCGACCTGGAAGCGGTGGAGGACGGCCCGGCGGCGGCGTGAGCTCAGTCCCGCAGGGGCGCGGTGGCTTCGTCGGCGGTGGTCTCGATGACGTCGGCCGTCGTGCCGACCACGTCGGTGGTCACGTCGACCGTGGTCGTCACCACGGTTGCGGAGGCATCCAGGCCGGTGGTGGCGATCGACGCCGCAGAGTCGACCAGGCCGCACGCGGCGGTGGCGAGGGCCAACAAGCTCAGCGAGACCAGGCGCAGCATCCGGACACACCCCTCCGTTCGGGCGGTCACCGGCCGCCTGACGCTCACTTGGCGCCGTCGGGCTTTGACGTCAAGATCGCCGCCCACCCGACCCCAAGAGACCGTCCATGCGAAGACGCCGCATTCTGTCTGCCGCAGCCCTCGGCGGGCTGGTGCCGTTCCTGCCCGGTAAGGCGCGGGCGCAGCGGCTTCCCGCGCTGAGCGGCTACCGGATCACCCGCTGGCAGGCCGATCCGTTCGCCCGGGGATCTTACTCGTATCTCGCGCGGGGCGCACGGCTCGACCAGCGCCGCGACCTGGCGGCCCCCGTTGGCCAAACCCTGTTCTTCGCCGGGGAGGCGACCAACAGCGACCACCCGTCGACCGTCCATGGCGCGCTGCTGTCCGGCCAGCGGGCGGCCCGCGAAGTGGCCGGGACGGGGGCCCGGAGGGTCGCCGTGGTCGGCCTGGGCGCCGCCGGCCTGGGCGCAGCGCAGGCGCTCGCCGCCCAGGGGCTGGAGGTCACCGCCTTCGAGGCCCGCGACCGCCTGGGTGGGCGGGTGTGGAGCGACCACGCGCTGGGTGTGCCGGTCGATCTCGGCGCGTTCTGGATCCACGGCGCAGAGGGCAATCCCTTGACGCAGTTGGCGCAGGAGACCGGGACCCGGACGATCGAGGCGGGGTTCGAGCCCTTCTACATGTTCGATCACCGCGGCTGGACATGGGATGAGGACGATGTGCCGGACGCCTATTGGGACCATATGACCGAGCAGTCCTGGGCGGCCGATCTGGAAGACCTGTCGGCCGATGCGGAGGAGGACGGCATCGGCTTCGGCGGGCCCGACCTGATGCTGCCCGATGGCTATGACCTGGTGTTCCGCGGCCTTCAGGGCGCCTACGAGACCCGGCTGTCGAGCCCGGTCGACGAGATCCGCTATGACGGGCTGGGGGTCGCGCTGACCGTTGGCGGGACGGTGTCGACCTTCGATGCGGCAGTGGTCACGGTGTCGCTGGGCGTGTTGAAGGCGGACGCGATCGGCTTCACGCCGCCGCTGCCGGCGCCCAAGCGCGACGCTATCCGGCGCCTCGGCATGGGGCTGATGAACAAGACGGTGTTGCGGTTCGAACGGCCGTTCTGGGACACCCGCGCCGGCGGCTTCGGCTACCTCGCGCCGGAGATCGGCTGGTTCGGCCTGTGGCTGAATCTGATGCCGGTGGTCGGCGCGCCGATCCTGGTGGGCTTCAATGTCGGCCGCGAGGCGCGGGCCTTGGAGACCCGGAGCGACGATGCCCAGATCGCCGAAGCCTTGGCCGTATTGGCACACATGCCGCGGGGATGATCGGTATCCCTTCCCCCGCGATTGCGGTGCATCGCGGGGGAAGGCTTCGGATCGAGATCGGTCGGACCCACTAGAACTTGCACGGCGCGGCGAGGAGCTGGGGCTGGCTTTCGAAGCCGCCGCGGCCATGCGGGTCGCACAGGATCGGGGCCGGCAGATCCATCGGCATCGGCATCGGCACGGCCGGGCGGCGCGGCGCGTCCGCCGCGTCGGCCCGATAGGCGGCGATCGTCTCGTCGGCCGCCTGGAAACCCGCCTGGATGGCGCGATCCAGGTTGGAGTGCGTCCAGCTATGGTCGATCTCCAGCGACACCGGGATTTCGACGATACGGACGTCGCGGCCCTGCTGGGCCAGGTGCAGCTTGAACAGCTCGACGTCGTCCTCGCTCATCTTCGCGGCGAACAGCATGATCAGGTTGCTCAGCGCCTCGGTGAGGTTCTTCGGCTTGGTGATCTGCCGGTGATCGAGGATGCGGCTGATCCACACCTCTTCGATCTCCGGATGGTTGGTCAGGAGATCGGCGAAGCTGACGGCGTCGACCACCGCGCCCTCGCAATAGGTCTTGCCGTCGATCTCCACCGTGTCCTCCAGGAAGGGCAGGGCGGAGCAGGCGCACAGCGACTGGGCGGTGATCGGCGCATAGCGGCCGTCCGACTTGTTGCAGAACAGCTCCAGCCGCCGGTCGGTGAGATTGTAGGCGTTGTGGTAGATCGCCGGCTTGCCGGGGGCGCGCAGCGCCTCGAAGTCGATCGCCCGCAAGGCTTCGCTGCGCGGGTCGTAGAGCCGGGACAGTCCTTCCACGGGGCTGAGAAACATCAAGCTGGTCAGGAAGCGCGATACCGGGTGCGCCGGCAAGATGTGGTTGAACAGAAGGTCGTTGAGGCCATAGCTGGACCATTCTCCCGGCGAGCAGGCGAACTGCCCCATCCGGGCGATGGTCTCGGCGATCTTGTGCGGCACGACCAGACCCTGATAGCTCTCCGGATCCATCAGGAAGTCCATCATGTGCCCGGCCATCTCATCGAGATTGGGGGTGAAGACGTGCGCCACCGGGTAGCGGGCATAGACGTCGTCGGGTTGGAAGACAGAGCGGAAGAAGTCCGTCGCCGCCTGGCAGCCTTGGCCGGCCGGGGCCTGGTTGTAGAGCGCGGCGAGCCAGCCGCCGATGCAGGAGGTCGACCAGACGTCGAAGCGGATGTCGGCCTCACGGTCGAGCCGCTGCAGGGCGCCGAGGCTGAGACCTACGGCGGGGCCGCCGCCAGACAGAACGATTGCGCGTTTCATGTTAGTCCCCGTTTCTTCGAAGTCAGTGTCTCTTCAATCCCAATCGTACCTAGCAAATAAATAACGGCCGGTTAAATGAACAATTTTTTATAATCAGAAGTCATTTGTTAATTTATTCGGAGTTTGTAACGATAATATTATTGACCGATAACTAGCGTTGATGAGGATAGGAGAGACGTTGTGCTAAATTGTTCGGAAATTTGTGCACTCTCGATAGAATGAAGTCTTCGAACAAAAAAGACCCGGGCGAAGCCCGGGCCGCTTGCTGTGCTTGTCGGCCGCCCGACGGCGACACGACCCCGGGCCCCCGTGCCGGCCGCGATCAGCGCGTCGCGCAGGCGGTCGGTGGCGTCGGAGATCGGCTTGCGCTCCGCCGTGCGCACCTGGCTGTACGGCACCCGTGGCGGTGTCCGGCGCTTGACGCGCCAAAGCGAGAATGGTCCCACTTGATTTAGGGACATTGCTTCAGCGATCACGCGTTCGGTGCCACCGGCCGGCGCCGCGGCGCCCTTGGTGACGGACCCATGGACATCCGCCAGCTCCAGTACCTGGTGGCACTGGCCCGCGAGAAGCACTTCACGCGGGCGGCGGCGGCTTGCCGCGTCACCCAGCCGACCCTGTCCGGGCGCATCCGCCAGCTTGAGCAGGAGCTGGGCGTGCCGATCGTCCAGCGCGGCCAGCGCTATCAAGGGCTGACGACGGAGGGCGAACGGGTGCTCGCCTGGGCGCAGCGCATCGTCGAGGACTGCGACGGCATGCGCGACGAGCTGGCGGCGCTGGCCGGCCAGCCGGAGGGGCGGATCACGCTGGGCGTCATCCCGTCGGCTCTGCCGACCATCCCACCGTTGACCGAGGCGCTGCGCCGCCGCTTTCCGCAGCTCGGCTTCACCGTCCTGTCGCAAAGCTCCAAGGACATCGGCCGGCATCTCGACGAGTTCACGATCGATGCCGGCGTCACCTATCTGGACAACGAGCCGATCGACCCCGGCCCGTCGCGCCCGCTCTATCGGGAGCGCTACCGCCTGTTCGTGCGCGACGACCACCCCTTGGCCGGGCGGGAGGCCGTCGGCTGGGCGGAGGCAGCGGCCCATTCCCTGTGCGCACTGACCCCGGACATGCAGAACCGGCGGATCATCGACCGTGCCTTCCGCCAGGCCGAGGTGCGCCCGCAGCCGGAGGTGGAGAGCAACTCCGTCGTCAATCTCTGCGCCTATATCCAGATCGCCGGCCTGGCCGGCGTGCTGCCGGAATTCTTCATCGGCATGATCGGCGCGGCGGAGCGGATCCGGGCGATCCCGCTGGTCGCACCGGCGGTCGAGCACACCGTCGGTTTGGTGGTGCTGGACCGCGATCCCCTGCCGCCGCTGGTGACCGCGCTGCTGGACGCGGCCGGAGACTACGCGCTGCCGGGGGATCTCCTGTCCCGGCTGCGCTAGCACGATCGACACGGCCGATTGGCTCATCGACACAATCGATTTGAACGGTTCCAGCATTACCCGTCATGGTCTTGAACAGGACCGCGGCGGTCGTCCGGCAATGCAAAATGGGCTCCGGACCGATCGAAAAGTCGCGGGACGCGGGAGAGGACATGTCGATAGAGGCGCCCCTGGCGTCCGGCGCTGGGCCGGACGACACCCCTGAGCCGTCGCTGATCGCCCGGCTCTGCGCCCGGCACGGCGACCGGCCGGCCGCGCTGATCGAGATCCTGCACGATCTGCAAGAAGCGCTGGGCGCCGTGCCGGACGGCGCGCTGGGCGAGATCGCCGGCCGCCTCAACCTCACGCGCGCCGAAGTGCACGGCGTCGTCAGCTTCTACCACGACTTCCGCGCCCGGCCCGCCGGACCCGTGCAGGTCAAGGTCTGCCGGGCGGAGGCCTGCCAGGCGATGGGCGCGCGGGCGCTGATCGAGCGGCTGTGCGCGCGCCAGGGCGTGGCGCTGGGCGGCACCTCGGCTGGCGGGGTGACCATCGAGGCGGTCTACTGTCTCGGCCTGTGCGCGCAGTCGCCGGCCGCCCAGGTGAACGGCCGGCTGCATGCGCGCCTGACCGACGACCGGCTCGACGCGGCGATTGCGGCGGAAGCCGCGGGGGCCGCGGGGGCCGCGGCATGACCGTTACCGTCTATGTGCCGCGCGATGCGGCGGCCAAGGCCGTCGGCGCCGACGCCGTCGCCGCGGCGATCGCGGCGGAGGCCGCCGTCCGCGGCCTCGATGTCCGCCTGGTGCGCAACGGCTCGCGCGGCCTGTTGTGGCTGGAGCCGCTGGTGGAGGTGGCCACGCCCCACGGCCGCGTCGCCTACGGCCCGGTCGACGCGGCCGACGTGGCCGACCTGTTCGCCGCGGGCTTCCTGGCGGGCGGCGAGCATCCGCTGGGGCTCGGGCCGACCGACGAGATCGCCTATCTGAAAGCCCAGCAGCGCCTGACCTTCGCGCGGATCGGGCTGGCCGACCCGCTGGATCTCCAGGCCTATGAGGACCAGGGCGGCCTGGCCGGCCTGCGCCAGGCGCTGGCGATGGCGCCGGAAGCGGTCGTCGAGCAGGTCACGCAGTCGGGCCTGCGCGGGCGCGGCGGCGCCGGCTTCCCCGCCGGCATCAAATGGAAGACCGTGCTGGACCAGCCGGCGGGCCCCGACAGCCCGAAATATGTCTGCTGCAACGCCGACGAGGGCGACAGCGGCACCTTCGCCGACCGGCTGCTGATGGAAGGCGATCCTTTCTGCATTCTGGAAGGAATGATCATCGCCGGGCTGGCCACCGGCGCCGCGGAGGGCCTGGTCTATCTCCGCTCCGAGTATCCCGACGCTATCGCGACGATGACCGAAGCTGTGGCCATCCTGGAGCGGGCGGGCTGGCTCGGCGCGGACATCGCGGGTTCCGGCCGCGGTTTCCGCATCGAGATCCGGCGCGGTGCCGGCGCCTATATCTGCGGCGAGGAAAGCTCCATGCTGGAAAGCCTGGAGGGCCGCCGCGGCACCGTGCGCGCCAAGCCGCCGATACCGGCGATCGCCGGCCTGTTCGGGCGGCCGACCCTGGTCAACAACGTGCTGACCCTGGCCAGCGTGCCCTGGATCCTGGGCCATGGGGCCGACGCCTATCGCGATTTCGGCATGGGCCGGTCGCGCGGCACCCAGGCCTTCCAGCTTGCCGGCAATATCCGCCGCGGCGGGCTGGTGGAGATGGCCTTCGGCGTGACGCTGCGTGAACTGGTCGAGGATTTCGGCGGCGGCACCGCCTCGGGCCGGCCGTTCCGCTCCGCCCAGCTCGGCGGGCCGCTCGGCGCCTATGTCGATGCGCCCATGCTGGACCTGCCGATGGACTATGAGGCGCTGGCGGACGCCGGCGCGATGCTCGGCCATGGCGGGGTCGTGGTCTTCGACGACACCGTCGATATGGCGGAGATGGCGCGCTTCGCCTTCGAGTTCTGCGAGATCGAGAGCTGCGGCAAGTGCACCCCCTGCCGGGTCGGCGCCACCCGCGGCCGCGAGACGGTGGAGAAGGTGCTGCGCGGCGAGGACGTCGCCCGCAACCTGGTGCTGATCGAAGACCTGGCGGAGTTGATGCGTGACGGCTCGCTGTGCGCCATGGGCGGGCTGACGCCGATGCCGGTCCTGTCCGCCATCCGCCTGTTCCCGGAAGACTTCGACCGCGCCCCCGCGGTCGCCGCCGAGTAGTCCCATGAGACGCATCCCGCCACAGATCGTCATGGCCGGGCTTGACCCGGCCATCCACGCGGTCATCGCCCTGCCCCGGCGCCGGGGATGGTCGTCGACGCCGTGGATGCCCGCATCGAGTGCGGGCATGACGAAGAGGGGGCGCGGAACCATCCAGACAGGCAAGGCCCGATCATGACGCTGTTGCACGAAGCCGATTTCGGCACCCCGGCGGCGGACGGCGCGCCGGTCACGCTGACCATCGACGGGCAGACGGTGACCGTGCCGGCGGGCACCTCGATCCTGCGCGCCGCCGGCCTCGCCGAGCGGCCGATCCCCAAGCTTTGCGCCACCGACAGCCTGAACGCCTGGGGCTCGTGCCGGATGTGCCTGGTGGAGGTCGACGGCGTGAAGGGCACGCCCGCATCCTGCACGACGCCGGTGCGCGACGGCATGGCGGTGCGCACCCAGACCGCGCGGCTGGAGAAGCTGCGCCGCGGGGTGATGGAGCTGTACATCTCCGACCATCCGCTCGACTGCCTGACCTGCTCCGCCAACGGCGATTGCGAGTTGCAGGACATGGCCGGAGCCGTGGGCTTGCGCGAGGTGCGCTATGGCATGGCCGGCGAGAACCATTTCGACGCCGCCAGCCGCGATGTGGTGGACGTCTCCAACCCCTATTTCCAGTTCGACCCGTCCAAGTGCATCGTCTGCTCGCGCTGTGTCAGGGCATGCGAGGAGGTGCAGGGGACCTTCGCGCTGACCATCGAGGGCCGCGGCTTCGACAGCAAGGTGTCGGCCGGCGGCGCGGCGGACGACTTCTTCTCCAGCGAATGCGTGTCCTGCGGTGCCTGCGTGCAGGCCTGCCCGACCGCCACCCTGACCGAGAAATCGGTGGTGGAACACGGCACGCCAACCCGGGCGGTGCAGACGACGTGCGCCTATTGCGGGGTGGGCTGCTCGTTCAAGGCGGAGCTTCAGGGCGACCAGGTGGTGCGCATGGTGCCGTGGAAGGACGGCGGCGCCAATGAAGGGCATTCCTGCGTCAAAGGCCGCTTCGCCTGGGGCTATGCCACCCACAAGGACCGGGTGACCACGCCGATGGTGCGCGAGCGGATCACCGATCCGTGGCGCCCGGTCGGCTGGGACGAGGCGATCGGGTTCGCCGCGGCGCGGTTCAGCGCCATCCAGGCCGCGCACGGCACCGGCGCCATCGGCGGCATCACCTCGTCGCGCTGCACCAATGAAGAGGTGTTCGCGGTCCAGAAGATGATCCGCGCCGCCTTCGCCAACAACAATGTCGACACTTGCGCGCGGGTCTGCCACTCGCCCACCGGCTACGGCCTGAAGACCACCTTCGGCACCTCCGCCGGCACCCAGAACTTCAAGTCGGTGGAACAGGCCGACGTCATCCTGCTGATCGGCGCCAACCCGACCGACGGCCACCCGGTCTTCGCCTCGCGCATGAAGAGGCGGCTGCGCGCGGGCGCGCAGATCATCGTCGCCGACCCACGGCGCATCGATCTGGTGCGCTCCCCGCATATCGAGGCGGCGTTCCACCTGCCGCTGCGCCCTGGCACCAACGTTGCGCTGATGAACGCGTTCGCCCATGTCATCGCGACGGAAGGCCTGATCGACGAGGCGTTCGTCGCGGAGCGCTGCGAGGCGGAGGACTTCGCCCTATGGAGCGCCTTTGCCGCTGAGCCGGAGAACAGCCCGGAAGCCCTGTCCGAGATCATCGGCGTGCCGGCGGAGACGATCCGCGGGGCGGCCCGGCTCTATGCCGGGGCCGGCAATGCGGCGATCTACTACGGCCTCGGCGTTACCGAGCACAGCCAGGGCTCCACCATGGTGATGGCGATGGCCAATCTCGCCATGGCGACCGGCAATATCGGGCGCGAGGGGGTGGGCGTGAACCCGCTGCGCGGCCAGAACAACGTGCAGGGCTCCTGCGATATGGGCAGCTTCCCGCACGAGCTGTCGGGCTACCGCCATGTCTCCGACGCAGGTGTGCGCGACCTCTTCGAGGCCGCCTGGGGTCGGCCGATCCTGCCCGAGCCGGGCTTGCGCATCCCCAACATGCTGGCCGCGGCGATCGACGGCACGTTCCGCGGCATCTTCGTCCAGGGCGAGGACATCGCCCAGAGCGACCCCAACACCGCCCATGTCACCGCGGCCCTGGAGGCCATGGACTGCGTCGTCGTCCAGGACCTGTTCCTGAACGAGACGGCGGCGTTTGCGCATGTCTTCCTGCCGGGCACGTCGTTCCTGGAGAAGGACGGCACCTTCACCAATGCCGAGCGGCGCATCAACCGGGTGCGTCCGGTCATGCCGCCGAAGACGGGCTTGAGCGAATGGGAGGCGGTGTGCCGCCTCGCCACCGCCATGGGCTATCCCATGGACTACCCGGACGCCGCGGCGATCATGGACGAGATCGCCCGGCTGACCCCGACCTTCACCGGCGTCAGCCATGCCCGGCTGGACGCCGAAGGCTCGCTGCAATGGCCGGTCAATGCCGCCCATCCCGACGGCACGCCGACCATGCATGTCGACGGCTTCGTGCGCGGCAAGGGCCGCTTCATGATCACCGGCTTCGTGCCGACGCCGGAGCGGACCACGCGCCACTATCCGCTGATCCTCACCACGGGCCGCATCTTGAGCCAGTACAATGTCGGCGCCCAAACCCGCCGGACGGAGAACGCCCGCTGGCACGGCGAGGATGTGTTGGAAATCCACCCCTTCGATGCGGAGACCCGCGGCGTCGGCGAGGGCGACTTGGTCTCGCTGGCCAGCCGCATGGGCGCCACCACGCTGCGCGCGACGATCACCGACCGGGTGCCGCCGGGGGTGGTCTACACCACCTTCCACCACCCGGTGACCGGGGCGAACGTGATCACCACGGAGTATTCCGACTGGGCGACCAATTGCCCGGAATACAAGGTGACGGCCGTGCAGGTCAGCCGCTCCAACCGGCCGTCTGACTGGCAGGCGGCGCATGATGAACTCGGCCGCTCGCACTATGCGGTTGCCGAGAGGCTGCCGGCGGCGGAATGACCGGCATGGACATCCGCCGCCTCGACGACGGTCCGGCGCGCCCGGTCTCGCCGACGGCCCGCGGCCGGCTGGTCACGCCGGCGGGCGAGACACCGGCGGTGTGGCAGGTGCCGGAAGAGGCGGCGATCGCCATCCTGGTCAACGGCCAGTCCTTCGCCGTGATGATGGCGACGCCGGCGGATCTGGAGGACTTCGCCGTCGGCTTCGCGCTGACGGAAGGGCTGGTGCCGGCGATCGGGCGCATCGACAGCCTGCGCATCGCCGACGCGGCCGACGGCTATGTCGTCAACCTGCGCCTCGATCCGGCGCTGGTGGCGGCCGTCGAGGACCGTCGGCGCACGCTGGCCGGGCGGGCCGGCTGCGGCCTCTGTGGTGCGGCGACCTTGGAGGCAGCGTTGCCGCCTCTGCCCCGGCTGCCGCGGCGGGATCCGCCGCATGCGGGGGCAGTCGCAGCGGCCTTCGCCGCCTTGCCGGACCGGCAGGCGATGAAGCAGGACAACCGCTCCACCCACGCCGCGGCCTTTGCCGATGCCGACGGCGCCATCGCGCTGGTGCGCGAGGATATCGGCCGACACAACGCACTGGACAAGCTGGCCGGCGCGCTGGCCCGCGAGGGGCGGGCGGCCGGCGACGGCTTCGTCGTGCTGTCGAGCCGGCTGAGCGTGGAGATGGTGCAGAAATCGGTGATGATGGGCGCGCCCTTCACGGCATCGGTATCGGCACCGAGCGCGCTGGCGCTGCGGATCGCGGCCCGCGCCGGCCTCGGCGTCGCGGCGCGCGCGCAAGGCGGCGTGATGATGTTCGCCACCGACGGCGTTGCGGACGGTGAGGCGGCCGGTGCGGCGGGGCGTGCCGCATGAAGTCCGCCGATCTGATCCGGATGGCCAACCAGATCGCCGCCTTCCATGCCAGCTATGGCCAGGCGGCGGCGGTGGCCGGCACGGCGAAGCATCTGCGGGATTTCTGGGATCCGCGCATGCGCGCCGATCTCGACCGGCTGGTCGCCGCAGGTGGGGACGGCCTGTCCGCGATCGCGCTGGCCGCCGCGCGCGCGCTCGCTGCCAGCGACGCGGCGTAGGCCCCGTCAGATGAGCGGCAGGGCCGTCAGCCAGAAGCCGACCAGGCCGAGCGCCAGCAGCAGCAGCGCAACGGCATAGGCACCGGCCAAGGGCCGCGCGGTGCTCTTCGCCGCGGTCGCGGCCGGTTCTTGTGTGACGTTGATCATCGCTGGCCTCTCATCAAAGTCCGTCGCCCCCGCACCGTCGGGGGCCTTCTCGGCATGTGTCGGGAGATGCCCGCCTGCGCGGGCATGACGACTTGGTACTTCGGGGACATGCGGGGGTCATGACTCCGCCGGCGCCTCCGCGATCACCAGATACCCGCTGTCGGCGCCGCCGAAGACGACGGCCAGGCCATGCGCCGCCAGGTCGGCGGGCGGCGGAGGCACGTCGGCGATCGGACCGTCGCTCCACGGGGTCTCGTGCACCGTCAGCCGCGGCCAGACGAAGTAGTCGGCGCCAGTCTCGTCCAGCAACCCGGCGATGCGGGCGCCGTCGGCGCTGGCATAGGCACGCTCCCACAGCAACAGGCCGTCCCATCCGCGCGCCGCCAAGGCCGCGTCGTCCGCCCCGCTGACCAGCTCCAGCCGGCGGCGCCATTCGGCGATGGCCGCGGTGGTGGAGGCCGGGAAGGTCTTGAAGTCGACGACGATCGGCCGGCGGGTGTAGAGCCGGAAGCTCTGCAGCCCCGGCGGCACTACGAACAGCGCATCGGCCGCCGTCTCCGCCCCGATCCAGTCGTATAGCCCGGCCGTCCCGGCCGGCGGCGGCCGGCTCAACGGATCGCGCCAGGCGGCCGTGGCGAAACCGACGGCGATCAACAGGGCGATCGGCAGCACCCACCGGCGGTCGGGCCAGCGGTCCAGCACCAGGACCAGCACGCCCGCCAGCACGGCCAGCCAGACCGCCCACAGCCCGAACAGCGACTGAAACAGGCCGACCGTCACCAGCGTGCCGATCAGCAGAACCGCCCCCAGCGCATCGCCGATCCGCCGGCGGCTGAGCGACAGCGCCAGCCCGAGCCCGGCCAGCAGCAGCGACAGCCCGATCAGCACCGGCGTCGTGCGCGTCAGATGCAGAAGGTAAGGCCAGGTCGAGTCGGTCACTCGAAGGTCCGGCGACAACCCGCCATGGGCCAGAAGCGCGGCGGCGAACAACAGCGCATGGCCCGCCAGCAGGCCGAGCGCCCGGCGCGGCGGCCCGGTGTCGCCGCCATCGGCCGCCGCGGCGCGCCAGGCGCGCAGGCCACCCGCCAGCCCGGCCAGGGCGACCAGACCGATGAAGACGCGCACGATCGCCAGGCTCTCGTCGAGTGCGAATTCGTGCGGCGTGCGGAAGAGATAGCCGTCGACCACCGCCTCTCGCGCCGCCTCCGCCCCGCCGCCGCCGCTGCCGTCGAGGAGCGCCAGCGCCAGCGGCACCGTCACCGGGGCGGCGACCAGGGCGGCGACCAACCCTGTCTTCGCCAGGCGCCGCCAGCCGCCCGGGCCGTCCCACAGCGCGACCACGACCAGCACCAGCGCACCATGGGTCGCCACCACCGGATGGCTCATCGCCGACAGTGCCAGCGCCACGCCGGCCGCCATCGGCCGGCCGGCGACGGCCAGCGCATAGGCGGCCAACAGGCAGACCAGCGCCAGCGATTGGACGTGGAAGCCGGGCGCGATCAGCCCGTCGAACTGGCCGCGGCCGATGCCCAGCACGGTGCCCAGCGCCAGCGCCACCGGCAGCACCAGGAAGCCCGCCGCTCCGCCGCCGAGCTGCCGCCACAGGGCGTAGAGCGCACCGCAGGCGCCGATGGTCAAAAGCTGGGTAAGGATCCAATAGCCCAAGGGGAAGCCGATGGTCGCTTCCAACAGCGCCACCAGCGGCACCCAGACCGGCGCGTGCAGCACGTAGTGCGCGATCACCCAGTCGCCGGCGAAGGCGCCGGCGTCCAGCGCCGCCCAGGCCATCGGCAGATAGACGAAGTCGTCGATCTCCGGGAAGGCGCGGTAGTCGCGCGCCACGGCGATCAGGGCCGCCGCCAAGAGAGGCACGGCGGCGAGCAGCCAAGCGGGGGTGCGCGGCGGCGCCTTCGGGATCATCGCGTCGGCCTCAAGATCCGTCGGCGCAGGCAACCGGCGGACGGGCGAGCGTAACCCCGGCGCTGTTAACGGATGCTTGAGGGTTCCGCCCGCCGCGCGCCGCTCAACGCCGGCCGGCGACGTCCCCGGCCAGCCAGATCAGCCCGCCGGCCACGCCGGCCACAACCATGACGCCGCCGAACAGGATCGACGTCGCCACCGCCGCCGCGGGATCGGCGCCGACGAAGCCGAAGGCGACGACGGCCGCGCCCTCGCGCACGCCCCAGCCGCCGATGGAGATCGGCACCATGGTGACGATCAGGACGCACAGCCCGATGGCGGCGACCGCCGGGAGAGGGGCGACGATGCCGACCGCGGCGGCCAGCAGGGCGAAGATGGTCAGGCTGGTGGTATGGATGGCCAGCGATAGCACCGCCACGCCGGCCAGCGGCCGCGGCCGGCCAAGCAACGCCCAGAACAGCGAGACCGGGCGCAACAGCGCCCGCACCAGGCGGTGCCGGCCGAAGGCGGCGGGCAGCCAGCGCAACGCCAGGACCACCGCATAGCCGGTGATGGCGAGCGCGAGCAGGGCCGCCGCCGACCACACCGCGGGATCGTCGCCCGCCAGCGCGAACAGCACCGGCAGGGCCGCCGTCGCCATGGTCACCAGCACCGCCAGGGCCGACAGCCGGTCGACGACGACGCTGGACACGGCGTCGCCGACCGCCACGCCGGCCCGGTGGGCGATGATGGCCCGCACCGCGTCGGCGCCGAGGACCGAGGGCACCACCTGCAGGAAGAACAGGCTTAAGAGCGCGATCCGCTCCGCCGGGAAGCGCCGGCGATGGCCTTCCGCCACCGCCAGGACGAGCCGCCAGCGCAACCCCTGCAGCACCCCGGCCGCCAGCAACAGCGCCACCAGCCCGGCCAGCAACCCCGGCGACACGTCGGCGATCTGCGCCAGCAGGGCCTGGCGGTCCACCCCCCACAGCACCACGACCAACAACCCGACGGAGATCGCCAGCTTCAGCGCGATCAGCGCGATCCGCCGGCCGCGGCCGGACGGGCGGTCCGGCGCGGCTTGCGTCAGGTCGTGAGCCTCGCCGCTCATGGCGTCCGCTCGTAGACCAGTAGCAAGCGGAACCCGGCCAACCGGCCGAGCCACGGCTCCAGCCACCGCTCCATCGCCAGGGCCGCCGGCACCAGGCCGGCCGGGATCAGCGACCAAGACCGGAACCCGCCGGACAGCGGGTAGGCGAACAGGCTCAGCCAGCGCGTCTCCATCAACCGCAGCCCGGCGATCCGATGCGCGGTGCGGGCGCGGTCGCGGCCGGCCAGCCGCGTCGCCACCGCCTGGTTGGCGTCGAAAGGGTCGCGGCCGGGCTGCAACGGGCCGTCGGCCAGCGGATCGGCGGCCATGTCCACCGGCTCGGGATGGGCGAAGCGGTAGGCCAGCCCCGCGACCGGCGTGATCGCCGGCTCCAGCGCCACCAGCCGCCCGCCAGGGCGCAACACGCGCACCGCTTCGGTCAGGAAGCGCACCGGCCGCTCGATATGGTGCAGCACGTCGACCATGACGATGTTGGCGAAGGCGCCGTCGGCGAAGGGCAGGGCCTGGGCGTCGCAGGCGGCATCGAGCCAGGGGTTGGCCACGATATCCGTGGTCACCACCGGCCCCGCCCCGGGCCGCCCGGCGATCCAGGACTTCAGGTTGCCGGGCCCGCCGCCCAGTTCCAGCGTGCGCCCTGCGACCAGCCGGGCGGCGAGCCGGTCGTAATAGTCGCCGTAGATCGCCCGCAGCACCGGCTTGTCCTGCCAGCGCCCGCGATGCTCGCCCAGGCGCGCGGCCGCCGCCGCGCTGGCCGTCGCCCCGCCCAGGGTCAAAGGGCCTTCAGCTTGCGATAGGCGAAGACCACCATGCGCAAGAGCAGCCAGCCATGCTGGAAGCGCGAGATCTGGGTGGTGCCGTAGTGGCGCGCGGCATAGCGCACCGGCACCTCCACCATGCGGAGGTTGAGCTTGGCCGCCCCGAAGATCAGGTCGAAATCGCCGAACGGGTCGAAATCGCCAAAATAGTGCCGGTTCGCCGCCAGCCGGCGATAGGCGTCGGCGGTCAGCGCCTTGGTGCCGCAAAGCGTGTCGCTGAACGGCTGGTTGAGCAGGAAGGAGAAGATGACGGCGAAGGTGCGGTTAGCCCAGTAGTTCAGGAACCGCATCGCCTCCGCCTCCATCGGGTAGACGAAGCGGGTGCCGTTGACGAATTCCGCGCTGCCGCGTTCGATCAGCCGGTGGACCTTGGGCAGGTCCTCCGGCGGCACCGTCAGGTCGGCGTCGAGGATCATCACCACCTCGCCCGACGCCGCGGCGAAGCCGGCGCGCACCGCATCGCCCTTGCCGCGCCCGGTCTGCTGCAGGCAGGTGATCCGGCGATCCGGGTGCCGGTCGCGCACCCGCAAGATCTCCTCCCAGGTGCCGTCCTGGCTGTTGCCTTCGACGAAGACGATCTCCTGCTCGCGCCCGAAGGGCGGCAGCCGCTCCACCGCCGCCTCGATATTGCCGCGCTCGTTGCGCGCCGGGATGACGATGGAGGCGGACAGCGACCGCGGCCGCTGGGCGCGCATCGACCGCGCGACGATGTAGTGGCGCAGGCACAGCCGGCGCAGCACCGGCAAGGGTGCGAAGAACCGGTTGGCCAGCCAGCCGAGGCCGAGCAGGCGGCGCGGGAGGAGTTGGCGCCATTCCCGCTTGATCGGCTCGAAGCCGGCCAGCGTCAGCAGGTTCAACACGTCGACGGAGGCGAGCCAGTTGGCCTGCGGCACCGGCATGCGGTGGCCGATGCGCGTCGCCAGGCTCAATGCCGGCTCCCAGAGATGGGAGTATTGCGCGACGATCAGGCGGGTGTCGGCGTGGCAGAGCGGCTGCAGGCGCTCCAGCGCCGTCTGGACATCGTCGACAAAGCCCAACGTGTCGGACAGCACGATCGCGTCGAACGGGCCTTGCTCGGCCAGTTCCTCGATGGTCGCCGGATCCTCCAGATCGCCTTCCAGGAAGGTCAGCTCCGGATGGCGCCGGCGCGCCTCGGCGACCATGGCGCCGCTGAAGTCGACGCCGATGCCGACCGACGGGGCCAGCGCGGCGAGCAGCCGCCCGGTTCCGCAGCCGATGTCCAGCACGCGCAGGCCCGGCTGGATGAGGAATCCCATATACCGCTCGTCTTCGCGGTAGAAGCTGATCGACCGCTCGATCCACGCCTCGCGCTCGCCGGCCAGGTCGTCGAACAGCAGGCGCAGGGTCTCCTTGCGGTCCGACGGCGGCGTGGCCGGCGCGGGCAGGTCGGCGAGCGGCACCACGGTCGCCGGGATCGGGTCGAGGGCAGGGTTGGACATCACCATCGCGCTTTTCATGGGACACCGGCGCGGAACCGGCGCGTGCGCCCCATCGCATAGTCCCGCCGGCCCGCGACGGCAAGGCCCGGGCGTCCGCGACGGGCAACCGGAGGACCGGCCAAGCGGCCTCGCGCGGGGTCGCCGGTTTCTCGGTTGCAAGATCTGATGTATCAGGAGGCTTGTCCCTGCCGACCCTGGTTGCGGGTCGTCAGCGGCGTCGATTCCCCTTGGCCGATTGACGATGCCGGGGGATCCGACTCGAGCCATGGATGACCGGCCAGATCCGCCCCTGGGGTATCAGACTGTCGCCGCGAGATCGCGACGCCACCGGCGCGACCCAGCAAGGCCTTGCGTTGGCGCTGGCGCTCCGCGCCGCAGGCCAGGAGGTTCGGTTCTTCGCCGAGCCGGAAGGCGATGCCATCGCCGCCATCCACCGCTGCGGCTTCGCCCTGGTGGAGGAAGCCGGCCGGACCGCCCCCACCGCCCTCGGCGCGGCGGTCGGCGAGGGCAGGCTCCGCGGCGCGGTCTTCGCGTCTCCGGCCGCGGCGCATGACGGGCTGGCGGAGATCGCGGGCCGCGTGCCGACCGCGGTGATCGGGGCACACGACCGGTCGGGCGCGGCCGGTCTGATGATCGACCCGTCGCCCGGGGCGACCGTCGATCCGCCGGCGCCCGGCGGCCGGCCGGTGCTCGCCGGGCTTGCCTATGCGTTGCTGGACCCGGCGCTGGGCGCGGTTCGCGATGCGCTGCGCGCCGAGGATGCCGCGCCGCCGACGGCCGATCGGCTGCTGGTGGCGATGGGGGCGCCGGCCGGCGTCCACCTGGCGCTCGACGCGCTGGGCCGGCTGGAGCAGCGCGGCGTGATCGTCGTGCTGGCCGACCGCCATATGGCGGAGATCGAGCAGATCAGCCGTCAGGCCGAGCGGCTCGGCTCGGCGATGGTGGAGGTCGACTGGGGGGATCCGACGGACTATTTTCGCGCCACCGACTTGGTCATCGGCCATGGCGGCTGGCAGCTCGCGGGCCTCTTGTGCTGCGGCGTGCCATCGATCACCTTGGCGCGCGATGCGGCCGACGCGGGGAACGTCATCGCCGTTGCCGCGGCCGGTGCCACCATCGATGCCGGCCGGATCGGGGACGCCTCACCGACCGCGCTGGCCGAGACGATTGCGGCGCTGATCGAGGATGGCGACCATCGCCTCAGGCTGCGCCGGGCGGGCGTCGATCTGGTCGACGGGCGGGGGGCGGAGCGGGTCGTCGAGGCTCTCTTGCGTTTGACCGATCAGGGCGATGGCTGAAACGACGGATCGGCCCCGAACCGGACCGCTGGTGTTCGTGCTGCCCTCCCTCGCCGGGGGCGGAGCGGAGCGGGTGACGCTGACCCTTCTGAAGGCGGCGGCGGCCGGCGGCCGGCCTTGCCTTCTTCTGCTCTTGGAGGATGCCGGCCCTCTGGCGGTGCCGCGGGAACCCGGAATCGCGGTGGAGGTGCTGGGCCGGCGGCGGCTGCGCGCGGCCTGGCCGGCGCTGATCGGCCGGCTGCGGCGAGCCCGGCCGGCGGCGGTGGTCTCCAGCTTCGGCTATATCAATCTGGCGCTGGCGGCGACGGCCGGGCTGTTCCGCCCGGGCCGGCTGGTGCTGCGGGAGGCGAATTTGCCGTCTCTGGCACTGGCGAACTGGCCCCACCCGTCCGTGGCCCGGTTCCTCTACCGCCGCCTCTACCGGCGCGCCGATCTGGTGCTCGCCACCTCCGCGCGGATGGCGGCGGAGTTCGCCCGCGACTTCGCCGTGCCGGCGGCCCGCCTGGCGGTGCTGGAGAACCCGGTGGATGCGGCGGCGCTGAGGGACCGCGCCCGGCCGGTGCGGCGTCACCCGGGCCCGGGCCGCCGCTTCGTCGCCAGCGGCCGGCTGGTACGCCAGAAGGGTTTTGACCGGCTGCTGGCGCTGTGGCCCGATCTTGGCCCCGATGACCATCTGACGATTTTGGGGGAAGGGCCGGAGCGCGCAGCACTGGCCCGCGCGATCGCGGCCGCCGGGCTGGACGGCCGCGTGTCGCTTCCCGGCTGGCAGGCCGATGCGGTGGCCTGGGTGGCCGGGGCGGATGCCTTCCTGATGCCGTCGCGCTGGGAAGGCCTGCCCAATGCCGCGCTGGAGGCGCTGGCGCTGGGCGTGCCCGTCATCGCAACGCCGGAGGCGGGCGGATTGCCGGAGATCGCCGCGGATGTCCCCGCCGGCGCGCTGACGATCGCTGCGCCCGGCGCCGCGTTCGCCGGGGCGGTCGCGGCGGCCGTGCCGCGCGACCGATCGGAGGATGCCGCGAGCCTGCTGCCGGCGCGCTTCGACCAGTCGGTGGTGGGGGCGCGCTTCCTGGCGCTGCTCGACGGGGCGACGCCATGAACGGGACGCCGCCTTCACCGCCGCTCCTGATCTATCTGGTGACGGAGGACTGGTATTTTTGGTCGCACCGCCTGCCGATGGCGCGGGCGGCCCAGGCGGCGGGGTTCCGCGTCGCCGTGGCGACCCGCGTCGCCCAGCACGGCCCGCGCATCGAGGAAGCCGGCTTCACGCTCATGCCGCTGGCCTGGCGGCGCCGCAGCCTGAACCCGCTGGCGCTGATCCGCGCGGTCTGGGCGATCGCCCGGCTCTACCGCCGTCACCGGCCGGCGGTGGTGCATCACGTGGCCATGAAACCGATCGTGCTCGGCGGGTTGGCCGCCTGGCTTGCCCGCGTGCCGGCGGTGGTCAACGCGCCGACCGGCCTGGGCACGTTGTTCATCGGCCGGCGCTGGACCGCGCGGCTGCTGGCCCAGCTGGTCTACCCGCTGCTCGGCTGGCTGCTGCGGCGGCGGCCCAGCCGGGTGATCGTGCAGAACGGCGACGACCGCGACCTGCTGGTCGACCGCGGGCTGATCGACCCGGACCGAGCCTGGCTGATCCGCGGCTCCGGCGTCGATGTGGCGCGCTACAGCCCGGCACCGGCGCCGCCGGCGCCGCCGGTGGTGATCGCCTATGTCGGCCGCATGCTCGCCGACAAAGGGGTCGCAACGCTGATCGCCGCCTTCCGCCGGCTGCACGCGGCGGGGCATCCGGTGACGCTGTGGCTGGTTGGCACACCGGACCCGGAGAACCCGACCAGCCTGCGCGACGCGGCGCTGAGGCGCCATGCCGGGCAGGCCGGGATCGTCTGGCACGGCCACACCGACGATGTCGCCGCCGTCTGGCGCGGGGCGCATATCGGCGTGCTGGCGTCGCGCCGGGAGGGCCTGCCGAAGAGCCTGCTGGAGGCCGCGGCCAGTGCCCGGCCCTTGGTGGCGACGGATGTTCCCGGCTGCCGGGAGATCGCCCGCGCTGGCGTCAATGCGCTGCTGGTGCCGCCGGACGATGCCGGCGCGCTGGCCGAGGCGCTCGCCCGGCTGGTCGCCGATGCGGGCCTGCGCCGCCAGTTCGGGCTGGCGTCGCGCCGGCTGGTGGAAGCGGATTTCTCCGCCGAGGCGATCGGCCGTGACACGGTGCGGCTCTACCGCGCGTGCATCGGCCTGGATCCGGCCTGAAGTCGGCTTGGCGGTCGGCGTCGGATCGGGCCAGCGGGCTGGCCGGTTGCGCCGGTGGCTGGGGCGGCAGGATTCGAACCTGCGAATGACGGTACCAAAAACCGTTGCCTTACCACTTGGCGACGCCCCAAGAGATCGGCCGACATCGGTCCGACCAAGGCGGCGCGAGGCTACCGGCTTTACTGTAGCGCTGCAAGCGCAGCCATAATTCTGCTAAAGTTGCAACCCGTTGATATGGCGGGTAAGTGCAAGCTCGGATTTCTCGTCACGGTCGCGCCGTGGCCGGAAACCCAGTGTGGCATCACTTGTTCCGTGCCGTCGGGCTTTGCCGGAGCGGACTCGACGCCCCTCCTCTCCCGCGCTCGTCCTCAAGACGGCGCTGACCTCAAGGGTTCGGCAGGATGACCGATCAATTGCGACCGACGATCCGCGCCACGCGGCCGGGTACCGAGCGCGGCATCACCGGGGCGGAACTGAGAAACGCCCTGCAGAACATCGCCCGCCGGATCGACGCCGTGGAGCGCAACATCGCCGAGCGGATCGAGGTGGTGGAGCGTGACGTCGCCCAACGCATGGACGCCATCGACGGCAAGGTGGAACGGCTGACCGGCCTGGCCGAAGCCGCGATGGCGGAGGGGACCGCCGAAGACCCCGCCACGGACATCCCCGCCGCTGACGTCCCGGACGCGGACATCTCCGCCGCTGACGTCCCCGCGGCAGGGGAAGTCGACGACGACTCTGAGACCGGGACGCCCGAACCGGCCGCCACCGACGGCGATCACGAAACGGACGAGACGGTGGCCGCGCCGGTCCAGGCCGACGAGACGGCTGAGATGGCCGAGACAGTCGAGACGGTCGAACCGCCGGAGACCCCCGAAGAGACCGCGACCGATGAGGCGCCCGACACCGGCGAAACCGTCGAGGCGCGCGCGGCGAGCTTCGATGCGGTCGAGGACGCCGCACCGGCGGCGGAGACCGAAGCGCCGTCGCCGTCCCTGATCGGCGACCTTAGCGACTACGCACCCGACCGGCCGGGCGGGCCGGACGCGCCGATGCAGGCCGACGCCCAGGACGAGCCCGTCGATCCGCCCGATCCGGCCGACGAGGTCAGCCATCGCCCCGGAACCGGCTGGAGCGGCTATGCGGCGATGGCCGGGCTGGCGGCGGCGGGCGCAGGGGCGGTGGGCCTCGGCGCCGATACGCTGGGCCGTCGCCCGACCCTGGAGGCGGAGACCGACGAGGCGGAAGACCGGACGGCGGACATCGATGACGAGGCGCCGCCCCCGGACACCGGTGATGATTCCGCGACGGTGGATGACGAAGCCACCGCCGAGGCGGCGGGAGACTTCGCCGACGGCGATCCGGCCACCGGCGACGACCGATCGGACGATGACGACCGGATCGACACGGGCATCGCCGAGGACAGCGTCACGGATGAGAGTATCGTGGACACTAGTGTCACGGACACAAACGTCACGGACACTAGCGTCACCGACGCGGACGTGACCGATGTCGACGCGACGGATGTCGCGGCCACCCATATCGACATCGCAGATGCCGGCGCGGCCGATATCGAGACCACCCATATCGACTCGACCGATGTTGAGACCACCGACGTCGAGGCCACCAACGTCGAAACGACGGATGTCGAAGCAACCGACGTCGGGGTCACCGATATCGAGACGGCCGATATCGAGGGTACGGCCGCCGAGCTTACCGATGGGGACGACGCGGACCGGTCGGACGACCTGGCCGACAGCGCGGACCGGGTCGACGATCCGGTGACCATCTCGCCGCTGTCGGTGGTGCGTTCGCCCGGCCCGCCACCGCCGGAGCAGCCGATCGGGGACACCGCCTCGGCCGCGGAGGCGCGGCACAGCCGGATCGCCGACCGCTTCGCCGAACGGGCGCCGGAAGCGGAGCCGGTGGTGCCCCCGGCCGCGCCGCCGCCGCTCGCGCCCCTCACCGGCGGGGCGTTTGGCGAGGAAGACCTGGACGAGCCCCCCCGGCGGCACCGCCGCGGCGCCGGCAAGGCGGCGATGTGGGGCCTGGTGGCGGCCGCGGCCCTGGGCGGGGTCGCCTATATCGTCTGGGATCACGATCGCGCGGCCGATCAGCGCGAGGCGGCCGTCGATGCCAATCGCGAGGTGCTGACGGGACCGGCCGACGACACCATCGAAGTGCCGGGGCAGTCGCCACTGCCGGAGGAACTCGCCGCGGCCACACCGCCGGCCGGCGCCGACGCCGAAGCGGACGCCGAGGCGGCCGCGGACGGGGCCGCAGATGGCGCCGCGGACGCCGCCCCGGACGAGCCGACGGTGGAGCTAGGCCCGGTGCCCGGTAGCGCGGGCGTCGAGGCGGGCGACGAAGCGGCGACGGCCGACGGGGCCGCGGGCCAGGACGACGCGCCGGCCGAGGCGGAAACCGCCGATATCGCGGATGCCCCGATCGAAGACGGCGCAACCGAGGACGGCCTCGCCGAAGATGCCACGACGGAGGCCGGGGCCACCGATCCGGCCCAGGCGACCGCGCCGGAGACCGACTCGCCGGAGACCGTTTCCGTGGAGACCGCCGCAGTCGACCCGGACGTGCCGGTCGATCCCGACGCGCCGGCGGTGGAGGCAGTGCCGGCCCCGGACGTGGAAGAAGTCGCGCTGGGCGACCTGGCCCCCCTGCCGGCCGACGCGTCCGGCGACATCCAGCGGCTGGCGGAGCTGGCGCTCGACGGCGAGCCGGAGGCGCAGCACGATCTCGCCACGACCTATGCGCTCGGCCGGGACATTCCTCAGAACTATGAGCGGGCGGCCTTCTGGTATGCCCGCTCTGCGGAGAACGGCATCGTCAACGCCCAATACAATCTAGGCGTGCTGACCGAACGCGGGCTCGGCGTGGCGCAGGACAGCGAAGGCGCCTTCGACCTGTTCCTCACCGCCGCCGATGCCGGTCATCCCGATGCGATGAACGCCGTCGGCTTGGCCTATATGAGCGGGCGCGGCACCGAGGCCAATCTCGGCCGGTCGGCAACTTGGTTCCAGGCGGCCAGTGCCGCCGGCAACCCGCGCGGGGCCTTCCATCTCGGCCGGCTGTTGGAACAGGGGCTGGACGGCGAGCCGGACCTGCGGGCCGCCGCGGCCTGGTACCGGCTGGCGGCCGAAGGCGGCGATCCGGAAGCGGAAGAGGCGCTCGGCCGGCTGACCCCGGCCCTGGTAGACGGCGCCGTGCCCGAGGCGCTGCCGGCGGCCACCGACGCGCTGGTGCCGGCAACGACGCCGGAGCCGGAGACGCCGGTGCCGGGTACGGCGCAGGACCTCGCGGTCAACCGCGACGATATCCGCGAGATCCAGGAGCGGCTGTCGGCCGTCGGCTTCGATCCCGGCCCCGCGGACGGCCTGATCGGGCCGGCCACGCGGGCGGCGATCGAGTCGTTCCAGCGCCAAGCCAATCTGTCGATCACCGGCGAAGCATCGATCAGCCTGCTGATGGCGCTGCGCGAGGCGATGATCGACGGCTAGGGCATTTTCAAGCCGGGTGGAGTCACCAGGCGGTTCGGAAAATGCGTCAAGACAAGATGACGGGGCGTACCGGGCTGACCAGGGTCAGTCCGGTACGCTCTGGCTTCGATCGACATTCAAGGTTCCCTCCCCCTCGATGGGGGAGGGTTAGGGTGGGGGTCATGTCGCCGCACGGCGCTAGCGTCTTCGAGGCGACATCTCGCGCGGCAAGGTCCCTCCCATCCAATGGCGCCATCGAAACGGTGTTTCTCCATCCGGCTCTTGCACCGACGAGCATCACCCCCACCCTAACCCTCCCCCATCGAGGGGGAGGGCTCCGACAGGTTGCGGCGACGAATGTCGATTGAACCTAGGGCGCCGGGTGCCGGAACAAGGGGTCGGCGATCCGCGGGGACGACACGGCCATGCGCAAGTCCGGCTGGTTGACCGGCCTGTTGTGGCTGCTGGCCGGCCTGCTGCTGGCAGCGGCGGCGATCACCGTCACCGGCGCGTGCGCTCTCGGCTTGCCAGGTCAGGGGCGGCCCTGGCTGAGTTTCTGCCCGGCGCCGCCGGCGGTGGTCGAGGATCCGGCGGGAGCCGCGCGCCTCGCGTTGGAACGCAACCGCACCGAGACGCTGGAGGACCGCCTGCGGCGGCTGGAGGTCCGGCTGGCCGCCACGGAGGACTGTGCGCCTCCCGACCCACCGCCGCCGACGGTGGAGGTCGCCGAGCCGCCGCCCGAACCGTCCCCCGAACCGCCCCCCGAACCGCCCCCCGAACCGGAGGAGCCGGTGGAGGTGGCGGAGGTGCCCTCACCCATCGCCGCACCACCGTCGCCGGGCCGCCGGCCGACGGCGCCGGAACGGCCGCCGCCGCCCCCGCCGCCGCCGGCCCCCCCGGCCCCCCCGCAGGACATTCCCGAAGATGCCTGGGAGAACCGCGACGTCTCCTTCCTGGAAGGCTGCTGGAACCTGATCTCCGACTACCGGCTGACCGACATCAACACCGGGCGCATCACCAATGTGCGGAGCTGGCAGATGTGCTTCGATGCCAATGGCGGCGGCCGGCAGACCATCGTGTTCGAGAACGGCGCGCGCTGCAACGCGCCGGTGCGCGGCCGGTTTCCGGGCCAGCGCCTGATGATCAACGACCTGTCGGATGTCCGCTGCGACAACGGCACCTTGATCTTCCGGCGGGAGGTGAGCTGCGACCGGCGCGCCGACGGCACGGCGGAGTGCTTCAGCCGCCAGCCGGGCCGGCCCAACACCGGCACCCGGATCATCCTGCGCCGCTGAGGATCGCCCGCCCCACGCGGCCCGGCGATTGACAGGATAGGGGTGGCGCGCCTATCACAGCGACTTGGCTGAAACCAGGCGTCCAGTAGAGCGCCGTTCGGGGCCGTCGGTGGGCGGCCGGCGCTCTGGCGCGGCGGTGGTTCCGTTCAAGCGGACCGCATCGCCGCCGGGCAAGCATATCCAGTCCATCGGCCCCGACCGAACCCGTCCGAAGGAGCGGCGATCCCGTGAAGCGCACCTACCAGCCCAGCCGGCTCGTCCGCAAGCGCCGGCATGGCTTCCGCGCCCGCATGGCGACCGCGGCCGGCCGCAAGGTGATCGCACGCCGGCGGGCGAAGGGGCGCAAGCGCCTGTCCGCTTGACGGGCGCGGCCCGCCCCGTCCTCGGCCCCGATCCCCGTGCCTCCGCCCGTCGACCCCGTGCGGCCAGCGCCGCTCGGCCGGCTTCTGCGCCGTGGCGATTTCTTGGCGTGTGCGCGCCGCGGCACCAAGGCGGCGATGCCGGGCCTGGTGCTGCAGGCGCGCCGCCGCGGCGACGCGGAGCCCGTGCCCGCTGACGAGATCCGCTTCGGCCTGACCGCCAGCCGCAAGGTCGGCGGTGCGGTGGACCGCAACCGGGCGCGGCGGCGGCTGCGCGCGCTGGCGCGGGAAATCCTGCCCCTGGCGGGCCGCCCTGGCACCGACTATGTGCTGATCGCCCGGACGGAGACGGCGACGCGCGCGCATGCCGCGCTGCGGGCCGATCTGGAACGGGCGCTGGCGCGCGTCGCCCGCCCCTCTGCCGGCCCCAAACGGGCGGCCGGCGGCGGTGCCCGCGCCACCGGTGAGGGGGTGGACGATCGGCCGCGGCGCCCGGGCGGCGACCGCTGATGCGCCCCGTCAACTGGCTCTTCACCTGGCTCTTCAAGGGCATCGTCCTCGCCTATCGCGTCACTCTGTCGGCGTGGATCGGCGGGCATTGCCGGTTTCAGCCCACTTGCTCCGCCTATGCGCTGGAGGCGCTCGACCGCCATGGCGCATGGACCGGCGGGTGGCTGACCCTGCGACGCCTCTCGCGATGCCATCCCTGGGGCGGATCCGGCTATGATCCGGTGCCGCGGTGCGCGTGCCGCCCCTCGACCGACCCTGCTCTCTCCCCGTCCGACTAGCCGCCGCTGCCATGCAAGACCAACGCAATCTCCTGCTGGCGATCGTCCTGTCGGTCGGCATCCTGGTTCTGTTTCAGGCCTTCTTCGCCCCGCCGCCGCCAGATCCGATGGACCCCGCGGCGATCGAGGCCGGCGTCGATGGTGCAGACGGCGTGCCGCCGACCGAAGGCGTACCATCCGGTGATGGCAGCATCGGCGCACCGATCGGCGAGGCGCCCGGCATCCCCGGCACGGCGGCGTCGGTGCCGGTCGACGCCGGGATGGCGACGACGAACCGGGAGGCCGCGCTGGCGGCGGACGCCGACCGGCGTCTCAGGATCGATACGGCGCGGCTGCAAGGCTCCCTGCAGCTCACCGGCGCGCGACTCGACGACCTGACGCTGATCGACTATCGCGAGACGGTCGACCCCGAGAGCCCGTTCATCGACCTCTTGTCGCCGCGCAGCGCGCCCAATCCCTACTATGTCGATTTCGGCTGGAGCGCCGGGCCCGGCGTCGTCACGCCGCCCCGCGACGCCGCCTGGCAGGTGGTGGACGGGCCGGACAGCCTGAGCCCCGAGGGCGGGCCGGTGACGCTGGCCTGGGACAACGGCGAGGGACTGACCTTCCGCCTGCAGATCGCGGTCGACGAGAACTACCTGTTCACCGTCACCCAGGCGGTCGACAACGCCACCGACGGCGCCGTCGCGCTGCGCCCCTATGCCCGCATCCTGCGCGTCGGCACGCCGGACACGCTGGGCTTCTTCATCCTGCACGAAGGGCCTTACGGCGTCTTCGACGGGACGCTGGAGGAGTACAGCTACGAAGACATCCAGGACGACGGGGAGGTGCGCCAGACCTCCACCGGCGGCTGGCTCGGCTTCACCGACAAGTACTGGCTGGTGGCGCTGGTGCCCGACCAGGCCGAGCCGTTCGACGGCCAGTTCACCCACCGCCTGACCGAGACCGGCATCGACCGCTACATCGCCGCCTTCGCCGCGCCGGAGAAGATCGTGCTGGCCGGCGGCAGCGCGGAGACCACCCAGCGGATCTTCGCCGGCGCCAAGGAAGTCGATGTCGTCGATGCCTATGAGGCCGAGTTCGCCATCGACAACTTCGACCTGACCATCGATTTCGGCTGGTTCTACTTCCTGACCAAGCCGTTCTTCTACGCGCTCGATTTCCTGAACGATTGGGTCGGCAATTTCGGCGTAGCCATCCTGATCTTCACCGTGATCATCAAGCTGATCTTCTTCCCGTTGGCCAACAAGTCCTACCGGGCGATGTCGAAGATGAAGGGTCTGCAACCGCAGATGCTGGAGATCCGCGACCGCTTCAAGGAAGACCGCCAGCGCATGAACATGGAGATGATGGAGCTTTATAAGCGCGAGAAGGTCAATCCGGCGTCCGGCTGCCTGCCGATCCTGATCCAGATCCCGGTGTTCTTCGCGCTCTACAAGGTCCTGTTCGTCACCATCGAGATGCGCCATACGCCGTTCTTCGGCTGGATCCGGGATCTCTCGGCGCCCGATCCGACCTCGATGTTCAATCTGTTCGGGCTGATCCCGTGGGATCCGCCGAGCTTCCTGATGATCGGCATCTGGCCGCTGATCATGGGCGTGTCGATGTTCGCCCAGCAGAAGCTGAACCCGGCGCCGACCGATCCGATCCAGCAAAAAATCTTCATGGCGCTGCCCATCGTCTTCACCTTCCTGTTGGCCGGGTTCCCGGCCGGGCTGGTGATCTACTGGGCGTGGAACAACATCCTGTCGATCCTCCAGCAATGGGTGATCATGAAGCGGATGGGCGTGAAGATCGGCGGCGGCATCGAGGCGCCGGCGGGCCATGCGCCGCCCTCGGTGCTGCGCAAGCCGTCCGACCAGCCGGGCAAGGGCGGCGATGGCGGCGCGGACGAGGATGGCGACGACGACGCAGCCGACGCGCGGCCGAGCCGCCCCACCCCGCCGGGCAGCGAGGCGGGCGGCAGCAACCGGTCGCGCCGGGCCGCCGCCGCCGCGGCGCAGGGCGACAAGGCCACGACCGACGGCGGGTCGCGCCGCGGCGGCAAGGGCGGCAGCGGGCAGCGCCGCCGGCCGGCGCGCCGGCGGTGAGCGACCCGGGGCCGGATCCCGATCCGGCCGAGCGGCTTGACGATGCGCCCGATGAGGCGGCGGTGGAGGACGGCCGCCGCCTGTTCGCGCAAGACTGCCGGTTCGTCGCCGGGGTCGCATCGCTCGACCGGCTGCCGGCGGCCGGATTGCCGGAGATCGCTTTCGCCGGCCGCTCCAATGTCGGCAAGTCCAGCCTGGTCAACGCGCTGACCGGCCGGCAGACGCTGGCCCGAACCTCCAACACGCCGGGCCGCACCCAGCAGCTCAACTTCTTCGCGCTGGGCGGCCGGCTGCTGCTGGTCGACCTGCCGGGCTATGGCTATGCCAAGGTGTCGAAGGCGCAGGTGGCGGACTGGACGCGCCTGTTGACCCGCTACCTGAAGGGGCGCGCCACCCTGTCCTCGGCGATCGTGCTGGTGGACAGCCGGCACGGCCTGAAGGACAGCGACCGGGCGATGATGGCGGACCTGGATGGCGCCGCCGTCGCCTATCGGGTGGTGCTGACCAAGGCGGACAAGCCCAAGCCGGCGGCACTGGCGGCCGTGCGTGACGCGGTGGCGGCGGAACTGGTCCACCATCCCGCGGCCTTTCCCCTGGTACAGGCAACCAGCGCGGAGACCGGCGAAGGGATCGCGGAGCTGCGCGCCCGGCTCGCGGCGCTGGCGGCGCCGGCTGCGGTGGCCTAAGGTCGGGGCGACCGCCGATCTTCGCGCGCTCCCATCCCGCCGACGCCCTTTTCCGCGCATGTCCGACACCCCGATCATCCCCGATATCCGCATCGACGGCGAGATCGCGCCGGAATGGCTGGCCAAGGCCCATACCCTGGCCGAGGCGCTGCCGTTCATGCGCCGCCATGCCGGCGCGACCTTCGTCATCAAGTATGGCGGCCACGCCATGGGCGACGAGGCGGTGGCGCGGGAGTTCGCCCGCGACGTCGTGCTGCTGAAGCAGGTCGGCATCCACCCCATCGTCGTGCATGGCGGCGGGCCGCAGATCGGCGCGATGCTGAAGCGCCTGAAGGTCACCTCGGAATTCGTGGACGGCTTGCGGGTCACCGACCGCGACACGGTCGAGGTGGTGGAGATGGTGCTGTCCGGCCGCATCAACAAATCGATCGTCCAGGCGATCCACGATGTCGGCGGCCGGGCGATCGGCCTGTCGGGCAAGGACGGCAACCTGATCACCGCCCGCCGGCTGCGCCGGACCCGCCGCGATCCCGACAGCAATATCGAGAAGATCCTCGACCTCGGCTTCGTCGGCGAGCCGGCGGCGGTCAACCCGGAGGTGCTGGACGCGCTGGAGGATACCTCCTTCATCCCCGTCATCGCGCCGATCGGCGCGGGCGACCAAGGTCTGACCTACAACATCAACGCCGATACCGTGGCCGGCGCGGTGGCCGGCGCGCTGCACGCGTCGCGGCTGTTCCTGTTGACCGATGTGCCGGGGGTGCTGGACCAGAACGGACAGATGGTCGCCGAGCTGACCCCGGCCAAGGCGCGCGCCCTGATCGCCGACGGCACCATCGCCGGCGGCATGATCCCCAAGGTGGAAACCTGCGTCGCAGCGGTGGAGCACAGCGTGGAAGGCGCGGTCATCCTGGACGGACGGGTGCCGCATATCCTGCTGTTGGAGATCTTCACGCCGGGTGCCGGCACGATGATCACACATCGCTAGAGCATTTTCGAGCCGGGTGGACTCACCCGGCGACTCGGAAAATGCGCTAGAACAAGATGGTAGAGCATATTGGGCTGACCAGGGTCAGCCCAATATGCTCTAACCTTGCGCCCGCGCCGGCGGCGCGCGATATATCGGTCAGGAAGGCTGGCGGCGGACGGGTCCCTCGCCAACCCGGTCAGGTCCGGAAGGAAGCAGCCGCAACGAGTCCCGGCCCGGGTCGTCCGTCAGTCTTCCGCCGAGCCCGTAAACGGCTCGACTCTTTCTTTCTTCCTCAGTCGCCGGCGCGCCCTCCGGGCGCTTGGCTTTCGCGCCCATTGGGGCGCGGCGCCTCAATGGCGCAGGGCCATCGAGCCAATGACTATCGTCATCGGTTCGATGGCATCATCCCGTAGCGGACCGCGGGTTCGGGCGCTGCCAGGGCAGGCCGTCGGCCTGCCAGCCATTGACCGTCCCGCGCCGACCGGTCACGTCCGGGTCGCCTTCGTAGCCCGTGGCGATATTGAAGCATGGGCCGTACCCGACCGCGGACGCCGCCAGCGCCGCCGCCATGGAGCGGATGCCGGACCGGCACAAGAACAACAGCGGCTGGTCGCGGCCGATACCGGTCTCCGCAAACTTGTCGACGAAGCCGGGATCCGGCGGCAGGCCCGGCATCACCTGCCAGGGCAGCAAGACCGCCGAGCGCGACAGCCGCGCCAGGTCCGGGATGCCGACTTCCGCCCATTCCATCGGCGTGCGGACATCCACCAGCACCGTCGCCGGATCGGCGGCCAAGCGGTCCCACGCCTCCAGCGGCTCGATCTCCTGCACCGTCATGAATGAACGCTCCCCGAACCGCTGCGCACGGCCAAACTCGAATACACCACTGTAGTAATGGCAAAAAATCCGAGGCTTGCGTGTGAAACTTGCGCGCGCCCGCACTCGACATAGCCGGCCGATCGCAAGCGACCCGTCAGAAGCAGTAGGACAGGCTGTCCAGCGCCAGGGTCATCAGCGGCGTCGCATAGGCGGCGAACAGGCCCGCCAGCACGATCACGGCCAGCGCGGCCAGCGCGATCTTGGCGATAGGCGACGTCCAGCCGGTCATCCGGTCTCCCCCGCGGCGCTCAGCCGCGCCACCGGCCGCTCGCGGATCGGCAGGTTCAAGGCCGCGGCGACCAGACTCAACAGGATCGCGATCCACCAAACGATATCGTAGGACCCGGTGCGGTCGAACACAAAACCACCCATCCAGCCGCCCAGGAAGGAGCCGAGCTGGTGGGAGAAGAACACGATCCCGCCCAGCATCGAAAGATTCTTGACGCCGAACAGGCTGGCGACCACGCCGTTGGTCAGCGGCACCGTGCTGAGCCAGAACAGGCCCATGACGATGCCGAAGGCATAGGCCGACACATCACTGATCGGCAGCAGGATGAAGGCGGCGATCGCCACGCCACGGCCGAGATAGATCCACACCAGCAGCGCCGGCTTGCTATGGCACCCGCCCCACAGGCCGGCGCAATAGGTGCCGAGGATGTTCACCAAGCCGATCAGCGCCAGCACGATGGTCGCGACATGCACGACGTTGCCGTCGTCGGCCAGCACGAAGGCCAGCCCCTCGTCGGCCAGGAAGGCCGGCAGATGCAGCGCGATGAACACCACCTGGAAGCCGCAGACGAAGAAGCCCAGCGACAACAGCCAGAAATCGCGGCTGCCCGCGGCCTCGCGCAGCGCCTCGGCGGCGCCGGGACCGGCCGGCGGCGGCGGGCGCCCGGTGCTGCCCCGTTCCATCAACGGCAGGCTGAGCGGCAGGATGACGGCGGAGATCACGGCGAGGACGACCAGCGCCATCGCCCAGCCCGTGCCCTCGATCAGGTTCAGCACCAAGGGCAGCATGGCGAACTGGCCGAAGGAGCCGACGGCCATGGAGATGCCCATGGCCAGGCTGCGCTTCTCCGGCGGCACGGCGCGGCTGATCGCGCCGAAGACGACGGGGAAGGTGGTGCCGCTGAGGCCGAGGCCGATCAGCACCCCGGCGGTCAACGTGAACAGCCCCGGCGGCTGCGGCACCGCCATCAGCGCCAGCCCCGCGACATAGAGCACCGCCCCGCCGAGGATCACCCGTCCCGCGCCGATCCGGTCGGCCAGCGCGCCGGCGAAGGGCTGGGACGCCCCCCAGAGCAGGTTCTGCAGCGCCATGGCGAAGGCGAAGGTTTCGCGGCCCCAGCCATTGGCCATGCTGATCGGCTGCAGGAAGAGGCCGAAGCTGTGGCGCATACCCAGCGACAGCGCCAGGATCAGCGATCCGGCGATCAGCAGCAGCTTCGCCGCCGCCCAGGGGTCGATCTGCGGATCGGCGGCTGGTCGATGTGTCACGACGCGGCGTCTCCCACCCGATCCAACAGTCCGAACAGGGCATCGCGCCCACCGGCACCAAGCCTCGCATCCAGCGTCGCCTGCGCTTCGGCCCAGAGCGGTGCGATGGTTTGCGATGTCCGAACACCCGCCTCGGTCATCCGCACGATGCGGGTGCGTCGGTCGTTGCCGGGGTCGAGTGCGACCAGCCCCTGGCGCGCCAGCACCCGAAGATTGCGTCCCAGCGTGCTGGCATCGATGTCGATGGCATCGGCCAGATCGCCGATGGCGGCCTCGCCCAACCGCTCGATGGCGCGCAGCAAGGCGAACTGAGTGACGTTGAGGCCGACCGGCCGCAGCGCCGCATCGTAGTGGCGGATCGCGCCGCGGGTCGCCCGGCGCAGGCGCGTGCAGATGCAGATCGGCGCGTCCATATATATCGGTATATACCGGTAATGGCGCGTGTCAACCGCTGGCTTGTGGAGACGAGCGCCCTACTGGTCCACCCGGCCGGCGCAATGCCGATCCGCACCGCCTACCTGATCGCGCCGACCATTGCGGCGCCCCGAGCAACGCGGAACTGATTTGTCCGAAACAGAGAATAGACATCACCAATTTCAGGGCTGGGGTGCTTCTTGGCGTCGCACGAACCACGCAACACTGAATCATTGTTCTCAATCTGATTCCAGATTGACATAGCGCAGTCATTCATGGCGCCCTAATCGCCTGTCAAAACTAGAATCTTGCAATCAAAACGTCAATTTGCGCAGAGCACAGACATAAAGAGGTATGCTCTGATTGTGTGTTCGTGTTTTGCGCCAAGTCTTCGCCCCTGCCGGCAACGGACCGCGTCCCAGGGTGACGTCCGGCGTCGCTCGAACGACCCGGCGTCCGTCTGGGGCACGATCTCCAAACCGTCGCCGCTCGCGTCCGGGCAGGCACGGCAAATCCGCGCAAGGGAGGTAACCGGTGAGCGAGTTCGACAGCACCCTCCAAACCGACGTTCTGATCATCGGCATGGGCCCGATCGGCTGCACCTTCGCCCGCCACCTGGTGCCGGCCGGCCGCAACGTCCTGATGATCGACGCCGGTGCCCAGCTCTCGCAGCGTCCGGGAGAGAACCTGAAGAACGCGTTCGTCTACCAGCGGGAGATCGACCGTTTCACCTGGGTCATCCAGGGCAACATGAACCAGGCGTCGGTGGTGCCGGAAACCGGCTATTCGGCAACCCTGAACCCCTTCGCCTATCGGCCCGACCGCCAGCGCCCCACCATCCGGCATGGTCAAAACCCACACCAGGATCCCGCCAAGAACCTGCCGGGCGCCGCCGTAACCTATGCGGTCGGCGGCATGTTCACCCACTGGACCTGCAACACCCCACGCTACCACCCGCAAGCGGAGTGGCACGACGCCCCCGTTCCGTTCGACGAGCTATCGGCGCTGTACGACGAGGCGGAGCCGATGCTCAACGTCAACACCAACGTGTTCTCCCAAGCCCTGCGCCACCGTGCCGTGGAAGCGCGCCTGCGCGCGGCCTATCCCGACGTGGCGGCGCTGCCGGTGGCCGGCGAGCGCATGGCGCACAATGACGAATTCGTCCTGTGGACCGGGTCCGACACGATCCTGGCGCCGCTGATCGACCGCGATCCGCCCTATGACGGCGATCGCTTTCGCTGGCTGCCGCAGCACCGCGCGCTGCGGCTGGAGAGCGACGGGCCGCGCATCACCCATGCCGTGGTCGACGACCTTATGAACTGGAAGCGGCTGCGCATCGAGGCGGAGACCTTCGTCGTCGCCTGCGGGTCGATCCTGACCCCGCAGCTCCTGTGGAACTCGGCGATCCATGAGCTGCCGGCGCTCGGCCGCTACCTGACCGAGCACCCGATGACCTTCACCCAGGTCGTGCTGCGCGCCGACGTCGTGGAGGAGATCGCGGACATGGCGCGGCGGGAGCGGCAGGCCGCGCTCAGCGAAGACGATCCGGTGCCCATCCCCATGCACGACCCGGCACCCATGCTGTGGCTGCCCTGCACGCCGGAGCGCGAGTGGCACGCCCAGATCCACCGGGACAGCTTCAGCTATGGCGCCCTGCCCCCCGACATCGACGACCGCCTGGTGGTGGATCTGCGCTTCTTCGCCCAGACCGACATCAACGCCGACAACCGCGTGGTCTTCGACGACACGAACCGGGACAAGTTCGGCATGCCCCAGCCGACCTTCGAGTTCGTGTTGAGCGAGCGCGACCGCCGGCGCATCCATCAGATGTTCGGCGACATGGTGAACGCCGCGGGCCTGCTGGGCGGCATCTTGCCGGGATCGGAGCCGCAATACATGCCACCCGGCCTGGCCGCCCATTTCATGGGCGTGCACCGCATGGGCCATTCCGACTTGGACAGCGTGACGGACACCAATTCCCGCGTCTGGGGCTTCGACAATCTCTATCTCGGCGGCAACGGCATGATCCCGACCAGCACGGCCGGCAATCCGACCTTGACGTCCTGCGCACTGGCGATCCGCGCCGCCCGCGCGATCCTCGGCGCCGGGAGCGGCTGAGGTCCGCCGGCCGCCAAGACGACGGGAGTGGACGCACCATGACCGGCTATCTGCCGATCGCCGAGTACGGCATCATCGGCGACCTCAACACGGTGGCGCTGGTCGGCACCTCCGGTGCCATCGATTTCCTGTGCTTCCCCGATCTCGACTCGCCCTCCATCTTCGCCGCCCTACTCGACCGGCATCGCGGCGGGAGCTTCCGCATCGCCCCGGCCGACGGGGACGCGCGCTATGGCCGCCGCCAGCTCTACCTGCCCGACACAAACGTGCTGCTGACCCGTTTCCTGGCGGCCGACGGGGTGTTCGAGATCTGCGACTTCATGCCGATCCGTCCGACCGGGGCCGGCGGCCCGCGGCTGATCCGCCGGGTCACCGCGGTGCATGGGCGCGCGCGCATCCGCATCCACTGCGACCCGCAGTTCGACTATGGCCGGCGGCCGAAATACCTGCGGGTGGACCCCGACGGCTCGGTACGGTTCGAGCCGCAGGGGCAGCCGGACCAGGCGCTCCGCCTGTCCAGCGTCGGCGACGGCGATCCCAAACTGAGGATCCGCAACGGCGCGGCGGTGGGCGAGCTGGTGCTGGAGCAGGACCAGCATCGGACCTTCGTGCTCGAAGCGGCGGATGCGGTGACCGATGCGACCGACGCAGCCGGCGCGACCGACGACGGTTCGGCGGCGATGGCCGACACCATCGCCTACTGGCAGGACTGGCTGGGCCGCTCCGGATACCGCGGGCGCTGGCGCGAGATGGTCAACCGCTCGGCGCTCGTGTTGAAGCTGTTGACGGCGCAGCGGCACGGGTCCATCGCCGCGGCCGCCACCTTCGGCCTGCCGGAGGAAATCGGCGGCGAGCGGAACTACGACTACCGCTTTGCCTGGATCCGCGACGCTTCGTTCACCGTGCACGCGCTGATGCGCCTCGGTTTCGCCGACGAAGCCGCGGGGTTCATGGACTGGGTGCAGGCACGCTGCACCACCGCCCCGCCGGGCCGGCCGCTGGCGATCATGTACCAGCTCGACGGCGGCCAGGAGTTGACGGAACAGGACCTGCCGCATTTCGAGGGCTACCGCCGCTCGCGCCCGGTGCGCATCGGCAACGGCGCCTACGATCAGCGTCAGCACGACATCTACGGCGAGCTGATGGATGCCGTCTTCCTCTACTACGATCGGCACGGCGGACCGCGCGGCGGCCTCACCGACCAGTTCTGGTCGGTGCTGAGCCGCCTGATGGACCATGTCTGCGAGGTCTGGCAGACGCCCGACGCCGGTATCTGGGAGGTGCGCGGCGGCGACCGGCACTTCCTCTATTCGCGGCTGATGTGCTGGGTGGCGCTGGACCGGGCGGTGACGCTGGCGGCCGATACCGGGCGCGGCCCCGCCCCAGCGCGTTGGACGGCGGCCCGCGACGCCATCGCCGCCGACATCCACGAGACCTTCTGGGACGCCGACGCGGGCACCTTCGTCCAGCACAAGGGCGCCCGCACCGTCGACGCCTCCACGCTGCTGATGCCGATCGTCCGCTTCATCGACGCCCGCGACGTGAAGTGGCGAAAGACCCTGGCCGCCATCGAGCGCATGCTTGTCGAGGATAGCCTGGTCTACCGCTATGACGTGGCCGAGGCGGCGCATGACGGCTTCGCCGGCGGCGAGGCAACCTTCAACCTCTGCACCTTCTGGTACGTCGAATGCCTGGCGCGCAGCGGCCAGCTCGCCAAGGCGCGGCTGGTGTTCGAGAAGATGCTGACCTACGCCAACCATGTCGGCCTCTATGCGGAGGAGACCGACCGGCATGGCGACCAGCTCGGCAACTTCCCCCAGGCCTTCACCCATCTGGGCCTGATCAGCGCCGCCACCTATCTGGACCGAGCGCTGGACAGGGCGGCCGAGCGGGGGACAGGGTCGGCACCGCCTTGAGAAGGCGGCAAGCCAGGCGATGATGCCGGCGCGGCGGCGGCGCTCACCGGCGCCGCCCGACGACCGCGGCGGTGGCGTCGGCCAAGCGCGCCTCCGCAGCCCGCACCTCCGGCAGGCCGACCAGCGCGTTGAAGTCGTCGAAGGCCACCAACTCGGCGGACAGCGCGGCGCTGGTGCCGTCGGCCAGCAGGGTCGACAGCACCCGGCGCATCACCCGGGCCATCGCGTAGGGCATGGTCACCGCGAAGACGGAGATGGCGTAGCCCATGGCGGCCAGCCGGTCCGGCGGCAACAGCGGCGTCAGCCCGCCTTCGATGTTGTTGACCATGCAGGGCGCGTCGAGCGCCGCGGGCACGCGGGCCAGTTCCGCCTCGCTCCGCGGCGCCTCGACGAACAGGGCGTCGGCGCCGGCCTCGCGGTAGAGATGGGCGCGCTCCAAGGCCGCCTCGAACCCCTCCACGGCGTTCGCGTCGGTGCGCGCCATGATCACCAGGTCGCCGTCGACGCGGGCGTCCAGCGCCGCCTTCAGCCGCGCCACCATCTCCGCCGCCGGCACCACCGCCTTGCCGGCCATGTGCCCGCAGCGCTTGGGGAAAACCTGGTCCTCGATGAAGAAGCCGGCAACGCCCGCCCGCTCGTAGGCCCGCGTCATCCGCGCGACCTGCGAGACATTGCCGAAGCCGGTGTCCCCGTCGGCGAAGACCGGCAGGCCCGACGCATCGACCAGGCGGGCGTAGTGGTCGGCCAGCTCCGCCATGCCCAGCAGCGAGGTGTCGGGCTTGCCGAGAAGGGTGGCGGTCGCCGCATAGCCGCCGCAGACGATGGCGCGGGCCCCGCACTCGGCAGCGATGCGCGCGCCCAGCGCGTCGGCGACGCCGGGCAGCACCAGCATCTCCGGCGCCTCGACCAGCCGGCGGAACTGCGTAGTGCTGCGCATCAGCCGCCTTCTTCGGTGACTTGCTAGTGCCGGAAATGCCGCATGCCGGTGAGCACCATGGCCATGCCGGCGCGGTTGGCGGCAGCGATCACGTCCGCGTCGCGCACCGAGCCGCCGGGCTGGATCACCGCCGTCGCGCCGGCCGCCGCCACCGCCTCCAGCCCATCGGGGAAGGGGAAGAAGGCGTCCGACGCCACCACCGCGCCCTTGGTGCGCGCGCCCGCCGGCTCGCCGGCCGCCGCGCCTACCTCGTCGGCCTTGCCGGCGGCGAGGCGGGCGCTGTCCACCCGGCTCATCTGCCCGGCACCGACACCGACCACCGCGCCGTCGCGCGCGAAGACGATGGCGTTGGACTTGACATGCTTGACCACCGACCAGGCGAAGGCGAGGTCCGCCAGCTCCGCCGCGGTGGGCGCGCGGTCGGTCACCACCTTCAGCGCCGCCGGATCGCCCAGGCGCCCGTCGTCGCGGCTCTGCACCAGCAGGCCGCCGGCGAGGCTGCGCGCCACCACGCCCGGTGCCGCCGGGTCGGGCAGGCCGCCGGCCGACAACAGGCGGAGATTGGCCTTCGCCGACAGGATGGCGAGCGCTTCCGGGCTGATCTCCGGCGCGATCACCACCTCCACGAACAACTCCGCCAACGCCGTCGCGGTCGCCGCTTCGAGCGCCGTGTTGAAGGCGACGATGCCGCCGAAGGCGCTGACCGGATCGGCGGCCAGCGCACGGGTGTAAGCGTCCGCCTGGCTGTCGGCGACGGCCACACCGCAGGGATTGGCGTGCTTGACGATCACCACTGCGGGGCGGGCGGGGTCGAACTCCGCCACCAGCTCGTAGGCCGCGTCGGTGTCGTTCAGGTTGTTGTAGCTCAGCTGGCGGCCGTGCAGTTGGCGGGCGCTGGCCGCCCCGGGCCGCGCCTCGGCCGTGCGGTAAAGGGCGGCGGCCTGGTGCGGGTTCTCGCCATAGCGCAGCGGCTCCGTACGCCGGCCGGCCAGCGCGATATGCGGGGCGAGCGGCTCGCCCAGCTCGCCGGCGAACCAGGTGGCGACGGCGGCATCGAAGGCGGCGGTGCGGGCGAAGGCGGCGGCGGCGAGGCGGCGGCGCAAGGACCCGGTCGTCGCGCCGTCTTCCGCCTCCAGCTCCGCCAGCAGGGTCGCGTAGTCGTCGGGGTCGGTGGCGACGGTGACGAACTCATGGTTCTTGGCGGCGGCGCGGATCATCGCCACGCCGCCGATATCGATCGCCTCGATCGCCGCGGCCCCGTCGGCGGAGCGGCGCACCGTCTCCTCGAACGGGTAGAGGTTGCAGACCATCAGGTCGATCGGCTGGATCGCATAGTCGGTGAGCTGGTCGAGATGCACCTCGCTGTCGCGCCGCGCCAGCAGCCCGCCATGGATCTTCGGATGCAGGGTCTTCACCCGGCCGTCCATGATCTCCGGGAAGCCGGTGACGCTGGAGACCTCGTGCACCGGCACGTCGGCCTCGTCCAGCGTGCGCGCCGTGCCGCCGGTGGAGATGATCTCCACCCCGCGATCGGCGAGGAAGGTCGCCAGTTGCACCAGGTCCCGCTTGTCGGACACCGAGATCAGTGCCCGCCGGATCACCACCCGATCGTCCGCCATGTCAGCCGTCTAGCCTGCTTCACGCTCGCCGGGATCGCGCTCGCCGCCCCGGCCCGGTGCCGGATCGGCGTCTTGCGTCCCGGCGGGCAGACCCTGCGCCCTTCGCCGCGGCGTCGCAAGCGCGGCGTTCCCGGCCCCGACCGCCGGCGAACGGCCGGCGTCGACCGGTCCGGCGCGACCCCCGGCCGCGGGCCCGAGGCCCCACAGGCGGATCGGCGCCTCGCGGCCGCGCACCCGGCGCGCCCCGAGATCGGTGAGGCCGGCCAGCGCCGCCGCGGCCGCCGGCCCCAGTTCCGCACCGACGCGGGCGACCACGCCGTCGGCGATGATCGCCGCCCAGCCGCTGCGGCCGGCCAGCGTCTGCAGCCGGGCGGCGGTGTTGACGGTGTCGCCGATCACCGCGAAGGCCATGGACCGGCCGGTGCCGATATCGCCCTGCACCGCCGGCCCGTAGGCGAGCCCGATGCCGATGGACAGCGGCACCTCCCCGGCGGCAGCCCGGTCGGCGTTCCAGTCGGCCATGCGCTCCAGCATGTCGCGCGCGCAGGCCAGCGCATCGGCGGCGTCGCGCGGCCCTGGCCGCGGTGCCCCGAAGGTCGCCAGCATGGCGTCGCCGATATACTTCTCCATCATCCCGCCATGAGTGAACACGGCCGCCTCCATGCGGGCGTGGAAGCCGCGCAGCAGCTCCATCACCCGCTCCGGCGTCGCCGCCTCCGCCAGCCGGGTGAAGCCGCGGATATCGGCGAACAGCACGGCGACCTCCTGGCGGCGCATCAGGCCGAAATCCTGCTCCCGGTCGGCCAGCAGGTCGACGATGGCCGGCGGGAAATAGCAGGCGAGGTTGGCGCGCGCCCGCTCCGCCGACGCACGCGACATGGCGACCGTGCGGGCGCGGATCACCACCAGCGACAGCCCGGCGGTGACGATGCCGGTGACGATGATCTGCAGCAGCCATTCCGCGGTGTAGAGAAAGCCGGGCTGGTCGATCACGGCGATCAGCGCCGGCCAGTCGAGGCCGCCGGGGAAGGAGAATTCCGATCGCGTGCCGGGCAGGCTGAGCGCATAGGCCAGGACCAGCGCCCAGGTCACACAGATGACGGCGCCGGTATAGACGACCAGGCGGGCCTGGTAGCTGAAGGTGGCCTGCATCAACAGGAGATAGAAAGCCACGAAATAGGCGTTGGTGATGGTCGTCGCCGGGTCGATGGGCACGCCAGCGAAGGGGTTGGGGATCACCATGACGACGCCGAGAAAGGCCGAATCGAGGGTGACGAACCCCATGGTCACCCAGATCGGCGCGTGCCGGCGCCAGACCAGGATGAGATGCGCCAGACCGCTGAACAGGAAGACTAAGATCAGCCCCGCCTCATAGGCGGTGGCGGCGGCGCCTTCGGGTCCCTGCACGATCAGCCAGACCAGGATGACCAGCATGCCGGCGGCGCGCACCTTGCCGGCCAGCATCAGGCCGCGGCGCTCCTCCTCCGCAAAGGCGGCGGCCAGGCGGCCTTCCATGCGGCCGGTGAGCGCCGCGGCGGCGCTGGCGAGGCTCGGCGCCTCGCCGATCGGGGGCGGCGCCTCGCCGATCGGGGGCGGCGCCTCGCCGATCGGGGGCGGTGCGCCGGCGCTCGGGTCCCCCGGGCTCAGACCCGTGCCTCCCGGCTGAGCGCCCAGGTGAGCGTGCCGCCGGTCTCGTCGCTGGTGGCGGTCAGCGTGATCTGGCTCGTCCGCCGGCGGGTCTCGCCGTCGCCGAGATAGACGCTCTCCTCCAGGGCCAGGGTGGCGCCGCCGCCGCTGAGCTTCCAACCCGGCCCGACCGGCGGACGCAGCAGCACCGCCGTGCCGCCGGCCAGCAGGGCGACCTTGACGCTGGGATGCAGGTGGAAGCGGGCGACGAAGGCAACCGGCGCGCCGAGGCCCATCAGTGTGTCCTCGCCGCGCACGGCGTCGCCGGCGTCGGCGACGAACAGCCGGCGGCGGTGGATGAAGCCGAGGCGCGGCCGGTAGGCGTCGTGGCTGGCGTCGATCAGCGTGCCACCGTCGCCGTCGATGCGGCTGGCGGTCACCGTCACCGGCCGCTGGTCGAGCCCGCCATCGGCCATCACCGCCAGGGCGTTGGTCTCCGCGACCTGCACCGTGGAATGGGCCGCCGTGCCGCGCAGCACGAAGGGCCAGGCGGTGGCCTCCAGATCGGCCGCGGTGGCGGCGCCGCAATTGACGATCAGGCGCTGGCGGCCGACCGACAGCTCGAAGGCCAGCGGGGCGGCATGGGCCATCCGGTCGAGCCCGGCCGGCGGCGGCCCACCGGTGTCCATGATCGCCAAGGTGCGCCGCGCCAGCACGCGCTCGAAGCCGAAGTCATGGGCCGACTTGAGCGGGCGATGGCCGCCGGCGGTCTGCGCCAGCACGGCGTCGATCGCCGGCTTGCGGCCTTCGTCGGCGCCGTTGAACAGGGCGAAGCCGCCATCGGCATGGCGCAGCATGCGCACCGCCGGCCCCAGCCGGTCGATGCCCAGGCGCACGGTCTCCGGCAGCTCGGGGCAGGCGTGGCCGGCCTGCCGGGCGGCGTGCACCAGCGCGCGCAGGTCCACCAGATGGCGCAGGGCGTCCAGCGCGGCGGCCGGGTTGCGCGCGGCGTGCCCGCCATCGGGCAGAAGCTGGCGCGCCGCCGTGCGGTCCACCAAGGCCAGCGCCTGGGCGACCCGGCCCGCCTGGTCCAGCGCCAGATGGCCGGCGACCAGCCCCTTCAGGGCGGCCAGGCGCTCAGGTCCCGCCAACGTGTCCGGCAGGTCGCGGCCGAGATGGCGCACTTGGCGCGACAGGCTGCGGAACAGCCGGTCGCGGAAGTCGTCGGCGGCGCTGGCGATGAAGAAATCGTGGCTCTGCAGCCAGGCGAACAGGCGCCGGCCGAGCACGTCCGGGCGCCAGATCAGCGGGTCCCAGCGGTCGTAGCGCGCCATCCAGCCCTCGGTGAGCTGGCGGGCGCGCCGGCGGGCTGCATCGCCGCCCATCGCGCGCAGGTCGCGCAGCCATTCGAAGCTGTGCAGATCGGCCAGCACCGGCGCGGCCAGGCCGTCGGCGTCCCACGGCGCGCCCTCGCCGGTCAGCTCCAGCCCGCCGACCCGGAAGGCGCCGAACACCAGCCGGGCGCCCCATTCCGCATCGCCGGGCCACAGGTCGGGCGGTACGGCGGCCAGCTCCGCCGGCGCCCGGGCGGGCAGGGTCAGCGGGTAGAAGCGCGAGGCGAAGAGATAGCGGGCGAGCCCGCGGCGCAGGCCGGGCCGAAGCGAGCCCGTGTCGGCGGGCAGGTCGGGCGGGACGGTGACGCTGGTCATGGCGGGGCCATTTGGGCGGCACCGTCGCCGCGCAGCCCGGCGATGTTGCCGGCATAGGCGGTCGGACCGCCAGTGAAGACCGCGGTGCCGGCGACCAGCACGTCGGCGCCGGCCTCGACCACCCGCGCCGCCGTCGCGCGATTGATGCCGCCGTCGACCTGCAGGTCGATGGCCCGGCCGGTGGCATCGATCATCCCGCGCAAGCGGGCGATCTTGTCGAGCTGGCCGTCGATGAAGGTCTGACCGCCGAACCCCGGATTGACCGTCATCACCAGCACCAGGTCGACGTCGTCCAACAGCGGCTCCACCGCGGCGACCGGGGTGCCGGGATTGAGCGCCAGGCCGGGCCGCATGCCATGGGCGCGAATCGCCTGGATGGTGCGGTGGGGATGCGGGCCGGCTTCGGGGTGGAAGCTCAGGACATCGGCGCCGGCCTCGGCGAAGGCGGCGACCATCGGGTCGACCGGCGCGATCATCAGATGCACGTCCAGCGGCAGCGTCGCGTGGCCCTTCAGCGCCTTCACCACCGGCGGGCCGAAGGTCAGGTTGGGCACGAAGTGGCCGTCCATGACGTCGAGATGGATCCAATCGGCGCCGGCTTGCGTGATCGCCGCGATCTCCTCGCCCAAGCGCGCGAAGTCGGCGGCCAGGATCGACGGGGCGATGCGCAGGCGCGTGGCGGGCGCCGCCGCGTCGGGGTCGGCCGTCAGGACACTCATTACCGCGGGTTCCTCTTGCGAATTCACGAGTTTAGTTGATCTTCCGGAAGCGGGCGATATGAAACCCGTCGAGGCCGCCGCGATCGGCCCACTGGCTGGGCAGCGTGCGCACCCAGCCTTCCGGCGTGATCGCCTCGGCCAGCCCGGGCAGTTCGTCCGCCCGCACGGGATCGGGTAGCAGGGGCAGCGTGTCGGCGGCGGTGCGGCTGGTCGCCTCGCCCTCCTCCGGTTCCAGCGAGCAGGTGCACCAGACCAACCGGCCGCCCGGCGCCAGCATCGCCGCGGCATTGGCCAACAGGCGGCGCTGAACCTCGGCCAGCGCCGCCAGGTCGCCGGTGCGCTTCAGGCGCGCGATGTCGGGGTGGCGGCGGATGGTGCCGGTGGCCGAGCAGGGCGCGTCCAGCAGCACGGCGGAGACCGGCGCGGGCGGCCGCCAGACGGCGGCGTCGGCTTCCACCAGCGCCGCGGCGAGGCTGAGGCGGTCGAGATTGGCCTGCAGGGTCTCCAGCCGCGGGGCGGCGCGGTCGACGGCGATGACGTCGGCGCCGGCGGCGGCGAGCTGCGCGGTCTTGCCGCCGGGGGCGGCGCACAGCTCGACGACCCGCGTCCCCGGCGCGGCGGCGAGCAGCCGGGCGGGCAGGGCGGCGGCGGCATCCTGCACCCACCAGGTCCCCGCCTCATAACCCGCCAACGCCTCCACCGCGCCGCCCGCGCCGCGGCGCAGGCCGCCGGTCGGCAGCATGGCGGCGTCGAGCCGGGCGGCCCAATCCGCGTGGTTGAGGGCGGCACCATCGGCCGCGGGGTTCAGCGTGAGGTCGAGCGGCGGCTCGCCGAGATGCGCCTCGGCGATGGCGCGGGCCGCCGGCGCCCCCCAATGGGCGACCCAGCGCTGCCACAGCCAGGCGGGCGTGTTCAGCCGGGCGGCGTCCTGGGCGGCGAGCTGCGCCGGCCCCTCGGCCGCCAGGCGGCGCAAGGTGGCGTCGATCAGGCCTTTGATACGGCCGCCGCCGGTCTCGTCCGCCAGTGCTAGCGTCGTTGCGACCACGGCGTGCAGGGGCGTGCCCAGGAAGAGGCCTTGGGCAAGGCCGAGGCGCAGCAGATGGCCGACCGGGGCGCGGCCGCGCGGCAGGCCGCGCGGCAGCGCGCCCGCGATCAGCCGGTCGAGCTGGCCCATCCGGCGTAGCACCGTCAGCGCGATCAGCCGAGCGAAGGCGCGGTCGCGCGGCGCGGCGGCGGGCGCCGCCGCCTCGTCCAGCGGCCGCTGGCCGTCGAGCACGCCGGCGATCAGGGCGAGCGCGCGGCGCCGGGCCGCCAGCCCGGCCGGCCCGGGTCCGGAGGGGCGGCGGCGGGCGGGGCCGGTGCGGGCGCGCGTGGGACGCTTGTCGGGACCGTCGGCGATCTTAGGAATTCCTTCAACGGGTTGGGAGAGTCTGGGAGGCGAGCGCGCGGCTATGGTACGGATACGGTCGACGCGCCGCCGGCTGCCCCCGTATCGGACAGCGAATGCCAGCACCCGACGTCCAGACCAACGACCGCCAGACCAAGGCCGCCCCGCCCGCCGATCCCGGCCGGCGGCAGGTCTTGTGCGGCCTGGCCGCCGGGCTGGGCGCGGCGCTGATCGCGCGACCGGCCCTGCCGTCGCCTGGCGCACCGCGGGTGCTGAACCTCTACAACCCGCATACCGGCGAGCGCTTCCACGACGCCTATTTCAACGGCGAAGGCTATATCGCGCGGGTGCTGCCGCGGCTCAACTGGCTGATGCGCGACCACCGCGAGGCCGCGGCGATCGAGATGGATCCGGCCCTGTTCGACGTCCTCTGGCAGGTCCACCGCAACTATGTGCGCGTTCACGGCATCTCCGTGGTGCTGAACATCCACTCCGCCTATCGCACGGAGCGCACCAACCAGCTCCTGCGCTCGGAGGGGGCGGCGCAGAACAGCTACCACAAGCTGGGCCGCGCGGTAGATATCTCCGCCCAGGGATACGGCATCCATTTCCTGAAGAACATCGTGCGCGGCGCCGGGGCCGGCGGCGTGGGCATTTACATGCGCAGCCGCTTCGCCCATCTCGATACCGGGCCGTCGCGGTCCTGGATCCAGCCGCTGTTCTGAGCGGCGGCACGGGCCGCCATCTTCTAGGGATGACATCACCATGACCGACGGCACGGACGACCGCGCGCCGGACACCGATGCCGGCGAGACCGGCAGCAGCCCTGAGGCGAAGCCGCCGACGCCTAAGGCCGTGCCGCAGCCGCCCGGCGAGATCGGCGGTCCCGCGGGGCCGGAGCCCACCCGCTACGGCGACTGGGACGTCAACGGCCGCTGCAGCGATTTCTAGTCCGGTCGTCTCAGGACGGTGGCCGGGCCGCGGCCTTGCGATGGGCGCGAGCCGGAGATAGGAAAAGAATCACAAGTTCCGCTTGCGTTCCGATCTGAATAGCGGTATTCTCCGGATCGTTCAATTTTATCCATGTGACGGAGCGTCGTAATGGGGCGCTTGGGCGTGGGATTGCTGGCGGCCGCAACCTTGGCGATGGCCGGTCCCGTGGCCGCGGACACACCGCTGCCGGGTCCGATCCCGGTGGAGGTGCTCGACGTCGTGGACGGCGACACCATCGCGGTGGAGGCGCGGATCTGGATCGACCAGCGGGTCGTCACGCGGGTGCGCCTGGCCGGGATCGACGCCCCGGAGATGCGGGCCGACTGCAGCGACGAGCGCGCCTTGGCGGAGGCGGCGCGCGACCATCTGGCGGCCCTGGTGGCACAGGGGGCGGTCAGCCTCAGCGAGGTGCGCTACGGCACCTATGCCGGCCGGGTGGTGGCGCGCGTCTGGGTGCACGGCCGCGACGCCGCCGCCGATCTGCGGGCGGCCGGGCTGGCGGTGGACTATGGCGGCCGGGGGCCGCGCCCGGACTGGTGCGCCCGGCTGGCGGAGGAGCGGTAGAGCCTCTTCACAGCGGGGGACGCTCGCCGGGCGCGCGGCGGCTGGATCATGGCTCGGCCGCCGGCCATGTGTATAATTCATGACAGGCTGCCGGGGCATCATGCTAGGCTTTCTGTGGAATTAGAGACCAAGAGCCGTTGGAACCCGCCGCGGGCTCGATCTGCAGAAGATGAGCCGCGTGATTGGCCGAAGGATGTTGGCCAAAGAGAGAGAAGATCGGGTTTCGAGACTTGTGCGGTCTTTGATTTCACTGTGAGCCGACTTGATACGGGGTGAGCCGATACTGTTCCTGGAGGGCATTTCCAGGGATCGGATGGCGAAACCGCATCGGCCGACAGACGCCCCCGCGCGGGGGTTAAGGACGCACCGTTCGACACGCAGGGGTTGCGGCCTCGCAGGCCCAACCCGAAAAGTCGGGGTGCCGCCGAGAGTAGAGCCAAGGACGCCGGCCGGGACAGCCGCCCCGACCGGCGTCGGCATTTTTGGGCTTCCTCCCCCCGACTCCGCACGGGTCCAGTCCCGCGCCGTCCCTCCGGTGATCCATGCGCCGTTCATGCGCCGTTGCGGCCGATGTGCCGCGCGACCGCTGCGCATTGCGTCGACAGCCCGTGTTGATGTCCCCTGGGGGTTGAGCGGGCCGCGCCCGGCCGACCAGACTGCCCCTGAGGAATCGCTCATGTCCCCCAGCGCCGCCTTCCCGCGACCCATCGACTCCGCCAACACGCCGCGCTTCGCGGGGCCCGCGACCTTCTTCCGGCTGCCGATGGTCGACGACCCCGCGGCGGTCGACATCGCCATCGTCGGCGTGCCCTGGGACGGCGGCACCACCAACCGCGCGGGCGCCCGCCACGGACCGCGCCAGGTGCGCGACCAGTCCACGCTGATCCGCCTGGTCAACGGCGCGACCGGCGTGTGCCCCTATGACCTCTGCCGGATCGCCGATCTCGGCGACGCGCCGGTGAACCCGATCGACCTGACCCTGTCGATGGACCGGATCACCGGGTTCTTCGCCCGGCTGCAGGACGGCGGGGCGCGGCCGTTGTCGGTCGGCGGCGACCATCTGATGTCGCTGCCCATCCTGCGGGCGCTGGTCGGCGGCGGGCCGCCCGTCGGCATGGTCCAGTTCGACGCCCATTCCGACACGCTAGACACCTATTTCGACGGGCTGCGCTACACCCACGGCACGCCCTTCCGCCGCGCCATCGAAGAGGGGCTGCTGGACCCGCAGCGCATCGTCCAGGTCGGCATCCGCGGCTCCATCTTCCGCGCCGACGACCGCGACTGGCCCGCCCAGCAAGGCGTGCGCCTGATCACCATGGACGAGGTGGAGACGCTGGGCCCGGCGGGGACGCTGGACACCATCCGCGCGGTGGTGGGCGACGGGCCGACCTATCTCAGCTTCGATATCGACGCCATCGACCCGACTTTCGCGCCCGGGACGGGCACGCCGGAGATCGCCGGCCTGACCCCGCGCGAGGCGCTGCGGCTGCTGCGCGGCTTGCGCGGGCTGAACCTGATCGGCGCCGACTTGCCGGAGGTCTCCCCACCCTTCGATCCCAGCGGCAACACGGCGTTGCTCGGCGCCAACCTGCTGTTCGAGCTGCTCTGCCTGATGGCGGAGAGCGTCGGCGGACCACCCGCAGCGCGCGCGGATCAAACGTAAAAGCGACCAAACCCCCATAAATCTCATTTTAAAGGGCAGTACCGCCGGCTATCGTCTGCGAGGATTGTATCGGTCTCCCGCCGATGCTCTGCACTCGGAGACAAAAATGACGGATCTTAAGCAGTTCCTCGGCAGCACGTCGGTCGTCGGTCGCGCGTTGTCCTACGTCGTCGACGGCGTGCCGATCGCGGGGGCGACCGGGCGGTTCACCGAGATCTCGCCGAGCGCCGCCACCTTGACGGCGACGTCGCTGAAGATCTTCGGGGTCACCCTGGTCGAGGGCAGCTTGTCGTTGACGCTGGACACCGCCCCGCAGGCGACGTTGACCGTCACCTTCACCGTGGACACGCCCGAGGGGCGCAAGACCCGCACCAACACCATCGCCGCCGACTACTCGGTGAACGGCGACGCGCTGACTTTCGTCGCCCCCGGCTCGATGCCGACCTATTCCTTCTACGTCAAGCCGGTGGCGGCCTCGATCGCGGGCCAGACCAACACCCAGCTGTTTGCCAAGGACGGCGTGATGACGCTGGACGCCATTCTGGTGCCGGCCGGGTGATCGGGCGCCCGCGGGGGGCGCTCAACCCCCGCGACGGGCGCCGTGGCCGCGCGTCAGCCAGGCAAAGCGCAAGGCCAGGCCACCCGCGGAGATAAGGCTCGCGGCGGCGATGCCCTGGTAGATGCCGGCCAGGCCATGGCCGGCCCACAGCGCCAGCGCCGCACCCCCCGGCACCATGATCAGCCAATAGGCGCTGAAATGGATGGCCGTCGGGACCCAGGTGTCGCCGCGCCCCCGGCAGGCCAGGTTCATCACGCTCTGCCCGCCGTCCAGCAACACCAGCAAGGCGACCCAGATCATCACCGGCACCGCCGCGGCCTGGATTGCCGGCTCGGCGGTGAACAGGCCGACCACGACCGCCGGGAACACCAGGCACAGCGCCACCAGCCCGGCATTCGCCGCCGTCGCCAGCCCTAAGCCGACCCAGCCGGCGCGCACGATGTCGCCGCCGCTGCCGCGGCCCCAGGCCTGGCTGACCCGCACCTGGGTCGCCGTGGCGAAGCCGAACGCCACCATGAAGGTCAGGCCGATCACCTGGAACAGCACCGCATGGGTGGCCAGCGCCGTCACCCCGAGGAACCCGATGACCAGCGTCAGCGCGGTGAACGACCCCGCCTCCAGCCCGTAGCTGATCCCCGCCGCATAGCCCAGCCGCCGCTGTTCGCCGCCCGCGCGCCACCCGCTGTGCTCCCGCGCCACCAGGCCGAACCGCGCGCGGTCCTTCAGCCCGTAGCGGACATACAGACCGAGCCCGAGCGCCAGCCCGCTGAGATTGATGATCGTCGCGACCGCCGTGCCGACGGCCCCCATCGCCGGCAGCCCGAAATGGCCGAACACCAGCACGATGTTCAGGAACAGGTTGGTGACGTTGGCGATCAGGATGGCGATCATGCCGGGCAGCGGCCGGCCCAGGGCCTCCAGGAACAGCGCGGAGACGATGTAGAGCGCCAGCGGCGCCATCGCCACGCCGAGCAGCCGGGCCACCTGCCCGCTGCGCTCGGCGATCGTCGGGTCCTGGCCGATCGCCAGCAGGAACGCCTCCGCCCCCTGCAGCAGCACGGCGACCAGCACGCCGATCAGCGCACCATAAAGCAGGCCGCGCCGCCAGATCGCGCCGGCCTCTTCCGGCCGGTCGGCGCCGATCGCCCGGGCCGCCAGCACCGGCACGCCCAACAGCAGGCCATAGACCATGCCGGTCAAGCCGTCGTAGAGGGATTGGCCCAGAATATAGTCCGCCAGCGCCACCTCGCCTGCGCGGCCGAGCACCAGGATATCGATGATGGTCAAGCCGACGATGCCGAGCCGCGCCACCATGACCGGCCCGGCAAGCGCCACCGTCTCGCGGACATGGCCGGCGAGGCTGGTCGGCGTGGGAACGGCGGCGGAAGCGGACATCGGTCTTCTATCGGTTGGGCACGGTGCCGGCGCACCCGTTGGGCGCGAAGTTCGGCGCGGAACAGGCGCCTTTACGCGGGAACCGGCCGCCGGACCACCCCACCGCGCGCAAGGCTGCCGTGCGTGCGGCAAGCGGTCGCCCCGCCAATGAGCGACCAGGCGAAGGGTTTCGCCCTGGTGGCGTTGGGGGTGGTGATGCTGTCGCCGGACGCCGCGTTGATCCGCCTGATCGGCGCGGATGTCTGGACGCTGCTGTTCTGGCGCGGCGTCGGGGTGTTCTGCGTGCTGATGCTGCTCAGCCTCCTCCGGCACGGCCGGCGACTGCCGGGGCGGATCCGCGCCTATGGGCCGACGGGCCTGGCCATCGCGGCGCTCTACGCGGTCTGCCAGATCGGGTTCGTCAGTGGGGTGGAGCATACCAACCCGGCCAACATCCTGGTGCTGGTCGCCGCCACGCCGATCTTCGCCGCCCTGTTCGGCCGGCTCTTGCTGGGCGAGCGGCTGGACCGGGCGACGGCGATCGCCATCGCGCTCGGCCTCATCGGGGTCGGCGTCACACTGTCCGGATCGCTCGGCGGTTTCGGGCGCTGGCAAGGCGACCTGATCGGGCTGATGGTGCCGGTATCGCTGGCGTTGGCCTTCACGCTGACCCGCCGGCTGGGGGCGTCGGATGTCTGGCCGGCCTATGGGCTGGCCGGGCTGATCACGGCGTGCGTCGCCTGGGTCCCGGCCGCGCCCTTGTCCCCGTCGGGGACAGATGTCTGGCTGATCGCGCTGCTGGTGCTCGCCGTCGCGCCGATCTCCTTCGCGCTGATCAGCCTCGGGCCGCGCTACATTCCGGCAGCCGAGGTCAGCCTGCTGATGCTGCTGGAGACGCTGCTGGGTCCCTTGTGGGTCTGGCTCTTGGTCGGCCTGGCGCCGCCGCCGCAGGCGATCGCCGGCGGGGTGATCCTCGGCGCGACGCTGGTCTGGCACACCGGCCGCCGCTTGCGCGACGAGCGGCGCCAAGCCGCCTTGGCCGGAGACGGACATTGTGGCTAACCTCACGCCGGCAATGATCGATCTTCCCTTCCCCCTTCCCCGATTCGATCCCGGCTGGGTCTGGCTGGCCGGCGCCGGCCCCGGCGATCCGGGCTTGCTGACCTTGAACGCGGTGAACGCGTTGGGGCAGGCGGATGTCGTCGTCTACGACGCGCTGGTCTCGCGCGACGTGCTCAGCCTGGCGCGGCCCGGTGCCGCGCTGGAGTTCGCCGGCAAACGCGGCGGCCGGCCGTCGCCCAAGCAGCGCGACATCTCGCTGCGGCTGGTCGCGCTGGCGCGGGCCGGCGAGCGGGTGTTGCGCCTGAAGGGGGGCGATCCCTTCGTCTTCGGCCGTGGCGGGGAGGAGGCGTTGGCCCTGGTCGAGGCCGGGATCCCGTTCCGCATCCTGCCCGGCGTCACCGCGGGCATCGGCGGCCTCGCCTATGCCGGCATCCCGGCGACCCACCGCGACACCAACCACACCGTGACCTTCATCACCGGCCACAACGCCTCCGGCCTGGTGCCCGACGACGGCCTCGACTGGCAGGCGATCGCCCGGGGATCGCCGGTGCTGGTGCTCTATATGGCGATCAAGCACCTGGCGCCGATCACCGACCGCCTGCTGGCTGCCGGCCGGCGGGCCGAAGAGCCGCTGGCGGTGGTCAGCCGCGCCAGCCTGCCCGACCAGCGGGTGCTGGAGACGACCTTGGGCTCGGCCGCGGTGGACCTCGCCGAGGCGGGCATCGAGCCGCCGGCCGTCGTCGTCTTGGGCGAGGTGGTGCGGCTGCGCGCCGGGCTGGACTGGCTGGGGGCGCTGGCCGGCCGGGTGCTGGACGCCGACCCGCTGGGCCGGACCGCGCGCGGCGAGGCGGTGTGAGCCGGACCGCGCCTGCCCCCGCGTGACCGCGCCCGGCCTGATCCTGGCCGCCCCGGCCTCCTCCAGCGGCAAGACGCTGGTGACGCTGGGCCTGTTGCGGGCCTTCGCCGCGCGGGGGCGGCGCGTCGCCGGCGCCAAGACCGGGCCGGACTATATCGATCCGCGCTTCCACGAGGCCGCCTGCGGCCGCGCTTCCGTCAATCTCGATCCCTGGGCGATGCGGCCGGCGCTTCTCGGCCATCTCGCCGGGCGGTCGGCCGAGGCGGTCGATTTGTTGTTGGTCGAAGGCGTGATGGGGCTGTTCGACGGCGCGCGCGGCGCCCCGGCGGGCCGGCCGGCATCGGGATCGACCGCGGATCTGGCCGCCCGGCTCGGCTGGCCGGTCGTCCTGGTGGTCGACGCCCGCGGCATGGCGCAGTCGCTGGCACCGCTGGTCGCCGGCTTCCGCGATGCGGCGGCGGATGTCCGGGTCGTGGGCGTGATCGCGAACCGCATCGGCGGGCCGCGCCATCGCGATATGCTGGCCGACGCCGTGGCGTCGCTGGGCGTGACCTTTCTCGGCGGGCTGCCGGCGCTGGCGGACCTGGCGATGCCGAGCCGGCATCTCGGCCTGGTGCAAGCCGGTGAGCATCCGGCGATCGAGCCCTTCGTTTCGGCCGCCGCGGATGCCGTCGCCGCGGCGGTCGATCTCGACCGGCTGGCCGCGCTGGCCCGCCCGGCGGCGACGCCTGCGGTATCTGCGCCGACACGCCTGCCGCCGCTGGGTCAGCGAATCGCCGTGGCGCAGGATACCGCCTTCGCCTTCGCCTACCCGCATCTGTTGGACGGCTGGCGGGCGGCCGGCGCGGAGATCCGGCCCTTCTCGCCGCTGGCCGACGAGGCCCCGGCGGCGGATGCCGACAGCCTCTACCTGCCCGGCGGCTATCCGGAGCTGCAGGCCGGCCGGCTGGCGGCCAATCATCGCTTCCTAGGCGGGGTTCGCGCGCTGGCCGCGGATCGGCCGGTCTATGGCGAATGCGGCGGCTACATGGTGCTGGGCGAGGGGCTGATCGATGCCGAGGGCACGCGCCATGCCATGGCCGGCCTGTTGCCGGTCGTCACCAGCTTCGCCGATCGCCGCCTGACGCTCGGCTACCGCCGCCTCGCCCTGGCCGGCGCCGCGGCCCCTTTCGGCCCCCAGGCGCGGCGCTTCGGGGCCCATGAGTTCCACATGGCCACGGTGGTCGCGGAGGGACCGGGCACCCCGCTGTTCACCGCCCAGGCCGCCGACGGCACCCCCGTCGGCGCCATGGGCCGGGCCGCCGGCCGCGTCGCCGGGTCCTTCGCCCATGTCATCGATATCGCCGACGACATGGCCTGAGGCGCGCGCCTGGTCTAAGAACGGATACCAGCGATCGCCCGCCGCCGAAGCACGCGAAGACCCGCCGCCATGACCAAGACCGAGACCCTCGACCGCCTGACCCGCGACTATCTGGTGCCGGTGGTGCGCACCCAGGACGGGGCGGCCGCGCGGCGCGCCTGCCAGCGACTGGCGGCGGCCGGCATGGGTGTGTTCGAGATCACGCTGACCGTGCCCGACGCCTTCGACGTGATCGCGGAGCTGGCGGCCGGCGGCGCCTTGGTCGGCGTCGGCACGGTGCTGACCGGCGACGACGCCCAGCGGGCGATCGAGGCGGGGGCGCGCTTCGTCGTCTCCCCGGCGACCGTGCCGGAGGTCGGCGCCGTCTGCGCGGAGGCCGGGGCGGCCTGCCTGTTGGGCGCGCTGACGCCGACGGAGGTGCTGGCGGCAGTCGCCGCCGGGGCCGATGTGGTCAAGATCTTTCCGGCGGGCAGCGTCGGCGGGCCGGCGCATATCCACGCGCTGGCGGCGGTGTTCCCGCAGATCCCGCTGGCGCCGACCGGCGGCATCTCCGTCGACGACATCCCGCGCTATCGCAAGGCCGGCGCCGCCTTCGTCGGCATCGGCGGCACGCTGGTCGCCGATGCCGCGGCCGGCGATCTCGACCCCGCGGCGCTGAAGGCCCGGCTTGCCCGGCTGATCGGCGCCGACAGCCCGTCGTCCTGACGCCGGCGGCGCCCGCCGGTGGCCCTGCCCCTCGCCCGGCTGCCGCTTGAGGCGCTGGCCCTGGCGCTCGACCGGACGGTCGACCGGCCGACGGTGCTCGACCCGGCGCTGTCGCTGACACGGTCCGGCGACCGGCTGGCCGGCCCGGCGGCGACGCTGTTGTTCCGGCCAGGGGGCGCGGCCGTCGAACCGGGTGACGACCCGGCGGGACCGGTGGCCGCGGCGCTGGCGGGTATGGCATCCGGGGCAGTCGTCTGCCTGTCTCTCGGCGGTCCGCCGGACCCGCGGGTTGCGCTGTGGGATCGCTTCGCCGCCGAAGCCGCGCGCGTCGGCGGCCTGGCCGGCGCCGTGGTCGACGGCGGGCAATCCGCCGGGTCCGCCGGCCCAGCCGTCGCCGCCCATGGCCCCGCCCTGTTGCCGGCCGCCGGCCGCTATACCCTGGTCGGGCGCGACGAGCCGGTGACGCTGGGCGGCGTGCTGGTGCGCCCCGGCGACCTCGTCATCGGCGACGCCGCCGGCATCGTCGTCGTGCCGGCGGACGCGGCCGAGACCGTCGAGACCCGCGCCCGGGCGATCGCCGGGGCGACCGATGCCCGGCTTACCGAGATCCGTCACCAAGAGACCCGCGATGCCTGATCCCGCCGCCCCAACCCCGCCGCAGATCCTCTGCCTGGGCGAACCGCTGATGGAGCTGAGCGAGGTCGCCACGCCGGAGGGGCCGCGCTACCTGCCGGGCCTCGGCGGCGACACCGCGAACGCGGCCGTCGCGGCGGCGCGTCAGGGGGCGCGGGTCGGCTATCTGACCGCGCTGGGCGAGGACGGGTTCGCCGACCGCTTCTTCGCGCTGTGGGCGCAGGAAGGGATCGATGCCCGCTTCGTGCGGCGCGACCCGGCCGCTCATACCGGGGTCTACTTCATCAGCCATGGACCCGACGGCCACCGCTTCAGCTATCTGCGCGCCGGCTCCGCGGCCAGCCGGATGGGGCCGCAGGACATCCCCGACACCGCGCTGGACGGCGTGGGCGTGCTGCATGTCTCCGCGATCAGCCAGGCGATCAGCGAGAGCGCCTGCGATGCGGTCTTCCACGCCATCACGCTCGCCCGCCGGGCCGGCGCGCAGGTCAGCTACGACACCAATCTCAGGACCCGTCTGTGGCCGCTGGCCCGCGCCCGCGCGGTCATCCATGCCGCCGTGGCGGAGGCCCAGATCGTCTTCCCCAGCCTGGATGACAGCCGGCTGTTGACCGGGCTCGACGCGCCCGACGCCATCGCCGATCTCTACCTCTCGCTGGGACCCGCGATCGTCGCCTTGAAGCTGGGCGCGGCCGGCGCCCTGGTGGCGACGCGGGACGACCGGCGCCGGATCGCCGGCTTTCCCGTCGAGGCGGTCGACGCCTCGGGCGCGGGCGACACCTTCGCCGGCAGCTTCCTGGCGGCCTATCTCGCGACCGGCGACGCCTTCGCCGCCGCCCGCTACGCCAATGCCGCCGCGGCCTTGTCCACCACGGGCTACGGTGCGGTGGCGCCGATCCCGCGGCGCGCCGATGTCGAGGCGTTCCTGGCGACCCAAAACCGATGACCCGTGATCAGGGAGACTGAACCGATGACCCATGCCATCGTCCTGGAGACCACCGGCGGCCCGGAGGTGCTGCAGTGGCGCGACGCGCCGGTGGGCGATCCGGCAGCCGGCCAGGTCCGCCTGCGGCACACGGCGGTCGGCCTCAACTATATCGACGTCTATATGCGCACCGGCCTCTATCCGGCGCTGGCGCTGCCCGGCTCGCTGGGCATGGAAGGGGCGGGCGTCGTGGAGGCGGTGGGCGACGGCGTCGACCACCTGGCGCCGGGCGACCGGGTGGCCTATGCCGCGGGGCCGCCGGGTGCCTATGCCGAGGCGCGGGTGATGGCCGCCGACAGCCTGGTCCGGCTGCCCGACGGTATCGACGACCGCACCGCCGCGGCGGCCATGCTGAAGGGCATGACCGCGGAGTACCTCCTCTTCCGCGCCCATCACGTGCGCGCCGGCGACACCGTCCTGGTGCATGCGGCGGCCGGCGGCGTCGGCTTGATCCTGTGCGCCTGGGCCCGGCATCTCGGCTGCACGGTGATCGGCACCGTCGGCAGCGCGGAGAAGGCGGCGCTGGCCGCGGCGCATGGCTGCGATCACCCGATCCTCTACAAGGACGAGGACTTCGTCGCCCGCACGGCCGAGATCACCGGCGGCGCCGGCGTCTCCGCGGTGTTCGACAGCGTCGGGCGCACAACGCTGAAGGGCTCCATGGCCTGCCTGCGCGTCCGCGGGCATCTCGTCAGCTTCGGCCAGTCGTCCGGCACGCCGGACCCGATCGCGGTCGGCGATCTTGGCGCGAAGTCGCTGACCGTGACGCGGCCCAGCCTGTTCCACTATGCCGCCGGCCGGGCCGCGACGGCGGAGATGGCGGGCAACCTGTTCGCCGCGATCCGGGACGGCGTGGTGCGGATCGAGGTGCACCAGACCTTCCCGCTGGCCGAGGCCGCGGCGGCGCACCGGGCGCTGGAGGCGCGGGAGACGACCGGCTCGACGCTCTTGGTGGTGTAGCGCGTCTTCGCTTGATGCTCGACCGCCCGCTCCCCCGCCCGGCCCCCCATTCAAGGATACTGCCGTGGGGGGCCGGGCGGGGGAGCGGGCTGGCGCCGGTTCAATGTGGGCGAAAGCCAAATCGTCGTTCTCGGGCGGTCAAACGACGCGCCGCCGCGCGCGAAACCCTCCCCTTCCATGACCGACTGGTGGCTCAAGGAAGGGGAGGGTCAGAAAAAATGCCGGAAGGGGACTCGAAGATCCGGACCGCCATGCACCGCCGGCCGGGTTTGGGCGGGCATGGCGATCTGGGGCCGGGCGACCGGGCGGTCGCGGAATGGACGGCGGCGGGGCTGGCCTTGCCGGATGTCGCGGCGATGCGCCGCTATCGCCTGGACCGACTGCGCGCGCGGCTGGCGGCCGACGACCTCGCCGGCATCGTGCTGGTCGATCCGCTGAACGTCCGCTACGCCACCGACAGCACCAATATGCAGATCTGGTGCCTGCACAACGCCGTGCGCTACGCCTTCGTGGCGACCGACGGACCGGTGGTGCTGTTCGACTTCCACAATTGCGAGCACCTGTCGGACCATCTCGACTTGGTCGACGAGATCCGGCCGGGGCGCGGCTGGTTCTACTTCATCAGCGGCCCGCGGGTGGACGAGCATGCGCGCGCCTGGGCCGACGAGATCGCCGAGTTGGTGCGCGCCCATGGCGGCGGCAACCGCCGGCTGGCGGTGGACAAGCTCGATCCCGCCGGCCTGGACGCGTTGCGCGCCGCCGGGATCACCGTCACCGACGGCCAGGCGATCCTGGAGACCGCGCGCGCCGTCAAGGGTCCCGACGAGATCCGCGCCATGCGCTGCGCGGTGCATGCCTGCGAGACCGCGATGCAGGCGATGTGGGACGCGCTGGCCCCGGGGATGACGGAGCAGGAGCTGTGGGCCCATCTGCACGCCGCCAATATCGCCCGCGGCGGGGAGTGGATCGAGACCCGGCTGCTCGCCTCCGGCCCCCGTACCAATCCGTGGTTCCAGGAATGCGCCGCGCGGCCGATCGAAGCCGGCGACATCGTCGCCTTCGACACCGACCTGATCGGCCCCTACGGCATGTGCGTCGACATCTCGCGGAGCTGGCTGGCCGGCGACGGCCGGCCGACCGACCGCCAACGCGCGCTCTACGACCTGGCGGCCGAGCAGATCGCCGCCAACACCGGCCTGATCCGCCCCGGCCTCGGCCTGGCGGAGCTGACCCGGCGAGCCTACCGCCTGCCGGAGGCCTATCGCCCGCAGCGTTATTCGGTGGTCGCGCACGGCACCGGGCTGTGCGACGAGTACCCGGCCGTCTACTATCCGGAAGATTTTCCGACCAGCGGCTACGACGCCCCGCTGGAGGCCGGCATGGTCCTGTCGGTGGAAAGCTATGTCGGCGAGGTCGGCGGCCCCGACGGCATCAAGCTGGAACAGCAGGTGCTGGTGACCGAGACGGGGGCAGAGCCGTTGTCGACGTTCCCCATGGCCGGGCTGATGCGCTAACGCCGTTTCACGTTGAACGAGCCCACCCGCTCCCCCGCCCGGCCCCCCATTCCAGGATACTGCCGTGGGGGGCCGGGCGGGGGAGCGGGTGGCTTCAGGCAATAGACACCGTCATCAAACCGTCTCTTGCCAGCCGCCCTGCCGCCGGGTCAGGTCGGTGGCCCCGATCTCGCAGAGCCAGGAGCCGGTTCATGGCGACCTACACCGCCCGCATTTCCGACGCGACCAGCGGCGCCGAGGCGACCTATCGGTTTCCCGGCGACGACGATCTGTTCACCCATTCGCCGGCCACCATCACCCGGCATTTCATGGAGTATGTCGATCACGCCGTGTTCCCGCGCCAGCATGTCGACTATGAGCTGAACGCCACCTTCAAGGACGACCAGCACGGCGTCGTCACCGCGATCGGCCTGTTGAAGTTCGAAAGCGGCCTGCGCGCGCCCTTCATGCTGATGCTCAGCGCGGACGGCGGCTGACGGCAAGGCCGGCGCGCACCCGGTTCAGCCGTTGGGGTGGGCGGTGTCGGCCACGGCGGCGCCGGCCCAGCCGGGGGGCGGCGACCAGCGTAAGGCGGCCTCGTGCCAGCGTTGCGCCGCCTCCGTCGCCAGGGTGGTGAAGTCCGGGGGATCGAGCCGGAAGATCAGGTCGACATGCTCGCCGTCGATCGCCAGCTCGCCGCCGAAGCGCCGGCCGATGGCGCACAGCCGCCGATTGCTCAACTGGGTCGTCATGACGATGCAGCCGATCCAGCGGTTGCGCGCCCAGCCGAGCGCCCGGTCCATCAGCCGCGTGCCGATCCGCCGGGCCTGCCAGCACGGGTCGACGGTGATGGAGAACTCCGCGGCGATCTCGCCGTCGCGGTGGAACAGGTCGATCTCGATCGCGCCGATCAGGCAATCGTCGTCATAGGCGCCGAGCAGCCGGTTGGCCGGCCAGCGCAAGCCCGCGACATGGGCGTCCACAGCCGCGTCGGTGAGGCAGCCATGGAAGCGGGCCGCGCGGCCCTGCGGCGGCAGGCGCCGCAACAGATCCGCGTAGCGGGCCCAGCGCTGCGGCGGCAGCCAGCGGCAATGCATGCGGTCCGGCGGCCGGGTCCAGGCCCGGCCGAGCGGTGGGAACCGCCCGTCCGGGCTGTCGGTCGACCGCAGGGCCGTGACCGGCGGGGGGAGGCCGGACATGGCCGGTTGCCCTACCGCCGCCTCAGCGCGCCAGCGCGCCGGGCGAGCCGTGCCCGCCGACCGCGCGCGTCACCAACCGGCCGATCCAGCCGCAGATGCGGTAGACGCCGTGCGCGGCGCCGACCAGCAGGGCGATGACGGCACGATGCCGCTCCTCATGCGCCCGCAGGATGCCGGCATGGATCGCATGGGGGTCGATCTCGAAAGTGTAATGGGGCTGGTCGCCGCTCTGCGGCCGATCCGGTGTCCCCTGGGTACCGATGGTCATCGGACAGTCTCCGATAGCTTGGAGAGCGTCCTCCCTGACGGGGCCTCGCCCCTTCTTTTGTGCACTGCACCATATAGGCGGCGTGTCACGGAAAGCTAGGGTAACCGGTGGGTCTGTAAGAAATCGTAAAGCAGCGTTGCTGCGCTGCAACAGTGGGCGTCCATCCTGCTGCCGGACCGCCCTGAAACGCCCCCCGCCCGACCGTTCAGCCGCCGTGCTGGCCTTCCAGCTCGCGCACCCGCGCCTCGGCGCGGGTGGCGTCCTTGGTGGTACGCTCCAGGCGCTGAGCCAGGACGCGCATGATCTCCACCGCCATCTCCGGGAACTCGGCGATCAGGCGGAAGAACAGGTCCTTGGCGATCTTCAGCGTGGTCAGCTCGCCGCGGGCCCGCACGGTGGCCGTGCGCGGGACGTCGCAGATGATGGCGATCTCGCCGACCACATCGTTGCGCGCCAGCGTCGCCACCGGGATCTCGCGACCATCGGCCTCGACCAAGACCTCCGCCTCGCCGTCGATCAGGATATAGGCGGCATCGCCCATCTCGTTCTGGCGGAACAGGGTCGCGCCGGCCGGCCAGGTCAGCCGCTCGCTGGTGAAGGCCAGCAGCTTGAGCTTGGAACGCTCCAGATTGGCGAACAACGGGATCCGCTTCAGAAGCTCGACCTCGTCCTGGATGCCCATGCCTTCGTTCCCCCCGTTTCCGGTTCTGTGCCGTCCGGCGCCAACCCACCTAGCCGGCGGAGGCCACCAAGCCGGCCAGCACGCCGCCCTTGCGCAGCGTCAGCTCTTCCCACGTGCCGCGTTCGGCGACGCGGCCGTCGCGCAGCACCAGCACCTCGTCGAACCCGGCGGCCGCCAGCGCCGGGCGCTGCACCCGCCAGATCAGCCCGCGGCCGGACATCTGCGCCAGCAGGGTCGTGGCCACCCGCGTTTCCGTCGCCGCATCCAGCCGGGCCGTCGCCTCGTTGAGCACCAGCAGCCCGGGCCGCTTCAGAAGCGCCCGCGCCAGGCCGAGCTTGCTCGCCTGCGGTCCCGACAGCCGGCTGCCGGCGACGCCGACCGGCTGGGCGAGCCCGACGCCGATGATCGCCCGGTGCAGGTCCAGCCGGTCGATCACCGCGCCCAGCAATTGCTGCACCCGCTCCTGGCTGCCGGCTTGGCCATAGCGCACCTTGCCGAACAGGATGTTGTCCTGGAGCGAGGCGGCGGCGTTGTAGCGCGCGGCATCGAAGAACTCGATGGCGCCGGCAAGATCGGCCGGCAGGTCGCGGCGGAAGACGCGCCGCGCCTCCAACAGCCGCTGCTGCATCGCCTCGTCGATCAGGTCGAGGCGGTGGCGCGAGACGATCAGCTTGAACGGCAGCGACATCAGCCGCAACCGCCCCTCGCCCTTCAGCGCCGCCGCGCCGTCCTTGCGCAGCCGGGCGACCAGCGGCTCGAACTCCGGCAGGTCCTCCGCCCCGATGAAGGAGAACTGCTCGAAAAACTCATGCGTCGGCGGCAGGTCGCGGAAGATGTCGATCATCGTCTCCGCGACGTCGGCGCCGATCTCCACGAAGCGCTCGCTCAAGCCCGTCTTGTCCAACACCGACAGGACATAGTCGTTGCCGGCCAGCCGGTCGGCCTGGAGCGCATCGCCGACCGGCGTGCCGTTCAGCAGGTTCTCCGCCACGCTGGCGGAGGTGTTGTAGCGGTCCTCCGCGAACAGCTCGACCAGCGCCTGGTCGGTGGGGTGCTCGTCGAGATGCGCGCGCACCGCCTCGCGCGCCGCCAGCAGGCGGTCGGCCAAGCCTGCCTCCGCCACCGGGTCGATGGTGCCGTTCAGCCCCATGCGGTAGACGTCGCCGGCCAGCTCCACCGCCTCCAGCACCTCTACCAGCCGGTCGTCGAGATCGTCCGGCCCGGCAGCCCCGGCGACGTCGTAGTCGACCCAGTCCGCACCGGGATCGAGGTCGGAATTGGCGGCGGCGCGTGCCTCGGTGATGTGCTGCTCAAGCGCCGCCGACGCCTCGGCGTCGTAGGCGGGCTGGATCACCGGGCGCTGGCGCAGGCCGTAGATGAGATTGGCGCGCAAGCTGTCGGTGAACAGATAGGGCTGGCTGTCGGCGTAGCTGACCGCGCGGCCGAGCGACACCTCCGGCAGATCCGCCAGCTCATGCTCGCCCAGGCGCAGCCGGCCCGAGCTGGCGATCAAGAGGCGCGAGGCCAGCATCAGCAGCACCTCCGCCCCGCCATTGCCGGCGTCGACCACCGCGGTATTTGCCGTCGTGGGAAGCGTCAGATTGAGGGTCTCCAGCACCACCCCGCCATCGGGCTCGGCATAGGTGACGTTGGCGAAGACCAGTTCCCCCGGCAGCGGGTCGATGGGCCGGGCGTCATGGGCGAACTGGTCGTCCGGCTGCAGGTCGGCCGGCTGGAACTGCTCCACCACCTGCTGATACTTGATCCGCGCGTCTTCGGAGCGCTGGTAGAAGTTCAACAGCTCGCGCCACGGCCCCGACAGGTCCTTATAGGCCGCCAGCACCGCCACCAGCGCGCCGAAGGACAAAGATCCCTGGATCACCAGATAGCCGCCGATCGAGTAGAAGAAGAACGGGGTGAGCTGGTTGAGGAAATTGTTGAGGAATTTGATGAAGAACTTGCGGCGATAGATCTCGAAGCGGATGTCGTAGATCCGCCCGAGCAGCCGGGTGAAGTCGGCCTGGTGGTAGTTGACGGTGCCGTGGCTGTGGATCTCCCGCACGCCCGACACGGTCTCGCCGATGCGGTCGGACAGGATGCGCACGGTGCGCACCCGCTGCTTGCCGAGCTGGTTCACATGGCGCTGCAGCTTCGGGATGATGTAGGCCTGGATCGGGTAGAGCGAGATCGCCGCCGCGCCGAGGATCGGGTCCTGGGCGAAGATGAAGATCAGATAGGTCAGCAGCGTGCCGCCCTGGAAGGCGGGCAGGGCGTAGGCATCGCCGACGAAGCCGCCCAGCGGCTCCACCTCCGCGGTGATCATCGGGATGATCTCGCCCTGGCTCATCCGCTTGAAACGCGGCAGCCGGAAGCGCAGCACCCGCTGGTAGAGGTCGTAGCGCAGGCGGCGCAGCATCCGTTCGCCGAGCCGGCCGCGATAGACATTGATGTGATACTTGAAGGCGCCGTTGATCATGACCAGCGCCAGGAAGGCGCCGCACAGCGTCAACAGGAAGCCGATCTGGCCGAGTTCCAGGCCGAGCAGGGTGATCGGAAAGGCGTCCGGGTCGTCGGTGGTCGGCGAGATCGCGTCGTTGATGATGATCTTCGGCAGTTCCAGCGTGCCGTAGAGCACGGGGAACGAGATGATCGTGACGAACAGGACGTAGAGCTGCTGGCGCCGGCTGAACTTCCAGACGAACGAGTAGATCGATTTCTGCATTCGATCGGCGGGGTCCGGTTCTCGGAATCGGGCGATGGCAGCGCCGCCGAAACCCTACTCCCAATCGGGGATTTCCGGCAAACGCCGATCGGCCGGCGCCGCGGCGAAGGTGGCCAAGCGATCGCCGGCGAGGCGGAAATACACCTTCTCCACGACCCGCGAGGCCGCAAGACCGTCGTAGAACGCGATGGCGCGCGGATTGTCGCTCTCCGCGGTCCAGTCGAGGCGCCGGCAGCCCAGATCGACGGCAAGGCCGGCCAGGTGGCGCATCAAGGTTTCGCCGAGCCCGTCGCCGCGGGCTTGGGCACGCACGAACAGGTCCTTCATGAACAGGACGCCATGCTCGCTGGGCCCGGGCTGTAAGATGGCGAAGCTGGCATAGCCGACCGGCTCACCGCCCCGGAACGCCAGCAGCAGCCGGCTGCCGGCCCCATCGCCGAGCAGCCGGTCGGCAGCGCGGCGGCTGTCGGCGGCATCGTCGGGCCGCTCGCCCCAATAGTGGCGCGTGGTCTCCAGGAACAGCGCCGCCACGACCGCTGCGTCGGCGGCACCCGCCAGCCGGGTGTCGATCGTCGGGGGGTCGAACGGCGGGTCGGCGTCGGGCATGCGGGCGGCCGGTGACGGTTGTTCACGGATCTGACGCATCCTATACCATCGCGACCGGCCCGCGATGCGCCCCGATCAGCGAGGAACCTCCCCCATGTCCGACACCCAATTCGACGTGATCGTGATCGGCGCCGGCCCCGGCGGCTATGTGGCGGCGATCCGGGCGGCTCAGCTCGGCCTCAAGACCGCCTGCGTGGAGAGCCGGGCGACCTTGGGCGGCACCTGCCTCAATGTCGGCTGCATCCCGTCGAAGGCGCTGTTGCAGGCCTCGGAGAAGTACGAGGAGGCGGCGGGCCATCTCGCCGCCTATGGGGTGCAGGTCAAGGGCGTGGCGCTCGACCTGCCGGGGATGATGGCCCACAAGGACAAGACGGTCGACGCCAACGTCAAGGGCGTGGAGTTCCTGTTCAAGAAGAACAAGGTGACCTGGCTGAAGGGGGAGGCCGCCTTCACCGACGCCCGCACCGTGACCGTCGCCGGCACCGCCTATACCGCGACCCGCGGCGTCGTCATCGCCACCGGCTCCGACAGCACGCCCCTGCCCGGCGTGCCGGTGGACGAGGCGCGCATCGTCACCTCGACCGGCGCGCTGGCGCTCGACCCGGTGCCGAAGCGGATGCTGGTGATCGGCGGCGGCTATATCGGGCTGGAGATGGGCTCGGTCTGGCAGCGCCTGGGGGCCGAGGTCACGGTGGTGGAGTTCCTCGACCGCATCCTGCCGGGCATGGACGGCGAGGTGTCGAAGCAGATGCAGCGGCTGTTGGGCCGCCAGGGCATGCGCTTCCGCCTGTCCACCAAGGTGACCGGCGCCAAGGCGACCAAGTCCGGCGTGACGGTAACCTTGGAGCCGGCCCAGGGCGGCGAGCCGGAGACGCTGAAGACCGACGTCGTCCTGGTGGCCATCGGCCGGGTGCCGCACACCGCCGGGCTGAACCTGGAGGCGGCCGGCGTCGCGGTCGACGGCCGCGGGCGGATCGCCATCGACGACCATTTCCGCACGTCCGCCGACGGCGTCTACGCCATCGGCGACGTCGTCGCCGGGCCGATGCTGGCCCACAAGGCGGAGGAGGAAGGCGTGGCCGTGGCGGAAATCCTGGCGGGTCAAGCCGGCCATGTGAACTACGACGCGATCCCCGGCGTGGTCTACACCGCGCCGGAGGTGGCCCAGGTCGGCCGGACGGAGGAGGAGCTGAAGGCCGCCGGCACCGCCTACAAGACCGGCCGCTTCCCCTTCACCGCCAATGGCCGCGCCCGGGCGATGAACGCCACCGACGGCTTCGTCAAGATCCTCGCCGATGCCAAGACGGACCGGGTGCTCGGCGTGCACATCCTGGGCGCGGAGGCTGGCACGATGATCGCCGAATGCGCCATGGCGATGGAGTTCGGCGCCAGTGCCGAAGACATCGCCCGCACCTGCCACGCCCACCCGACGCTGAACGAGGCGGTGAAGGAGGCGGCGCTCGCCGTCGACGGCCGCCCGATCCACATGTGACGGCCGGCCGGATCTGCGCCCAACCGGCGCCTATCACCACCATCCACTAAAGCCCTCCCCCTTGGTGGGGGAGGGACTCTTAAGTGTCGGCTGGCCCTACCGCGCGCCGATCCGCACGGTCTGCCCGTCGAAGGTCGGCACCGACATCACGAACGGGTCGGTCGGGTAGCACAGCGCCTGCTCCTGCAGCAGGCCGATGGCGATCTCCTCGCCCATGCGCAGGCTGTCGTAATAGTCGGAGAAATAGTGCACCCCGGCCATGTTCCGGCCGATGGAGATGTTGGCGGCGAGCTTGTTCAGCTCGCCCTCCAAGGTCAGCGGACAGGCCGGCGTCTGGTTCTTCAGCGCCGTACCGTCGGCGGTGGAGACGAAGGCGCAGGCTGCCGCCTTGTCGCCCTTGGCCGGCTTCCGGAAGGCCGGCGCCCCGCCATTCACGCTGACGAAGACCGAGGACGTGTCGAAGAACGCCTTCAATACGGTCACGCAGGCGCCCGCCACCGTCGCGTGCCCGGCCGCGTAGGCCGGGTGCATCGGCGAGCCCTCGCGGAACGCCATCGGCAAGAGGGCGGTCTTGCTGGCGTTCTTCTGCTCGATCGCCTGGACCGTCGGGTGGATGGCCTTGCGCATGCCGGTCAGGCAGCCGCAGAACTGCGGGAAGTGCTTTTCCAGATCCAGCGCCTTTTCGATCCGGGCGGCCAGCACCTCCGGCCGCGCGCGGATATGGGTGTTGAACTTCTGATAGCGCGCCGCCTTCAGCCCGCGCGTCGCCACCTCGCAGACCAGGGTCAGGATATGCGGCCCGCCATAGAGCGCGAAGCCGCCGGCACTCGGCGCCACGCCCGCATCGCCGGCGCTGAGCGGAAAGCTCGGCCGCATACCCGACAGGCTGTCGAAGCCGGGATCGAACGGCGCGCCCATGGCCAGCAACGCCAGACAGGCGTTGAGATAGGCCTCGTAGAGCGCGTCGTAGTGGACATAGGTGGCCAGATCCCGCGGCGTGTGGATGAACCGCCGGTTGCCGGTGAATTCCTGGCCGGGGTCGCCCGCCATCCGGTTGACGTCGAAACCGTCCTGCACCGTCAGCCAGTCCGCCCAGTCGGTCATGTAGTCGATCGGCTTGGCCTCCGGCACCTTCTGGGAGATCTGCAGCGCGCCGTAGCCGATCTGCCCGTCGGTGACGGCGCCGCCGCCTTCCAGCGCCGTGTTGCCGATCAGCATGAACTGCGACAGGTAGGGCCCGCGCTCGACACCGGGGGCGGAGCCGCGAAAGGCGGTCCCGACCGTCAGCGTGCCGCCGTCGCTCTTGCGCGGCCGGTTCGGGAAACCGTCCTGGGCATAGGCATAGCCGTTCATCCGGTTGACCGAGGCGGCCAGCGCGGCCGACGGCGGGCCAGCGTCGTCCCAGCCCTCGAACGGATCGTCGCGGACCAGCGCCAGCTCGTAGACCTCCGCCATCTCGAAGGCGAGTTCGTCGGAGCACAGCGGCGGCGCCGGCGCCATCGTCACCGCCTGGCAATCGGGGCCCTGCAGGTCGTAGGCGACCCCGGCCGTCGGCGCCTCCCACCAGCGCCGCGGCTTGCCGCGCGGCACCGGCACGCGGTTGTTGAAGGCGTCGACGAAGCCGTCGTCCACCGCCTGACGGAAGGCCACGAAATGGTCGGGGTTGGCGACCAGGCCAGTCGCCGGGTCATGGCCCAGCCCCTTGGTGAAGCACATCGCGTAGTGGGCGCTGGCGTAAGCCTGCTCGTCGCCATTGGCGATATGCGCCGGATGCGGCCGGGACCGGGCCAGGTCGGCGGCCGAATAACGGGCGGAGAGGCTGCCCTGCTGTCGATTGATGGACATGGCGCTGACCTCCTTGACGGTTACATTGCATTCTTAATTGCATTTTCACCTAACATTGCACTCAAAAGGGGCGGGATGACAATAGGCATTGCCCGTCAGGCGAGCGCGCGTTCGCGCGGGGGGCCCGCCTGGCGATCGGCTCGTCCTCGTACGCGGCCGGCTCGCCGGATAGTAATCTGTGAAGACACCACGGTAATTCTTGCGCTCGTTGAACATGATGCGGCTGGTTACTTCCTTCGAAAGCTGTGTCAGTTTGTCTTGGCGGGATCGAAGCTCTTTCCTTGAGCGTATTCATCTCTTGATGACAGGGAGTGTTGAGGATGTTGACTTCTGAGCTGTTTGCGCTCGGCGGTCTGGTGGTCGCCGCCGTCGCCATGCTGCTCGTCACCCAATCCAAGGAAAGGGTTGCCTGGCCGGCCTGGCTGGTCCCGGCGGCGGTCCTGGTTCCCTTCGCGGTGTGGAGCGGCCTGGCGATCGCCGAGGAAGGGCTGCCCGGCCTCTTCCAGACGCTGATGGGATCCCCTTGGGGACTGCAGGTCTGGTTCGACCGCCTGATCGGCGTGACGGCGGCCTTCTTCCTCCTGCAGAACCGCGCGCGGGCGGCCGGCATGAAATCGGAGGTCTGGGTGATCGCCGTCATCTTCACCGGCAGCATCGGGCTGCTGGCGATGCTGGCGCGGACGATCTACATCGAACGCAAGAGGGCCATCGAAAGCCGCCAAGGCATCTAGACTTCCTCCGCCACCGCCGGGTCGAGGCGGCGGCGCAGATAGCGCGGCAGGCCGCGCACCGGCGGCGCCAGCGGCTCCGCCGGTCCGCCCGGCGCCACCGGCCGGTCGGCGAAGCGGCCGCGGCTGATCATCCGGTCGTAGAGCACCAGCGCGCCGGCCAGCGACAGGTTGATGGAAAAGCGCGTCGGGATGCGCACCACGAAGTCCGCCCGGTCCATCACCGCCGGCGACAGGCCGCCCTGCTCCGGCCCCAGGATGTAGGCGGCCTTCAGCGGGTGGCGGAAGCTGGGCAGTTCGACCGCCTGGTCGTGCAGCTCCACCGCCACCAGCCGGCAGCCCTTCGGCAGCATCAGCCGGTCGAGCGCCGGCACCGCGTAGAACGGAATGCTGGAGGCCGCGTCGGAGGTGTCGGTGGTCGACACCGGGTCGAGATCGGCAACCGGCGCCACGGCGAAAGTGAAGCTGGCGCCGAAGGCATGGGCGGTGCGCAGCACGGCGCCCAGATTGCGCGGCTTGCTGATGCCCTCGACGCCGAGCGCGAAATAGCCGCGCATAGTCCAAGACCCCCGGAACCCTTATCGCCGGGAGCCTTGCATGGCGCCGGATGCCCCGGCAAGGTCGCGTCCATCGATCGAGCCCGAGCGACCTTCACGCCGCATGCCGAATGACCCGTCCCCGGCCCGCACAGCGGTGCCGATGATCGCCGTCCATCGCGGACTGGGCGTCGAGAGCCTGCATCACGGCATGGCGGTGGTGGCGGACGCCAACGGCCGGGTGGTCGCCCACTGGGGCGATGTCGACCAGGCGGTCTTCCCGCGCTCGGCCATCAAGCCGCTGCAGGCGCTGGCGCTGGTGGAGACGGGGGCGGCGGCGGCCTTCGACGTCACGGATGCCGAGCTGGCCTTGGCCTGCGCCAGCCATGCCGGCATGGCCCTGCATACCGAGGCGGTCGCCGGCTGGCTCGACCGGCTGGGCCTCGGTCCTGCGGCGCTGGCCTGCGGGGCGCACCCGCCGAACGATCCGGAAACGGCGGCCGCGCTGATCGGCGCCGGCGCGGCGCCGTCGGCGCTGCACAACAACTGCTCGGGCAAGCATGCCGGCATGCTGACCACCGCGCGGCACAAGGGCGAATCGCTGGACGGCTATACCGAGATCGCCCATCCGGTACAGCAACGCATACTCGGCATCCTGGAGATGATGACGGCCCAGAACCTGGGGTCGGCGCCGGTGGGACGCGACGGCTGCTCGGTGCCGACCGTCGCGGTCCCGCTGGGCGGGCTGGCGGTGGCCATGGCCGCGCTGGGCGACCGGCGCAACCTGCCGGACCGGCGTGCGGAGGCGGCGGCGCGGGTCTGCCGGGCCTGGGCCGCCCATCCCGACCTGATCCACGGGCCCGGCTACACCGACAGCCGGCTGAACCGGGCCTTCGCCGGCGAGATCCTGGTCAAGCGCGGGGCGGAGGGCTGCTATTGCGCCGCGATGCCGGCGGCGCGCCTCGGCCTCGCCCTGAAGATCGCCGACGGGGCATCGCGGGCGGCGGCCCCGGCGCTGATCGCCATCCTCGCCCAACTCGGCCTGCTGGCGGCGCCGGCGCAGGCGGCCGTGGCCGACCTGGCAGAGCCGCGGCTGGTCAACCATCGCGGGCTGGAGGTCGGCCGGATCGCGCCGGCGGCGGGATTCCCCGAATGACCGACGCCGCCGTCGCCGCGCAGTACGAGGCCTATCCCTACCCGGCCCGCGACCCGGGCGACGAGGCCACCCGCCTGATCGAAGGCTCGCCCAGCCATCTCGACGAGGTGGCGCATTGGGTGTTCGCGGGCGCTGTGCCCCGACCCTTGCGGGTGCTGGTGGCCGGCGGCGGCACCGGCGATGCGCTGGTGATGCTGGCCCAGCATACCGCCGACCGGGGCGTGGCGGCGGAGATCACCTATCTCGACCCCTCGGCGGCGGCACGCACGATCGCCGAGGCGCGCATCGCCGCGCGCGGGCTGCGTCCCGTGCGCTTCGTCACCGGGACCATCGAGGCGGTGTCGGACCTGGCGCCCGGCCCCTACGACTACATCGATTGCTGCGGCGTGCTGCATCATCTGGCCGATCCGGCGGCCGGGTTGGCGGCGCTGGCCGGCGTGCTCGACGGCGAAGGTGGAATGGGCCTGATGGTCTATGCCCCGTTCGGGCGCGAGGGGGTGTATGCGCTGCAGTCGGTGCTGCGCCGCCTGGCGCCACCAAATCAGCCGCTGGCGGCGCGGGTGGCGGTCGCCCGTCGCGTGCTCGACGGCCTACCGCCGACCAACGCGTTCCGGCGCAACCCCTTCGTCGGCGACCACGTCCGCGATGCCGCGGGCCTGGTCGACCTGCTGCTGCATGCCCGCGACCGGCCCTATACGGTGCCGGCGCTGGCCGATCTGGTGTCGGGGGTGGGGTTGGCGGTGGCCGGCTTCGTGCCGCCGGCGGCCTACGCGCCGGAGACCTATCTCGCCGATCCGGGGTTGCGGCGCCAGGCCGCGGCGCTGGCGCCCTTGGAGCGGGCCGCGCTGGCGGAGGAATTGGCCGGCAACCTCAAGCGGCACGTCATCTATGCGGTGCCCGCGGCGCGTGCCGGACAGTGCGTCGCCGATCCGTCGGACGACACGCTGTGCCCGGTGTTGCGCGATGGCGACGGCGCGGCCTGGGCGGCCGCCTGCCGGCCGGGCCGGGCGCTGGAGGCCGCGCTGGACGGCCTGACGCTCACCCTGCCTCTGCCGCCCTTGGCGGCGCCGATGCTGCGGGCCATCGACGGCTCAACGCCGATCGCCGCGGTTAAGCAAGCCGCCGCGGCCACCGTCGCCAGCATTGCGCCGGCGGTCCTGGATCGCCAGTTCCGCCAGCTCTATGACGCGCTCGCCGGCATCGGGAAACTGACCCTGCGCCGCCCTTGAACGGGCGGCGAGCCGGCTTGCGCGACAACCGATCAGCCGCGCCAGAACGGCTTGCGGATCTCGTAGTCGACCGCGGCCGGATCGAGGCCGATGTCGCGCAGCATGTGTTCGTCGAGCTCGGCCAGGCGGGCGCGCGTACGGGCCCGATCGTGCCAAGCGGTGATGGTGGCCCAGAGCTGGCCGAACAGGCCGGGCTCCGGCGCGGGGCGGGCAGTGCGCACCCGCGCCTGCGGGTGGTGAAGGACAACGGCACTCATATCGGGTGACCTTATGACATCGAAGGATTCTGGTGCGAACCGATCGTTCGCTCACTCTCAAAAGTGCTGCCGTCAAAAGCGGTTTTCAAAGGACGAAATTTCATGACCCGGTGAGAAAAATTCATGAGATAACGGATCGTTAAGGAGCTGAGACAGGGGGCCCGCCATGTCGCGTCTGCCGTCGCTGACCGGGTTGCGCGCCTTCGAGGCGGCCGGCCGGCATCTCTCCTTCACCCGCGCCGCGCACGAGCTGAATGTCAGCCAGGCGGCGGTCAGCCACGCCATCAAGTCGCTGGAGGAACAGCTCGGCGTACGCCTGTTCCGGCGGGGCCCGCGCGGCCTGCTGCTGACCGAGCAGGGGCAGGCCTTCCTGCCGCCGGTGCGCGAGGCGTTCCGCCAGCTCGAATCGGCGACCGAGTCGCTGCTGGAGCACGATGCGACGGGCGCGCTGACGGTCAGCGTGCTGCCGTCCTTCGCCGCGCGCTGGCTGGTGCCGCGGCTCGCCCGCTTCCGCGACCGTCATCCGGAAATCGACGTGCTGGTGCTGGCGCACGACGCGCCGGTCAATTTCGACCGCGACAATGTCGATGTCGCGCTGCGCTACGGGGCCGGCGACTACACCGGCGTCGTGGTCGAGCCGTTCATGACGGAGGAGATCTTCCCCGTCGTCAGCCCGGCCCTGCGCGACCGCCCGCCCGGCCTGAACCGGCCGGAGGACCTGGCGCACTACACGCTACTGCACGACGATCTGGAGCCGGGATGGCCCGCCTGGCTGCTGGCCGCCGGCCTGACCCATATCGACCCCAGGCGCGGCCCCGCCTTCTCCGACTCCAGCATGCTGCTGCAGGCCGCGGTGGACGGCCAGGGCATCGCGCTCGGGCGCAGCGCGCTGGCCCGCGACGACCTACGGGCGGGCCGCCTGGTGCGGCCCTTCCGGCTCAGCCTGCCGGCGCATTTCTCCTATTTCGTGCTCTATCCGGCGCACACCGCCAACCGGTCGAAGGTCCGCGCCTTCCGGGCCTGGCTGATGGACGAGGCTGCGGCGGCCGAGGGACCGTCGGCGCCGGCCTCGAATTAGCGCCTCTCGCTGGCGGGCGAACCGCCCGCGCGCTTGGCCGGCAGGCGTAACCATCGCTATACTGCACTGCAGCGGGCGGGCGCCTGACGGCGGGGCGGCAGGCCCCGCGACATCCGACACCCACCTTTTTTAAGCGAGGGCCCATGGCGGCTCACTACTCCGTCGTCGGCGTCGGCAATGCGATCGTCGATGTCCTCGCCCAGGCCGAGGACGACTTCCTGGTCGAGAACGGCCTGGTGCGCGGTGCGATGACGCTGATCGATGCCCAACAGGCGGAGGCGCTCTATCAGAAGATGGGGCCGGGCCGGTCGATCTCCGGCGGATCCGCGGCGAACACCATCGCCGGCATCGCCTCGCTGGGCGGCCGGGCGGCGTTCATCGGCAAGGTCGCCGACGACCTGTTGGGCCAGGTGTTTCGCCACGACATCCGCGCCGCCGGCGTGACCTACGAGACGCCACCGCTGACCGGCGAGGATGCGTTGCCGACGGCACGCTCGCTGATCCTGGTGACGCCCGACGGCGAGCGGACGATGAACACCTTCCTGGGCGCCTGCGTCGCCCTGGGGCCGGAGGATATCGACGGCGAGCTGATCGCCGCGGCCCAGGTCACCTATCTGGAGGGCTATCTGTGGGATCCGCCGAAGGCCAAGGAGGCCTTCGTCAAGGCGGCCGATCTCGCCCATGCCGCCGACCGCCGGGTGGCGCTGACCCTGTCGGACCCGTTCTGTGTCGAGCGGCATCGCGACAGCTTCCGCGATCTGGTCGGTGGCCATGTCGACATCCTGTTCGCCAATCAGGCGGAGGCGCTGTCGCTGCTGGAGGTCGACAGCACCGATGACGTGCTGGAGGGCCTGCGCGGCGAATGCGAGATCGTCGTGGTGACGCGCGGTGCCGGCGGGGCGGTGGTGATGGAGGGGTTGTCGACCTATGAGGTGCCGGCGGTGCCGCCGTTGCGCCTGGTCGACGCGACCGGGGCCGGCGACCTGTTCGCCGCGGGGTTCCTGCAAGGCTTCTGCCAGGGGCGCCATCCCGCCGATGCCGCCCGGCTGGGCGCCGTCGCCGCCGCGGAGGTGATCGCCCATTTCGGGGCACGGCCGGAAACCAATCTCGCCCGCCTGGCCCGCGACTCCGGTGTGGAGTAGCCGCACGACGGCAACCGAAAGGGGCGCGCCCGCCCGCGCGCGATGGGGCGCGGTCCTCGTCCTCCTGGCCGGCGTGTCTGCGCTGGCGCTGTGGAACCTCGCCCGCCTGCCGATCTGGTACGACGAGACCATCACGCTTCTGGTGCTGGCCGGCGACCCGACCCCGGCGTGGCCCACCGGCATCGAGACCGCCGGTGCCCTCAGGGCGTTCCTGGCTCGGGACATAGGGTGGGGGGACATCGTCCCGCTGTTGCGCGAAACCGACGTTCACCCGCCCTTGTACTACGTCGCCGCGCTGGCCTGGTCGCATGTGACCGGCGGCGGGCTGGTGCCGCTGCGCTTGCTGTCGGCGCTGTGCATCCTGTCGGCGGGCGGGCTGGTCGCGCTGGCGCTGCGCCGATCGGGGGCGGCCGCGGCCACGCTGGCGGCCATGGTCTTCCTGCTGGCGCCGATGGCGCAATGGGCGGCGATCAACGCCAGGGGCTACGCGCCGGCGATCCTGCTGGTGACCTTGGTCCTGGTCCTCATCCTGGAAGAGGTCGATGCCGCGCGCCGGGACCGGGTCAGCCGTCTGCGGGTGGGTACGACCGCGGTCGCCGCGGCGCTGGCCTTCTGGACCCACTATTTCGCGATCCTCATCACCGGACCGGCGCTGGCCGTGCTGGCGTTGTTTCTGGTCCGTCGCCGGCCGGCGACGGCGGCCGCGGCGATCCTGGTCTTCGGCGTCCTGGTGGCCGCCCTGTCACCGCTGGCGCTGCACCATACGGGCGCGCGGGCGAGCGCGTTCGCCGGGTTCCAGGGTCCCGCCTACGAAGCGGTGGCGGTCGTCTGGCTGCTTCTGACCGCGCTGGTGGAGAGGCCGCCGGACGGCCTGGTTCAGCGGATCCTGTTTCCGATCGTGGCCGCGGCGCTGGTGCTGCTGCCGGCGGCTGCCCTCGCTCGGGCGCACTGGCGCCACGCCGCCGTCGCGCTGGTCGTGTCGTTGGGCGGGTTCTCCGCGCTCTTGCTGGTGCTGTTCGCCGTCACCGACAAGACCCTGGCCGGTTCCTTCGGCGCGCACCGGTATGTGTCGTTCACCCTCCCGGCGATCGCCCTTCTGGTCGGCCTGGGGTTCGCGGCGCTGCGGCAGCCGGCGCCGAAGGTGGCTTGGTGCCTGCTCGCCGTGATGGCCATCTCCGCGGCGAGCGTCTGGGCCGATGGCGCGATCCGCTTCATGCCTTGGGGCAACCGGATCGTCATGCAGCCGGCGATGGCGGCGTTATCCGACGTGCCGGCGGACGAAGCGCTGGTCGTCCTGCCGCGCGGCTGGGGCGGGGGGACGCCCGGCACCTGGGCGCATGAACTCGATCCCGCGACGCCGGTCTTGGTGGTGCGGACGGAAGCCGATTTCGCCGCCGCGCGCCGGCACCTCGACCGCCTCCGCGTCGTGGTGGTGGCGGGCGACGAGTCGCACCGCCTGGACCCCGCAATCGAGGCGTTCCGGACGGTGCTGGAAGACGCCGGGTTCGCCGGCGACGGCGGGTTGGTATTCCGCGCGCTCTAGAGCGTTAGCCCAACTGATTGAATCAAGGGATTCCCAGGCGGGTCTGGTTCTGATTCAAGATGTCTGCCGGGGAAGGAGGCCGGCAGGCATGTCGA
>JANQSN010000031.1 GCA_028284045.1 Alphaproteobacteria bacterium | reverse complement strand
GTGCATCCGCGCACACCGCTCTCTCACCTCGACCAAGACCAACTACAACACGCCATATCGAAACAAATCGCCCCTTTCGCAGAGGAATCCTTTCGCGGGCATGACGATCAGGAGCGGTGGGTGTCGGCCGTCAAGTGTGGCGGGCACGACGATCAGGGGATCGGCCCTACCGCCGGCCGACGCCGAAGATCACATGGGTGCCGACGGGGCGGAAGCCGAGGCGGCCGTAGAGGGCGCGGGCCGTCTCGTCGGCCGACAGCCAGACATGGGAGCCCCCGTCGGTGCCGCTGTCGGCGAAATGGTCGGCCAGCAGCCGGTAGCACAGCGCCGACGCCAGGCCGCGGCCGCGATGCTCCGGCCGCACGCCGACGCCTACCAGTTCCGCCGCGCCGCCGCCGATCAGCAGCGAGGCGGCGGCCACCGGCTGCTCGTCCACCAGGCCCAAGGCGGCGACCATCGAACCGGCGGCCAGCCCATCCAACAGGATCGGCCGCCAGCCGCGCACGTCGTCGGCCAGGGCGGGGCCGAAGCTCGCCTCCTGCACCGCCTGGAAGGCGTCGATCGCCGGCGCATCCTCTGCCCGGATCCGCACGAAGCGCAGTGGCGGCGTGCCGGCGACGACGCGCAGATCCGCCGCCGCCAGCAGCATCGCCGGCCGGGCGCTGTCGCAGCGGAAGCCGGCCAGCTCCAGGATCGGGGCGAGCGCCGGGGCCTGCTCCTCCAAGAACTCGATGCGCAATAGGCGCCGGCGCGCCGCCGCGGCGCGGGTCAGGTCCGCCAGCTCCGCCGACCAGTCGTCGCTGTCGTGCATCGGCACCGCGACGCTGAACAGTGTGTCGTCGTCGCCATCGGCGAAGAAGGCGCGGAAGGCGCCGATATCCACCGGCCGCCGGCCGATCGCGGCGATGGCCAGCAGGTTGTTGGTGATCTCCTCCGGCATCGGGTCGCCGGCGACCGGCGGGGCGATCACGTCAAGGCGGCGTCCAGCCGGTCCATCGCCTCGCTTAGCCGGGTGGCCGAGCAGGCGAAGCACAGCCGCAAGAAGCCCTCGCCGCCGGGCCCGAAGGCGCTGCCCGGCGCCAGGCCGACGCCGACCTCGTCGACCAGCCGCAGCGCCAGCGCCCGGCTGTCGGTCTCGCCCGCCACGGCGAAGAAGGCATAGAAGGCGCCGGCCGGCGGGGCGTAGCGCACCCGCGGCAGCCGGCCGAGGCGTGCCGACACCAGCGCGCGGCCTTCCGCACAGCGCCGGCGCATGTCCTCGACCATGCCGGCGCCCTCCCTCAGCGCGGCCAGCGCGCCGTATTGCAGGAAGGTCGGCACGCCGGAGATGTTGTACTGCACCAGGTTCTCGATCACCTGGCCGAGCGAGGCCGGCGCCACCAGCCAGCCGATCCGCCAGCCGGTCATCGCCCAGTTCTTGGAGAAGCTGTTGACCACCAACAGCGGCTCCTCCGGCTCCATCAGCGTCAGGAAGGAGGGGCCGGCCGCGCCGCCGTCATAGGTGATGCGGCTATAGACCTCGTCGGCGATCAGCCAGAGCCCGCGCGCCCGCACTAAGTCGACCAGCCGGCGCATATCGGCTTTCGGCATCATCCAGCCGGTCGGGTTGGACGGCGTGTTGACGAAGATCGCCTTGGTGCGCGGCCCGCAGGCGGCGGCCAGCCGGTCGAAGTCGACCGACCAGCCCTCGGCCGAGAAATCCATCGCCACCGGCACCGGCCGCCCGCCGAGGATCGCCACGGCGTTGAAGATGTTCGGCCAGACCGGCGTCAGCATGACGACCTCGTCGCCCGGCTCGATCAGCATCTGTACCGACAGCATGATCGCCTGCATGCCGGAGCTGGTCAGGAACACCCGCTCCGGCGGCAGGGCGAGGCCGTCATAGAGGCCGTTCAGATAGTCCGCCAGCGCCGCGCGCACCGGCGGGATGCCGCGCTGATAGGTGTAGAAGGTCTGGCCGTCCTGAAGGGCCGCCGTCGCCGCCGCACCGATCGGCGCCGGGGTGGCGAGATCCCCCTCCCCCACCCAGAGCGGGATCAGGCCCGGGCGTTCCCGGCCGTAGTTGACGACCTCGACAATGCCGCTGTCCGGCAGCCCGGCGACGGCGGACCGGATACGGCCGACCGGCGGGGCGAGGGGCTTGGCAGTGGCGGCCAACGGGGCGGTCATCGGGGCATCCTTCAGCGCTGCAGCTCCGGCAGGTCGGCATAGAGCGCCAGCGCGTCGGGATTGGCCAGCGCCTCCTTGTTCTTCACCGGGCGTCCATGGACGACGTCGCGCACGGCAAGCTCGGTGATCTTGCCGCTTTTGGTGCGCGGGATGTCGGCGACGGCGACCACCTTGGCCGGCACATGGCGCGGCGAGGCGCCGGTGCGGATCTGGGTCTTGATCCGCCGAACCAGGTCCTCCGTCAAGTCGGCGCCGGCCGCCAGGGTGACGAACAGCACGACGCGCACGTCGTCCTCCCAGGACTGGCCGATCACCAGGCTCTCGGTGACCTCCGGCAGCTTCTCCACCTGGCGGTAGATCTCCGCGGTGCCGATCCGCACCCCGCCGGGGTTCAGCGTGGCGTCGGAGCGGCCATAGATGATCATCCCGCCATGGCGCGTCCGCTCGACATAGTCGCCATGGCACCAGATGCCCTCGAAGCGCGCGAAATAGGCGTCGTGGTACTTGGCGCCGTCGGGATCGTTCCAGAAGCCGATGGGCATGGCCGGGAAGGGCTGGGTGCACACCAGCTCCCCCTTCTCCGCCGTCACCGGGTGGCCGTCCGCGTCGAACACCTGCACGTCCATGCCGAGGCCGAGGCATTGCAGCTCGCCGCGCCACACCGGCAGCACCGGGTTGCCGAGCGCGAAGCACGACACGATGTCGGTGCCGCCGCTGATGGAAGCGAGCTGCACCTCCGCCTTGATGTCGGCATAGACGTAGTCGTAGCTCTCCGGCACCAGGGGCGAACCGGTGGAGGTGATCAGCCGCAGCCGCTCCAACGGATGGCGCTCGCCGGGCTTGTAGCCCTGCTTATGCAGCGCATCGATGTATTTCGCCGAGGTGCCGAACAGGGTGATGCCCGCCTCCTCCGCCAGGTCCCACAGCCCGTTGCCGTCGGGGTGGAACGGGTTGCCGTCGTAGAGCACCAGCCCGGCCTCCGACGCCAGCGCGCTGACCATCCAGTTCCACATCATCCAGCCCAGCGTGGTGAAGTAGAACACCCGGTCGCCCGGCTTCACGTCGCAATGCAGCACGTGTTCCTTCAGGTGCTGGATCAGCGTGCCGCCGGCGCCGTGCACGATGCATTTCGGCACGCCCGTCGTGCCGCTGGAGAACATGATGTAGAGCGGATGGTTGAACGGCAGATGGGCGAACGCGATGTCGCCGCCGCTGCCCGGCGGGCCGTCCAGGAAGTCGTTCCAGGCGACGGCGTCGCGGATGCCGGCGGTCGGCGGGTCGTCGCGCGTGTAGCCGACGATCACCGTGCGGGTGACGGTCGGCAAGGCCACCGCGACCTCCGCGACCTTGGGCAGGATGTCGAAGGTCTTGCCGCCGTAGAAATAGCCGTCGACGGCGAACAGCACCTTCGGCTCGATCTGGCCGAAGCGGTCGAGCACCCCTTGCGTGCCGAAATCCGGCGAGGCGGAGGACCAGATGGCGCCCAGCGACGCGGTCGCCAGCATGGCCATGATCGCTTCCGGCACATTGGCGAAGTAGCCGGCCACCCGGTCGCCGGGACCGACGCCGGCGGCCTTCAGCGCGCGGGCGAGGCGGGCGACGGTGTCGTAAAGTTCCTCGTAGCTGACCGAGCGGCGCACCTTGTCCTCGCCGCGGCAGATCAGGGCGGCCGCCTCGTCGCGCCGGCGCAGCAGGTTCTCCGCGAAGTTCAGCCGCGCCTCGGGGAAGAACTGCGCGCCGGGCATAGCCTGGCGATCGGTGATCACCGGCGCGCCGCCCGGTTCGCCGATAATGCCGCAGAAGGTCCACAGATCCGACCAGAAGGCGTCCGGATTGGCGACCGACCAGGCATGCAGGGCGGCATAGTCCGGCAGGTCGACGCCGTGGCGGCTTTCCACGCGCAGCCGGAAGGCGGTCATGTTGCTGGCGGCGACGCGCGCCGGCGAGGGCGTCCAGATCGGCTGGCCGTCCGGCGAGGCGTGGTCGTTCATGACGGCGATTGTCCTCCCTTCGCGGTCTTTTTGGCCTCTTGGGCGTTGGCGCGACCCTGGGCCGGCCTTGGCAACCTCAAACGGATTTCTACTCCGATCGCTCGCGGCGGTCGCGTTCCGCGGTAACCGCTTCGCGGTCGGCCGCCACCATCTCGCGCACCAGGTCGGCGAAGCCGGTGCGGTGGCGCCAGCCCAGCTCGCGTTCCGCCTTCGACGGGTCGCCCTGCAACAGGTCGACCTCCGTCGGGCGGAAGTACCGCGGATCGATGCGCACCCGTGCGGTGCCCGTCGCCTGCTCCACGCCGACCTCGTCGAGGCCGCTGCCCTGCCAGGCGATCGGCCGGCCGATCTCGGCGAAGGCGTGCTCCACGAAGGCGCGCACCGAATGGGTCTGGCCGGTGGCCAGGACGAAGTCGTCGGCCCGGTCGTGCTGCACGACGCGCCACATGCCCTCCACATAGTCGCGGGCGTGGCCCCAGTCGCGCCTTGCGTCGAGATTGCCGAGAAAGAGCGTCTCCTGCAGCCCCAGCTCGATCGCCGCGACCGCCCGGGTGATCTTGCGCGTGACGAAGGTCTCGCCGCGCAGCGGGCTCTCGTGGTTGAACAGGATGCCGTTGGCGGCGAACATCCCGTAGGCCTCGCGGTAGTTCACCGTGATCCAGTAGGCGTAGAGCTTGGCCGCCGCATAGGGGCTGCGCGGCTGGAAGGGCGTGGCCTCGGTCTGCGGGGCGGGCGCGTTGCCGAACAGCTCAGACGTCGACGCCTGGTAGAAGCGCACGCGGCTTTCCATGCCGAGGATGCGGATCGCCTCCAGCATGCGCAGGCAGCCCAGCGCATCGGCATTGGCGGTGTATTCCGGTGTCTCGAAGCTGACGCTGACATGGCTTTGCGCGGCGAGATTGTAGATCTCGTCGGGCTCGACCGCGGCGATCAGCCGGATCAGGTTGGTGGCATCGGTCATGTCACCGAAATGCAGGCGGAACCGGGGATCGCCGTCGTGCGGATCCTGGTAGAGATGGTCGACCCGCCCGGTATTGAAGGAGGAGGAGCGGCGTTTGACGCCGTGCACCCGGTATCCCTTGTCCAACAGCAGCGCCGCCAACAGTGCGCCGTCCTGGCCGGTTACGCCGGTGATCAGGGCCACCTTCTCAGTCATCGACAGTCCTCATTCTCGTCCTTGGCCTTGGTCGCCGGAGGCCGGGGGTCGTGATAGCAGACCCCCGCGCACGTTTCCGACACTAAAGCGGCGCCCGAGGGTCGCGACCCCTTGGTTTTGTTCGGTTCGGGCGGGTGTGCTATCAGGGCCGGGAGAGCCGCGCCGCCCGCGCCCCGCTTCCAGCTTTCCGGGTCTGCCTTTGACCGCGTCCCCTCCCATCCTGGTGACCGGCACCGCCGGCTTCATCGGCAATCACGTCGCCCTGGCGCTGCTGCAGCGCGGATCGGCCGTGGTCGGTATCGACAACCTGACCCCCTACTACGACGTCCGCTTGAAGGCGCGGCGGCTGGAGCGCCTGGCCGCCCACGCCGGCTTCGTGGAGGCGCGCATCGACCTGGCCGACCGCGAGGCGGTGCGCGACGTGTTCCAGCGCCACCGCCCTGCGCGGGTGATCCATCTGGCGGCCCAGGCCGGCGTGCGTTACGGGGCGACCGACCCGCATGCCTATGCCGACAGCAATCTGGAAGGCTTCCTGAACGTGCTGGAGGGCTGCCGCCACGGCGCGTGCGAGCATCTCGTCTATGCCTCCTCCAGCTCCGTCTACGGCGCCAACGAGACGCTGCCGTTTGCGGAAGCCGATGCGGTCGACCACCCGATCAGCCTCTACGCCGCCACCAAGCGGGCCAACGAGCTGATGGCGCATGCCTACAGCCATCTCTACGGCTTTCCGGCGACGGGCCTGCGCTTCTTCACCGTCTACGGGCCGTGGGGCCGGCCGGACATGGCGCTGTTCAAATTCACCCGCGCGATCCTGGCCGACGAGCCGATCGCCGTGTTCAATCACGGCCGGATGCGCCGCGACTTCACCTATGTCGACGACGTGGTGTCGGGGATCTTGGGCGTCGCCGACCGGCCGCCGGCGCCGCTGTCGGAGCCCTGTCAGGCCGCCGGCCCGGCGGCGAGCCGCGTGGCGCCGTTCCGCGTGCTGAACATCGGCAATCATCGGCCGATCGAGCTGATGGACTATATCTCCGTCCTGGAGGCGACGCTCGGCCGCAAGGCGCGGATCGACTTCCAGGCGATGGCGCCGGGCGACGTGCCGGCGACCTTTGCCGATGTCAGCGGCCTGGTGGAGACCACCGGCGCGCAGCCCAGCACGCCGATCGAGGTGGGCGTGGCGCGGTTCGTCGACTGGTACCGCGCCTTCTACGGCCCGGGCGGCGGCGGTGACGGGGACTGATCCCACCGCCGCGGCGGCGGTGATGGGGACTGATCCCGCCGCCACGGCGGCGGCGGGCGACGGCGGGCCGGTCCCGCGGCGGCAGCCGCTGACGCTGTCGCTCGTCGTGCCGATGTTCAACGAGGCCGCGGTGCTCGACCGCTTCTTCGCGGCGGTGGAGCCGGTGCTGGACCGGGTCGCCGACGATTGGGAGATCGTCGCCGTCGACGACGGCAGCCGCGACGCGACCCTGCCCGCCCTGCTCGCCCACCGGCGGCGCCAGCCGCGGCTGAAGGTGGTGGCGCTCGCCCGCAATTTCGGCAAGGAGCAGGCGTTGACCGCCGGCCTCGACGCCGCCCTCGGCGACGCGGTGGTGGCGATCGACGTCGACCTGCAGGATCCGCCGGCGCTGATCGAACCCTTCGTGGAGAAGTGGCGCGCGGGGTACGACGTGGTCTACGGCGTGCGCGCCGACCGGGCCAGCGACGGCGTCTTCAAGCGCTGGACGGCGCATGGCTTCTATCGGCTGTTCAACCGGCTGACCTCGGTGCCGATCCCGGCGGATACCGGGGATTTCCGGCTGATGGACCGCGCGGTGGTGGACGCGGTGCGGGGCTTGCGCGAGCGCAACCGGTTCATGAAGGGCCTGTTCGCCTGGGTCGGCTTTCACCAGGCGGCGGTGCCCTATGTCCGCGCGCCGCGGGCGGCCGGATCGAGTTCGTGGAACTACTGGCGGCTGTGGAACTTCGCGCTGGACGGCATCACCAGCTTCTCCACCGTGCCGCTGCGGCTGTGGAGCTATCTGGGCGCGGCGGTGGCGCTGGCCGGGTTCGCCTATGCCGCCTTCCTGATCGTGCGGACGATCGCCTTCGGCCGCGACGTGCCGGGCTTCGCCTCGATCATGGTGGCGGTGCTGTTCCTGGGCGGGGTGCAGCTCATCAGCTTGGGCGTGATCGGGGAGTATCTCGGGCGGCTCTATCACGAGGCAAAGGGCCGGCCGATCTATGTCGTGCGCCAGCGCTGGGGTGTCGCGCCGCCGCCGACGGCGGATCCGCCCGCCGACCCGGGCGGGGACCGGGCGGGATGAGCCGATGGCGGCCCGCGGGCGCCGCCCGGATGGGCCGTTTCGCCGTGGTCGGCGTGATCAATACCGGCATCGACCTCGCAGTCTTCGCGGTCCTGCATTTCGAGGCGGGCGTCGGCCTGATGCCGGCGCATGTCGCCGGTTTCCTGGTGGCCGCGACCAACAGCTATCTTCTCAACAAGCTGTGGACCTTCCGCGACACCAGCCGCGGCCGGGTCGCGGTGCGTCGCGGGATCGGCTTCCTGGCGGTGGCGGCCGGCGGGCTGGCGGTCAGCTCGGCCATCGTCTGGGTGTGCCATTGGGTTGTGCCGGCGCTGTTGGCCAAGCTGGCCGGCATCGTCGGGTCCTTCGCCTGGAACTACTGGGCGTCCAGCCGGTTGGTGTTCCGCGGCGGCGACACCCAGGCCCCGCCCACGGCTGGTGCGCGGTGACGGTCCCGGTTGTGTCGGGCCTTACCGGGCCGCCCGGGTCCGTGGTATGACCCGGCCTATCGGGCACGACAACGAAGGAACCTCGGTCATGGCGGTTTGGCGGTCCCTGTCGACGGTTCTCGCCGTCTTCTTCCTGGTGGGCGGATGCAGCACGAGCGAGCCGACCGCGCCGCCGGTCCAATCGACCGAGCGGCCCCTGGTGTTCAGCGGCGGTCCGGAACTGATCCAGCCCTTCCTGGGCCGCTGGGAGGGCACGACCACCAGTGGCAGCGAGCGCCAGCGCACGCTGGCGGTGCTGGTCGAAGGCGGCGACGAGAACACCTTCTCGGTCACCTGGCGGAATTGGGAGGCGACGGAGGAGACGGCGGAGACCGCCGAGCCCGTGACCATCCGCCAAGCCCGGCTGGCCTTCGTGCCGACGGAGGATCCGGCGGTGTTCGCCTGGGCGGACAACCCGCCCCCCGAAAGCGACGAGGCCCGGGCGACCGCCCAGCTCACCCCCGACCGGCTGGTGGTGCATGTGACCGCCCAGACCGAGGACGGCCGCCAGGAGCGCCAGACCTATATCCGGCAGATCGACGGCGACCGCATGCTCCTCGACTATACCCGTTGGGTCGACGATGAGATCCGCCGGGTGCTGCAGGCCCGGCTGATGCGCACCATGGGGGGCTGACGGCGCTCCTCAGAGCGCCGATCGGCCACCCCCGCCGGTGACCAGCGGCGAACCCGCCGGCACGGACGCCGCACCGGCCGCGGAGGGCGACGCCGCCGCGGCGCCTGGCGCGGCACAGCCCGACGGCGACGCCGCCGAAGAGGTCTATTACCAGCCCGCCCGGGACATCCAATGGGCGCGCGGGCGGGTCGCCCGCATCGCCGCCGACAGCCCGACCGGCCTGGCCATCGCCCGGCTGGCGCGGTCGGCGGGTGCGCGGTTCGATCCCGAACGCGTGATGCAGGCGACGGCGATCGGGCGCCGCGGCGTGGGCCGGCTGGTGATGGGCCGCGCCGCGCAGGCGATGGCCCTGGCCGTCACCCTGCTGGTCGGGCTGCCCCTGTTCATCCTGGCGGTCGGCTCGGTTTCCGGCGCGGTGTCGCTGGCCGGCAACCTGGCCGGTTTGGCCGTCGTCTACGCGGTCGCCCTGGCGGTTGCGGCGATGGCGCTGCTCCAGCGCTTTCGCAACGAGGTCGCGGCGCTGGAGCGGTGGGCACCCAACCGGTCACTCGCGCTCTCGCTGAACCGGCAGTCCCTTTCCGTGGCGGCGGGCGACCGCCCGATGCTGCAGGCGCCGTGGACGGAGATTGCGCTGGCCGGCGCGGAGACCCGGCGGATCGACGGCGCCCACACCCTGACCGCGATCAGCGTCACCGCCGGCCCAAAGGCCGTCGTACCGATCCATCGCGAGCTGTGGGACGACGGCAACGACCTGATGGCGCAGGTCCTGCTGCTGCTGGTCGCCAACCAGCGGATCGAGCTGGTCTGACGGCGCACGGGCCGACCCGCACCCGCTCACCCGAGGTCAACAGGGCGTGAGCGGCGTAACGACAGGCGATTCCCCAACCGTCGAAGGGCGATCGCGGGCTGAGGGCAAGGCGTGACGCCCCCTTGCGGCCCGCGGCCCCGAAGCCCTGAGGAGTCGATCATGCTGTTTCACCGTCATGTCGTGCCTGTGGCCGCCGCCGTCCTGCTCGCCGGGTGCGTGACCGCCGCGGGCGGCGCGCCGACCGGGGAGGTCGCCCATCTCGCGACCGGCCAGCAGACCGCCGCCGGCCAGTTCGTCGGTGCCAGCGACCACGTCACCACCGGCGAAGCGGCGGTCTTCTGGACCGGCGAGGAATGGGTGGTCAGCCTGGCCAGCGATTTCAGCCTGGACGGCGCCCCCGACCCGGTGATCGGCCTCGGGCGCGACGGGGTCTATGATCCGGCTTCCCAGTCCGGCCCCCTGGCCTCGCTGACCGGCGCGCAGACCTATGCCCTGCCGGCCGGCATCGATGTCGCCGACTACGACCAGGTCTATGTCTGGTGCGAGGAATTCGCCGTGCCGCTGGGCGTGGCGGATCTCACCCTGCAATAGGCTTCGCCGCCGGTGGATCGCGGCGCCGTCGGTCAGGCGCCGCGGTCCGGGGGTATCTCGGCCAGCGCGAAGCTGACGGTGACGGTCGTGCCGGCGCCGCGCGTGCTGTGGATCTCCAGCGAACCGCCTTCGATGCGGGCCAGGTTGTCGACGATGGCGAGGCCGAGGCCGACGCCCTCCATCCGCGGCATGGTCGCCGGGCCGGCCTGATGGAAGGGATGGTGCACGCGGGCGATCTCGTCGTCGGAGATGCCGACGCCCTGGTCGATGACGCTGACCATCAGGCGGCCGTCGATGGGCTGCGCGACCACGCGGATCGCCGTCCCGGCGTGGGAGAACTTCATGGCGTTGGTCAGCAGGTTCAGAAGAATCTGCCGGAAGGCCAGCGGGTCGGCGTAGACCTCCAGACCCTCCGGGATCTTCCGTGCCAGGGATTGGCGGCGCTCGCGGAGCTGCAGGCGGATCTCCGGCTCCAGCGCGGCGACGGCGCGCGCCGCCTCGAAGCGCTGCGCGCGCCGGGCCCAATGGCCGCTCTCGATCTGTGTCAGGTCCAGGAGATTGTTGATCAGCGCCAGCAGGTGTTGGCCGCTGTCGTTGATGTCCTTGGCATAGCCGCCGACCGCCTTCGGGTTCGCCAGGCCCTGTTGCATGAGGTCGGAGAAGCCGATGATCGCGTTGAGCGGCGTCCGCAGCTCGTGGCTCATCTTGGCGAGGAAGGTCGACTTGGCGCGGTTGGCCGCCTCCGCCCGCGCGGCGAGGTGCATCGCCTCGTTGCGGGCGGCCTCCAGCCGGCGCTCGCGCTCCTCGATGACGTCGAGGAAGAAGCGGGCCGCCTGGCCGATCTCGGCGATCTCGTCGCGCCCGCCGACCGGGATGTCGGCGGGCAGACCGTCGACCCGCCGGCCCAGCGCATCGCTGAGACCGAGCAGCCGCAGCAGCACGGATCGCCGGATATAGAGCGACAGCCCGGCGACGGCGACGATCGTGAAGGCGCCGATGGAGGCCAGCATGATGACGAAGCTGCGCGCCAGGCCCGCCACCTCGCCATAGCGCCGTTCCGTCTCCGCCGTGATGCCGTTGCCGATCTCCACCACGGCGGCGACGAACTGGCTGGCGAGAAAGGTGTTGCGGCGGGTCATCCCGTGCGCCTGCAAGGCGACCTCGCTCAACGCCAGGCGCAGCGGAACCAGGCCGCTCCGGTCATCGGCCAACCGGTTCAGGCGGGCGCGTATCGCCGCGGGCAGCGGGGCGAGGTTGGCCGGCAGCAGCAGGGCCTCCGGTCCCGCCAGCGCCGCGTCGAGATCCGGTGCCAGATCGCGCCGGGCGCGGCGTACGACCGCCGGATTATCGAACGAGGCCAGGCGGATCAGCGCATTGGCGGCGCGCCGGGCCGATTCCGTCCAAGCCAGCGCCGCGGCCAGGACCGGGACGTCCACCGTGCGATCGGTGGCGGGCCGGTCGCTGGCGGCGCTCAACAGCCGCGCCGTCAGATAGCGGTCGAGCCGCGCGACGTCGTCGAGCATCGCGCTCAGATCGCCGATCGCGACATCGATCTCCTGGGTGAGCGCGATACGCTCGGCCACGGTCTCGTTCAGCCGCTCCAGGTTGTCCAGGAGCGCATCCCGGCTGTCGTAGACGCGTCGGAAGGGGCCTTCGCCGAACGCATTGCCATGCGGGTGCCGCGCGATCACCGATTCCAGGTGCAGGTCGAGCAACTGGAGATGGTCCAGCACCAGATTGTTGGCGACGTGGCGCTCATAGTCGAAATCGACGGTCGCCAGCGCCGGTGCGGCCGACGCGACCGCCTGGGAGAGCTGGCCGATCCGCGCGACGTCGGCCAGATGCGGCAAGGTCTCCTCCACCAGCCGGTTGTAGTCGCGGCTGAACTGGTGGAAGCCGACCAGCCCGGCTGCGATCGCCCCGCAGACCACCACCGCCAGGCCGACCAGGGAGAGGATCAGCCGGCCCGAGACGCGCGACCAGCCGAACGGCGCCAGGTGGCGCCTGGAGGACCAACGGGGCCGAGGGTCCGTTGCCATCGCAGATCAGCGGAACGGCGGCGCGTAGAGCAGCCCGCCCCGCGTCCACAGATCGTTCAGCCCGCGATCTATCCCGATGGCACGGCCCAGCGTGCGGTCGAACACCTCCCCGTAACTGCCGACCTGTCGGATCGCCTGGTAGGCCCAGTCGGGCGCGACGCCAAGCTCGGCACCGACCGACCCCTCGACACCCAAGAGCCGGGCCACCTCCGGATGCGTTGTGGTCAGGGCCGCGTCCACATTCGTGCTGTCGATCCCGTGCGCTTCGGCGACGATCAGGGCGAACATGGCCCACTGCACGAGATCGAACCAACCGGGATCGCCTTGGCGCACGACCGGTCCCAGCGGCTCGCGCGCGATGACATCGGGAAACAGGACATAATCCTCGGGATCGTCCGCCCAAACCAGGCGCTGCGCCATCAGGGCCAGCCGGTCCTGGGTCAGGACATCGCATTCCCGGGCGAAGAACGCCTCGTACCCCATCTCCGGCGATCGGAAGGGCAGGACGGTGAAGTCGGGGAACCGGCGATCCACGAGATCCCGGAGATTGTCGATCGTCGTGGTGTTCTCGTGGACGCAGACGGTGGTCGGGCCGAGCTCGTCGAGCTGTGTGGCCCCCAGCGAGCGATGCGCCAGGAAGCCCTGCTCGTCGTAGATCAGCGTGTGCGTGAAGGCGAGGCCGAGCCCGGCATCGCGCCCGCTGGTCCAGGTGGTCGTGCTCATCAGCACGTCGAAGGCGTCGTCGGCGAGCGCGTCGAACCGGGTGACGAAGTCGGTCTCCACGAAGGTAACGGCGTCTGCGTCGGCGAAGATCGCGGCGGCCAGCGCGCGGCACATCTCCGGGAAGAAGCCGGTGCGCCGGCCTTCGGCATCGATGTGCGACAGCCCATCGCCGGACGCGGTGACGCCGCATTTCAGCAGGCCCCGCTCGCGCACGGTCTCCAGGGTCTCGCTGCCCACCGCCGGGCCGCTGACCGCGACCAGCGCGGCGATGGCGAGCAGCCGGCCCAGGGTTTTCGCCGCCGGTCGCGCCCCGCGGTAGATGGACACGCGCATGGTCTTCTTGTTCACTCCCCGCCAATGCGCCACCCGGCAACGATACAGGTGCCGATCTCACTTGATGGACAAAAAAGTGTGCAGCGCGGGATGACTGGCGGCGGGGGGCTCGTCGATCGGCGATCGGTGACGGGCCGGCCGCGGTGCGATGATTGACGGCGCGCTGGCAGCACCCGCGCCGATCCTGGCGGGCGTCGTGGCGGCCTGGCTGGCGGCGGCCTTCGTCAAAGGGGCGACGGGCCTGGGGTTCTCCACCACCTGTCTGCCGCTGATGGTGCTGTCGGTCCCGCTGGAGCAGGCGATCGCCCTGGTGCTGATCCCGTCGCTGGCCAGCAATCTCCTGGTGCTGGCGGGAACCGGCGATCCGCGGCCGGTGCTGGGGCGGTTCTGGCCGCTCTATCTGGCCCAGGCGCCCGGCATCCTGCTGGGGCTGTGGCTGTTGACCCTGATCGAGGGCGAGCCGGCGGCGGCGGTGCTCGGCGTGGTGCTGGTGGTCTATGCGCTGGTGGCGCTGGGCCGTCCGCCGCGCGGCCTGGCCGCGGCGGCCGCCGGCCGGCTGCGCGTGCCCGTCGGGTTCGCGACCGGCACGGTGAACGGCCTCACCGGCTCGCAGGTGATGCCGGTGCTGGCCTACATGTTGGCCCTGCAGATCCCGCCGCGGCAGTTCGTCCAGGCCATCAACCTGTCCTTCACCTGGTCCAGCCTGCTGATGATGGCGGGGCTGGCGCGGCTGGAGATCCTGACGCCGCTGACGGCGGTTGCGTCCCTCGCGGGGGTGGTGCCGGTGGCGCTGGGGGTGCGGCTTGGCGCGCGGGCGAGCGTCCGGCTGTCGGCCGCGGGCTTCCGCCGCTTGGTGCTGGTCACCCTGATCGGCCTCGGCGCGCTCCTGGTGGTCCGGGCGGCCCTCTAGAGCGCGGTCGGGTTAGGTGGAAACAGACCTGTTTACACCTAACCCGTGAATCGCGCTCCGATGATAGATGAGAGCAGGATTCACGTCTTGGCTGGTATCGCCCGTGGGCGATTCCAGCCAAGACGATCCTGCTCTAAGCGCCGTCAGGCGCCGCCATCGGTATCGGCCGGCCGGTCCGGCAGATGGGTGTCCAGGTGCAACCAGGGCAGCCGCGAGCCGGTCCAGATATGTTCCTCCGCCGGCAGGGCGTCGGGATGGTCCAGCGTGCCGACGGTGACATCGATCAGGTCGCTGTCCTGGCGCGTCCAGAAGGTCACCGGGCTGCCGCAGACCCCGCAGAAGCCGCGCTCGCCGTGATCGGAGGAGCGATGGACGGTGAGCGGCCGGCCGGTCAGGCGGAAGGCGGCGCGCCGGACCGTCAGCCAGGTGACCGCCACGGCCCCCGCCGCCCGCCGGCACATCGTGCAATGGCAGTGCGAGACCCGCCCGACCAGCGGCAGGGTGATGCGGTAGCGCACGGCGCCGCACAGGCAGCCGCCGGTCAGCGCGCCGTCGGCTGGCGGGGCGCCGGGTTGGGCGGCCGTCATGGCGCGCGGTAGAGGAAATAGCGGTCGCGCGCCACGCCGTCCGGCTCCGCCAGGCGCTGCCATGCCGGATTGGCCATCGCCTGGTCGCACAAGAGCAGCGCGCCGGGTGCCAGCAGCCGCGGCAAATGGCGGGCGATCAGGGCCGCCAGCGTGCGGTTCGACGCCGCCTCCCCGGTACCGATATCGCTGTGCACCAGCACCGCCGGGGCCGGCAGGTCCGCGGCGGGCAGGGTGTCGGCGAGGTCGCCGAGGAAGAGATGGTCCGCCGGCGGGATGGAGGCCGGATGGGCGCGCACTTCCCGCTCGAAGACATAGATGGCGCGGTCCGGCAGATGCTCGCGCAGATGGTCGTAGGTCCGCCCGTTGCCGAGGCCCAGCTCCAGCACCGGACCGGGGCGCCCGGCGATCTCGCCGACCGCCCAGTCGATGCAGGCGCGTTGCGCCTGAAGGCGGCGGATGACGCTGTCGAGCCGGCTCATGGCATCGTCCGATCGGGATTGCCGTGGCCGGCCCGCGCCCCCGCTTGGGGACCGTCTGGCAGCGGGGTCAAAACTCCGTCTCGACGATCTTGTCGGGCGGCGTGTGGCCGTCGGCGAAGGAGCGGATGTTCATGATCACCTTCTGGCCCATGTCGATCCGTCCTTCCAGCGTCGCCGAGCCCATATGCGGCAGCAGCACGACATTGGGCAGCTTCAACAGCTTCGGGCTGATCGCCGGTTCGTGCTCGAACACGTCGAGCCCGGCGGCGGCCAGTTCGCCGCGTTCCAGCATGCGGGTCAGCACGGTCTCGTCCACCACCTCGCCGCGCGAGGTGTTGACCAGGATCGCGTCGCGCCGCAGCAGCGCCAGCCGCCGCGGCGACAGGAGGTGGAAGGTCGCCGGGGTGTGCGGGCAGTTGATGGAGATCACGTCCATGCGCGAGAGCATCTGGTCGAGGCTCTCCCAATAGGTCGCCTCCAGCTCGTCCTCCAGCTCCGCCGTCGCCCTGCGCCGGTTGTGGTAGTGGATCGACATGCCGAAGCCGCGGGCGCGGCGCGCCACGGCGGCGCCGATGCGGCCCATGCCGACGATGCCGAGGCGCTTGCCCGACAGCCGCTGGCCGAGCATCGAGGTCGGCGCCCAGCCGGTCCACTTGCCGGAGCGGGCGAGGCGCTCCCCCTCCACCAGCCGGCGCGCCGTCGCCAGGATCAGCGCCATCGTCATGTCGGCGGTGTCTTCGGTCAGGACGCCGGGGGTGTTGGTGACCACCAGGCCGTGGCGGCGCGTGGCGGCCAGGTCGATATGGTCGACGCCGGTGCCGAAGCTGGCGAACAGCCGGCAGCGCCCGCCCTCGGCGATGGCGTCGACGATGCCGGCGTCCAGTCGGTCGGTGACCGTCGGGACCAGCACGTCGGCCTCGCGCCCGGCGGCGATGAGCCGGTCGCGGTCCATCGGTTCGTCGCCCGGGCTGAGCCGCGTGTCGAAGAGCTCCATCATCCGGGTCTCGACGACGTCGGGCAGCTTGCGGGTGACGACGACCAGCGGCCGTTTGCGCTCGGCCATCGGACAACGCCTCCTGGAAGATGCGTCGGTTCCGGGACGCGTCCCCGGCTCACGAGCCGCGGCATTACCAAGGGGTGCGCTGCGTTGTCCAGCGAAAGCACGGCCGATCGGGTGGCGGGCAGGCCCATGGGACGGCCAGGACGGGCTTGATCCGCTCCCCCCGACAGGCCTATTGATGGTTGGTGAAGCTACGCGTTTTCAATGGTGTGACGCGCGATGCTAAGATTTTTTCTGATCTGCGTTCTGCTGGGTTTGGTCGGCACGTCCGGCCCGGCCGCGTGGGCGGAGACCGGCCTGCCCGTCCCGCGCTTCGTCACCGTCGCGGCGTCGGAGGCCAATCTGCGTGCGGGCCCCGGCAGCCGCTATCCGATCCGCTGGGTGCTGGTGCGCCCGCAGATCCCGGTGGAGGTGGTCGACGAGTTCGACGTCTGGCGCCAAGTCCGGGACTGGGAGGGCGTGGAGGGCTGGATCCACCAGTCGCTGTTGACCGGGCGGCGGACGGTTCGGGTGGCCGGCGGCGAGGCGGCGGCGATGCGGGCGCGGCCCAACGGCGAATCGCGGCTGGTCGCCCGGGTCGAACCCGGCGTCATCGGCCGGCTGATCGCCTGCCCGGCGGTGGCGGGCACCCCCGGCGACCGGTGCCTGGTGGCGGTTTCGGACCTGCGCGGGTGGTTGCCGCGCCACGTGTTGTGGGGCGTCTACGCCGACGAAATCGTTGATTAGGCGGATTCTTGGCGGCGCAACGCGATCCCGGCGACCGGTCGGGCGTCGCCGGGGACGGTGCCGGCCCGCGCGAATCGGTCGCCGTGGCGATGGATTGCCCACGCGTCTTGCTTGAATTCGCGGCGCGCGTCGTGTTTCCTCCGCTTTCTGTCGGCAGCCCGTAGAGGGGCGCGCCGGCCTTGCCCGGGCGGCGCCCGGGGCGGGTCGCGCGGTCCAGCGGGTGTCTCGCCGGTCTCCCATTCGCGTCGTCGCGATCGTCGTCAGCCGTCCGGCCCGAGCCTCGGGCAAAGCGCGTCGGCTGCCGGGGCGCGGCGGCCGGCTCACGGACACCAGGAGTGGCGGGGGGTGACCTCAAGACCGCCCGGACGATCAGGAAGAGGATCCACGCGATGACCATGACGGACGAGGCCATCCGCGAGCGCGCCTATCACATCTGGCAGCGCGAAGGACAGCCGGACGGGCGGCACGACGAACACTGGCAGCAGGCGGTGGAAGAGTTGGCCGCCGAAGCCGCCGCGGCCGGCGGTTCGGTGGAAGGCGTGGCCGGCCTGGATGCGCCGGCGGCCAAGCCGCGCGCACGGCGCACCACGAAGGCTGCCACGGGGGCCGCCACCGGCGAGGCGAAGCCGAAGGCCGCCGCGGCCAAGACGACCAAGGCGGCCGCACCGAAGACCGCCGCCAAGACGACGCGCACCACCCGCAAGAAGGCGGAGTAGTCCGCCGCCGGGGCATGCTCCGGCCGGCCTCGGCCCTCTCAAGACGGCACTGACATCCCGCGGGCCGCCCGCCGGGCGGCAATCCGCTCGCGGTGCAGGATGTAGAGGCCGCAGCCGATGACGATGGCCGCCCCGGCCAAGAGGGCGGCGTCGGGCACGTCGCCCCAGATCAGGAACCCGAACACCACGGCATAGATCATCGTGGTGTACTCGAACGGCGCCAGCACCGCGACCGGCGCGCGGCGGAAGGCCTGGGTCAGCAGCAGGAACCCGGTGCTGCCCAACAGCCCGATCGCCACCAAGCCGACCGCGTCCCAGATGGAAGTTGGCAGCACGAAGCCGAAGGGCAGCGTCGCCAGCGCCAGCGCGCCGACCGTCAGGGTGGAGACCATCACGATCGCCTCGTTGGTTTCCTCGCGTGCCAGCTTGCGCGTCAACACCGCCATCAGCGCGAAGCAGAAGGCGGCGAAGATCACCGCGGCGACCCCGTCCGCCGGCAGCGGCTCCCCCGACCCGCCCGGTCGCAGCATCACCAGGATGCCGCCGAAGCCGATCACCACCGCCGCCCAGCGGCGCAGGCCCACCCGCTCGCCCAGTACCGGCATCGACAAGGCGGTGACGAACAAGGGCGCGGTGAAGGCCAGCGCATAGGCATCGGCCAGCGGCAGCCGGCCGAGCGCGTAGAAGAAGAAGCCCAGCGCCCCGGCATGGCAGAGGCCGCGCACCACCAGCCGGCCCGGGTTCCGCGCCTTCAGCGCGCTCATCCGGCGGTCGCCGAGCCGAGCCACCAGCAGGATCGGCAACAGGCCGAACACTGAGCGCGCGAAGACGAGCTGGCCCACCGGGTAGGCGTCCACCAGCAGCTTGATGACGATGTCCATCGCCACCAGGAAGACGAAGGAGAGGTTGTAGAGCCCGATGCCGACAAGCGGTCTGTCGGCCACGCCGGGCACCGGCGGGCTGTTGGCGGTCATCGCGGGCGGGATCTCTCAGGGCGCTTTCGCCGGAGGCCGGACGGGGCAGCGGGCAGGGGCGGAGTCACCAAGGGCGCAACGGACCCTAGCCAGAATCGACATCAGTCGCCGCCCGTTTAAGCCCTCCCCCATCGAGGGGGAGGGAAGTCCTGAAGGCCGATAGGTCCTACCCATCGGGGGCCAGAGGCGTTGGACCGGGCGGCTGATCCGTATCGGCGGGGCCGTCGCGACAGGTCACCAGGGCCTGCCAGTAGAGGAACGCGTCGAAGGCGTTGCGGACGGGGCGGGTGTCCACCCGCTCTACCACGAAGGCGCCCGGGCAGATCTGGCGGGCGAAGGACTCCGCGTAGCCTTCCCCGTAGTCGCTGGTGATCTGGCCGGGACGCGTATAGCCCTCCACCCAATAGGATGCCTCGCCGGTGGCCGACGGGGCGGGGCCGAAGCTTTCGACCGGCGCCGGCCCGCAGCCGGCCAGGATGGGCAGGGTGGCCAGCGTGGCCACCGCGGCCACCGCCCACCAAGAGCCTCGCCGGGCGGCCGGCGCGTCGGCCCGGCATCCGCGGGTCATCGGCGGGTCCTGTGCAGCGGCCTGACGATCATCGCCGACATCATAGGCGACGCGCCGGTGGTGAGGCGAGCATCGCGCATCGGGCACGCCGGCTGCGCCGCCCCGTCCGCGACGCTGCCATCCCCGATAAGGGGGATGCCCTTTGCCGCCCGCTTCAGGCAAGATCGAAGGGTGGCAAGGGCGATTGCGCCCCAGCGCCGGCATCCGCCCGATGCACGATCAGATGCAGGGGCAGGAGAACGCATCATGGACCAGGTCTGCCCGATCACCGGCGCCCGGCTGGAACCGGTCCCCGACGACAGTGATCGGACCCTGATCATCACCGGCGCGAGCCGCGGGATCGGCCACGCCACCGTCAAGCACTTCCACAATGCCGGCTGGCGCGTCATCACGATTTCGCGCCAGACTTTCGACAAGGCGTGTCCGTGGGAGCACGGCAGCGACAACCATGTCGAGATCGACCTGTCGGATCTGGTGGCCTTGGCGGAGGGGTTGGCGACGCTGCGGCGCAAGCTGGCCGGCCGGCCGTTGACGGCGCTGGTCAACAATGCCGGGATCTCGCCCAAGGGCAAGGACGGCGGCCGGCTCAGCACGCTCAACACCAGCCTGACCCAATGGCAGGAGGTGATGACCATCAACTTCTACGCGCCCTTGCTGCTGGCGCGCGGGCTGATGGAGGAGCTGCGCACCGGACACGGGTCGATCATCAACGTCACCTCGATCGCCGGCGGGCGGGTCCACCCCTTCGCCGGTGCGGCCTACGCGACGTCGAAGGCGGCGCTGGCGGCGCTGACGCGAGAGATGGCGAACGATCTCGGTCCCTACGGCATTCGCGTGAACGCCATCGCGCCCGGGGAGATCGACACCGCGATCCTGTCGCCCGGCACCGCGGAGCTGGTGGAGCGGGAGATCCCGATGCGTCGGCTGGGCGAGCCGGCCGAGGTCGCCTCGGTGATCTACGCGCTGGCCACCGAGGTCGGCAGCTATGTCAGCGGGGCGGAGATCCACATCAACGGCGGCCAGCACGTGTGACCGGGGCCGGCCCCGAACACCGCCGGCTCACCCAAAGGTGAGTGGGAAGGGAGGAACGGGGCCGCTAGGGTCGTCGGCGACAACGCCTTGAGGCCGGCCCGCAAGGCCAGGCTGAAACCCGCGCCCGATCCATGGCGTCCAAGGTGCCGTACTGATCGGCGGTGGGCGCGCGCGGGATCGGCGGCGCCGGTTCTGCTTGTCGCAGGTCACCCTGTCCCCCTTTGCCGTTGAAGAGCGCCCGTCCATGTCCCTCCACCGACCCGACCCCGATGCGCGCGATCATCGGCCCGCCGGCGAACCGGACGCCGAAGACGGCCAGCCGCGCCGCGGGACGCTGCGGCGCTGGGCACCGCTGGCGGTGCTGGTGGCGGCACTGGGTCTGGTGTTCGCGCTCGACCTCGACCGTTTCGTCAGCCTGGAGATGCTGCGCCAGCACCGTGACATGCTGGATGCGCTGGTGGCGGAGAACGCGTTGGTCAGCGGTCTCGGCTTCCTGGTCGTCTATGCGGTGATGGTGGCGATCTCGTTGCCCGGCGGCGTGCTGCTGACGCTGGCCGGCGGCTTCCTGTTCGGCGTGGTGTGGGGGTCGGTGCTGGTGGTGGCCGGCGCGACCTTGGGCGCCGTCACCATCTTCCTGGCGGCGCGCTCGGCGCTGGGGGAGACGCTGCGGCGCCGGGCCGGCGGCTGGGTGCGCCGGCTGGAAGGCGGGTTCCGCGAGAATGCCGCCAGCTATCTCTTGACGCTGCGGCTGATCCCGCTGGTACCGTTCTGGCTGCTCAACATCGTGCCGGCGTTCCTGGGCGTGTCCTTGACCACCTACACGCTGACCACGCTGGTCGGCATCATTCCCGGCACCGTGGTCTACACCGCCGTCGGCAACGGCCTCGGGGCGACGCTGGACATGGGCCAGGACCCGGATCTCGCGATCATCTTCCAGCCGGAGATCCTGTTGCCGTTGATCGGCCTTGCGATCCTGTCGCTGGTGCCGGTGGTCTACAAACAGCTCCGCGCCCGTCGCGCGGCCGACGGGCCGGCCTGAGCGGCGGCGCCGACGGCTTCCCCTTCCACAATCCGGTAATTGGCGATGGTGCGTTCCCTGCAACCCGATCTGTGCGTGATCGGCGCCGGCTCCGCCGGCCTGTCGGTGGCCGCGGGCGCCAGCCAGATGGGCGCGTCCACGGTGCTGATCGAAAAGGGCGCGATGGGCGGCGACTGCCTCAACACCGGCTGCGTGCCGTCGAAGGCGCTGCTGGCGGCCGCCCATCATGCCGAGGCGTGGCGGGCGTCGGCGCCGTTCGGCATCGAGACCGCCGAGCCGCCGGTCGATTTCGCCGCCGTCAACGCCCATGTGCACGGCGTGATCGGGGCGATCGCCCCGCATGACAGTGTCGAGCGCTTCGAGGGGCTGGGGGTGACGGTGCTGTCCGGCCATGCCCGGTTCGCCGATGCCCGGACGGTCCATGTCGCGCTGAACGACGGCAGCGAGGCGCGGGTCACGCCGCGGCGCTTCGTGATCGCCACCGGCTCGCGCGCCGCGATCCCGCCGGTGCCGGGGATCGGCGACGTGCCCCTGTTCACCAACGAGACGATCTTCGAGAACCGCACCCGGCCGGACCATCTGGTGGTGCTGGGCGGCGGGCCGATCGGCCTGGAGATGGCGCAGGCGCATCGCCGGCTGGGCAGCCGGGTCACGGTGGTGGAGCGCTTTCGCATCCTGCCGCGCGACGACGCCGATCTGGTGGCGGTGCTGCGCGAGCGCCTCGCCGCGGAAGGGGTGGCGATCGTCGAGGACGCCTCGGTCTCGCGGATCGAGCCGGGTGGCGCGGACGACGCCGGCGTCCGCCTGGTGCTGGTCGGCGACGGCGGCAAGCGCGTCATCGAGGGCTCGCATCTTCTGATCGCAGCGGGCCGGTCGCCGAATGTCGACGTCCTGGATCTCGAACGCGCCGGCATCGCCTACGACCGCGGCGGCATCCAGGTCGACGGCGGCCTGCGGACCACCAATCGGCGCGCCTATGCCATCGGCGACGTGGCCGGCGGACCGCAATTCACCCATGTTGCCGGCTACCACGCCAGCGTGGTGGTGAAGAACGCGCTGTTCCGCCTGCCGGCCAAGGTCGACTACCGGGCGCTGCCCTGGGTCACCTACACCGATCCGGAACTTGCCCAGGTCGGCTTGACCGAGGCGGCGGCGCGCGAGCGCTTCGGCGACGGCGTGCGCACCGTCGGCTGGTCGTTCGCGGAGAACGACCGCGCTCAGGCGGAGCGCCGGACCGAAGGCCGGATCAAGGCCATGCTGGACCGCAAGGGGCGCGTGCTGGGCGCCAGCATCGTCAGCCCGAGCGCGGGCGAGCTGGTGCTGCCCTGGGGGCTGGCGATCCACAAGAGACTGAAGATCGGTGATCTGGCGACGCTGATCGCCCCCTATCCGACCTTCAGCGAGGTGACCAAGCGCGCCGCCGGCAGCTACTTCACCGACCGCCTGTTCTCCGACGGCACCCGCCGCATCGTCCGCCTGCTGGCCCGGCTGGGATAGGGGCGCGGCGGCGTGCTTGAAGCCGCGGTCGGCTTTGGCTAGGATTCTTGGAGTAATTCCGGAGGGATTGAGAAATGAACAAGAAGCTCGAAGAATTGATCAGAAAAACGCGCGATATCCAGATGACAGAAGAGCAGTTCGCGCGTCAGAGGCGTAGTTTCGTTTATGGCAATACGAATATCGAGAATCAAAGAATCACACGCCAGCTCGTCGACACCGTGGATGCTGAAATGTCGGCCGCGGAACACGGCAATAATGATTGATCGGTTCAGCAAGTCGCAACCGCTGGAGCTGATCACCGACGCCGAGGAGAAGGCGCGAAGAGAGGTAGAGAATGGCCGGAGACAATTCTCTTTGGCCATGGAGATCATTAGGCAGCACGTGCATGACCGAGAGCGCCCCTTCCGATTGCGGCCCTCCCACCTGCTTCAGTTGAATGCCGCTGCGTTGGAGGGCATTCATCAGATGGCGGGCACATACCGCAATACGCCCGTCGCCATCGAAGGAAGTAGGCATGAGCCGCCGGCCGCATTCATGGTCGCGGAAGAAGTGGCCATGATGTGCGATCATGTAGATAAGAACTGGGAAGAAAAATCGGCCCTCTATCTGGCATCATATCTCTTATGGAAGATCAACTGGATTCACCCATTCGCAGACGGAAACGGTAGGACGTCACGGATTGCATCGTATATCGCCCTCAGCGTGAAACTGAACAGCCTGCTGCCTGGGTCACCGACGATACCCGATCAGATATCGCAGAATAAATTACCGTACTACGGCGCGCTTGAGGCGGCGGATGCCGTCTGGCGCAACTCAGAAGAAATCGATGTCTCGAAGATCGAGGAAATACTGGACGCCTGCTTGGTAGCCCAACTGACGAACGCGGCGAAGGAAGCCGGGCGCGTTTAGCGGTTCCGCGGTGATGATTGAAGATCACCGGCCACCGACCCGATCCGCCGGATGGATCGGGTGGTCGATGGGGCGCAGCAGGTAGCGGCGCGCGACCTCGCCATAGCCGCGATAGAGGCCGGCGCCGCGGGCCGCCGCCAGAGCGCCCAGCCGCGACGGGGCGGCCCGGAAGGCGGCGGGCAGCCGGTACCACGCCAGGCCCGGGCGCTTGTGGTGCGCAGTGTGCAGATTGTTGTTCAGGAACAGCAGTCCGCCCAGCGGGGCGCGGACCACCGCCGCCGTGGCGCCTTGCCCGTCGTCCCGCGGTGCCCGGTGCTCGGCGAACGACCGCAGCAGCGACAGCGCCACCCCCGGCCAGGCGACGGCGACGGCATAGAGCCATAGCGGCATGCCGGCCACCCAGACGAGCCACGCCACCAGGACGGCGACCGATAGCGCATGTCCGGCCCAGACGCGCGCCTGCCAGCGATCGCCGGCGCGGATCGCGCGGACGGCGGCACTCCAGCACCGCACCGCCATCACCGCCGGCCCGAGGGTCAGGCGGCCCAGCAGCGTCTGGTTGGCCATCAGGATGCCGCGCACCCAGCGCGGCAGCGTCCGCCAGTCGGCCGCGCGCCAATAGACGCTTTCCGGATCCTGCAGCGGATGGGTCAGTTTTCCGTCGCGATGGTGCAGCAGATGCGCCTTGCGATAGAGCGGATACGGCAGCCACAGCGCCAAGGGCGGCCAGCCGATGGCGGCATTCAGCCAGCGCCGGCGGGTCGGGTGGCCGTGGATCGTCTCATGCTGCAGCGAGCCGTGCCAGGCGACCGTCCAGGCGCCCAGCGCGACCAGAAGCGGCCACGGGATATGGTCGTGCAGCAGCGTCAGGGCCGCCCAGGCACCGTAGATCGTGATCGCCAGCGCCAGGGTCGGCCATTCGACGGCGACCTTCTCGGCCTTCTGCGCCGCGGCGGCGCCGACCCAGGGCCGTCCCGTCGCCGGCCAAACATCCGCATGGTTGAGCAACGTCATCGGCCAAACTGAAAAATTGCGTATATCCGTCACGCAACGAAGATCATACAGAAAAGCCGTGCTGACAACGCGCGAACGCGCACATTTCCATCTACAAGATGTGAAAACGCACTATATCGGATATATCGCACATTCTCGGCAGGCTGCGGGAGATCCCGCGGCACCGTGCCGCGGTTCCGCATCACGCCGCTTGCGGGCCGTCGGCGGCTTGCGCAAGGGTGGTTGGCATGGATCGCCGCGACTTCCTTGACCAGTTTCGCCGCCGCCTGGAGCAGGTGATCGCCGACAGCGGGCTCGGCCGCAGCGCCTTCGCGCACGCCGTCGGCATGGACCGCTCGACGCTGTCGCAGCTTCTGTCGCCGGCCAACGACCGGCTGCCGCGGGTGGAGACCCTGGCCGCCATCGCCGCTGCGCGTCAGGTCAGCGTCGACTGGCTGCTCGGGCTCAGCCGCGAGGGTGGCCATATCGGCGCCGACATCATCGCCGAGGCCGGCCCCAGCATCGAGCGCGACGCCCGCGCGGTGTCCGACGAGCAGCTCATCGGCTGGCACGCGGAGGCCGCCGGCTACAAGATCCGCTATGTGCCGTCGAGCCTGCCGGATCTTCTGAAGATGGACGCGGTGACCCGCTACGAGCTGGGCAGCTCCGCGGCGCGCACGCCGGAGCGCGGGCTGGAGGCCACGGCCCGCACGCTGGCCTATCAGCGCCGGCCGGAAACCGACATGGAGGCCTGCACCGCGATCCAGACCGTCGAGGGCTTCGCCCGCGGCGAGGGCATCTGGTCCGGCCTGCCGGCTGATGTGCGGGCGAGCCAGCTTCGGCACATGGCAGACCTGACGCGCGAGCTCTACCCGACCTTCCGGTGGTTCCTCTATGACGGGCTGGAGCGCTTCGCCGTCCCCGTCACCATCTTCGGCCCGCTGCGCGCGGCGGTCTATCTCGGACAGATGTTCTTCGTCTTCTCCACCACCGAGCATATCCGGGCGCTGACCGAGCAGTTCGACGACCTGATCCGCGGCGCCGTCGTGCAGCCGCCGGATGTGCCGGCCCTGCTCACCGACCTCGCCGACCGCCTCGGCGACACTCCATGACCGCCGGCGACGGCACGGCCGGCGGGCGGTGGGACCGGCCGTCGGCGCTGACGCTCGGTGTGCGTGACGCGATCGGCGCGCCCGTCGTGGTGCTGATGGCCAGCTTCTTCGGCTTCGGCTCGCTGGTGCGGGCCAGCGAGCTGGATCTTTCGCTCGCGCTGTTCTCCACGCTGACCGGCTGGGCCTTGCCGGGCCAGGTGGTCGCCGTGGAGATGGCGGCGGCCGGCGCGTCGCTGCTGCTGATCGGGCTGGCGGTCGGCCTGACCAATGCGCGGCTCTTGCCGCTGGTGGTCACGCTGGTGCCGCGGCTCGCCGGGCCCGGGGTGGCGCGTTGGAAGCTGTTTCTGGCCGCCCATCTGATCGCCGTCACCTCGTGGATCTTCACCATGCGGCGGGTGCCGTCGCTGCCGGTGGAGGCGCGGCTGGCCTATCTGGTCGGCTTCGGCACCACGCTGTGGGGCGCCTCGCTGGCGGCGACGGCGCTGGGCTACGCCGCCGCGGCGGCGCTGCCGCCGTCGGTATCGCTGGCCTTGGTCTTTCTCAATCCGATCTACTTCCTTCTGTTGTTGGTGGAGGAGACGACGCGGCCGTCGCGGGTGGTCGCCCTGCTGGCCGGCGCGGGTCTGGGGCCTGCCTTGCACCTGGCGAACCCGGACTGGGGCCTTCTGGTCGCGGGTCTCGCGGCCGGCACGCTGGCCTATGGGGTGGAGCGGCGCTGGCCGCCGCCGCCCGCGCGGACGGGCGGGGAGCCCGCCGGCGAGTGATCGAGCCGGGCTACGCCCTGGCGGCGCTGGCGATCGGCGCCCTGGTCACCTATGGGTGGCGGGCGCTCGGCGTCGTGGTGGCCGGCCGCATCGATCCCGAGGGCCGGGTGATCGCGTGGGTGGCTTGCGTCGCCTACGCGCTGCTGGCGGCGGTGATCGCGCGGATGATCGTCCTGCCGCTCGGCGTGCTGGCGGAGACGCCGCTGTGGGCCCGGCTGGGGGCGACGGCGGCGGGTGTGGCGGTCTGGTATCTTGCCGGCCGGCGGGTGCTGGCCGGCGTCGCCGCCGGTATCGCCGTCATGGCCGTTCTGGTGGCGCTGACCGGCGCGGCGGGCTGACCGGCCGGGATTGGGGGGAGGCGCGGACGATGGACACCTATGTGCTGTTGGAGCTGCTGTTCTTCTTCGGCGGCGGCATCGCGGTGATGTACTACTTCACCTATCGGGAGCGCCGCCGCGAGCGCGAGCGGTCGCAAGAACCGGGGTCGCAAAGCGACGGCGGCGCGGACTGAGATGGCGTCCTCGACGATCGTCCTGATCGAGCTGCTGATGGTCTTCGGCGCGGTGATCGCGTTCGGCGTCTGGCAGCTCCGCTCGGTCCGCCGGTCGCAGGCCGAAGACCGGGCGCGCGATGCGGCGGCTCAGGGCGCGCGCAGCCGTTCGGGCGTCACCCATTCGTCCCAGGACGACGACCAGCCGACATAGGTGATGTAGCACAGGCCGTCGGGGCGCGGCCCCTCCAGCACCCGGCCTTCGTACCAGCTTCCCTGCCATTCCACGCCCACCGCGGTACCGGGGTTGCACAGACTGGCCTTGGGGACCTCGCCCGTGCCGGCGATGGCCCGCAGGCGCGCCGGCTGCACGGCCTCGTCCCAACTGCTGTCGTAGCCGATATAGGTGATCGGGCAGGTGCCGTCGGGGCGGGCGACGTCCAGCACCTCCGTCCGATACCACTGACCGTTCCATTCCACTTCGACGATGTTTCCGGCGTAGCAGTCCGGCTTGTCCTGGGCCGCGGCCGCCGCCGGCAGCAGCAGGGCTGCGGCCAGCGCCAGCGCCGCCAGCCACACCGGTCCGCCTGTCGTGGCTCTCGTCATGGATGATCCCTCCCTCCGGCTCAGGTTGACCGATTAGTTTCCTGACTATCGCTTGGTGGGCCGCCCGGCGAAAGGCCCGATCGAGCCGGCTTGCGCTCACGCCCTCTGCCGGCTTGACTGCCGGCGCGGACGGCGGGAACCAGGGTCCGGATCGAAGAGGGACAAGCGATGGCGCACAGGGCCAAGAAAATCGTGATCATTACGGAGAAGCTGATCCTCCCCGGCGTCGCGCAGATCATCGAGCGCTGCGGCGGCACCGGCTATACGGTGGTCGCCGCGGGCGGCAAGGGCCGGCGCAATCTGCGGCCCGCCGACCGGCTGGGCATCGTCGACGAGTTCACCAATGTGAAGGTCGAGGTGATCACGTCGAGCGAAGCGGTGGCCAACCGCATCGCCGACGAGGTGGCCGCCCAGTACTTCGCGGACTATTCCGGCATCACCTATATGGAGGATGTCGAGGTGCTGCGGCCCCGGAAATTCGCCAAGGATCCCGAGGCCTGAGGCCCCCTATACGGGGAACACCACCTCCGCCAGCGCGATGAACAAGGGTATGCACACGGCGATCGCGACCGGTGTGCCGAGGCTGGTGGACGCCCCGATATAGGAGGACGGGTTGGCCGTCGGGATGCCGGCGCGCAGCGTCGGCGGGCCGGAGATGTCGGAGCTTGAGGCCGCCATCACCGCCAACAGCACCACGCCGCCCGGGCTGAAGCCCACCAGCACATAGGCGACATAGCCGAGCCCGAAGCCCAGGAAGCCATGGGTGATCGGCGCCACGACGGCATAGACCGCATACCAGTGGGCGACCTTGCGCAGCTCCTTCAGCCGGGCATAGGCCTCGATGCCCATGATCAGCATGAGGATCGACAGGAGGCCGCGGAACAGCGGGTCGTAGAAGCTGTCGAACACCCGGTCGGGGCGTGTCAGGAGGCCGAGCGCCAGGCCCAAGAGCAAGGCCGACAGGGCGGAACCCTGCAGGCTCTCCTTGACGATCGGCCAGATCCGCACCTTGGCGTCCGCGCCCTCCTGCTGGCGGGTGCGGTGGACGCCGGCCAGGACAATCGCCAGCACCAGCGCCGGGATGTCCATGAAGGGGTAGAGCGCGGGCGCCCAGCCCTCATAGGCCAACCCCTCCTCTTCCAAAAGCAGGGCCGCGGCGGCCAGCGTCGAGGCGCTGACGGCGCCGAACAGGCCCGCGGTGGCGATGCCGTCCTCCTTGCGCACACCGGGCAGGATCGCGAAGACCAGCGTGCCGATCAGCACGATCGCCAGGCCGAGCACCACCGCCGCCAGCGCCGGCAGCACCATGGCGGTGAGGTCGGCCTCGCGGATTTCCATGCCGCCGTTGATGCCGATGCGCATCAGCAGCATGAACACGATGAACTGGTAGATCGCGTTGGGGATCTGCAGGCGGCTGCCCAGCGCCGCCACGACCATGCCGCCGATCAGGAAGGCCAGCGCCGGGGCTTGAAGCTGGTTGACCAGCTTGGCGCCGAAATCGAGCAGCACGTCCATGAATCCGCGACCCTCTCGTCTCTACCCGCGTTGCCGGCCGCGCGCCAGCAAGCGGCCGGCCGCAGGCGCCGGCGGTCCCGAACCCGTCGATCTCGACAGAAGGCCCCGGCGGCGAGACCGGGGCCGTTGCGGCCTCAGCGACCGCGCGGGCCAGCGATCACCGCGCTGTCGTGCAGGCGGCCGACCTCGCCTTCGGACATGCCCAGCACGTCCAGCAGGATTTCGTCGGTATGCTCGCCCAGCTCCGGCGCGCGGCGCACCGGCAGCCGGTCGAGCATGCCGAAGTCGATCGGCGACCCCGGCATCAGATAGGAACCCACGCCCGGATGTTCGACCTCTTCGAACATCTCGTTGGCTGTGGAGCAGTCGGGGTCCTTCTCGATCACCTCGCGGACGGTGTGGTACTCCGCCCAGGTGACGCCCTCGCGGTCGAAGATCTCGCGGATCTCGGCGAGCAGCCGGGTCTCGAACCACGGCTCCAGCACCGCGGTGATCTGGCGGCGGGCGCGGAAGCGGTTGCCCTCGTCGTTGAGGTCGAGGCCGAGCTTGCGCCCCAGCATGTCCAGCTCCTCGCCGAGGCCGGTGGCCTTGCGCAGGCTCGACCACTGGCCCGGGGTCAGGCCGACCACCATGATCCGCCGGCCGTCCAGCGTGCCGAAGTCGCGGCCATAGGCGCCGTAGAGATAGTTGCCGTCCTTCGGCCGGTCGGCGTCGTTCACCCCGACCTCGCCGATGATGCCGAGATTGCCTAGCATCGCCAGCGCCACATCCTTCAGCGCCAGGCGGACAAGCTGGCCTTCGCCGGTCAGCCGGCGGTGGCGCTCCGCGGCCAGGAGGCCGACCAGGCTCATCTGGCCGGCGATGCAGTCCCAGGCCGGCAGCAGATGGTTGACCGGGCGCGACCAGATGCGCGGGCCGGTGACCAGCGGAAAGCCGACCTGGGGGTTGACGGTGTAGTCGACTTCCGACCGGCCGTCGCGCCGGCCGACCAGGTTGACCATGATCAAGTCTTCCCGGTGGCTCTTCAGCCGCTCGTAGCCGAGCCAGCCGCGCGCCGGGAAATTGGTCAGGAACAGTCCGCCGTCGTCGCCGGGGGCGCTGATCAGCCGGGTCAGCAGCTCCTGGCCCGCCGGCTTGCGGAAGTCCACGGCGATCGACCGCTTGCCCTTGTTGAGGCCGGCCCAGAACAGGCTCTTGCCGCTGGACAGGTCGATCGGCCAGCGCTTGGCGTCCAGCCCGCCGCCGATCGGGTCGAAGCGAATGACGTCGGCGCCGAGCTGGGCCAGCGTCATGCCGCCCAGCGGCATTGCCACGAAGGCCGAGCCTTCGACGACCCGAAGGCCGGATAGAACTGCCGCCATGATCGGTGGTCCTCCCCACGCGGTTCTCTATGGTCTCCCGGACCGGGGGTGGATCGCGTGGGGGCGCGCAACCGGGCAGCCGGGTTGTCCCGCATGATCCCCGGGCGGCGCCCGGCCTGGCAACCCATTTCTCGCAAGTGCGAAGGTCGCGCCACCCGCCTCAGGCCGCGCGCCGGGCCAGCTCCGCCAGGCAGGCCGCGCGGTCGCCGGCGAAGTCGCCGGCGATCCACCAGTCCTCCACCGCCGACAACAGGGCGCCGAGCCGGGCGTCGCCGGGCAGGCCCAGCGCCCTTCCGTCCTGCCCGCCGATCGGAAAGGGCGGCGGCGGTGCGGCCAGGAGATCGGCCCGCGCGCCAAGCCACGGGGCCGGATCGGCCGCGTCGGCGGCGGCGAGCAGCAGCGCGTCGGCGACCAGGGCCAGCCGCCGGTCGGGGTGGCGCCGGTCATAGGCGGCACGGCGCGCCGCCGCAGCGGCGGGTGTGTCGAGGTGCACCCGGTCGGGGCCGGCCAGCCCGGCCAGGCGCTCCGCCTCCTTGCGGCTCAGGACCAGGCGTTGGGCCAGGCGGTCGGCGGCATCGGCGCGGGTGACCAGCGCGGCCAGCCGGACCAGCCAGTCGGCGTCGGCCGCCAGACCGATCAATCGGGCCAGCCGGTCGGCGTCGCCGTCCTCGCCGATCAGCGCGGCGGCGACGCCGCTGGCGGTCATCAGCCGCCACGCCGCGACGGCGTCGGACGGGGCCGCCGCGGTCGCCGGGGCCAGCAGCTTCGCCAGCTCCTGATGCAGCCGCTCGCCCGACAGCCGGTCGAGGCAGCCGGCATGGCGCACTGCCGCCGCCAGCGCCGCGGCGTCCGCCGGCTCCCGGCCATAGCGCGCGAAGAAGCGGAAATAGCGCAGGAGGCGCAGATAGTCCTCGCGGACCCGGAGATCGGCGTCGCCGACGAACCGCACGCGGCCCGCCGCAAGGTCGCAAAGCCCGCCGAAATAGTCGTAGACCCGGCCGTCGGGGTCCGCCGACAGGGCGTTGATGGTGAAGTCGCGGCGCGCGGCATCCTCGCGCCAGTCGTCGGTGAAGGCGACGACGGCGTGGCGGCCGTCGGTCTCGACATCGCGGCGCAGCGTGGTGATCTCGAACGGGTGGCGGTCGACCACCGCGGTGATGGTGCCGTGATCGGCGCCGGTGGGGATGGCGGTCAGGCCCGCACCGCGCACCAGCGCCACCACGTCCGCCGGCGCTAAGGGGGTGGCCAGGTCGACATCGCCGACCGGGCGCCCGGCGAGCGCGTCGCGCACGGCGCCGCCGACGGCGCGCACCGCCACCCCGGCCGCGCCGAAGACGCCGATCAGCCGCTGGGTTGCCGGGTCGGACCGCCAGCCGACGGCCGGCAGGACGATGTCGGTTGGGCCGTCGTCATTCCTCTTCGGTGACGTCACCCGGTACGCCCCCCGTCTCCGCCCCGCCCTCCGGGACATGGGTCGGCGGCACGATCTCGCCGTCGATCAGGCGGGGCGGGATGTACTCGCCACCGGCCGGATCGCCGGTCAGTGCCCAGGTGGCCAGCGCGGCGGCATAGAGCGCCACCCCGGCCAGGGCCAGCCAGACCCAGGGCGCCCGCTTCAGGCGCTCCGCCGTCGCGCCGGTCGACAGCACATACCCGAGATAGATCGCCGCGGGCACCAGGATGAGGAGGAGGAGAAGCAGTTGCCGCATGCCCGTCTTCAGCGTGAGGGGGGAGGGGCGGCGGTCACTGGCTGCCCAGCAGCACCTCGCGCAGATTGACGAGCATGCCGGCCGTGGCGCCCCAGATATACCGCTCGCCATAGGGGAACACGTAGTAGCGGTGGTCGCGCTCGGCAACCACGCGGCTGTGGGTGACCGGCATCTGTTCGCCCAGCACGAAGTCCAGCGGCACCTCAAAGACGTCCGCGACCTCGAACGGATCGGGCGTCACCGACAAGGGCGCCGTCAGCGCGCCGACCACCGGTTCCACCTCGAAGCCGGTGCGGGTCAGATAGGTGTCGAGGCGGCCGAGGATGTCGACGGAGGCCGGGGCGATACCGATCTCCTCCTGCGTTTCGCGCAAGGCTGTGTCCTGGCCGTCGGCGTCGCGCGGCTCCCGCCCGCCGCCGGGGAAGCTGATCTGGCCGGCATGCGCCGACAGATGCACCGTGCGCTGGGTCAGCAGCACCGACCAGCGGTCGCCGTGATCGACCAGCGGCACCAGCACCGCGGCCGGGCGCAGCACCGCGGGGGGGTGGAGGTGCGGGTTGAGGTCGAAATCGCCGCGCACCCGCGCCCGCCGGTCGGGTTCCCGGGCGGCGGCCAGCCGTTCGGTGATGCGCGCGCGGGCATCGGCGACCGGTGCTGGATTGCCGTTCGCCGCCGGGCGAAGCGCCATCGTCACAGCCCCGCCGAGGTCGGGTTTGGTTGGGAGGATCATCGGTCTAGGGGCCGCCATGGCGGGGTCCTTCGCGTTGTTTGTCCCGGCGCGCTCACGGCTCCGACCGGCGCCATAGCGCCAGGCCGACGCCGGCGGCGACCAACAGGCTGCCGGCGGTGCGCTCGAACCAGACGATCACCGCCGGTCGGCTGACGATCAGGCGCACCCGCCCGGCCAGCCCGCCATAGCCGGCCAGCACGGCAAATTCGATTACGACGGAGGTGAGGCCGAGGATCAGTATCTGTTGGCCGACATTGCCGGCCGGATCGATGAACTGCGGCAACAGGGCGCCGAAATAGAGGATGGTCTTCGGGTCGGCGAGTTTCATCGCCAGCCCGGCCCGAAAGATCCGCCCCGCCTGGACGGCGGGCAGCGGCCCGGGCGCGACGGCCGTCGGCCGGGCGCGCAGCGCCTGCACGCCCAGCCAGATCAGCCAGGCTGCCCCGAGCCATTTGACCAGGACGAACAGCTCCCATGACGCCAGGAGCAGAACGCCAAGCCCGGTGGCCGACACGGCGAAGTAGATGGCATTGGCGCCGAGCACGCCGCCCGACGCCCACAAGGCCGCCCCCGGCCCGCGCCGCAATCCCTGGCTGACCACGAACAGCACCGCCGGCCCCGGGGCGAGGCACAGCGCGGTTTCCAAGACGACGAAGGCCAGCCAGGCTTCCCATGACATCGCGCGTTCCTTTGGCGCGGCCACGGGGGCGTGTTCAGAACCGAACACTCAACCGTCGGCCGCCTCCGGCGGCGGATCGAGGGGGAAGAATCGCTGCCGGCTCCACACGCCGATCCGATGCTCGTGTTCGACGGCCAAGTCGGCCAGCCGATAATAGACCGAGCGGATGATCAGCGCTTCGAGACCCTGAGATATCAAAATATACGGACTCGGCTCGCCAACGCCAGCGGAGAACGTCATGCGCAGCGGATGATCGTCCCCGGCGGTCGCCTCCTGGTCGAGATTGGTCCGGAAAGTCAGGGTCTGATCGGGTCCCGCGCCGACCGCCGTCAGATCGACCGCGACGAAAGGCGCATCGTCGACCTGGATGCGGCCGCGCTCCGTCGGAGTGGCCAGCCAGTAGTCGCCGGCCGAATCGCGGCTCAGCACGCCGGCGAACAGCTTGACCAGCGCGGGCCGCCGGATCGGGCTGCCCTGATAGTGCCAGGTGCCGTCGCGGACGATGCGGATGTCGTACCAGCCGCCGACGGGCCCGCCGACCGGTCCGCCCATACGACCGGCCGCCGCGGGGCCTCTTGGGTCGTCCGGGTTGCGTGCGCCGTTGGCGCCGCTACCCTGGTCGCTTCCGAATTTCGCCATAGTCTCCTACACAGTGGTGAGACCTTGCGAACGGTAGCATCGGCGCGTCGTCGGGGCAGCCCCACAGGAGTGGGCGCCGGCAGGCGCGCGTTGCCGCAGCGCGGGAAACGGCAACCCTCGATGAACCGCCTCGGCGGGACGATCGTCCGCCCGGGCGTCGTCTGCGGGCGCGGGCGGAGCGCGAATAAGGCGATGGAGACCAAGAGCGAGGCGGAAAACGTCCAGGCGGGCGACCGGCCGGAGGTCGGGTCGGCGGCCGCCGGCCTGGCCGGCGAGGTCGCGGAGATCGGCGGCCTCCTGCAACTGTCGCGCCGGCGCATCGGCGAGGTGATCTTCGGCCAGGACGCGGTGGTCGACCAGACGCTGGTCAGCCTGCTGGCCGGCGGCCACGCCCTTCTGGTCGGCGTGCCGGGCCTGGCGAAGACCCGGCTGGTGGAGACGCTGGGCGTCGTGCTCGGCCTGGAAGCCCGGCGCATCCAGTGCACGCCGGACCTGATGCCGGCGGACATCTTAGGATCGGAAGTGCTGGAGGAGGCGGCCGACGGCCGGCGGTCCTTCCGCTTCCTGCCGGGGCCGGTGTTCTCCCAGCTTCTGATGGCCGACGAGGTCAACCGCGCCAGCCCGCGCACCCAATCCGCGCTGCTGCAGGCGATGCAGGAGCACCGGGTGACCGTCGCCGGCCACGCCCATGCGTTGCCGCGGCCCTTCCATGTGCTGGCCACCCAGAACCCGCTGGAGCAGGAAGGCACCTATCCGCTGCCGGAAGCCCAGCTCGACCGGTTCCTCCTGCAGGTCGACGTCGACTATCCCGACCTCGCCGCGGAGCGCACCATGCTGCTGGCCACCACCGGCGCGGTGCAGACCGCCGTGCAACCGGTGATGACCGCCGATCAGCTCCTCCAGGCGCAGATCCTGGTGCGCCGCCTGCCGGTCGGCGACAGCGTGGTCGACGCCATTCTCGGCCTGGTGCGCAGCGCCCGGCCGCCCGGCGGGGCCGAGGCGCCCGGGTCGTCCGACGCCACCGAGGGCCAGGTGGTCTGGGGGCCGGGGCCGCGCGCCAGCCAGGCGCTGATGCTGGCCTGCCGGGCGCGCGCGCTGCTGGACGGCCGCATGGCGCCGTCGATCGACGACGTGGTGGCGCTGGCCGGCCCGGTGCTGCGCCATCGCATGGCGCTGACCTTCGCGGCGCGGGCCGACGGCGTCACCGTCGATCATGTGATCGACCGCCTGCTCGCGCCTTATCGCTGAGCCCGCAGGCGGGCCAGAGGATCGACGGCCTTGCGCCCCTTCGCGGCCCTCGCGACGGCCGGCCGGCGCGGCCGGGCGTCCCCGACCCCGCTGCCCGGCAGCCCCGATGCGGCCGCGGCGGCGGCGGAGCGCCTGTCCGGCAGCCTGCCCGGCCTGCTGGTCGCGGCGGAGCGGGTCGCCCAGACCATCGCCCAGGGCGTGCACGGCCGGCGCCGCGTCGGCCCGGGCGAGAGCTTCTGGCAGTTCCGCGCCTATCATCCGGGCGACCCGGTCCAGCGCATCGACTGGCGCCAGACCGCGCGCAGCCAGCGCCCGTTCATCCGCGAGCTGGAATGGGAGGCCGCGCAGACCGTCTGGCTGTGGCGCGACACATCCGCCTCCATGGGTTTCGCCTCCACCGACCAGGGCAGCAAGCGCCAGCGCGCGGAACTGATGCTGTTGGCGCTGGCCGCCCTGCTCGGCCGCGCCGGGGAGCGGGTCGCCCTGCTCGACCGCCGCGCGCCGCCGATTGCCGGCCGGCTCGACCTCAGGCGCTTCGCGGCGGACCTGCTGCGCGGCCCGGCCGAAGAGGCTGATGGCGGCATGCCGGTTGCCGGCGACTTGGCGCGCCATGGCGAGATCGTCCTGTTCGGCGACTTCCTCGACCCGCTGGACCGCATCGCCGAGCGGGTCGCCGGCTTCGTGCGCCGGCAGATGCGCGGCCATTTCCTGCAGATCCTCGATCCGGCGGAGCGCAGCCTGCCCTATGCCGGACGCACCCGCTTTCTGGATCCGGAGGGCGAGGGCGCCGTGACCGTCGCGCGGGTGGAGTCCCTGCGGGCGGAGTATCGCGCGGCCCTTGCGGCGCAGATCCGCGGGGTTGCCGCGATCGCCCGCCAGGCCGGCTGGACCCATGCGCTGCACGACCTGTCGCGGCCGCCGGAAGGGGCGCTGCTGGCGCTCTACACGGCGCTGGACGGCGGCGTGGGGCGCGCCGGGGCAGGGCGATGAGCGGGGCCGGCCGCATGCTGCCGGCGCGGTGGTGGCGATGCTGAGCCTCGGTGCCGTCGCCGTCGCCCAGCCGCTGGTGCTGCTGGCGCTCGGCCTCCTGCCGGTCCTCTACTGGCTGTTGCGGGTGACGCCGCCGGCGCCGCGCACCCAGGTGTTTCCGGCCCTGCGTCTGCTGGCGGGCCTGCGCCAGACGGAGGAGACGCCGGCGCGCACGCCCTGGTGGCTGTTGGTCTTGCGCCTGTTGATCGCCGGTCTGGTGATCCTCGCGCTGGCCCGGCCGGTGCTCAACCCGGCCACCGATTTCGTCGGCGGCGGGCCGGTGGTGCTGGTGGTCGACAATGGCTGGGCGGCCGGTGCGGACTGGCCGGCGCGCCAGCGGGTACTGGGCGAGGCGATCGACCGGGCCGGCCGCCAGGATCGGCCGATCGTCCTGCTGGCGACCGCTCCGCCGGCCGATGGCGGCCCGGTCGCGGCGCTCGGGCCGATGACCGCGGCGGCGGCGGGCGCGGCGGCGGCGGCGCTGGTGCCGCAGCCCTGGCCGACCGACCGGGCGGCGGCGGCGGAAGCCCTGGCGGCGCTGGACCTCAACGGCGCGACCCATACGCTGTGGCTGGCCGACGGGATCGTGGAGACGGCGGGCGAGGACGCGGACCGGGCGGCGGCGCTGTTGGCGGAGGCGATCCGGGTGCGCGGCCGCAGTCTCTTGGTGACGCCGGAGGCCGGGCGAATGCCGGTGCGGCTGGCCGGGCGCCAGGGGGCGGACGGCGTGCTGACGGTCGCGGTCGACCGCACGGGCGGCGGACCGGAGCGACGCTTCGTCGCCGATGCCCTGGCCAGCGACGGCCGGGTGCTCGCCCAGACCCCGGTCGTCCTGGCGGCGGGGGCGACGGCCGGCACCGCGCCGGTCGATCTGCCGGCTGAACTGGCCAACCGCATCGACCGGTTCGCGCTGGCCGGCGCGACCGGTGCCGCCACGGTCGCCTTCGCCGATCGCGGCTGGCGGCGCTTTCCGGTCGGCATCGCCACCGACGGGGCGGTCGACGCGGCCCAGCCGCTGTTGAGCGAGGCGCATTACCTCAACCGCGCCCTCGATCCCTTCGCCGATCTGCGCGAAGGCCCGCTGGCCCAGCTTCTGACCGACGCCCCGGCGGTGCTGCTGGTGCCGGATATCGGGCAGTTGCCGGCGGAGATGCTGGACCGGCTGGACCGCTTCGTCGAGGGCGGCGGCGTCCTGGTGCGCTTCGCCGGGCCGCTCTTGGCCACGCATCCGGACCGGCTGGTGCCGGTGCGGTTGCGGGAGGGCGACCGGGATCTCGCCGGCCCGCTGAGCTGGACCGAGCCGATGGCGCTGGCGGCCTTCGAGGAGGCCGGCCCCTTCGCCGGCCTGGCGGTGCCGGCGGAGGTGCGGGTGCGCCGCCAGGTGCTGGCGGAACCCACCCTCGACCTGCCGGAGCGGACCTGGGCGCGCCTGGCCGACGGCACGCCGCTGGTCACCGCCCGGCCGGTGGCGGCGGGTGGCGGTGCTGGCGGCTGGATCGTGCTGTTCCACGTCACCGCCGATCCGCGTTGGTCGAACCTGCCGCTGTCGGGCCTGTTCGTCGACATGCTGCGCCGGGTGGTGGCGCTCAGCGACGGGCTGCCCGCGGCATCCGGTGCGGCGGCGGGCGATACCGCTGTGCTGGCGCCGCGGCGCATCCTCGACGGGTTCGGCCGGATCGGTGCGCCGCCCGCGACCGCCGTCGGCCTGCCGGCCGCCCCGATGCCCGGTGAGGAACCGGCCATCGACCGCCGTCATCCGCCGGGCGTCTATGGGCTGGACGGCACGCTGGGCGTCCACAATCTCGCCGACCGGCTGCCGCCGCCCGCACCGCTCGACGCCGCGATCGGCGACATGGCGCGCGGCGGCTACGATCTGACGGCGGAACGGGACCTGACCGGCTGGCTGCTCGCCGCCGCGCTGGCGCTGCTGATCGCCGACCAGGCCATTCTGCTCGTCATCGGGCGGACCGGGGGCCGGACCGGGGGCCGGGTGCGGCGCGGGCGTTTGGCCGGCCTTCTGGCATTGGCTGCCGGGGCGGGCGCGCTGGCCGGTGCCGCCCCGCCGGCGGCGGCGGATGACGAAACCTTTCTCGATCTCGCCAACGGCTATCACCTGGCGCATCTGGAAACCGGCGACCCGGCGGTCGACGAGATGGCGCGCGCCGGGCTGGAGGCGCTGGCCCAGGTCTTGCGCCAGCGCACGGCGGTGGAGGCGGTGGGCACCGTCGCGGTCAACCCGGCGATCGACGAGCTGGCATTCTTCACCCTGCTCTACTGGCCGGTGGCGCCGGAGCAGCGGCCGTTGAGCCCGGCGGCGATCGACCGGCTGAACGCCTTCATGGCGCGCGGCGGCACCCTGCTGATCGACACCCGCGACCACGGCTTGGATGTCGGCCTGGGCACCGGACAGCAGCGCCTGGCAGAGCTGACCCGCGGCCTGGACATCCCGCCGCTCCGGCCGGTGCCCGGCGATCATGTGCTGACCCGCGCCTTCTACCTGATGCAGGACTTCCCCGGCCGCTATGCCGGCGGGCCGGTCTGGGTGCAGGACGGCGAGGATGCCGCCAATGACGGCGTCAGCGCGATCATCATCGGCGCCAACGACTGGGCCGCCGCCTGGGCGACCGATCAGCTCGGCCGGCCGCTGGTCAGCCTGGTGCCCGGCGGCGACCGCCAGCGGGAGCTGGCCTTCCGCTTCGGCATCAACACGGTGCTCTACACGCTGACCGGCAACTACAAGGCCGACCAAGTGCATGTGCCGGCGATCCTGGAGCGCCTCGGCCAATGACCGCGATCACCGATCTGGTGTTGGCGCCGCTGGTGCCGTGGGCGGTGCTGGTGCTGCTGGTCGGCGTTGCCCTGGCGCTGGCGCTGCTGGCGATCGGCCTCGGCCGGCGCGGCGGCTGGCTGCGCCTGGCGGCCGTCGCCGCGCTGGCGCTGGCGCTGGTCAACCCCTCCGTCAGCCAGGAGCAGCGCGAAGCCATCGCCGATGTCGCGGTGGTGGTCGTCGACCGCTCGCCCAGCCAGGATATCGGGGAGCGGACGGAGACGGCTGCCGCCGCGCTGGCCGACCTGCAGGAGCCCGCCGCTGCCGGCGACGCGCTGGAACTGCGCGTGGTCACCAGCGACAGTGCCATGCCGGCGGCCGAGACGGTGGCGGGCGCGGCGCCGCCGCCGGTCGACCACACCGCCCTGTTCGACCGGCTGGCGGCGACGCTGGCAGATGTGCCGGCGCGCCGGCGGGCGGGCGTTGTGCTGATCACCGATGGCCAGGTCCACGACGTGCCGGCAAGCGCCGGCCCCTTCGGCCCGCTGCATGTGCTGCTGACCGGCACGCCGGAGGAGGGCGACCGGCGCTTGACGGCCGTCAACGCCCCCGGCTTCGCGCTGGTCGGGGAGGTCGCCGCCGTCACGCTGCGGGTCGACGACTTGGCGGGACCCGGCGGCGCGTCCGTCACCGGCGACCGGGCGCGCGCCGAAATCCGCCGCGACGGCACCGTCATCGGCACGGCCAGCCTACCCGTCGGGCGCGACAGCATCGTCGAGCTGCCGGTCGAGCACGGCGGCGCCAATGTCTTCGAGATCACCGTTGAGGCGGGCCCGGCCGAGCTGACGCTGGCCAACAACCGGGTGGCGCTGGGCATCAGCGGCGTGCGCGACCGGCTGCGGGTCCTGTTGGTCTCCGGCGAACCGCATCCGGGGGAGCGGACCTGGCGCAACATCCTGAAGAGCGATCCCAGCGTCGATCTGGTGCACTTCACCATCCTGCGCCCGCCGGAGAAGCAGGACGGCACGCCGATCGACGAGCTGTCGCTGATCTCCTTCCCGATCCGCGAGCTGTTCGAGATCAGCCTCGGCGAGTTCGACCTGATCATCTTCGACCGCTACCGGCGCCGCGGCGTGCTGCCCAGCCTCTATTTCGAGAACATCGCCAACTATGTCCGCGACGGCGGCGCCTTCCTGGAGGCGAGCGGACCGCAATTCGCTGCCGCCTTCGGGCTCTACGACACCGCGCTCGGTAGCGTGCTGCCCGGCGCGCCGACCGGTCAGATCGTGGAGGAAGGGTTCCGGCCCCGCCTGGCCGAGCTGGGCCGGCGCCATCCGGTGACCGCGCCGCTGGCCGCGGCCGGCGGCGGGGCGGCCGGCGAGGCGCCGCGCTGGGGCCGCTGGTTCCGCCAGATCGAGGTGGCGGCGACCGACGGCACGACGGTGCTGACCGGGGCGGGCGACCGGCCGCTGTTGATCCTCGACCGGGTCGGCGAGGGCCGGGTGGCGCAGATGATGAGCGACCATATCTGGCTGTGGGCGCGCGGCTTCGAAGGCGGCGGCCCCCAGGCGGAGTTGCTGCGCCGCCTCGCCCACTGGCTGATGCGCGAGCCGGAGTTGGAGGAGAACACGCTGACCGCCACGGTCGACGGCCGCGAGATCGCCATCGAGCGCATCAGCCTGGGCGAGTCGGCCGGCCCGGTGACCGTCACCGCGCCCGACGGCACGACGACGACGGTGCCCCTGGCGACGGCGGCGCCGGGCCGGGCCACCGCCCGGGTCGCCGCGGACGGGCCCGGCCTCTACCGGGTCAGCGGCCCGGACGGGCTGTCGGCGCTGGCGGTGGTCGGCCGGCCCGACCCGCCGGAATTCGCCGATGTGCGCACCACGCCCGACCGCCTGGCCCCGTTGGTGGAAGAGACCGGCGGCGGGCTCTGGTGGGTCGCGGAAGACCCGGTGCCGGCGCTGCGCCACCGCCCGGGCGGGGAGGGTCAGGCGGACTGGGCGGGGGAGGACTGGCTGGCCTTGCGCGCCAATGGCGACTATCGGGTGGTCGGCACGACGACGATCCCGCTGAGCCCGGTGGCGGTCGCGCTGATCCTCATCCTCGGCACGCTGGCCGCCGCCTGGCGACGCGAGAGCGGCTGATCGCACGGCAACTTGATTGGCCGGTGCGGTTGGACGCCGCCTATCCTCGGTTCAGGTCGATGATCGGCGCAGGGGTTTGCGAGAGGCGATGCGGACGCGGTTTTCGATGGCGCGCTGGGCGCACCGGAGGCTCCTGGGCGGGCTTGGTGCCCTCGCGGCGCTGGTGGGGGCCGGCGCGGCGGCGGCCGGCAGCCTGGCGGTCGGACCGATCGAAGGCCAAGCGGCCTGCCAACGTTTCTGCGACGAAATGGTGCACGAATGCCGGCTGGCCATTTACAGCGCTGCCAGCAGCATATGCCTGGTGTGGGACGAGCGCGGCTGGTACGGCCCCGAAGGGCTGACCATCGCGACGCCGACCGAGGCCGATTGCGCGGCCGTGTCGGACGCCTTGGGTTGGGCCTTCTGGTGGGACGGTGTGACCGGCTGGTGCCGTCAGGGGGTGCGCGACCTCGCCTGCGCGCCCGGCGACTGGGAAGGGCTGTGGGACACCACCTACGAGGACATGCGCCTGAGCGTCGCCGATGGCGAGGTCGTGGGCACCTATCGGCTGCAATCGGGCCGCGACTACGCGATCCGGGGGCAGTTCCTCGCCGGTGACGGCTGCGTGCTGGTCGGCGAATGGGACCACAACGACGGCGACAGCGGCCCCTTGCGCTTCGAGATGACCGGGCCCGGCGAGTTCCACGGCACCTGGTCGAGCGGCCTGCCGCCGACCGCCAGAAGCCCCGCCAACTGGACCGGCACCCGCTATCCGTCGGAGTGATGCCGAGCGAGACCTAGGATCAATCGACATTGTTTCCCTCCCCCTCGATGGGGGAGGGTCAGGGTGGGGGTGATGTCGCCGCACGACCTCGGCGCCTCCGTCTTCCGGCTTCGCCACCGACAAGCATCACCCCCACCCAACCCTCCCCCATCGAGGGGGAGGGCTTATGCGAGCGGCGGCGATGAAGGTCGGTACGGCCTAGAGCATCCTGCGTCCGAATGGACGCTGATAGGATGCTCTAAACACTTTGAATTAGATCAACTTATCTGCGTTCAGATGAGTCCATCTGAACGCAGGTTGATCTAAGGCCAGGCGACGGCGGGGGGCAGGCTCATCAGGATCGCCTCGACATTGCCGCCGGTGTTGAGGCCGAAGGTGGTGCCGCGATCGTAGAGCAGGTTGAACTCGACATAGCGGCCGCGGCGGACGAGCTGGTGGTGGCGCTCCTCCGCGGTCCAGGGTTCGGCCAGATGGCGGTCGACGATCGGCAGATAGGCGTCGAGGAACCCTGCCCCCACCGCTTGGACGAAGGCGAAATCCGCCGCCCAGTCGCCGGTCGCCAGGTCGTCGAAGAAGATGCCGCCGACGCCGCGCGGCTCGTCGCGGTGCTTCAGGAAGAAGTACTCGTCGCACCAAGCCTTGAAGCGCGGGTAGTCGCCGGGAGCGTGGGCGTCGCAGACCGCCTTCAGCACCTCGTGGAAATGCGCCGTATCCGCGGCCACCGGCACCATCGGCGTGAGGTCCGTTCCGCCGCCGAACCAGCCGACGGAGGTGGCGATCATCCGCGTGTTCATATGCACCGCCGGGACCCGCGGGCTGGCGAGATGCGCCACCAAGCTGATGCCCGACGCCCAGAACCGCCCGTCGCCCGTGGCGCCCGGGATGCGGTCGCGAAACGGCGCGTCGAACACGCCGTGCACGGTGGAGACGTTGACCCCGACCTTCTCGAAGACCCGGCCGCGCATCACCGCCATCTCGCCGCCGCCGCCGCCGGGCCGGTCCCAGCGCGTGCGCTGGAAGCGCCCGGGCGCGCCCTCGCCATAGATCGCCAGATCGGCCGCGGCGTCCTCGACGCCCTGGAAGGCCGCGGTGATCCGGTCGCGCAAGGCCGCGAACCAGCCGGCGGCAAGGGTCTTCTGGAGATCGGTGGCCGGGGGCCGATCGGCGGTCGAGCGCTGGGTCACGCGGGTCGGGGCTCGCTGGCGGGGGAGACCGGGAAGCCGTCCGTCTGGGACAATGCCTCTGCTAGCACGATCGCCGCCGCCATGGCCACGTTGAGCGAGCGGGCGCCCGCCACCATCGCCACCCGAAGACGGGCATCCGCCGCCTCGTGCACCGCGGCCGGCACGCCGCCGCTCTCCCGCCCGACCATCAGTCGATCGTCGGCGCGGAACCGCCAGTCGCGATGGCCCGTACGTCCGGCGGTGGTCAGCAGCACCAGGCGCCCGGCCCCGCCGGCCGGATCGCCGCGATAGGCCTGCCAGCTCGGCCAGCGCCGCCAGTCGAGCCGGTCGAGATAGTCCATGCCCGCGCGCCGCAGCCGGCGATCGTCGAGCAGGAAGCCGCACGGCTCGATGATGTCCAGCCCGACGCCGAGACAGGCCGCCAGCCGCATCATCGCCCCGGTGTTCTGCGGTATGTCGGGTTCGTAGAGGACGAGACGCATGGGCAACCCGTTGGGACGCGAAGCCGGATTGTGATAACATCACATCCCACCTTAGCCCGGGCGACCTAGATTGATAGGGAGCCGAGGCGGCAGCGGCCGCCGCCGGTGCGGCAGATGCCGAGGGGCTGCATCCCTTTCACGCATTTGCAACGACGGCGGTAGGGCGCTATACCCCTAACGACTGCGCGGATTTCGCGTGGTTCCGGCGTCTCGGGACGGCGGACCGGTCGATCCGGCCGGGGCCGCCTGGCAAGACGTGACGAGAGGGATCCTTCCAGCATGACCGAAGCAGCAACGGGTCAGCCGGCCGTCGGACCCAAGGGCGACGACGAGGCGGAGGCGACTCGACGCGACTTCCTATACCTGACGACCGCGGCCACCGCCGCGATCGGGGTCGCGGCCTTCGCCTGGCCATTCATCGACAGCCTGAACCCGGCCGCCGACACGCTGGCGCTGGCGACGGTCGATGTCGACCTGTCGCCGATCGCGGTCGGCCAATCGATCACCGTGATGTGGCGCGGCAAGCCCGTCTTCGTACGCCACCGCACGGAAGAGGAGATCGCCGAGGCGCAAGCCGTCGATGTCGGCAGCCTGCGCGATCCGCAGAGCGACGACGAGCGGGTGGTCGAGCCGCAATGGCTGATCCAGGTCGGCATCTGTACGCATCTGGGGTGCGTGCCGCTGGGCCAGCGCCCGACCGATCCGAAGGGCGACTTCGGCGGGTGGTTCTGCCCCTGCCACGGGTCGCACTACGATACATCTGGTCGCATACGCAGAGGGCCGGCGCCGCTCAATCTTCCCATTCCGGAATACGCATTCATCGACGAGAGTACGGTTCGGCTCGGCTAGCCGGGAACCCCGGCTAAGGGGCACCATCCGTACCCATCGACGGGAAGGGGTCCGATGTCTCACGGTTTGTTCGATAGCGGGTTCAAGAACCCGGTCTTGCGTTGGTTCGATCAGCGGCTGCCGCTGCTGACGCTGATGCACAAGGAGTATGCCGCCTTCCCAACCCCGAGGAATTTCAACTACTTCTGGAATTTCGGGGCGTTGGCGATGGTGGTGCTGATGGTGATGCTGGTCACCGGCATCTTCCTGTCGATGCACTACACCGCGCATGTCGACTACGCGTTCGATTCCGTCGAGCGCATCATGCGCGACGTCAATTACGGCTGGCTGATGCGCTATCTGCATCTCAACGGCGCATCGATGTTCTTCATCGTCGTCTACATCCACATTTTCCGCGGGATGTATTACGGCTCGTACAAGAACCCGCGGGAGCTGTTGTGGATCCTCGGCGTCGTCATCCTGATCTTGATGATGGCGACGGCCTTCGTCGGCTATGTCCTGCCTTGGGGCCAGATGAGCTTCTGGGCGGCCACGGTGATCACCAACCTGTTCTCCGCCTTCCCGCTGATCGGCGACGAGATCGTGGTGTGGATGTGGGGCGGCTTCTCGGTCGACAACCCGACGCTCAACCGCTTCTTCTCGCTGCACTATCTGCTGCCGTTCGTGATCGTCGGCGTGGTCTTCCTGCATGTGGTGGCGCTGCACATCAACGGGTCGAACAACCCGCTGGGCGTCGAGCCGAAGGGGCCGAAGGACACCCTGCCCTTCCATCCCTACTACACGATCAAGGACACGTTCGGGCTGGGCGTTTTCTTGATCTTCTTCTCCGCCTTCGTGTTCTTCGCACCGAACTATCTGGGCCATCCGGACAACTACATCCCGGCGAACCCGCTGGTGACGCCGCCGCATATCGTGCCGGAATGGTACTTCATGCCGTTCTACGCGATCCTGCGCGCGGTGCCGGACAAGCTGGGCGGCGTGATCTTGATGTTCGGCTCGGTGCTGGTGCTGTTCGCCCTGCCCTGGCTCGACACCTCCAAGGTGCGCAGCGCCAAGTTCCGCCCGATGTACAAGATCTTCTTCTGGATCTTCGTGGCGGACTGCTTCGTGCTCGGCTATGCCGGGGCGATGCCGGCGGAGGGTATCTGGATCCACATCACGCGTGTCGCGACGCTGTACTACTTCGCCTTCTTCCTGGTGATCCTGCCGCTGTTGGGCAAGTTCGAACGGCCGCTGCCGCTGCCGGCCAGCATCTCAGAACCGGTGCTGAAGTCGCCCGGGGGCGGGCCCGTGGCGGCCGGCGCACCGGCGAAGCCGATGGAAAAGGCGTGATCGCGATGACGGAAGGGACTCCCATGACCGCGCGAAGGACCGGGCGTTTCCGGCGGGCCCTGGCCGGGGCGGCGCTTGCGGGCGCCTTGGCGGTGAGCGGCGGCGCATCCGCGCTGGCGGCGGGGGCGGAGGTCGAGCCGCCGAGCCAGAGCTGGAGCTTCGAGGGGATCTTCGGCTCCTACGACCGGGCGTCCGCCCAGCGGGGCCTGCAGGTCTACAAGCAGGTCTGCGCCGCCTGCCACGGCATGGACCATCTGGCCTACCGGAACCTGGTGGCGCTGGGTTACACGCCGGAGCAGGTGGCCGCCTTTGCCGCGGAGTATCAGGTGGAGGACGGGCCCAACGACCAGGGCCAGATGTTCCAGCGGTCGGCCCTGCCGTCGGACCCCTTCCGCAACCCCTTCGCCAACGACGTGATCGCGCGCAACGCCAACAGCGGTGCGCTGCCGGTCGATCTCAGCATGATCACCAAGGCGCGCGGCGGCGGTGCGGACTATGTCTACGCCTTCCTGGTCGGCT
>JANQSN010000004.1 GCA_028284045.1 Alphaproteobacteria bacterium | reverse complement strand
TCGACGTGCCGTTCACCATGGCCGACGCCACCACGCTGACCGAGGCCGGCTATGTCGGCGAGGATGTCGAGAACATCATCCTGAAGCTGCTGCAGGCCGCCGACTACAATGTGGAGCGGGCGCAGCGCGGCATCGTCTATATCGACGAGGTCGACAAGATCAGCCGCAAGTCCGACAACCCCTCGATCACCCGCGACGTGTCGGGCGAAGGCGTGCAGCAGGCGCTGTTGAAGATCATGGAGGGCACCGTGGCCTCGGTGCCGCCGCAGGGCGGGCGCAAGCATCCCCAGCAGGAGTTCCTGCAGGGCGACACCACCAACATCCTGTTCATCTGCGGCGGCGCCTTCGCCGGGTTGGAGAAGATCATCGCCCAGCGCGGTCGCGGCACCTCGATCGGCTTCGGCGCCGACGTCCAGGGCCCGGACGACCGGCAGACCGGCGAGATCCTGCGCGATATCGAGCCGGAGGACCTGCTGAAGTTCGGTCTGATCCCGGAATTCGTCGGCCGCCTGCCGGTGGTGGCGACGCTGACCGACCTCGACGAGGACGCGTTGGTGGAGATCCTCACCTCGCCGAAGAACGCGCTGGTCAAACAGTATCAGCGCCTGTTCGAGATGGAGGATGTGCGCCTCAGCTTCGCGGAGGACGCGTTGCGCGGCATTGCCAAGAAGGCGATCGACCGCAAGACCGGCGCGCGGGGCCTGCGGTCGATCATGGAGAGCATCCTGTTGGAGCCGATGTTCGACCTGCCGGGCATGGACAGCGTCGAGGAAATCGTGGTGAACCGCGAGGTGGTGGAGGCCCGGGCCAAGCCGCTGCTGATCTACGCGGACAAGCGCGCCGAGATGGCGCCGAGCGCGTGACCGGCCGGCGCTGCGCGGCGATTGTGGGCGCGCTCCTCTTGGGGGCTTGCGCCGAGTTCGATGCGACGGGCTATGTCGAGCGTGTCGGCGCCAACTGGTGTCGACAGGCGTCGAACTGCGATGTCTATTCGCCGGAAACCCCGGCCGGCCCGTTAACTGCCTATGATCGGGGCCTCCACCAATCCACGGTTCTGGTGCCGGGGCTGACCGCGGCGGATCCTCAGCCGATCGCCGACTGAGACCGGCTCGCCCGCCCGACGGTGGTCCAGGACGCGCGCCGTCGGTTCCCGGCGCCAGCGCCGTTGCCCATGGCGCTCTTGACGCATCGCCCGGACAGGCCACGTGTTAGGGCATCGGGATCGGCGGATGGCCGCTTGGGCGGGGCCCTCCGATCCGCGATCGACAGGACTTGGATCAGCACCGGCGCCACGATAGGGCATCGCCCGCCGGGCCGGTGGGAAAGGACTTGAACCAGAATGTTCGAACTGACCTCGGGACCGCGTTATCCGGTCTTGCCGCTGCGCGACATCGTCGTCTTTCCGCACATGATCGTCCCGCTGTTCGTCGGACGCGAGAAGTCGGTCCGCGCGCTGGAAGACGTCATGAAGGACGACAAGCAGATCCTGCTGGCGACGCAGAAGAGCGCCGCGCAGGACGATCCGGGGCCGGCCGACATCTTCACCGTCGGCACCATCGGCACCGTCCTGCAGATGCTCAAATTGCCTGACGGCACCGTCAAGGTGCTGGTGGAGGGGCGGCGCCGCGCCCGCATCGTGCGCTACGAGGACAACGAGGCGTTCTTCCAGGCCGCCGTGGAGGTGATCGAGGATGTCGGCGGCGATGCGGAGGAGCTGGAAGCCCTGGGCCGGGCCGCGATCTCCCAGTTCGAGCAGTACATCAAGCTGAACAAGAAGATCCCGCCGGAAGTGCTGGTCTCGGTGAACCAGATCGACGACCCCAGCAAGCTCGCGGACACCATCGCCTCGCATCTCTCACTGAAGATCCCGGAAAAGCAGCAGGTGCTGGAGACCAGCTCGACCGGCGAGCGGCTGGAGCGGGTCTACGGCTTCATGGAGAGCGAGATCGGCGTTCTGCAGGTGGAAAAGCGCATCCGCAGCCGGGTCAAGCGGCAGATGGAGAAGACCCAGCGCGAGTACTACCTGAACGAGCAGATGAAGGCGATCCAGAAGGAGCTGGGCGAGTCGGAGGACGGCCGCGACGAGCTTCAGGAGCTGGAAGAGCGCATCAACCGCACCAAGCTGTCGAAGGAGGCGCGGGAGAAGGCCATGCAGGAGCTGAAGAAGCTCCGCAACATGAGCCCGATGTCGGCCGAGGCGACGGTCGTGCGCAACTATCTCGACTGGATGCTGTCGATCCCGTGGAAGAAGCGCTCCAAGGTCAAGAAGGACCTGCCGCTGGCCGAGTCGGTCCTGAACGAGGACCATTACGGCCTGGAGAAGGTCAAGGAGCGGATGATCGAGTACCTCGCCGTTCAGCAGCGCATGAACAAGGTGAAGGGACCGATCCTCTGCCTGGTCGGGCCGCCGGGCGTCGGCAAGACGTCGCTGGGCAAGTCGATCGCGCGGGCGACGGGCCGCAACTTCGTGCGCATGTCCTTAGGCGGCGTGCGCGACGAGGCGGAGATTCGCGGCCACCGCCGCACTTATATCGGATCCATGCCCGGCAAGGTCATCCAGGGCATGCGCAAGGCCAAGACCTCCAACCCGCTGTTCCTGTTGGACGAGGTCGACAAGCTGGGGGCCGATTGGCGCGGCGATCCGTCGTCGGCGCTGCTGGAAGTTCTCGACCCGGAGCAGAACCACACCTTCAACGACCACTATCTGGAAGTCGATTACGACCTCTCCGACGTGATGTTCATCTGCACGGCCAACACGCTGCGCATGCCGCAGCCGCTGTTGGACCGCATGGAGATCATCCGGATCCCCGGCTACACCGAGGATGAGAAGCTGGAGATCGCGCGCCGCCACCTGATCCCCAAGGTGACGCAGCAGAACGGCCTCAGGAAGGGCGAGTGGTCGATCTCAGACGACGCCTTGCGCGACCTGATCCGCTACTACACGCGCGAAGCCGGCGTGCGGAACCTGGAGCGCGAGCTGTCGGGCCTGGCGCGCAAGTCGGTGAAGGAAATCCTGGTCCGCAACGTCGAGCGGCAGGCGATCACCCGGCGCAACCTGGAGAAGCTGGCCGGCGTGCGCCGCTTCCGCTTCGGCGAGGTGGAGGAGGACGACCTGGTGGGCGTCACCACCGGCCTCGCCTGGACGGAGGTCGGCGGCGAGCTGCTGTCGATCGAGGCGGTGATGGTCCCCGGCAAGGGGCGAATCACCACCACCGGCAAGCTCGGCGACGTCATGCGGGAATCCGTTCAGGCGGCGGAGAGCTTCGTGAAGGCGCGCAGCATCGCCTTCGGCATCCGCCCGCCGCTGTTCGCGCGCAAGGACATCCATGTCCATGTGCCCGAAGGGGCGACGCCGAAGGACGGTCCCAGCGCCGGGGTGGCCATGGTGACCTCGATCGTCTCCGTGCTCACCGGCATTCCCGTGCGCCGCGACGTGGCGATGACCGGCGAGGTGACGCTGCGCGGGCGGGTGCTGCCGATCGGCGGCCTGAAGGAAAAGCTGTTGGCGGCCCTGCGCGGCGGTCTGTCGACGGTGGTCATCCCGAAGGAGAACGAAAAGGATCTCGCCGAAATCCCTGACAACGTGAAGAAGGGACTGACGATCATCACCGCCGCGACGGTGGATGAAGTGCTGGCCAATGCTCTGGTCAATCCACTCGAAGCGATTGAGTGGGATGAAACCGAAGAAGTCGAATCGGTTGCACAGATGGCTGCCGATGCGGATGAAGACAGCGTTCTTCGGCATTGAAGGATTGCGCGAGTGAACCGCCCGCGGTAAGGGAGATGGCCCGGAGGTGCGCCGCCGCGGCCCTCAAGCGGCCGCGGCGATGCCGTCTCCGGACGAACCGCACGGTCATCGGACGGGCCAAGCGTCCTCCCGACCATTTTGGGCTGTTGAGGCCCTGATGTTCGGTATATTGAGTAGTGTGGCATCCGATATGACCGACTTAGAAGACAGCAGGGGGACCCAATGAACAAGAACGAGTTGATTGCCAGCGTGGCGGACACTGCGGGGCTTTCCAAGGCGGAGGCGACAAAGGCAATCGATGCCGTGGTGGACGGGATCACCGATGCGCTCAAGAAGGGCGATGAGGTGCGCATCGCCGGCTTCGGCATCTTCACCGTGGCGGAGCGCCCAGCCAGCGAGGGCCGCAACCCGCGCACCGGCGAAAAGATCCAGATCCCTGCGTCGCGGCAGCCCAAGTTCAAGGCCGGCAAGGGCCTGAAAGACTCCCTGAACGGCTGACCCTGAACGGCTGACCCGGGACGGCCGGCCTCGCGTCGGCCCTCGGTCTGTCGATGGGGCGCGCTGGATCGGGCGATTAGCTCAGCCGGAAGAGCATCTCGTTTACACCGAGAGGGTCGGCGGTTCGATCCCGTCATCGCCCACCAGATCTTCCGGTTCGCGAAGCGAAATCGAGCGCCCAGTGGGCGGTCGATAGGAAGATCTCCCGAGCGCGACAGCGCGAGGGCCGGTTCGCGAAGCGAAATCGAGCGCCCAGTGGGGAGCCGATCGAGGCATCGACCGGCTGATTCTTGACACGCGCCGGGGGCCGGCGTATCAGCCTTCGCTCGCCGCGTTTGTCGATGGCGGCGGGCGGATCGGCCCGGTGCTTGCCGGGCATGTGGTTACCGAGCGGGTGTAGCTCAGTTGGTTAGAGCGCCGGCCTGTCACGCCGGAGGTCGCGGGTTCAAGTCCCGTCACTCGCGCCATTCGGCGCCCGATCACAGCCGTTCCCGGTCACAGCCGTTGGCGTACGCGGCGCAAATGCCGCTGCCGGGACGGCGGGCCGCGACGGCACATCCTCTTCCCATCCTCGCCAAAGCCCGATAGAAGGTCGGGTTCTCGGAACCGTTGCGTTGCGCGCCCGGGCCGGTTTCCCGGATGCGGGTCCCGCCGGCCGGCGGGTCTAGGAGCGCCGGTACCGCGGTGTGGGGGAGAGGAAATCATGCCGCAGGAGATGCTGGTCGAGTATCTGCCGATCCTGCTGTTCTTGGGCATCGCCATCGTGCTCTCCGCCTTGATGGTCGGCGTGTCCTTCGTGCTCGGCCCGCAGCGGCCGGACGCGGAGAAGAACTCGGCCTACGAGTGCGGCTTCGAAGCCTATGACGATGCGCGCGCGCGCTTCGACGTGCGGTTCTACCTCGTTTCCATTCTGTTCATCATCTTCGACCTAGAAGTGGCATTTCTGTTCCCCTGGGCGGTGACGCTCGGCGATATCGGCATGTTCGGGTTCTGGTCGATGATGGTGTTCCTCGGCATCCTCACCGTCGGCTTCATCTACGAATGGAAGAAGGGGGCCCTGGAATGGGAGTGAACCCGGCGGCATCCGCGACGGGCCCCGGCCCGATCGGCCCCAACCCGGTTGGTATCGGCACGCCGATTCCGCCCGGCGCCGATCAGGATCGCCTGGTCGCTGCGGCGGCGGAGGAGTTGCGCGACAAGGGCTATCTGGTGTCCCGGCTGGACTCCCTGCTGGCCTGGGCGCGTACGGGATCGCTGTGGCCGATGACCTTCGGCCTGGCCTGCTGCGCCATCGAGATGATCCACGCCTATATGGCGCGCTACGATCTCGACCGGATCGGCGTCATCCCGCGGCCGAGCCCGCGGCAGTCCGACGTGATGGTCGTCGCCGGCACCCTGACCAACAAGATGGCGCCGGCGCTGCGCAAGGTGTACGACCAGATGGCGGAGCCGCGCTGGGTGATCTCCATGGGCTCCTGCGCCAATGGCGGCGGCTACTACCACTACTCGTACTCCGTCGTGCGGGGCTGCGACCGGATCGTTCCGGTCGACATCTATGTGCCGGGCTGCCCGCCGACGGCGGAGGCGCTGGTCTACGGCATTCTGCAGCTTCAGAAGAAAATCCGCCGCGAGAACCGCATCGCCCGCTAGGGCGCAATCGCCTTCCCACCCGCGATAACGGCGCGATCCCATGGCCCTGCCGACCCTGCAAGATCTCGGCGACTATCTCCGCCAACTCGATCCCGACGTGTCGGACTACGAGATCCGGCATGGCGAGCTGATGATCGCCGCCCGGCGCGGCGGCATCGTGCGGGTGCTGACCTATCTACGCGACGACGCCAATTGCCAGTTCGGTCAGCTCGTCGACCTGTGCGGCGCGGACTATCCAGAGCGCGAGGAGCGCTTCGACGTCGTCTACAACCTGTTGAGTCTGAAGCATAATCAGCGCATCCGCGTGAAGGTCACGACGGATGAGGAGACGCCCGTGCCCTCCGTCGCGCCGATTTTCCCCTGTGCCACCTGGTTCGAGCGCGAGGCCTGGGACCTCTACGGCATCTTCTTCACCGGCAACCCGGATCTGCGGCGTATCCTGACCGACTACGGGTTCGAGGGGCATCCGCTGCGCAAGGACTTCCCGCTGACCGGCTATACCGAGCTGCGCTACGACGAGACCCAAAAGCGCGTGGTCTACGAGCCGGTGAGCCTGACCCAGGACTTCCGCGTCTTCGACTTCATGAGCCCCTGGGAAGGCATGACCACCGTGCATCTGCCGGGCGACGAGAAGGCGTCCGGCGCCGGCAACGAGGACTGATCGATGAGCGCCGCCGACCAGGGCGATATCGAGATCCGGCCCTACACCATCAATTTCGGCCCCCAGCACCCGGCGGCCCACGGCGTCTTGCGCCTGGTCCTGGAGATGGACGGCGAGGTGGTCGACCGCGCCGACCCGCATATCGGCCTGCTGCACCGCGGCACCGAGAAGCTGATCGAGTACAAGACCTATCTGCAGGCGGTGCCGTATTTCGACCGCCTCGACTACATGGCTCCGATGTGCCAGGAGCACGCTTATGCCCTGGCGGTGGAGAAGCTGCTCGGCGTCGAGGTGCCGGTGCGCGGGCAGTATGTCCGCGTGCTGTTCGCGGAAGTCACCCGGCTGCTCAACCACCTCCTGAACGTCACCACCTTCGCGCTGGATGTCGGGGCGACCACGCCCTCCTTGTGGGCGTTCGAGCAGCGCGAGCTTTTGTTCGAGTTCTACGAGCGGGTGTCGGGGGCGCGGATGCACTGCGCCTATTACCGTCCCGGCGGCGTGCATCAGGACCTGCCGGCCGGCCTGGCGGAGGATATGTGGGCCTGGACGGAGGGTTTTCCGGCCTTCCTGGAGGAGCTGGAGGGCCTGCTCACCGAGAACCGCATCTTCAAGCAGCGGACCGTGGATATCGGCGTGGTCAGCCGCGAGGATGCGATCGCCTGGGGCTTCTCCGGCCCGATGCTGCGCGCCTCTGGCGTGCCGTGGGACCTGCGCAAGGCGCAGCCCTACGACGTCTACGACCGCATGGACTTCGACGTGCCGATCGGCACCACCGGCGACTGCTATGCGCGCTATCTCGTGCGCATGGAGGAGATGCGCCAGTCGCTGAAGATCATGCGCCAGTGCCTCAACGAGATGCCGGCGGGTCCGGTCAAGGCGACCGACAACAAGGTGGCCCCCCCGCCGCGCGCGGAGATGAAGCGCTCGATGGAGGCGCTGATCCACCACTTCAAGCTCTACACCGAGGGCTATCACGTGCCCGCGGGGGAGACCTACACGGCGGTGGAATCGGTCAAGGGCGAGTTCGCCGTCTATCTGGTCAGCGACGGCTCCAACAAGCCGTATCGCTGCCATATCCGCTCGCCGGGCTATGTTCATCTCCAGGCCATGGAGCTGATGACCAAGGGACACATGCTGGCCGACGCCGTCGCCATCATCGGCGCGATGGACATCGTCTTCGGGGAGATCGACCGATGAGCCTCGGCGCGCCCGCCGCCGACGACCTGCAGCCGGCCAGCTTCGCCTTCACGCCGGAGAACCGGGCGCGGGTGGAGACCATCCTGCAGCGCTATCCGGCCGACCGGCAGGACAGCGCGGTGCTGCCGCTGCTCGACCTCGCCCAGCGCCAGCACGACAACTGGCTGCCGCGCGCGGCGATGGACCATGTGGCGGAGATCTTGGACATGCCCAAGATCCGCGTCTACGAGGTCGCCAGCTTCTACACCATGCTGAACAAGGCGCCGGTGGCGAAGCATTTCGTGCAGATCTGCCGCACCACGCCGTGCTGGCTGTGCGGTTCGGACGAGGTGGAGCGGGCGGTCCGCGAGACCACGGGGGCGGCGCCGGGGGAGACGGTCGGCGACTTCACCGTGGTCGAGGTGGAATGCCTCGGCGCCTGCGTCAACGCGCCGATGGTCCAGATCAACGATGACTATTACGAGGACCTGGACTACCACCGTACCGTGCAGGTCCTCGAAGCGCTGAAGCGCGGCGAGACGCCGGCGATCGGCTCGCAGACCGGCCGGCATGGCAGCGAGCCGGCGGGCGGGGCGACCACCTTGACCAAGCTGCGGCCGGCCGGCACCGCCGGCTAGATCGCCCAAGACGCGTAAGGACCGGGCATGCTGAAGGACGACGACCGGATCTTCACCAATCTCTACGGTTGGCAGGGCGCGGACCTGGCGGCATCGCGGGCGCGCGGCATCTGGGACGACACCAAGGCGCTGATCGCGCTGGGCCGCGAGAAGATCGTGGAGGAGGTGAAGACCTCCGGCTTGCGCGGGCGCGGCGGGGCGGGCTTTCCCACCGGCATGAAGTGGTCGTTCATGCCCAAGGAGAGCCGGGACGGCCGGCCCAGCTATCTCGTCATCAATGCCGACGAGAGCGAGCCCGGCACCTGCAAGGACCGGGATATTCTGCGCTACGAGCCGCATATGCTCTTGGAAGGCGCGTTGCTGGCCGGCGTCGGCATGGGGGCCAGCGCCTGCTACATCTATATCCGCGGGGAGTTCTACAACGAAGGCTCCGCCGTCGACCGCGCGATTGCCGAGGCGTACGAGGCCGGCCTGTTGGGCCGGAACGCCTGCGGCAGCGGCTACGACTACGACATCTATCTGCACCGCGGGGCCGGCGCCTATATCTGCGGCGAGGAAACCGCGCTGTTGGAAAGCCTGGAGGGCAAGAAGGGCCAGCCGCGCAACAAGCCGCCGTTTCCGGCACAAGCCGGGCTCTATGGCTGCCCGACCACGGTCAACAATGTCGAGACCATCGCCGTGGTCCCGGACATCCTGCGCCGCGGCGGCGCGTGGTTCGCCGGCATCGGCCGCGCGCGCAACAGCGGCACCAAGGTGTTCTGCATCTCCGGCCATGTCGCCCAGCCCTGCAATGTCGAAGAGGCGATGAGCATCCCGCTGAAGGAGCTGATCGAGCGCCATGCCGGCGGCGTGCGCGGCGGCTGGGACAATCTGTTGGGCATCATCCCCGGCGGCTCGTCGGTGCCGGTGATCCCGAAGGACATCTGCGACACGGTGCTGATGGACTTCGACAGCCTGAAGGAGGTGCAGACGGGCCTGGGCACCGCCGCGGTGATCGTCATGGACAAGTCCACCGACATCGTCGAGGCGATCATCCGCCTGTCGCATTTCTACATGCATGAGAGCTGCGGCCAGTGCACCCCGTGCCGCGAGGGCACGGGCTGGATGTGGCGGGTATTGCGGCGCATGGCCAAGGGCCGCGCCTCGATCGAGGAGATCGACACTCTCTACCAGGTCACCAAGCAGATCGAAGGCCACACCATCTGCGCGCTGGGCGATGCCGCCGCCTGGCCGGTTCAGGGCCTGATCCGCCATTTCCGCCCGGAGCTTGAGCGCCGGATCCTCGACTATCGCCGCCAGGCGGCCTGAGCGGCCGGCGGCGACCACCGGATGCGGGGAGGGGCTGAATGCCCAAGCTGACCATCGACGACATGGAGATCGAGGTGGAGGCCGGTACGTCGGTGTTGCAGGCGTGCGAGCGGCTTGGCATCGAGATCCCGCGCTTCTGCTACCACGACCGCCTGTCCGTGCCGGCCAATTGCCGGATGTGCCTGGTGGAGATGGAGAAGTCGCCCAAGCCCATCGCATCCTGCGCCATGCCGGCCAGCGAGGGCATGGTGATCCACACCGACAGCGAACTGACCCGCAACGCGCGCCGCGGGGTCATGGAATTCCTGCTGATCAACCATCCGCTGGACTGCCCGATCTGCGACCAGGGCGGCGAATGCGATCTGCAGGACCAGGCGATGGCCTACGGCTTCGACCACAGCCGTTTCCAGGAGAACAAGCGCGCGGTCACCGAGAAGTATCTCGGCCCCCTGATCAAGACCTTCATGACCCGGTGCATCCACTGCACGCGCTGTGTGCGCTTCGCCGACGAGATCGCCGGCGTGCCGGAGATGGGCGCGACCGGCCGCGGCGAGCATATGGAGATCGGCACCTATATCGAGCAGGCGATTACGTCGGAGATGTCCGGCAACATGATCGACATCTGCCCGGTCGGCGCGCTGACCTCCAAGCCCTACCAGTTCCACGCCCGGCCCTGGGAGCTGAAGCGCGTGGAGACGATCGACGTGCTGGACGCCGTCGGCAGCAATGTCCGCGTCGACGCCCGCGGCGGCGAGGTGATGCGCGTGCTGCCGCGCCTGCATGAGGACGTCAACGAAGAGTGGATCAGCGACAAGACGCGCTTTGCCTATGACGGGCTGAAGCGGCGCCGGCTGGACCGCCCTTACGTCCGCGGCGCCGACGGCAAGCTGAAGCAGGCGACCTGGAGTGAGGCGTTTGCCGCCCTGGCGGCGCGCCTGAACGGCGTGCCCGGCGACCGCATCGCCGCGATCGCCGGCGATCTGGTGGATGTCGAGGCCGTCGTTGCGCTGAAGGACCTGATGGCGGCGCTGGGGTCGCCCCATACCGATTGCCGCCAGGACGGCGCGGCGATCGGCGGCGGCCCGCGGGCGGGCTATCTGTTCAATACGAGCATCGCCGGCATCGAGGATGCCGATGCCGTGCTGCTGGTCGGCGCCAACCCGCGCCACGAGGCGACGCTGATCAATGCGCGGATCCGCAAGACCTGGCTGGCCAGCGATGCGCGTGCGCCGCTGCCGGTCGCCCAGATCGGCGAGGCGGTGGACCTGACCTTTCGCACCCAGCATCTCGGCACCGGGCCGGAGACGCTGCAGGCTGTGGCCGACGGCGCCCATCCGTTCTTCCAGGTTCTCAAAGATGCCGAGCGCCCGATGATCGTGGTCGGCATGGGCGCGTTGGCGCGGCCCGACGGGGCCGCCGTGCTGGCCACCGCGCGGCGCTTGGCGGAAAGCGTCGGGGCGATCGGCGACGACTGGTGCGGCTTCAACGTGCTGCACGCCGCGGCCGGCCGGGTGGGGGCGCTGGACGCCGGCTTCCTGCCTGGCCCGGGCGGGCGCGACGTGGCGGGCATCCTTAACGGTGCGCGCGAGGGAGCGCTCGACTTGGTCTGGCTGTTCGGCGCGGACGAGCTGGACATGTCGGCCTTCGGCGCGCCGGGCGAAGGGCCGGTGGTGGTCTATCAGGGCCATCACGGGGACCGCGGCGCGGCGCGCGCCGACATCATCCTGCCCGGCGCGGCCTATACCGAGAAGGCCGCGACCTACGTCAGTCTGGAGGGGCGGGTGCAGCAGGCTCGCCAGGCGGTGTTCCCGCCGGGCGAGGCGCGCGAGGACTGGAAGATCCTGCGCGCGCTGTCGGAGCCGCTGGGCCATCGCCTGCCCTACGACACGCTGGCCCAGCTTCGCGCCCGGATGGTCGATCTCAACCCCGTGTTCGGGCGCATCAACACGCTCGTGCCCGTCGATTGGGGCGCCTTCGGGGCGGACGGGGCGATGGACGCGGCACCCTTCGTCGGGCCGGTCGCCAACTACTACATGACCGACCCGATCAGCCGGGCGTCGGAGACCATGGCGCGGTGCGTCGATGAGATCCTCGGCGGCCAGCGGGCCGCGGCGGAATAGCGGCTGGCCGTGGCGGATGGGGGCGGATAGCAGGCAATGACCCTTTGGGCCGATATCGTCTGGCCGACGGTGGTGATCGTCGCCACCATCATGCTGATTGTCATGCCGCTGCTCGGCGCCGTGGCCTATCTGACCTATGCCGAGCGCAAGATCATGGGGGCGATGCAGCTCCGCCAAGGGCCGATGACCGTCGGCCCCTTCGGCCTGCTGCAACCCATGGCCGACGGCGTGAAGATGATGGCCAAGGAGGTCATCATCCCCAGCGGCGCCAACCGCGTCGTCTTCCTGATCGCGCCGATGATCACCTTCTTCCTCAGCCTGGTTGCCTGGGCGGTGATCCCGTTCGACGAGGGCTGGGTGCTGGCCGACATCAATGTCGGCATCCTCTATCTGTTCGCGATCTCGTCGCTGGGCGTCTACGGCATCGTCATGGCCGGCTGGGCGTCGAACTCGCGCTACGCCTTCCTGGGCGGCCTGCGCTCCGCGGCGCAGATGGTCAGCTACGAGGTCTCCATCGGCTTCGTCATCATCACCGTCTTGCTGTGCGTCGGCTCGCTGAACCTCAGCGACGTCGTGCTGGCGCAGCAGACGGTGTGGTTCGTGGTGCCGCTCTTCCCGATGTTCGTGGTGTTCTTCGTGTCCGCCCTGGCGGAGACCAACCGGGCGCCGTTCGACCTGCCGGAGGGCGAGTCGGAGATCGTCGGCGGCTTCATGGTGGAATACTCCGCCATGACCTACGCGCTGTTCTTCCTGGGCGAATACGCCAACATGATCCTGATGAGCGGGATGATCACCATCCTGTTCCTGGGGGGCTGGCTGCCGCCGGTGGATGTGGCGCCGCTCAATTGGATCCCCGGCATCGTGTGGTTCGCCGCGAAGGTGGCGGGGTGCCTGTTCATCTTCATCTGGGTGCGGGCGACCTTCCCGCGCTACCGCTACGACCAGTTGATGCGGTTGGGCTGGAAGGTGTTCCTGCCGTTCTCGCTGTTCTGGGTGGTGCTGACCGCGGGCGTCCTGGTGGCGTTCGACTGGCTGCCGGACTGAGCCCGGGGGAGGCAATCTGGCGATGAGCTTCATCAATCGGACCGCGCGCAGCCTGCTGTTGAGCGAGCTGGTCAGCGGCATGGCCTTGACCTTCAAGACCATGTTCAAGCCCAAGGTCACGCTGAACTACCCGTATGAGAAGGGGCCGCTCAGCCCGCGCTTCCGCGGGGAGCACGCCTTGCGCCGCTATGCCAACGGCGAGGAGCGGTGCATCGCCTGCAAGCTGTGCGAGGCGATCTGCCCGGCCCAGGCGATCACCATCGAGGCCGAGGCGCGCGACGACGGCAGCCGCCGCACCACGCGCTACGACATCGACATGACTAAGTGCATCTATTGCGGGTTCTGCCAGGAGGCCTGCCCGGTCGACGCCATCGTCGAGGGGCCGAACTTCGAGTTCGCCAGCGAGACCCGGGAGGAGCTCTACTACAACAAGGACAAGCTGCTGGCGAACGGCGACCGCTGGGAAAGCCAGATCGCTCAGAACATTGCGAGCGACGCCCCGTACCGCTAAAACCCCCCCGGGGTTCCTTCGGGAGCCCAGGCTCGCCCGCCGCGGCGGGCCGCCATTGTCCGGCCGGTCTCTTGTGCGACCCATCCCTCCCGTCTTCCGCACATCGGTCCGTCCATGCTGCCCCCGGCAACCCGCGCGGGTGACCTCAATGTCCGACGCGCGACGGAGCGGATGACCGATGATCATCCAGGGTCTGGCCTTCTACCTGTTCGCCGCCATCGCCGTGGTTTCGGGTGCGATGGTGATATCGGCCCGAAATCCGGTCCATTCCGTGCTGTTCCTCATCCTCGCCTTCTTCAACGCGGCGGCGCTGTTCGTGCTGATGGGGGCGGAGTTCCTCGCCTTCATCCTGGTCATCGTCTATGTCGGCGCCGTGGCGGTGCTGTTCCTGTTCGTCGTGATGATGCTGGACATCGATTTCGTCGAACTGCGCGAGGGTTTCCTGCGCTATCTGCCGTTCGGCGCGCTGATCGGGCTGATTCTGCTGGTGGAGCTGTTGCTGGTCATCGGCGCCTGGCTGGTGGTGCCCGACGGCGCGGCGGTCACCCAGGCGCCGGCCCCGCCGCCGGATAGCGGCATCAGCAATACCGAGGCGATCGGCCTGTTGCTCTACACCGACTACGCCTTGGCCTTCCAACTCGCCGGCCTGATTCTGCTGGTGGCGATGATCGGCGCCATCGTGCTCACCCTTCGTCAGCGCCCGGTGCGCCGCCAGCGCATCGCCGACCAGGTGAACCGCCGGCCGGAGGACGTCCTCGTCGTGCGCAGCATCGACCGTGGGGAAGGGGTCTGACGGCGATGTTCGAGATCGGCCTCGGACACTACCTGACCGTGGCGGCGGTGCTGTTCACGCTCGGCATCTTCGGCATCTTCCTGAACCGGAAGAACGTCATCATCATCCTGATGTCGGTCGAGCTGATGCTGCTGGCGGTGAACATCAATCTGGTGGCCTTCTCCACCACGCTCGGCGACATGGTCGGGCAGATCTTCGCCATGTTCGTCCTGACCGTGGCGGCGGCGGAGGCGGCCATCGGCCTGGCGATCCTCGTGGTCTATTTCCGCAACCGCGGCACCATCGCGGTTGAGGACATCAATGCGATGAAGGGCTGACGCCGGTCCCATGGAAGCCGCTGCCGTCTTCTTGCCGTTCGTCGGCTACCTGATCGTCGCCCTGTTCGGGCGCGGTCTGGGCGACCGTGCGTCGATGGCGATCACCACGCTGGGCGTGAACCTGGCGTTGGCCGCCTCGATCCTGGTGTTCATCGACGTGGTGGGCGAGGGTGGGCCGCGAACCGTTACTCTGTTCACCTGGATGGCCAGCGGCGATTTCCAGGTCGATTGGGCGCTGAAGGTCGACACGCTGACCGCCATCATGCTGCTGGTGGTCAACGGCGTGTCGGCGATGGTGCACATCTACTCCATCGGCTACATGAGCCACGATAAGGCCAAGCCGCGCTTCTTCGCCTATCTGTCGCTGTTCACCTTCATGATGTTGATGCTGGTGACGGCCGACAACCTGGTGCAGCTCTATTTCGGCTGGGAGGGTGTGGGCCTCGCCTCCTACCTGCTGATCGGCTTCTGGCACGAGCGGCCGAGCGCCAGCACCGCCGCCATCAAGGCCTTCGTGGTCAACCGGGTCGGGGATTTCGGCTTCGCGCTGGGCATCATGGGCGTGTTCCTGCTGACGGGCTCGGTCGAGTTCTCCGTGATCTTCGAGCGGATCCCGGAACTGGCCGACACAACCTTCGGGTTCTTGGGGATGGAGGTGCACGCGCTGACCTGCGTGTGCCTGCTGTTGTTCCTCGGCGCCATGGGCAAGTCCGCCCAGCTTGGCCTGCACACCTGGCTGCCGGACGCGATGGAGGGGCCGACGCCCGTCTCCGCGCTGATCCACGCCGCGACCATGGTGACCGCGGGCGTCTTCATGGTTGCCCGGCTGTCGCCGATGTTCGAGTTGGCGCCGCTGGCGCTGATGGTCGTGTGCCTGGTCGGCGCGCTGACCGCCGTCGTCGCGGCGACCATCGGGCTGACCCAGTTCGACATCAAGCGGGTCATCGCGTATTCGACCATGAGCCAGCTCGGCTACATGTTCTTCGCCGCCGGGGTCGGGGCCTACAACGCCGCGATCTTCCATCTGATGACCCATGCGGCCTTCAAGTCGCTCTTGTTCCTCGGCGCGGGATCGGTGATCCACGCCATGTCGGACGAGCAGGACATGCGCAAGATGGGCGGCATCGCGTCGATGGTGCCCTACACCTACACCTTCATGTGGATCGGCTCGCTGGCGCTGGCCGGGGTCGGGGTGGTCGGCGTCTTCGGCTTCGCCGGCTTCTATTCAAAGGATCTGATCCTGGAGAGCGCGTTCGCCGCGCATGGGCAGATCGCCAGCCTCGCCTTCTGGCTGGGCATCGCCGCGGCCTTCATGACGGCCTTCTATAGCTGGCGGCTGCTGTTCCTGACCTTCCACGGCGCCCCGCGGGCCGACGAGAAGGTGATGGCCCATGTCCATGAGAGCCCGCCGGTGATGCTGATCCCGCTCGGCATCCTGGCGGTCGGGTCGATCTTCTTGGGCATCGCCGCCTATGACGCCTTCGCCGGCTACGGCATGGAAGCCTTCTGGGGCGACAGCATCGCGCCCGCCGCCTTCGCGATCACGGAGGAGGCGCACCACGTCCCCTATTGGGTCAAGTGGCTGCCGCTGATCGTCGGGCTGGCGGGCATCGCGCTCGCCTGGATCTACTATATCCGGATGCCGGGATTGGGGCCGCGGACGGCCGCGACCTTCGCGCCGATCGACCGGCTGTTCGCCCGCAAATGGTACTTCGACGAGCTGTACGATTTCGTCTTCGTGCGCGGCGCGCTGGCGGCCGGCCGCGGCCTGTGGAAGGGCGGCGACGGCGCGGTGATCGACGGGCTGGGTCCCGACGGGCTGGCGGCGATGACCCAGGCCCTGGCGGCGCGGGCCTCCCGGCTACAGTCCGGCTACATCTACCACTACGCTTTCGCCATGCTGATCGGCGTGGTGTGCCTGGTGACCTGGTACTTCTTCGCGGTCGGGGCCTGATCTTCCCATGGGTGACTGGCCCTTCCTGACGCTGACGACCTTCCTGCCGCTGGTCGGCGCAGCCGCCATCATGGCGATGCGCGGCGACGAGGAGGCGGTGGCGCGCAACGCCCGCAACATGGCGCTGTGGACGTCGCTGGCCACCTTCGCCATCTCGTTGTTCGTCTGGTTCCTGTTCGACCGATCGTCGGCGGATTTCCAGTTCGTCGAGAAGCACGACTGGTTCCCGGAATACAACATCGCCTATCACATGGGCGTCGACGGCATCTCCATGATGTTCGTCCTGTTGTCGACGCTGCTGGTCCCGATCTGCATTCTCGCAAGCTGGCGCAGCATCACCAGCCGCGTGAAGGAGTACATGATCGCCTTCCTGGTCCTAGAGACCATGATGGTCGGCATGTTCTGCGCGCTGGACTATGTCCTGTTCTACGTCTTCTTCGAAGGCGTGCTGATCCCGATGTTCATCATCATCGGGGTGTGGGGCAGCGGGACGCGGCGCATCTATGCGGCGTTCAAGTTCTTCCTGTTCACGCTGCTCGGCTCGGTGCTGATGCTGCTGGCGCTGATCGCCATGTATCTCGAGGCCGGGACCACCGATATCCCGACCCTGCTGGCCACCGACTTCGCCCCGGCCATGCAGACTTGGCTGTGGCTGGCGCTGTTCGCGTCGTTCGCCGTCAAGGTGCCGATGTGGCCGGTGCATACCTGGCTGCCCGACGCCCATGTCGAGGCGCCGACCGCCGGCTCGGTCATCCTGGCCGGCGTGCTGTTGAAGATGGGCGGCTACGGGTTCCTGCGCTTCTCCATCCCGATGCTGCCGGAGGCGACGGCGGACTTCACGCCCTTGGTCTTCGCGCTCAGCGTCATCGCCATCATCTACACCTCGCTGGTGGCGCTGGCGCAGCAGGACATGAAGAAGCTGATCGCCTATTCGTCGGTCGCCCATATGGGCTTCGTCACCATGGGCATGTTCACGCTGACGACCCAGGGCATCCAGGGCTCGATCTTCCAGATGCTGAGCCATGGGATCGTCTCGGCCGCGCTGTTCTTGTGCGTCGGTGTCGTCTACGACCGGCTGCACACCCGCGAGATCGCGCGCTATGGCGGCCTGTGGAACAACATGCCGCGCTACGCGATCGTCTTCATGATCTTCATGCTGGGCTCGGTCGGGTTGCCGGGCACCAGCGGCTTCGTCGGCGAGTTCCTGTCGCTGGTCGGCGCCTTCCAGGTCAGCACCTGGGTTGCCACCCTGGCGACCATCGGCATCATCTTGGGCGCCGCCTACATGCTCTATCTCTACCGGGCGGTGATCTTCGGCCGGCTGGAGAAGGAGGACCTGAAGCGACTGAAGGACCTGAGCCCGCGCGAGGTCGCGGTGTTCGCGCCGCTGGTCGCGCTGGTCTTCTGGATGGGCATCTATCCCATGAGCTTCATCGGCGTGATGGAGGCCTCCGTCGACCGCCTGATGGCCGGCTACGAGATGCCGGTGATCGAGGACACCCCCCCGCTGGAGGTGCCGCCGTTGGAGGCGCCGCCCCTGGAGACGCCGCCCTTGGAGACGCCGGCTGAGACAGGTGACGCGTCGCCGACCCGATCACCTGGGGAGAGCGCGGCGCTGGAGCGGGAGGGCCTAGGCCGATGACCGGGCAGATGCCGGCCTTCGCCGCCGCCGCGCCGGAAATCCTGCTGGCCATCGCCGGCATGGGGCTGCTGCTCTACGGCGCCTTCCGCGGCAATGGGGCGACCCGCGAGATCGCCTATCTGGTGATCGCAAGCTACATCGCCGCCGCCGCGCTGGTGGTCTTCGTGGTCGAGGTGCCGACCGTCACCTTCTCCGGCCTGTTCGTCGCCGACGGGTTCGGCGCGTTCGCCAAGGTGCTGGTGCTGCTCGGCTCCGCGCTCGGGCTGTTGATCTCGCTCGACTATATCGAGCGGGAGCAGATGGCGCGGTTCGAATACCCTGTGCTGTTCCTGTTCGCCACGCTGGGCATGATGGTGATGATCAGCGCCGGCGACCTGATCACGCTCTATCTCGGGCTGGAACTGCAGAGCCTGTCGCTCTACGTCATCGCCGCCTTCCGCCGCGACATGGTCCGCTCGGCGGAAGCGGGGCTGAAGTACTTCGTCCTCGGCGCGCTGTCGTCGGGCATGCTGCTCTACGGCGCCTCGCTGGTATACGGCTTTACCGGCACCACCAGCTTCGCCGGCCTGGCGGCGACGCTGTCGGCCGAGGCGCCGGTGTCGATCGGCCTGGTGGTCGGCATCGTCTTCGTCTCCGCAGGCCTGGCCTTCAAGGTCTCCGCCGTGCCCTTTCATATGTGGACGCCGGATGTCTACGAGGGCGCGCCGACGCCGGTCACCGCCTTCTTCGCGGTGGCGCCGAAGATCGCCGCGATCGCGCTGTTCATCCGGGTGATGGTCGGTCCCTTCGGCGAGCTGGTGGCGCAGTGGCAGCAGATCGTCTTCGCCGTCTCCATCCTGTCGATGCTGCTGGGGGCGCTGGCCGCAATCTGGCAGACCAATATCAAGCGGCTGATGGCGTACTCCTCCATCGGCCATATCGGCTATGCGCTGATCGGCCTGGCCACCGGTACGGAAGAGGGCGTACGCGGCATCCTGGTCTATATGGCGATCTACCTCGCCATGAATGTCGGCACCTTCGCGTGCATTCTGTGCATGCGGGTCAACGGCCGCATGGTCGAAGGGATCGACGATCTGCGGGGCCTGTCGCGCACCAACCCGATGATCGCGCTGGCGCTGGCGATCTTCATGTTCTCCATGGCAGGGATCCCGCCGCTCGCCGGCTTCTTCGGCAAGCTGTACGTCTTCCTGGCGGCGATCAATTCGGGTCTCTACGTGCTGGCGGTGATCGGCGTGCTGACCAGTGTCATCGGCGCCTACTACTATCTGCGCATCGTCAAGCTGATGTATTTCGACGATCCGGTGGAGGGCTTCGACCAGCCGATCGACCGCGGGCTGTCGGTGGTGCTGGCCGGCACCGGCCTATTCACCCTGTTCTTCTTCGCCTTTCCCCCGGCGTTGGTGAACCGCGCGGCGGCGGCCGCCGCCACCCTGTTCGGCGGATGACGCACGGTGTGCCGCCGGCGGCCACGGCGGACCGGCAGGACGGTGGTCCGGATGACCCGGCGACGGTGGCCCGGGTCGCCGCGGCGCTGCCGTCCGGCTGGCGCCTGGAGGCCTTGGCCTCCGTGGGCAGCACCAACGACGTCGCCCGGGAGGCGGCGGAAGCCGGTGCGGCCGGCGGGCTGGTGATCTGGACCGGCGTGCAGCGCGCCGGCCGCGGCCGGCTGGGCCATGGCTGGGAATCGCCGGCCGGCAACCTCTACTGTTCCGTCCTGGTGCGGCCGGCCGTGCCCGCGCCGCGTCTGGGGGAGGCGACCTTCGTCGCCGCCGTCGCGCTCGCCGACACCCTGGCCGATCGGCCGGGCCTGCCGCCGATCACCTTGAAATGGCCGAACGATGTGCTGGTCGGTGGTGCCAAGATCGCCGGCATCCTGCTGGAGGGCGGCGGTGCGATGCTCGACCAGCCGGGTTGGGTGGCGATCGGCACCGGCGTCAACGTCGCCTCGCACCCCGACCGGGCGGACTATGCGACGACGTCGCTGGCCGCGGCCCTGGACGATCCCCCCGGTGTGGCCGACCTGCTCACCGCCTATGTCGCGACGCTCGACCGACGCCTGGAGGCCTGGCAGTCGCAGGGGTTCCCGCCGATCCGCTCCGCCTGGCTGCGCCGTGCGGCGCATCTCGGCGACCGGATCACCGCCCGCCTGCCGAGCGAGACGCTGACCGGCCGCTTCCAGGGGCTGGATGGCGACGGCCACCTGCTGCTGGCGCTGGACGATGGGGCGACCCGCACCATCAGCGCGGCCGACGTCTTCTTCGAAGGCGACTGACATGCTGTTGGCCATCGACGTCGGCAACACCAACACGACCATCGCGCTCTATGACGGGGCGGGGCACCGGGGCACCTGGCGGATCTCCACCGACGGCCAGCGCACCGCCGACGAATACGCCATGTGGCTGACCAACATGCTGGCGATGAACGGCGTCCGGCTGAACGAGGTGCGCCGCGTGGTGCTGGCCAGCGTCGTGCCGCCCGCCACCTTCAATCTCGGCTGGCTGTGCCGCAAGCATATCGGTTGCGACCCGCTGGTGGTCTCCACGAAGATCGATCTCGGCGTCGAAGTCAGGATCACCAACCCGCAGGAGGCCGGCGCCGACCGCCTGATCAACACGCTCGCCGGCTTCGAGACCTATGGCGGCGACCTGATCATCATCGATATCGGCACCGCCACCACCTTCGACATCGTCGACGAGGACGGCGCCTATTGCGGCGGCATCATCGCGCCCGGCCCGCATCCGTCGCTGGAGGCGCTGCACCGGGCTGCGGCCATGCTGCCGAAGGTCGACATCGCCCGGCCCGAGCGCGTCGTCGGCAAGGGCACCGTCGCCGGCATGCAGTCCGGCATCTTCTGGGGCTATGTCAGCCTGATCGAGGGTCTGGTCGCCCGCGTGAAGGACGAGATGGCACGGCCCATGACGGTGATCGCCACCGGGGGCCTGGGCGTCCTGTTCGCCAAGGCGACGCCGGCGATCGACCACTATGACAGCGATCTGACCATGCGCGGCCTGCTGGCGGTCGCCCGGCGCCATTGGGGGCCGTCCTACCCGTTTCCGAATCACCGAGAGGCCCATGGTTAGACCGCAGGACGCGGGATTGCGGTTCGTCGCGCTGGGCGGCAGCGACGAAATCGGCATGAACCTCTATCTCTATGGGCTGGACGGTCACTGGCTGATGGTCGATTGCGGCGTTGCCTTCGGCGACGAGACGACGCCGGGGATCGACGTGCAGATGCCGGTGATCGACTTCATCGCCGAGCGGCGCGACGCCCTGCTGGGCATCGTGCTGACCCATGGGCACGAGGACCATCTCGGGGCAATCCAGCATCTCTGGCCGGATCTCGACTGCCCGGTCTATGCCAGCCCGTTCACCGCGGCCTTCCTGCGCCTGAAGCTGCGCGACAGCGGCCTGGACCGCCAGGTGCCGCTGCACGAGGTGCCGCCCGGCGGCGAGGCGGCGATCGGCCCGTTCCGGGTGCGCTTCGTCCAGGTCGCCCACTCGATCCCGGAAGCCCAGGCGCTGGCGCTGACCACCCGTTACGGCACCTTGGTCCACAGCGGCGACTGGCGGATCGACCCGGACCCCGTGCTAGGCCCCCGAACCGACGAGGCGGCCTTGCGCGCGCTGGGGGAAGAGGGGGTGCTGGCCCTCATCTGCGACAGTACCAACGCGTTGGAGGAGGGGTTCACCCCGTCGGAGAGCACGGCCGCAGAGGGCCTGCGCGATCTCATCGCCCGTCAGCCCCACCGCGTCGCGGTGACCTGCTTCGCCACCAATTGGGGCCGGGTCTTGAGCATCGCCCGGGCCGCCCGGGCGGCCGACCGGGCGGTGGCGCTGGTCGGCCGGTCGCTGTGGCGGGTGCGCGAGGCGGCGATGCAGACCGGCCACGCCGACCCCGACTTGGCCTTTCTGTCGGAGGACGAGGCGGCGTGGTTGCCGCGCGACAAGGTGGTGCTGATCTGCACCGGCAGCCAGGGGGAGCCGCGCGCCGCGATGACCCGGATCGCCTTCGGGGCGCATCCCAACATCGTCCTGGAACCCGGTGATGTGGCGATCTATTCCGCCCGCGAGATCCCCGGCAACGAGAAAGCGATCCAGCGCGTCCACAACGCCTTGGCCCGCCTGGGCGTGCGGGTCGTCACCGCCGACGATGCGCCGGTGCATGTCTCCGGCCATCCGGCGCGCGGGGAGCTGGCCAGCCTGTACCAATGGTTGCGCCCGGGCCTGGTGATCCCGGTGCATGGCGACCGGCGGCGGCAGGAGGCGCAGGCCACCCTGGCCGCCGACTGCCAGGTGCCCAACACCCTGATCCCGACCGACGGCGAGATGGTGGCGCTGGCGCCCGGGCCGGCGCGGGTGGTGGGGGAGGTGCCGGTGGGCCGGCTCGGCCTCGACGGCCATCGGCTGATCCGGCTCGACGACGGCACGGTGCGCGACCGCCACCGGATCAGCTTCAACGGCGCGGCGACGGTGACGCTGGTGCTCGACGGCACGGGCCGCCTGATCGCCGAGCCGCAGGTGGTGATGCTGGGCATCGCCGATGCGGACGTGGTGGCGGAGATGACCGGCCGGGTGGCCGAGGCGATCGAGGATGCCGTTGCCGATCTGCCGCGCCCCCGCCGGCGCGACGACGGCGAGGTCGCGGAGACGGGCCGCCAGGCCGCCCGGCGTAGCCTGCGCGCGCTGACGGGCAAGAAACCGGTGGTCGAGGTCCGGGTGGTGAGAGTCTAAGGGGGCAGCCGCGGCGATTACGCCGGCGATGAGCGAAAGATTGGCGATACTCGCGCCCTGCCGATTGCGGTATCGTTCCGGTCCGGCGTTCGGCCTTCCCCCATCACGACAGGAGCCAGGAAGTCACCATGATCGGCAAGCTCAACCACGTTGCCATCGCCGTGCCCGACCTCGAAGCCTCCGCCGCGGTCTACCGCAATGTGCTCGGCGCCAAGGTGTCCGAGCCGCAGGACGAGGCGGAACACGGCGTCACCGTGATCTTCATCGAGTTGCCCAACACCAAGGTCGAGCTGCTGTACCCGCTGGGCGACCACTCGCCGATCCAGGGCTTTCTGGACAAGAACCCGGGCGGCGGCATCCACCATGTCTGCTACGAGGTGGAGAACATCTACGAGGCGCGCGACCGGCTGAAGTCGGAAGGCATGCGCGTGCTGGGCGATGGCGAGCCGAAGCTGGGCGCGCACAAGAACCCGGTGCTGTTCCTGCACCCGAAGGACTTCTGCGGCACGCTGGTGGAGCTGGAGCAGGTGCCGTCCGCGGCGTGACGCGCCGGTTCGGGGACGCGGCCGCCGGTATGGGCGGCCGCGACACCGGCCATGGACTGGTTCAGCGGCATCGTCGTCTTCATCATCACCTGGTGGACGGTGCTGTTCATGGTGCTGCCGATCGGCGTTCGTCAGCCTGACGAGCGGCCGCCGGAGCATGCCGACGGCGCGCCGGCCAATCCGCGCATCGTCCGGAAATTCGCCATGACGACGCTGGTCAGCGCCGTCGTGTGGTTGGTGATCTTCGGGCTGATCCAGGCCGATATCCTGTCTTTCCACGACCTGGCCCGTGATCTTTAGATGGCCGCCAGCTATTGCGAGGCGGCGCCGGATCATCCGCTACACGCCGCCTATCACGACACCGAATACGGTTTCCCCAGCGCCGACGAGACGGTGTTGTTCGAGCGTCTGGTGCTGGAGATCAACCAGGCCGGCCTGTCCTGGCTGACCATCCTGAAGAAGCGCGAGGGCTTCCGGCGGGCCTATGACGGCTTCGTGGTCGACCGGGTGGCCGACTATGGGGATGCCGACCGTCAGCGCCTACTGGCCGACGCTGCGATCATCCGCAATCGCCGAAAGATCGACGCGGCGATCGAGAATGCGCGGCGCATCCGCGGCTTCCGGGACAGCCATGGCGGATTTGCCGCTTGGCTGGATGCCCATCATCCGCGCGACAAGGCGGCCTGGGTGGCACTGTTCCGCAAGACCTTCGTCTTCACCGGCGGCGAGATCACCGGCGAGTTCCTGATGAGCCTGGGCTACCTGCCCGGGGCGCATGAACCATGGTGTCCGGTCCATGCCAAGCTGGCGGCGCTGCGCGGCGCGGAGAGTCGCTGAACAGAGCCTTCAGGGGAGTGGTGAGGCGCCGTCGCGGCCCCGATCTGCACACCGAACGATCAGCGCCTGCGCTTAGATCGCCCAATTGACCAATTCTTGTGCAACTGTGTCGGAAAATAGGCAAAAAAGAAGACAAGCCGCGCAAAGTGGCTTGCCTCCCATGCTGCTATTGCACAGTCTTACAGGCGGCCGACGGTGTCTCGCTCTTGCGGGAGATCTTCGGTCGACGCCTGGTGGCGATTCCTCCCTAAACTTGGGCCGCGCTCCATTCGGAGCGTGGCTCTTTTTTTGTGCCGAGTACTCTACAGGCCCAATCGCGCTGCGTCACCCCCAAACTGCGGCCAATTGACACGAAAAGCACTGTGCCGTGCGATATTGCACTGCATCATGAACCGCAGAAACGACGCCGGGGTTTTGCTTGGGGCGCAGGACCCCAGGGCGACTACCCGAGATAGGCGAACTTGGCGATAAACAGAACCGCCAGGATCACCACCGCCGGCTTCGCCTCGGCAAATCTTCCGCTCAAGATCTTCGCTGCGGCATAGGTAATGAAGCCGAAAGCGATTCCATGGGCGATGGAGAAGGTCAGCGGCATGGCGATCGCCGTGACCACCGCCGGCGCATATTCGCTGACGTCCTCCCAATCGATATCGACCATCCCGCGGGCCATCAGGCAGGCCACGAACACCAGGGCCGGTGCGGTGGCGTATGCGGGGATGCTGGTGGCCAGCGGCGACAGGAACAGCGCGCACAGGAACAAGACCGCGACGACGACCGCCGTCAGCCCGGTGCGCCCACCGGCGCTGATGCCGGAGGCGCTCTCGATGTAGCTGGTGGTGGTCGAGGTGCCCAGCGCGGAGCCGGCCACCGTGGCGACGCTGTCGGCGGTCAGCGCGCGGCCGAGGCGCGGCAGGCGGCCGTCCTTGTCCAGCAGCCCGCCGCGGGCGGCCACGCCGACCAGCGTGCCGGCGGTGTCGAACAGGTCGACGAACAGGAAGGCGAAGACGATGGTGATCAAGCCGATATTGAGCGCACCGGCGATGTCGAGCTGCAGCAGCGTCGGCGTCGGATCGGGCGGCATCGACACGATCCCGCCGAACTCGCTGATCCCCAAGCCCATGCCGAGGGCGGCGACCCCGAGAATGGCGATGATCAGCGCGCCCGGCACGCGCAGCGTCGCCAGCGCCACCATCACCACGAAGCCGATGGTGGCCAGGATAGGCTCCCAGGCGGTCAGGCTGCCCAGCGTGACCAGCGTCGCGTCGGAGGCCACGACGATGCCGGCGTTCTTCAGCCCGATGATCGCCAGGAAGAAGCCGATGCCGGCGGCGATCGCCATCTTCAACGACCGCGGAATGGCATTCACGATCGCCTCGCGCACTGGCAGCACGCTCAAGATCAAGAACAGCACGCCGGAGATGAAGACCGCCCCCAAGGCGACCTGCCATTCGTAGCCCATGCCGAGGACGACGCCGTAGGTGAAGTAGGCGTTCAGCCCCATGCCCGGCGCCAGCGCGACGGGATAGTTGGCATAGAGCCCCATGATCAGCGAGCCGATGGCCGCCGCGACGCAGGTCGCGACGAAGACCGCGCCGGGGTCCATGCCCGCATCCGACAGGATCAGCGGGTTCACCAGCACGATGTAGGCCATGGTCAGGAAGGTCGACAGACCGGCGATCACCTCGGTGCGGACCGACGTGCCGGCGGCCTTCAGGCCGAAATAGGACTCGAGCATGAGGCGGTTCCTGAACAAGGGATGGGGACTGTCGCCGGCAAGAGCTATGTTGCAGTGCCGAAAGGACGGACCGTTAATGGAACATTGACGATGAAGGTTCAAGATCTTCGGCCATGAAAGCGTTCTCTTTCTTCCACGGTATCGCCGCAACGGTCCTGCTCGCCGCCACGCCGGCGGCCGCGGAGCCGTCGACGGTCCGCGTCGCCCTGCAGGAGGAGGCTTGCCGCCGCCTGGTGGCGCATGTGCCGGCGCCGGACGTCGCCTACCGGCCGGGTGTCGATGCGCGCGGGCGGGCCGTGGCGCCGGCCGACCTGCCGGGGAGTGGTGGCGGGTCCTGGCTTCGGCCGCTGGTGGTGCCGCTGACGCTGGACCTTGGGGAGCGGATCGACCTGCCCCCGGGGGTCGCAGCCGACATCCCGCTCTTCGACCTGACGGTCGACGCGCTGGGCCGGGTGCGGCTCGACGGCCGGCCGATCGACGACCGCACGACGGTACTGCTGGCCGCCGCATGCCGCGGCGACACGCCATAGACCTTTCCCGGCGGGCGTGGACAACCGTCCGATCGCTTCTTTACAGTCGCGGGGCTTTCGGCGCATCGGCGCCGCGCGCGGTCGCGCCTCCGCTCGGCCGTTTCCCTCCAAGAGCCTGCCGAACCCGCGACGATGCGCCTTTCCCGCTATTTCCTGCCGACGCTGAAGGAAACCCCGGCCGAGGCCCAGATCGTCTCGCACCGCTACATGCTGCGCGCCGGCATGATCCGTCAGGCCAGCGCCGGCATCTATTCCTGGTTGCCGCTGGGTCTCCGGGTCTTGAAGCGGATCGAGGCGATCGTCCGTGACGAGCAGGACAAGGCCGGTTGCCAGGAACTGCTGATGCCGACCGTGCAGCCGGCCGAGCTGTGGCAGGAGAGCGGCCGCTACGAGGACTATGGCCGCGAGATGCTGCGCATCCGCGACCGCCACGAGCGGGACATGCTCTACGGCCCGACCAATGAGGAGCTGATCACCGACATCTTCCGCGGCGCCATCCAGAGCTACCGCGACCTGCCGAAGCTGCTCTACCACATCCAGTGGAAGTTCCGGGACGAGGTCCGCCCCCGCTTCGGCGTCATGCGGGGCCGCGAGTTCCTGATGAAGGACAGCTACTCCTTCGATGCGGATTTCGACGGCGCAAAGCGCGCCTACAATAAGATGTTCGTGTCGTATCTGCGGACCTTCGCGCGCCTCGGCTTGCGTGCCATTCCGATGGAGGCGGAGACCGGGCCGATCGGCGGCAATCTCAGCCACGAGTTCATCATCCTCGCCGACACCGGCGAGTCGGAGGTCTTCTGCCACCGCGACTATGTCGAGCACGACGTGCTGGCCGAAGACGTCGACTATGACGGCGATCTGGAGCCGGTGGTGCGCTACTGGACCAGCCTCTACGCCCGGACCGACGACAAGCACGACCAGGCCGCCTTCGAGGCGGAGGTCCCGGAAGACGCCCGCGTGCGCCGGCGCGGCATCGAGGTCGGGCACATCTTCTATTTCGGCACCAAGTACTCCGACCCGATGGGCGCGCGGGTGACCACCGCAGACGGCCAGGACGTGCCCGTGCATATGGGCAGCTACGGCATCGGCGTGTCGCGCCTGGTGGGCGCGATCATCGAGGCGAGCCACGACGACGCCGGCATCGTCTGGCCGGAGGCGGTGGCCCCCTTCGATATCGGCCTGATCAATCTGAAGAGCGGCGATGCGGCGTGCGACAGTGCCTGCCTGGACATCTACAACCAGCTCCAGGCAGCGCATCAGTCGGTGCTCTACGACGACCGGGAGGAGCGGCCGGGCGCCAAATTCGCCAATATGGACCTGATCGGCCTGCCCTGGCAGGTGATCGTCGGGCCGCGCGGCCTGCAGAACCATGTGGTGGAGCTGAAGCGCCGCGACACCGGCGAACGGCATGAGCTGTCGGTCGGCTCCGCGCTTGCCAAGCTGTGGGCGTGGAAGTCCTGAGACGGCTGCGGGCGGCCCCGTCCGGCGCCCGACATGGTTTGGCCATAAACCGGTTCCACTTCACGAACGCGCCTTAGGTCGAACGACCGAGGTTTCCCGCCAGCCGGGCGTCCCTCTCGCCTGGTCGCCGCCCCGAGGCTCCCCGAGCCCCCCGCGAGCCGTCATGTTCAGCCTCTTCGAACGCATGGTCGCCTTCCGCTATCTGCGCTCGCGCCGGCGCGAAGGCTTCATCTCCGTCATCACCACCTTCTCGCTGCTCGGCATCATGCTGGGCGTGGCCACGCTGATCATCGTCATGGCGGTGATGAACGGCTTCCGCCAGGAGCTGATCGAGCGGGTGCTCGGCCTGTCCGGCCATGTCAGCATCTATGGCGCGGGCCAACCGCTGACCGACTACGAGCGTCTGGCCGACGAGGTCGAAGCGATTGCGATCGTCCGCGACGCCTCGCCGATCGTGGAAGGCCAGGCACTGGTCAGCTTCCGCGGCAACGCCATGGGGGCGGCGGTACGCGGTATCCGGCCGGCCGACTTCTTCGATCGGCCCTCGCTGAACAACGAAGACCTGCTGCTGTCCAGCGCGGAGGCGTTCGCCGGGCGCGACGCCGTGGCGATCGGCGAGGCGATGGCCCGGCGCCTGGGCGCCTTGCCGGGCGATCAGATCACCCTGATTGCGCCGGAAGGCAACGTCACCGCACTCGGCACCGTGCCGCGGATGAAGGCCTATACCGTCGTCGCCATCTTCAGCGCCGGCATGCACGAATACGACAGCAGCTTCATCTACATGCCGCTGGAGGCCGCGCAGATCTTCTACCGGGTGCGCGACGGCGTCACGGCGCTGGAGATCTTCCTGACCCGGGCCGATGCGCTGAACGACGAAACCCGCCTGGCGATCGCCGAGGTCGCGGGGCCCATGACACGGCTGTGGGACTGGCAGCAGGCGAACTCGACCTTCTTCAACGCGCTGAAGGTCGAACGCAACGTGATGTTCCTGATCTTGACGCTGATCATCCTGGTCGCCGCCTTCAACATCATCTCCGGGCTGGTGATGCTGGTGAAGGACAAGGGCCGCGACATCGCCATCCTACGGACCATGGGGGCGACCCGCGGCGCGGTGATGCGCATCTTCTTCCTGACCGGCTCGCTGATCGGCGTGGTCGGCACGCTGCTCGGCTTGGGGCTGGGCATCGCCTTCGCCGACAACATCGAGACGATCCGCCAGTGGTTGCAGGCGACCTTCGACATCTCGCTGTTCCCGCCGGAGATCTACTTCCTGTCCCAGTTGCCGGCGGAGATCCAGTGGTCGGAGGTGGTGTTGGTCGCCGCCATGTCGCTGTTCTTGTCGTTCACCGCCACGCTCTATCCGTCGTGGCGGGCGGCCCGGCTCGATCCGGTGGAAGCGCTGCGCTATGAGTAGGCCGGCCGCGGTGGAAGCGGAGCCGCCGGTTCTGCGGCTCGACCGGGTCTTTCGGACCTATGCGCAAGGGTCGGACCGGCTGGAGGTGCTGCGCGGCGTCGATCTGGCGGTGGGGGCCGGCGAGATGGTCGCCCTGGTCGGTCCCAGCGGGGCCGGGAAGTCGACGCTGCTGCACTTGGCCGGTCTCTTGGAACGGCCCGATGCCGGCGAGATCCATATCCTGGGGCAGCGCGCAGACCGGCTGTCGGACGCGGTCCGCACGGAGATGCGGCGCACCGCCACCGGGTTCGTCTACCAGTTCCACCACCTGCTGCCCGAGTTCAACGCGTTGGAGAACATCGTGCTGCCGCAGATCATCGCCGGGGCACGACGGCGCGCGGCGCTGACCCGGGCGAACGAGCTGTTGCGGCAGGTCGGGCTGGCGGCCCGCGCCACCCACCGGCCGAGCCAGTTGTCCGGCGGCGAGCAGCAGCGCGTGGCGATCGCGCGATCCCTGGCCAATGCGCCCAGACTGCTGTTGGCGGACGAGCCCACCGGCAATCTCGACGTCACGACGGCGGAGGCGGTGTTCGACATGCTGGTGCGCCTGATCCGCGGCAGCCGGACAGGCGCGCTGGTGGCGACCCACAATCTGGATCTCGCCTGGCGGATGGACCGGGTGCTGGAGTTGCGCGACGGCGTTCTGGTCGCCTATGAGGGCGGATGACGACGCGGTCTTGCCGGATCGCGCGCACACGCGCACTCTTGCCCGGTGGCTCGGTCGTGCGGCGACCGCGTGGTCGTTGGGGGAGGGTAGCGAAGATGGCCGCTGACGCACGCTGGATTGCGTTGACCGCGGCCGTGTCGGCGCTGGCGCTGACCGCCTGCGGCGGCGGGACGACGACGGCGGAGCGTCCGGGCCCGGGATCGGATTTCGTGCGCGTGCTGGTCGAGGCGAACGACGGCCATGTCGATCCGGCGCCGGCCTATGAGGAGGCGGCGCGCCAGTGCGGCGAGCGTCTGCAGCGCTCCGTCTTCTTCATGGCGCAGCCAGTGGGGCCGGAGGACCGGCTCTTCGTCTTCCGGTGCGAGTAGGCGGCGACGCTGCCGCCGGCCCGCACCAGAGCTGTTTCGAGGGAGGCGATGCCGCGGATCTCGGGTGCCCGGTCGCTGGCGAGTGTGGAACGCGTGGCCTGCCTGCTGGTGCCCGAGTTCTCGATGATGACCCTGACGGCGTTGCTGGAGCCGCTGCGCACGGTCAACCGGCTGACCGGGTCCACCGCCTACGAGTGGCGCCTCTTCTCGGTGGATGGGGAGCCGGTGCACAGCTCCTCCGGCATCTCCATCGTGCCCTATCAGCGCATCAACATGACCGAGCCGTACGACATGTACGTGGTCTGCGCCGGGCTCAATCCACAGAACCATCTGCCGGCCGCGGCGACCGCCTGGTTGCGCCAATGGGCCGCCCGCGGGGCGATCATCGGCGGTGTCAGCACCGGGTCGTACCTGCTGGCCCATGCCGGTCTGTTCGACGGCTACCGCTGCACCATCCATTGGGAGAACATGCCGGGCTTCCTGGAAGCGTTTCCGGACCTGGAGGTCTCCACCAAGCTGTTCGAGGTCGACCGCAACCGGTTCAGTTGCGCCGGCGGTGCGGCGTCGCTCGACCTCGCGCTGCACATCATCGAGGAAGGGCACGGCCCCGAGATGCAGGCCGCGGTGTCGGAGCAGTTCGTCCACGCGGCGGCCCGGGCCGGGGAGATGCCGCAGCGCATGAACCTGCGCCAGCGGGTTGGGGTCAGCCATCCCAAGCTGCTCGCCGCCATCAAGGCGATCGAGGAGCATCTCGACGAGCCGCTGTCCCGCCGTGACCTGGCCCGGCGGGTCGGGCTCTCGATCCGCCAGCTCGAACGGCTGTTCCGCGTCTATCTCGGGCAGACGCCGACCCGCTACTATCTGGAAGCGCGGCTTCATCACGCGCGCCGCCTGCTGGCGCAGACCTCGATGAGCGTGCTGGAGGTGGCGTTGGCCTCCGGCTTTGCCTCGGCCTCCCATTTCGCCAAGAGCTACCGGGCCTTGTTCGGCCATTCCCCACGGGCGGAGCGTCATCGCGGGGCGGCCTTGTCGCGCATCGCAACCGCGCCGACGGACGATGTGATGCCGGGCGACGTGGCGGTCGCCGAGGGACTGACGCCACCCGTCGAGTCGGAGCTGGAGGAGGGTGGTCGCCCGCCCAGACGGTGACGGGGGCGACCGGCGCTGGGTCAGTTGCGGACGTTCTCCACCAGCTCCTCCAACGCCTCGTAGTCGGCGATCAGCAGATGATCGCTGTGGCGCTGGAGGATGCCATCGCGCGTCAGCTCGCTGAACACGCGGGCCACCGTCTCGCGGGTCGTGCTGACCCGGCTGGCGATGTCGCCGTGCACCGGGATCGGGCGCACCACCGCGGTGCCGTCGTCGGTCAGGCCGGCCTTGCCGAGGCGCAGGATCTCCGCATGCACGCGGTTGTTCGCGCCCAGCGTCGTCAGGTCCATGATCCGATCGGTGGCCAGGCGGACCATGCAGGCCAGCCGGCGGAAGACGGTGCGGGCCATCTCCGGATGGCCGGCGACGATCTCCTCGAACACCGCCGGGGGCGCGAAGGCGATGGTCGCGGGGTCCAGGGCGACGACGCTGGCCGAGCGCGGCTCGCCGTCGATCGCCGCCAGCTCGCCGAAGAACTGGCCGGCTGCCAGGTCGTCGAAGCTGACCTCGCGACCCGACAGGGAGTAGTTTACGATCCGCACCCGGCCCTGGACGATGAAGCAGACGTCCCGGCTCTCGTCGTGGCGGTCGAGGATCTGCTCGCCGGCGTGGAAGCGCCGCCAGTGGCACCGCCGGGCGATCCGATCTCGTTCCTGGTCGTCGAGGGTGGCAAACAGCGCGATTGCGTCCAGGCTCTGAACCTGTTGTTCGGCCATTTTGGATCCCCCCGCTACCTTGTGCTCAGGCCGTCCTCGGCATTTCGGTAAAGGATAGGGCGCCGGGCGCGGCGCGGCCATGGGCAATCACCGTCGACAGAGCCGCAACGCGCTTGGCCGTCCTGTTGCCGCATTGGCCGTTGATGTCTACTTGACTGCAGAGCCGCGTACCCGGAAAGGGTGCGTCGGCATCCAGGTGACACACCTTCCTTCTCGGACCTGCCCCGCGGACTGCCCTCGTGCCAGCCAAACGCCGCCGCCTCACCGACCCGTTCCCGCATCTCAAGCATCGCGGGTCGAACCTGCCTCTGGGCGCGCGGCTGCGTGCCTATCTCCTGGCCGGCGTCCTGGTGACGGCGCCGATCTCCTTCACCCTCTATCTCGCCTGGCTGTTCATCGACTTCATCGACAACCGGGTCGCCGCGCTGCTGCCAACCCGGTTCCACCCCGACACCTATCTGCCCTTCGGCGTGCCGGGGGTCGGCGTCGTGGTGGTGGTGATCTTCCTGATCCTGGTGGGGTGGCTGGCGGCCGGCTATGTCGGGCGAATCATCCTGCGCTCCTCGGAAGGGGTGCTGGGGCGGATCCCGGCGGTGCGCAGCGTCTATGGCGCGGTCAAGCAGATCCTGGAGACGGTGCTGGCCCAGCAGTCCTCCGCCTTTCGCGAGGTCGTGCTGATCGAGTATCCGCGCCGCGGCGTCTGGGCGGTCGGCTTCATCTCCGGCACGGCGAAGGGGGAGGTGCAGGCGACGTCGGACGAGACCTTGGTCAATGTCTTCCTGCCGACGACGCCGAACCCGACCTCCGGCTTCCTGCTGTTCGTGCCAAAGCGCGATGTCCGGCACCTCGACATGACGGTGGAGGACGGCATCAAGCTGGTGGTCTCCGCCGGCATCGTGACACCGCCGCCGCCCGGCAGCGATCCCGCGCTGCCGGGCGGCAACGGCCTGCCGGCGCCCTCCGGCGCGGCGCCGGCCAAGCCGCCGAAGCCGCGCAAGTCGCCGGCCGTCAGCCGGACTTGAGATAGCGCACCGCCGCATCGCGCTCGAACAGATAGAGCAGCACGCGCAGCGCCTGCCCGCGCGGCGTCGCCAACCCCGGATCGCGGGCCAGGATCAGGCGAGCGTCGTCGCTGGCGGCGGCCAGCAGATCGGCGTGGTCGGCGAGGTCGGCAAGCTTCAAGTCCGGAAGACCGCTCTGGCGCGTGCCGAGGACGTCGCCGGCCCCACGCAGGGCGAGGTCCGTCTCCGCCAGCGCGAAGCCGTCCTGGCTTTCCCGCAAGGCCTTCAGCCGCCGGCGGGCGGTCCCACCGAGCGGTGGCGTATAGACCAAGATGCAGGTCGACGCGGTCCGCCCCCGCCCGACGCGGCCGCGGAGTTGGTGGAGCTGGGCGAGACCGAATCGCTCCGCATGCTCCACCACCATGACCGATGCGGCCGGGACGTCGACGCCGACCTCGATCACCGTGGTCGCCACCAACAAGTCGATCCTGTCCGGCGACGCGCCGTCCTCGGCGAAGGCCGCGGCGATGCGCTCCTTGTCCGCGGCGCGCATGCGGCCGTGCAGCAGGCCGACCCGGCCGCCGAAGCGACGGGACAACGCCTCGTACCGCTCCGTCGCCGCGGCGAGATCGGCGCCATCGCCTTCCTCCACCAAGGGACAGACCCAGAAGATCTTACCCCCCTCGTCGAGCCGGCGGCCGACCGCGGCCAAGACCTCGTCCAGCCGCGGGGCGGCGACGACGCGGGTGTCGACCGGTGTCCGGCCGGGCGGCTTCTCGCGCAGCGCCGAGACGTCCAGATCGCCATAGGCGGCCATCTGCAGGGTGCGGGGAATCGGCGTCGCGCTCATCACCAGAATGTCGACGGCCCGGCCCTTCTCGGCGATCTGCAGGCGTTGGTTGACACCGAAGCGGTGCTGCTCGTCGACCACCGCGAGCGCCAGGTCGGCAAACGCGACATCCTCCGACAGCACGGCATGGGTGCCCAGGATCACTTGGGCCGACCCGTCGGCGATGCCGGCCAGGATGGCGTCGCGGGTCCGCCCCTTGTCGCGCCCGGTCAGCACGACCGGTTCCAGGCCGGCCGGCGCCGCCAGGCGGCGGATCGTCTCGGCATGCTGGCGGACCAGGATCTCCGTCGGGGCGAGCAGGACGGCTTGGGCGCCGGCCTCGACCGCCGTCAGCATGGCGAGCAGCGCCACGACCGTCTTGCCGCTGCCGACATCGCCTTGCAGCAGGCGGAGCATGCGGGTCTCGCCGGCCAGGTCGCGGTCGATCTCCGCCAGCGCACCGGCCTGCGAGACCGTCAGGGAGAATCCCAAGCCGTCCAGGACGATATCTCTCAACCGGTTGTCACCGATCAATTTACGTCCGGGACGGCGCTGCCAGGCCTGGCGCACCAGGGCAAGCGCGAGCTGATGGGCCAGCAACTCGTCGAAGACCAGCCGGCGGCGCCAGGGGGCGGCCGCGTCGAGGTCCTCCGGCCCCTCCGGCGCATGCGCCCGGGCGATCGCGGTGCGCCAGTCCGGCCAGGACTGGCGGGCACGCCACGCCTCGTCCAGCCATTCCGGCAGCGTCGGGGCGCGGTCCAGCGCCAGACCTGCCAGGCGGGCGATCTGGCGGCTGGTCAAGCCGGCCGTCTGGGGATAGACCGGCTCCACGACCGCGATGCGCGACAGCGCGTCGAGGGGGCCGACCTCCACCGGCTGGACCATCTGCCAGCTCTCCCGGAACACATCCGCCCGGCCGCTGATCACCCGGGGTTCGCCTTCGGGCAGCAACTTTCCCAGCCAATCGCGCTCGCCGCGGAAATAGACCAGGTCCAGCGATCCGGTGGCGTCGGAGCAGCGCACGCGGTAGGGCTGGCCGGGACGCGCCGGCGGAAGATGGCGGTCCACCCGAACGACCAGGGTGGCCAGCGCGCCGGCCTCCAGCGTGGCGGCGGTCGCCCGGTGACGCCGGTCGACCACGTCGCTGGGCAGATGCCACAACAGGTCGGCGATGCGCGGACCGGCCAGCTTGGTGACCAACGCGGCGGTCTTGGCGCCGACCCCGGGCAGGTCGCCCACGCTGGCAAACAGGGGAAAGAGGATTTGCGGACGCATGACCCTGTCTCTATATCCCTGCGGCGAGCGATACGGGAGGCAAGAGGGCGGTGAACACCAGCGACGACGCGCTGTCGGACGGCGACCGCCGGCGCCAACTCAGGTTCCGGAGCTGGCATCGCGGCACCAAGGAGGCGGATTTGCTGTTCGGCACCTTCGCCGACCGGCACCTCGAAACCTTCGACCGGGCGCGCCTGGACGCCTATGCGCGGGTGCTCGAGTACGCCGACCCCGATCTTTGGGACTGGCTTACCGACCGGGGGGATCGCCCGGCGGAAATCGACGGGTCGGTATGGGACCTGCTGGTCGCCCACAAGGCCGCCGGCATCCGAGCCTGAGGGGCCGGGGCGCTCGTCGTGACCGACGCACAGACAGATGATCGCGCGGCCGAGGCCGCGCCAGCCATGCGGCCCCGGGCGCCGCTGACCGTTAGCGGCGCGCCGGAGGGCCAGGACGCGCGGCTTCTCGCCGATTTGGCGACCCGGCCGGCCGACCGGTCCGTCGTGCATGTCGCGCTGGACGATGCCCGGGCGGCGCGGCTGGCGGCGCTGTTGCGGTTCTTCGCGCCGGAGCTGCCGACGCTGGTGCTGCCGGCCTGGGACTGCTTGCCCTACGACCGGGTATCGCCGAACCCGCAGGTGGTCAGCCGGCGGCTCGACGGGCTGGGACGCCTGGCGGACGGGCTGGGCGGCGGTCCGCTGATCGTGCTGACCACGGTGAACGCCGTGCTGCAGCGCGTGCCCCCCGCGGCGATGCTGCGCGGGGCCGCCCGCACCCTGGCGGTCGGCGACCGCATCGGGCTGGCGGATCTGACGGGGTTCCTGATCGATCAGGGCTATGCCCGGGCGCAGACGGTGCGCGAGCCCGGCGAGTTCGCCCAGCGCGGCGGCCTGATCGATCTGTGGCCGCCGGGGCGCGACGAACCGGTGCGCATCGACCTGTTCGGCGACGAGATCGAAGAGCTGCGCAGCTTCGACGGCATGACCCAGCGCACCACCGGCAGCCTGGATCGCCTTGCGCTCCGCCCGACCAGCGAATTCCGGCTGGACGAGGCGTCGGTCGCGCGGTTCCGCCGCGGCTATCGCGACGCCTTCGGCGCCGTCGCCGGAGACGATCCGCTCTACGCCGCGGTCAGCGAGGGACGGCGATTCCCCGGTATGGAGCATTGGCTGCCGCTGTTCCACGAGCGTCTAGAAACGCTATTCGACTATGTGCCCGACGCGGTGGTCTCGTTGGACCATCAGGCGGCGGACGCCGTCGTTAGCCGGCTTCAGCAGGTCGGCGAGTTTTTCGAGGCGCGCGCTCAACTGATGGCCGCGAAGCCCCGGGCCAATGCCGCGCCGTACAAGGCCTTGCCGCCCACCGCGCTCTACCTTGACGACGCGGACTGGCAGGGCGGCCTGGCGGCCCGGCCTGTCTTTCAGCTTGCGCCCTTCGCGGCCGCGCCCGGCAGCCAGGGCATCGACGGCGGCGGGCGGCGCGGCCAGGACTTCGCGGCGGCCCGCGCCTCGCCCGACGGCCATCTGATGGACGCTGTCCGAGACCATGTCCGTGCGCTGCAGGACAGCGGCCGGTCGGTGGTGCTCGCCGGCTACACCACCGGATCGTGCGAGCGGATCCGCACGCTGCTTGCCGACCACGGGTTGGCCGGGGCGGAAATGGTCGACCGCTGGACGGTGTCGACCCCGTCGACCCGGCGCACGGTCGGCCTGACCGTCCTGCCGCTGGAAGGCGGGTTCATCGCCGACGACCTGGCGGTGATCACCGAGCAGGACATCTTCGGCGACCGCCTGGTCCGCCCGCAGCGGCGGCGGCGCAAGCAGGCCGACAACTTCATCGGCGAGATGTCCAGCCTCGGCGTCGGCGATCTGGTCGTCCATGCCGATCACGGCATCGGCCGGTACGCCGGATTGGAGTCGCTGGTCGTGTCCGGGGCGCCGCACGACTGCCTGAAGCTGGTCTATGCCGACGACGCCAAGCTCTACTTGCCGGTCGAGAACATTGAGGTGCTGTCGCGATTCGGCTCCGACCAGGCGCCGGTCGCCCTAGACCGGTTGGGCAGCGCGTCCTGGCAGGCACGCAAGGCGAAGGTCAAGAAACGCCTGAAGGACATGGCCGACGCGCTGTTGAAGGTGGCCGCGCGGCGCAGCGTGAACACGATCGACCCGGTGCAGCCGCCGGAGGGCACCTATCAGGAGTTCGCGGCGCGCTTCCCCTTCCCGGAGACCGACGACCAGCTACGCGCGATCGACGAGGTGCTGGAGGATCTCGCCCGCGACCGCCCGATGGACCGGTTGATCTGCGGCGATGTCGGCTTCGGCAAGACCGAGGTGGCGTTGCGAGCGGCCTATGTGATGGCCGCATCGGGCCGGCAGGTGGCCATCGTCGTGCCGACGACCCTGTTGGCGCGCCAGCATTTCCGGACCGTGGAGCAGCGGTTCCAGGGTCAGCCGCTGTGCATCGCCCAGCTCTCCCGCCTGGTCAGCCCGACGGCGGCGCGGACGGTCCGCCAGGGGCTGGCCGACGGCAGCGTCGATGTCATCGTCGGCACGCATGCGCTGTTGTCCCAGCAGATCCGGTTCAAGGACCTGGGCCTGCTGATCGTCGACGAGGAGCAGCATTTCGGCGTCAAGCAGAAGGAGCGGCTGAAGAGCCTGGCCGACGGGGTGCATGTACTGAGCCTCAGCGCCACGCCGATCCCGCGAACGCTGCAACTGTCGCTCGCCGGCGTCCGGGACATGTCGCTGATCGCTACGCCGCCGATCGATCGGCTGGCGGTGCGCACCTTCGTGCTGCCCTACGACCCGGTGGTGCTGCGCGAGGCGATCATGCGCGAGCATTTCCGCGGTGGGCAGACCTTCTATGTCTGCCCGCGGATCGAGGATCTCGACGGTGTGCGCGAGCAACTGGCCGAGCTGGTGCCGGAGATCAAGGTGGCCGTGGCGCATGGCCGGCTGAGCGCAACGGCGCTGGAAGACGTGATGAGCGCCTTCTACGAGGGCCAGTTCGATGTGCTGTTGTCGACCAGCATCGTGGAAAGCGGGCTGGATATCCCCACGGCCAACACGCTGATCATCCACCGGGCGGACCGTTTCGGCCTGTCGCAGCTCTACCAGCTTCGCGGTCGCATCGGCCGATCCAAGCAGCGCGGCTATGCCTACTTCACCTACTCTCCGGAAAAGACGCTGAACGCCACGGCGATTCAACGTCTGGAGGTAATAGACACGCTAGACACGCTGGGCGCCGGCTTCACCTTGGCCAGCCATGACCTGGACATCCGCGGCGCTGGCAATCTTTTGGGCGAGGAGCAGTCCGGTCACATCCGGGAGGTCGGCATCGAGCTGTTCCAGCAGATGCTGGAGGAGGCGGTGGCCGCCGCGCGGCGCGGCGAGTTCGACGAGCCGGCTGATATCGGCTGGGTGCCGACCATCAATCTCGGCATGCCGGTGCTGATTCCCGACACCTATGTCGCCGATCTGGCGATCCGACTGGAGCTGTACCGGCGGGCGGCGCGGTTGACCGACGCCGCAGAGCTGGAGGCCTTCGCCGCGGAGCTGATCGACCGGTTCGGCCCGCTGCCGGCGGAGGCGGAAAACTTCCTGGCGGTGATGGGAATCAAGCAGCTTTGCCGCCAGGCGGGCGTCGATCGGCTGGAGGCCGGGCCGCGCGGTGCGGTGGTTCAGTTCCACCCGGATGGCGCGCCGGCGCCGGCGCGCCTGGTCACCTTCGTCACGCGCCAGGAAGGCCGCGCAAAGCTGCGCCCCGATGGTCGGCTGGTGATCAACCGGCCGTGGAGCGAGTTGCCGCGCCGGCTGTCCGGGGTCCGCCGGCTGTTGGAGGTGCTGGCACGCCTGGCCTGAGGGCCGACCTCGCGTCTCACGGGGCGATGGTCATCCCGGGCAGGCCGACCGCCGCCAGGTCCAGCAGCGGCAGATAGGTGCTGGAATCCTGCGCGCCGGAGATGGCGAAGCGCCGCTCGAAGACCACACAGGGAATCGCGTGGACGCCGCCGCGCCGGGCCGCGGCATCGGCGGTCAACACCAACCGCGTGTCGCGGTCGCCGTTCAGGTAGCTGCGCACCAGCGCCGGCGACAGGCCGCATTCCGCCGCCAGGCCGGCCAGTTCCCCGATATCGCTGATGTCCCGTGCCTCGCAGAAATGGGCGGCGAACAGCCGGTCGACCAGGGGTGCGGGGTCTTTGCCCTCCGCCGCGGAGAAGCGCAGCAGCCGGTGGGCGTTCAGCGTTGCCGGAAACCGGTTGAGCTGCCCCAGATCGATGATCACCCCGTCGCGTTCCGCCGCCTCGCGCACCGCGGTGCCGACATGGGCGTTGCGGCGCGGCGTGCCGATGCCCCGTCCGCCCGGGAAACCGGCGGCGGCGCCGGGGTTCAACTGGTAGGGGCGCCACTGGATGCGCGCGTCGATATGCGGGCGGGCGGACAGCGCCTTGGCCAGCCGGCGCTTGCCGATGAAGCACCAGGGACAGGAGAAGTCGAAGAAGATCTCGATCTGCATGGCAGCGACACCGGCGGCCCGTTGCGGCTCGATCCAGCCGGACGACGTCGGCGCTTGCGAGCGACTCGACCAATCCGCGGGGCAGGGCGCCCCGCCAGCCGCCAAAGGGCATAGGCGAGCGTGGGCGGTCAAGCTAGGATGTAGCAAGACGTCCAGGACGGGGATTCGCAGGCGGTATGGCGGCCGATCCGCATGTGACGGAGAAGGTGCAGGCGGCGCTGGTGCAGACCGGCGGCGACCGCCGTGCCGCACAGCGATTGCTGCTGGCCTGGGCGATGGAGGATGGCCGGCTGATGCGCGCGCTGGTGCTGCCCTTCCTTCCAGGCATCATCGGACGCGCCATCGATCAGACGGCCCCCGGCACCGCGTCACGGGCGGCCGTGGCGCCGGCCGCCAAGACGCCGGCTCCGCCCTCCCCGTCGGGGCGGACCGACAGTCCCTCCCGACCCAAGGCGCCGGTCACCGGCGACCTGCTCGACCAACTCGCCGACCGTCTGGGGGAGCGGTTCGACCGCTCCGAACCGTCGCCGTCGGCCGAGAACGGCGAGGTCGGCCAGGCCCGGGAGGCCGGGGCGGCCCGCCAAGCGTCCAGCCTGCGCACCTTGGCGGTGGCGCATGCCCGGCGGCGCTACGACCCGGATCGCCCGGCGGACTGATCGGGTGCGGCCTGCCCGGTCACCGGTTTTCCGGTGAGGGGCCAGGACTTCACGATGTCGAAGGCCTGCGCGCGGTCGGGCTGGTGGAAGACGGCGATCTCCCAGCCGCCGACCGGCGCCGCCAGCACGGCGCCGGCATAGTCGGCGAAAGCGCGGCGATAGCGATCCCGCGCCCAAGCCTCGGCGACCGGTCCGGTCAGCGTCATGTGGAAGTGGAAATCCTCGAAGACATGCGGGTAGCCGACGCGCAGCAAGTGCTCGCGCTGCCGCTCGCTAAGGCCGCCGGCTAGCCGGCGGTCCCGGTCCGCCGGGTCGAGGGGCGCGCGGAACGGCTCGAACACCGTCACCACGCTGTCCGCCAGGGCGTTGAGCGCCGGCGCCGGCTCACCCGGGACGAGGGCGACGAAGTCGCCGAGGGTGTCCGGCTGCAGGACAACGGGCGGCACCGGTGGCCAGTCGGCCGCGAAGGCCGCGACAGCGTCCAGCAGCGACGCCGCCGATCGGCCGGCTGCCAGGTGAAAGGGCGCCTTCAAGGTCGCGTGGAAGCCATAGCCCCGGGGAAACGCGGTGGCGGCCTCACGATCGGGCAGGTCGTCCACGCCGGCCGGCGGCTCCACGGCCGCGCCGGTCCAGGCGTCGCGGCCGAGCCAGGCGGATGCAAGCCGGGTGAGAGAATGCATCCGGGGCGGGACCGCGTAGAGGGCGTAGCGGGGTGCGCTCACCGGGACACGTCTAGGCAGGGAGGCGAATGGCGCGGCCGGTCAGCCGACCCGCTCACCCGCCCGCCAGACCCCGCGAACCAGCGGCAGGCCGTCGGCGGCGTGAACGCGCACCAGGTCGCCGCGGCGGCCGACGGCGATGCGCCCGCGATCGGTCAGGCCGACCGCGTCGGCGGGGTTGGCCGAGACCACGGCGATGGCCTCCGGCAAAGGCAGGTCGAAGGGTGGCGCGCTGAGTTGGAAGGCGCCCATCAGCAGGCTTGCCGGATAGTAGTCCGACGACAGGATGTCCAGGCGGCCGCGATTGGCGAGCGTGCCCGCCGAGACATTGCCGGAATGGGACGCGCCGCGCAGCAGGTTGGGGGCGCCCATCAGCACCTTCAGCCCATGCTCGGCGGCGGCGTCGGCGGCTTCCTCGGTGGTCGGGAACTCCGCGATCGCCACCCGTTCGTGATGCGCCTGGCGGACATGCGCCAGGCAACTGTCGTCGTGGCTGGCCAGCACCTGCCCGCGGTCATGGGCGCGCGCGACGATTGCCCGGCGATGCTCGTCGCTATAGCGGCGCTGGTCCGCATGCAGGGTCTGGAGGTGCTCTTCGACCTCGTCCTCGGTCATGTGGTGATTGAGGCGATAGAGCTCCTTGTATTTGTCCACATCGGCGAACTGCCGCGATCCCGGCGTGTGGTCCATCAGCGAGATGAGGCCGACATCCGGCTCGTCGATCAGCGGGTCCAGCAGGTCGAGCACCGGGCCGAAGCTGACCTCGCAGCGCAGGTGGAGGCGATGTTCGACCCTCAAGAGGCCGCGCCGGGTCGCGTCGCGCACGGCCGCCACCAACTCGTCCAAGGCGGTACCCTGGTCTTCCGTGCGATAGCGGTCGCCCAGCGTCAGGGCGTCGAACACGGTGGTGATTCCCCCGGCGGCGACCTGGGCGTCGTGCGCGACCATCGCCGTGACGCCGGGCCACCAGACGCCGGGGCGCGGCGCCACGTGTTTTTCCAGGTTGTCGGTATGCAGCTCGATCAGGCCGGGGATCAGCAAGTCGCCGCCCAGGTCCTCCGCCGCGGCGAGGCCGCTGGGGCCGGTGTCGATGGCCGCGATCATCCCGTCGCGCAAGGCCAGCGAGCCCAGGATCACCGCATCGGGCGTGACGACCCGGGCGTTGGTGAACACATGCTCGACCACCACCGGGACCTCCTTCGTCGACGCCATCGCGGATGCAGCGGGAGATACCCCAGCGGCCCTCGGGATGGCAATCGTCGAAGCGGCATGGCCGCCGCGCGCCTAAGGCAGGCAGGCGGTGCGGGCGATCGTGCTGGCCGCGGTGAAGCCGATCAGCGAGAAGGGCAGGGTGCGGGCGTCGTCCGCCGCGCCGCCGCGGCGCAAGGTCAACTCGGCCGATGCGCCCCGCTTCAGCTCCGTGAACAGGCGGTCGGCGTCGGCGATTCGACTGTAGAAATGCAGATCGTCGGCGCGCACCAGCCGGTAGGTGTCTCCCGGCGTCACGGACAGCGCCGCCGCCGTCGCGCCGTCGGCGAGCCGGCGGTCGACGACGAGGAACCCGTCGGGGACGCTGTCTGCCTGCGCCGGATCGAAGACCCACATCAGGTCGCCGTCGCCCATGGCGTCGTGGAGTGCACGCAGCACGCACCGGCGATCCCCGTCGGGCAGCCGCGAGGCGTGCGCCTCCCAGGCCCATGCGCTGCCGAGGAACCCGTCCTGTGCACTTGCAACGCCAACGAAACCCGTGAGGCTCGCCGCCAGTACGAGGAAACCGGTGGCCAGTCGTCGCACAAGCCGCCCAAGCCGACCGGACTCGGGCCGGAGACTACCCAGACATTCACCCAATGGCGGTACAGGTCTCCATGACCGTTTGAAGGGCTGAAAATCGCGCGAGAAACACATTCTTTGCCTCATCCGGCGGCGATGGGCAAATATCTTTCACCTGGACCCGCCGGCGATAGCCCAGGACCCGCCGCGCTTCAGTCTCGGTGAAGCCGGCCAAGGCGACCGCCTCGGAGAAGGCGGCCGTTTTGTCGGCGCGCTTGATGGCGGCGGCCACCGGCGCCGGCGGCACCGGCGGGAGGCCGAAGCGCAGATAGACGGCCCGCTGCAGGCCTTCTTCGATTGTCCGGTAGTCGCCGCCCAGAGCGGCCTTGAAGGGCGTTATCGGGTCGCCGATTACGTATTCGGCCGCATCATGCAACAGCGCGGCCATGCGCCACCTTACCTCCACCACGCCGCGCCATTCGTCGAGGAACAGCCGCTCCACCATGACGCTGTGCTGGGCGACGGACAGGGCGTAGGGACCGTGAGTCTGGCCGTTCCAGCGCGCCACGCGAGCAAGGCCGTGGGCAATATCCTCGATTTCGATATCCAGCGGCGATGGATTGAGCAGGTTGAGCCGGCGCCCGCTCAGCATCCGCTGCCATGCCCGTTGTTCCACCCGGCGCTTCCGATTGTCGTTGCCGCCATCCGCCGCTGGCGCCATCGCGGACCGGAATCATAGGCCGAAGCGGTGGGGCAGCGCCAAGGGCCTCGACATCCGGGCCGTGGCTCCGGACGTTGAGCCCCGTGTTCGCTCGACGTGTCGAAGCTGGGGGCAATCGGCTACAAAGTCCCGGAATCGCAGCGGAATCGCCCCTCCTCGCGTGCCGTCGTCCAGGTCCGAATGGCACGCTGAGCAAGCGGCGGCGATCACTGTTGTCTGAGTTCAGTTCGCAAGTTGACCAGGACGATTAATCTGAGACATTCATTGAGAAATGGATGCCAACTTGCGATAAGAAAACCATAATTGTGCAGACCCATGCGGACTACACCGGCGTGTCCCGGACTAACCACCTCGTTGCCGATGCTCTCTCCCGTGGCGCAAAGCGTGTTCGATGCGCGCACAAGGGGGGACGGCCGCGAGACTGGCGCGATTTGCGCGCGCGCCCAGGACATCAACGCCGTCGGGCGGGCGTCTACGAACCTCACGGGGGCGGGGCTGCGGGCGCTGAAGCCGCCAAATGGTCGCAACACGGCGCCTGTCCATGGGAAGGGCTGGACAAGACGGTTGGAGGTCAGGCACAGTCGAGTTAACAATTAGTTAGCGGGCCGCAAATTCTGGTCCGGCGATCGTTCTGTACGCCTTCAGAAATCATGTCTAGTAATTCTGGTTGGGCGGCGGATTCTGGAGTCCCTCGCATGCGCGTTGGCATCCGGTCGCGAGCCAGATGAGCGATGACTCTGCTGTCGAGCGCGAAGTAACCCAGAGATTGTCAGGGCTGGCCGCGGTTCGCCGGGGGAAATCTTGCCGGCGTATGCTGTCGCCGTCGTTGGGCTCTGCGCGTGTTCGCGGCTGGCGCCGTCCGCGCTTTGGTGCAGTCGAGGGTACAGCGCGTTCCGGCGATCGCCGATGGAAGCAGTACGTCGTCGGAGACTTGGGGTAGCGCGTGCTTCGGCGATCATGCTCAGCGGTCAAATTCAATAAAATCAAAGCAGTATGAGATTGTGTCGTTGATGTGCGTCCGACTCGCGGGCGCACCGCGCGACTCACGCGCTAGTGTCTAGTAATGACCGATTTCGAGGCGTCGGGCGGGCGAGAAACGGCCGCGTCTGTGATCGTCGCGGCCGAATCGAGAGCGGTGCCGCGCCGCCTACGGCCGCATCAGGCGGCGCGTCGGCGGTTCCGGCGGGGCCGATCGGGCCCTTCCGGCGGTGCCGTATGCTCCGGATCGAGCAAGTCGGCCGTCTTTCCGGTCACCGGGCCAAGCGCCGCTTCGATCGCCGCGAGATCGGGGACCTGCCCGGACGGCGGTCGCGTTTCCAACGCCGTGCGCATGGCGCGGACATGGGTCGGCGTCGTGCCGCAGCAACCGCCGATGATTCGGGCCCCGATGTCCCGCGCGAGCACCGCGTAATCGGCCATCAGCTCAGGCGACCCATTGTAGCGGATGGCGCCGTCGACATACTCGGGAATGCCGGCATTCGCCTTGGCAACCAAGACATGGTTCGGCGAGACATCGGGTCGGGCACTGAGCAGCCCGACCAGCAGGTCCGACGCGCCGGTTCCGCAATTACCGCCGAAGCCGACCGGTACTGGGTTCGCACTGTCGGCCAAGCGGACCAGATCGCGCGGCGTCAGGCCCATCATCGTCCGACCGTTGGTGTCGAAAGACAGGGTGCAGACCGCCGGCAGGCCGACGGCGGCAGCGGCGGTCAGCGCCGCGCGCAACTCCACCTCCGCGGAGATCGTCTCAATCCACGCGACATCGGCGCCGCCGTCCTTGAGGCCCTGTATCTGGGCGGTGAAGGCCGCGACGCCGTCGTCGTAGCTCAACGGCCCGATCGGCTCGAACAGGTCGCCGGTCGGGCCGACCGAGCCAGCGCAGATCACCGGCCGGCCCGCCGCCTCGATCTCCACGGCCAGCAGGGCCGCGGCGGCGCGATTGATCTCGTGCACCTGGTCTTGCAGCCCGTGCAGCTTCAGCCGGTTCGCGGTGCCGCCGAAACTGTTGGTCAGGACGATGTCGCTGCCGGCCTCGATGAAGCTGCGATAGTGCCGGCGGATCTTCTCCGGCTCGCTCAGGTTCCAGGCGTCCGGCGTATCGCCGTGCGGCAGGCCCATCTCGAACAGGCTGGTGCCGGTCGCGCCATCGGCGACCAGCCAGGGCCGCTCGGCCAGCAGGGTTTGAAGCTTGTCGGACATCCGCGCGGGTTCCCTGGGTGTCTAGAGCGGGATCACCTTGGCCGGCCGCCCTCCGGCGATACCCGCCCAGGCGTGGCTCTTGGCCCTATCGATCATCAGAAGTGCGAGCTACAGGCTCTCGCGGCTGCGCCCAATCAGCTTGCCGCTTACCGTACATTAGAGAATACGGTTCCGACACCGGTCAACCGCCCGTGCGGGCACGGCAGCGATGCCGCGCTGGTCGGCGGAGGCTGCCGGCGGTAGGGTGACGGGCGGGTGCGCATCCGTGGCCTTCGCCGTCGCCTGCGCTCCGACTCTCGTTCACGTAGAACCGGATGGGTGGCCGAGCGGTTGAAGGCACCGGTCTTGAAAACCGGCAGGCGTTCGCGCGCCTCGTGGGTTCGAATCCCACCCCATCCGCCAGCATCCCGTGTGTCCGACCCGGAGACATGGGTGACAGATCGTACCTAAGACATGGGTGACAACCTCGAGCCGAACGGGTTGTCGATGGTTTGTAGGGTACGCTGTTCCAGGTCGATATATCCGAGATCGTAGTGCATGAAGGTGGCGAGCCAGATGCCGTCATCGACCTCTGTGATGCCGAGTCGTTGACCAGCCAGGACGGTTGAGACGTTGATCTTCTTGCGGTGCATGCAGATGCGGCCGCAGGCGGTGACCAGGACCTCGCGGTCGTGGCAGGGGTATTCGAGATCCGGCAGCCCTCGATAGGGTTTGGCAGAGGGTCGGTAGACCTCTGCGGGGCATTTCATGGCGAGGCCTTCGTGAGGCCTTTCTTCATTGAATTCGTTGACGAAGCCGTCGAAGCGGGCCTGCTGCTGCAGGGTGTTGGCGCCGGCAGGCTTGGTGGTTTGGCGCTTGAGGGTGAGGTGCATGCGCTCATGCCGGGCGTTTTGCTGCGGGTGTCCGGGTTTGATGCGCTCGATGGCGATACCCAGGCGCAGCCACCAGACGGACAGGCGGGAGAGGGTGTAGAGGCCGTTGGGGCTGGCGAAGGGCACGCCATTGTCGGAGCGGATGGCGTGCGGTAGGCCACGGTCTTCGAAGAGCCTGAGGAAGACCGGTATGGCGGCGGCCTCTTTGGTGGTCTCCAGGGCTTCGCAGGCCAGGATGAAGCGCGAGGCATGGTCGGTGACGGTCAGAGGGTGACAATAGCGGCCATTGCCGAGCCGGAACTCGCCCTTGAAATCGGTGCACCAGAGGTCGTTCGGGTTGCGTCCGTCCGACAGCGCGGTGGCAGATGCCTTGTTGCGCCGGATCCGCGCCTGCTTGACCAGGCCGTGCCGGTCGAGCACGGCGTGCACGGTGCTCTTGGCCGGGATACGGACATCGCCGGCCAGCTGGCGCACCAGGCGTTCTCGGATCTTCCTGGCTCCCCAATGGGGTTTCTCGCGCTTGCAGGCGACGATCAGCCGTTCCACCTGGACCGGCAGCTGGTTGGCGTAGCGGACCGGCCGGCGCGACCGGTCGCACAAGGCCTCCAGACCCAACTCCTTGTACCGATTGAAGATTTTGTAGCCGGTCTTTCGGAATATCCCGAAAGACCGGCAAACTTCGCTCATCCCTTCGCCATCCAAGATGCGGGCGACGAACCGCAGGCGCTCTTCCATGACCGAACACTCTCTCCACGGCATCAACACCTCCGCCCGAAAGCGAAAAGTGTTACCCATGTGTCCGGTACGAAACGTCACCCATCTCTCAGGTCGGTCAGTTGCTAGCGTGCGGCGATGCCCATCCGGCTACTGTGCTTGGCGTGCGCGCGCACCCAGTGCCCGCTCCTGCAGCGATGAAGCGCTGACAGCCCGCATCCGGGCCGTCCACAAGGCTTCCAGGGAGACCTATGGCGCGCCGCGCATCCATGCCGAGTGGCCGATCAAGGCACCCGTGTTGGCCGCAAACGGGTGGAACGTCTGATGAAAGCCGAAGGTCTCGCCGGCGTGAGCCGACGCAAGGGCCGTCGCGCCACCCTGCGTGATGAACGGGTGCGCCCGGCTCGCAGAGGCCCGCATGGCCGTATTCCAGTTGATCGAAGGCTGGTACAACCCCGGCCGGCACCATTCGGTCCTGGGCTACCTGTCACCCATCAACTAAGAAAAAGGTCGCCCAAGACCGCCTAAAACCCGAAAGCACCTGGCTATATACGAAACCGGGGGAACTCCAACTTTCCAGATCACCGTGATGCTGGGCTTTCTTACCTGAGAAGGGTGAGCAGATAATGAGGCCAAGATCTTGCTTCATAGCCATCGGCGCCTTCCTCGGTGCTTCATCTCAGCTGTTCGCCGACGATATATTTTTCAGTTCGGAACAATATGGTCAGTTTAATCTTCGCCTGCCGGAGAGCTTGCTTTTTCTAGATAATGCTCTCGTTGGCATAGAGAATTTCGAGCCACTGTCTGAATACAGCGCGAATAGCCGGCTCAGGCAGCTTGGGCGGCCAGTAGGTCGGCTTGATGTCCTTTATGGTGATGGAGGTCTTGGTATCTGCACGACTGTATTGGTATCTGAAAAATATCTAATAACTAACCATCACTGCGTTGCTCCAGACAGTGATTTCGGGCCTGCCACATCGGCGTCCGTGGTATTCGGTTACCTAAACTCAGAAGACACTTCAGGTGCCCGACGGTACATCGTTGATCCTGAACCTGTTGAAGCTGATGAAGCTCTCGACTACGCCATTCTGATGGTTCAGGGCGACCCGTCAACCACATGGGGGGTAGCTACACTAAGTCCGCGAGATCCTCAAGCTGGCGATGCGCTCCTCGTGATCCAGCATCCGGCTGGGAAGCCGATGCATGTCACCCGGCGAGCATGCCGCGCAGGGTCTCCTCATGCCATTGCCGGGAACGACATCCTTCACACCTGCGATACGCTTCCAGGCAGTTCGGGCTCCCCGGTGTTCTCGGACGATGATGGTGTGATGATCGGCCTGCATTACGCAGGTCAGGGGCTCCTAGATGCACAGGGTGTCAACGCAGCCATCCGATTGACGCAGATCTTCGCTAGTAGCCGGCTCTTGAGTTCGCTTTTGCACCCAGCGGACCCGACCCTGAGTCCATTGGGAGAGCCTTCGACCGTCCCGGGTCCGGAGCCGTCAGCTCTGTTCGAGAGCTGTGAGGGAGCGCAGAACGCGCAGCTGCGTATTGACGCCTGTACTTCGGTCATTCAGAGCGGCGGGCTGGATAGATCCAATCTCTCTTGGGCATTCTACAACCGTGGCGTCGCTCTTGTTGGGATAGGCCAGCGTGATCAGGCAATCGAAGATTTCGACGAGGCGATTCACCTCAATCCAGGTAATGCGATGGCTTATGTGGGCCGCGGAATGGCGATCGACGATCCTTTCGACGAACTTGTTGTGATCCCAATTGACGATGCGATCGGGAATTATGACCAAGCGATCCGCCTTGATCCAGATATAGCTGCTGCATATTATTACCGTGGGTTGACGTACAGCTCGGCATGGCAATATGAACAAGGAATTCAAGATTTTAACGAAGCGATCCGCCTCGATCCAAATTATGCTATGATCTATGTCAGCCGTGGTATCATTTATGAGATATTTGGGCAGCACGATAGAGCTATATCCAATTATAATCAAGCTATTGCTATCAACCCAAATACCGTAGACGCTTACTACGAACGAGGAATTTCTCTTATCAATATTGATCAATATGGCGCGGCCCTAGAAGACTTTGACCAAGTCATCTTGATTGATCCTAACAATGTTAGAGGTCATAATGGTCGTGGGATGGCCTACGATGGCCTCGGGCAATTCGAAAGAGCTATTGAAGAGTATAGTCGTGCGATCACAATTGATCGGAATTTCGCTGCTGCCTACAATAACAGAGGTTTAAGTTACTATAATATCGGTCAACATCAGAGAGCAATTGACGACTTCTACGAAGCATTGAGCCTCCGTTACTCAGAAGATGATTGGCGGCATATTGGCATGGCGAAATGTGCTGTTGGAGATGTCGCGGGTTCTTTTGCGGCTTATATTGACTATATATCACATTCTCAAAACCCCTATGGCTGGCAGGAGTTTCTGCGTGCTGTGGGATACTATCGTGGAGCAATTGACGGCAGATTCGGCCCAATGTCTCGCAACGCGTTGCTTCAGTGGATAGAAGGTGGTTGTCCAGAGTAGTATTCGATAAAATATAGAAGTAATGCCAGCGGCGGTAACTACTGACCTACGTGTGCCCAGTTACATGTGCCGATGGCCATGATGGTTTCGGGCTGGGCGGTGGGCCTGGTCCAGGCATCGCATCCGGCATCGCGGATGGCGTCGCAGGCCTCGAGGACGCGGTTCGAGAGCTAGGTCTGGCGCAGGTACTGCCAAACGTTTTCGACCGGGCTCAGCTCCGGCGACCGAGACGGCGGCAGGATGATCGTGAGGTTCTTGGGAACCTCAGCTTGTCGGTCCTGTGCCAGCCGGCGCGGTCGCCCACGACGACGGCGTGGGCCTTGGCGGCGACGGTGCGGCTGATATCCTCAAGGTGAAGCCGTATTATCGGGATGTTGGCTCGGGGCAGCATGAGGGTGGGGCCATTGCTGCGCCTCGGGCAGATCGCCCCGAACAGGTAGGCGTTCTCGTAGCGCTGGTCGGCCGCACGCGTGGGCGATCGGTCAAACCGTCAGGGCCTCCTGTGTTGAAGCGATGCGCCCAGTTCCGAAGCGTCTGGCGATCCATGCCGCCGATCTGTGCGGCATCAGTCTGACTCATGCTGCCATAGATGACAGCCACTGCCAGCAGGCGCCGGATCTGACGGTTGTTCCGGCTTCGCTTGGCCAGCCGGCCAAGCTCGGCGGCGTCATAGTCATCTCGGAGCTGAATGGTCGGCATGGCGAACCTCTTTCGGTAGCCTTGAATCGGTTCCAGAACAGAAAGTGAATATCCCGGAATCAGAACCTGTTGCCGCTAGTACTACTAGGCTCCGTCAGCTATATCCTCACAATCCGCCTGCTGATTTTCCTGGCTGGCAACGCCTTCGCGGAAACCACTGAAGGCCGCGTCACGCCCATCCGTGACGGCGGCACCATCGAAGAAAACGGCGTGCCGATCCGGCCGGACGGGATGCTGCACCGAAGATGGCGGGTTCGGCGACGGAGATGCGATCATTGCATGGGCGAGACCGGCGACGACGCGGGCAGATGCTAGCCCGGTTCGTGAGCCTAGCCACCCTCAAAGCGAATAGTCCCTAGAATGACCCGGCAACTGCGGCCGTACACCCGCAGGTAAAGATGATCAGTGCTATCTTCCAACGGAGCTAATTCCAACATTCCACCCTCAACGTAATTTCCTCTGCTATTTCGGCGATTTCAGTAGTGGCGAGGGGCTCACCAAGAGGAGTCTCCGTGTAATCGATGCCCTCTGTCACAAGCAAAGCCTCCACCAACTGTGATTTGACAGCAAAATTCACGTTCTCCGGAATATCGCCTATTTCGCTCGCGATGTTGATCCAATCCAGTTTTGCCACAACGATCCCAATAAGATTTCCTGATCGATCTAACAACGGGCCGCCACTATTGCCTGGCTGCAATGGAGCAGTGACCTGTAGCATCTGCCGATCGCCTCCAACGCCAGCTACAGAACTAATAATGCCGGTTGTAACGTTCATACTCGGGGCGAGAATACCAGATAGTGGAAAGCCTGCTGCGATAACATCTTCTCCTAATCTTATTGTTCCTCCAGATCGGATACTCGAGTAGCCCACACCATTCAAATCGCTCCTCAGCACGGCGAGATCCATCTCCTGATCCACTGTCAGGATGCTAACTGGGGACGCGCTAGGCAAGCCAGCCCCATTGATGAGAATAACGCTGCAATCATCAACGACATGCGCCGCTGTTACGAGAAATCCTTGCTCGTTGATGAATACGCCGCTACCGGTGCTTTGAGGTTCGATATCTTCAGGCAGACTGGCAATCGATGGCATCTGTTGCTGGGGTAGATCGCCACCATCTTGTTCTCTGTCTCCAGAGTCCTCTTCGTTCTCAGGCAAGGTCGCGACATCAGGTTCTTCGACAACCCCGGGTATTACCGGACCATCCGCGTTCCCTGGCCCGAGATCCACGAGATGTGGTTGTCCTATTGGAGCACTGGCCAGTTCAACAAAACCACCATCTTCCCAGATAAAGTATCTTACTAACCATTGCAATGATCCTGTATCACAAGTTAGAACAGCCATAAGCCTGCTTTCAGGATGGGAGTAGAACCATCCAGAATTCTCCGCACCATTCGCTTCGATGCCAGGCATGGTTCGGATTTCGCGGTCATCAGGGGAGGATGGAGCAGGGCATCCACCAACTGGACCAGGATGAGCAATTCCTGAGAGCGTGTCGACCAACACCGCTCCGGCAACACCTGTACCCAAGCCAACAGTTTTGAGGACAAAGTGGCCGCCGAAATTGATGTCCAACGCAGAAAATCGGAGAGTGGACCAATTGCGCTCGATCCTCTCAATCTCATAGTTGCTCAATCTGTCCAAAACGATCGGCGCCGGGATACCCTGAAATCTAACATCTGCCTTGTACAGAGAGTAAGGCCATGGTGGATCATCGGGCATTAGGAAAGTCTGAACTCCATCTCCAATCCGCCAATTCATCTCCTGCATCCCTAGTTCACGAGCCGCAAGATAGATACACCCAGCCCTTGGGCAAGACGGAGATCCAGTAGAATGTTCGACAAATTCTAACATCGCGCGTTGCGTCATGGGCCCTAGTATTCCATCAATCGGGCCTGGATCAAATTCCTGGTCCAACAATCTCGTTTGTAGCTCCCTAATATAATCCACCGTGCGATAATCTATTGCAGGCAAAGACGGTAACGTAATAATATTGTTTCCGTCAAACAAAAATAGACTACCCTCCGATCCTAATCCGCGAGGCTTTTCTATTATTAAATGATGTCCAATCTGGATAATATTACTAGTGTGGCCTATATTATAGATAGAAATGTTCTCTTGTCGATCAACAACCACCATTTCTCGCCCACTGTAACTGTTCCCGATGCTAAAGCTAAACACAACTACTGTTATCCCCGAGATTTGGAAATATTCTTCGTCAAAATATGGGCCGTGAATCGCTGATCGTTGCCATACTGTTTGTCCATTAAGCAGCACAGATCCAGTATATTCATGCCTCGTGATAGAAAATCTTGGATCTGCTGGATGGATATCGGTCTGTATACTGTGGCAGTAAGCGTTGGCGCTTAGGAGAAATACGACTACGATGTCGACAAGCGCAACCAATCTCCAAGCCATGACGCGCTGTATCCCCGCTCAATTCTTTCGGCGAGCTTTCCGGCAGTTAGCTTGTACGTGCGGCTGACCACAGCAGCACCGGCGACTGCGGCGGTGTGTGCGCAAGGACTGACAAGTTGGGACACTTTTCGCTCCAACGGCAACCGCCCGTTAGAGGCACGCCGGAGCAGCGGAACGTGTGCTGACTACGTTGCCCGCGCCCCGCCAACCACGTCAACGAGAGTAGATCAGAGGCCGTCCCTCCTCCTTACCCTTTGGTCGTATTTGAACGATCATGTCTGACTTCGGGGTCTTCCGCGCAACGACGTTGCCGATTGACCACCCCGGCGAGAACGCGTCACTAGAAGCGGCGATCGCGCCGACGCCGTGCATCAAATCGTTGATGTGGCTGGTAGCCGGCTGCGATGCGAGTTGAATGGGCAAACGACCTACGACCGTTATGTCGGGATCTGCCACATGCCTCAAGGGCACGACATTGCTGCGGCGATGGTCGCCAAGAGGTCTCATGCGGGCCACAGCGGTTGATGCCAATACCCCGGACGCGCCATGAACCCACAACGAGTCACGCTGATCACCCTTGGGGTGGCCGACCTCGCGCGGTCACGCCGGTTCTATGAAAGGCTCGGTTGGCAGCCGCATCCCAGTTCGGAAGACACGATCGTCTTCTTCCAGATGCATGGGACGGTCCTGGCG
>JANQSN010000003.1 GCA_028284045.1 Alphaproteobacteria bacterium | reverse complement strand
GACCAGGCGATGCCGTCCAGCTCGCCGGTCTGCACCGCGACTTCGATGTCTTCCCAGGGCAGGGTCACCGGCACGACGCCGAAGCGCGACAGGAAGCGCCCGGCGGTCGGGAAGGTGAAGACCCGCTTGCCCTCCATGTCGGCCAGGCTGGTGATCGGGTCCTTGGTGGCGAAGTGGCAAGGGTCCCAGGCGCCGGCCGACAGCCATTTCACGCCGACCGCGTCGTATTCCCGCTCCCAGATCTCCGCCAGGCCCCATTGGTGGAACAGCACCGGCACGTCCAGCGAATAGCGGCAGGCGAAGGGGAAGTAGCCGCCGAACACCGTCACCTCGGTGGGCGAGGCCATGCTGTCGTCATCGGACTGCACGGCGTCGATGGTGCCGCGCTGCATGGCGCGGAACAGCTCGCCCGTCGGCACGAGCTGGTCGGCATAGAACAGCTCGATCTGCATCTCGTCGCCGGCGACGCGGTTGAAGCTGTCGATCGCCGGCTTGATGACATGTTCGGCCAGTGCCGCGCCGGCATAGGTCTGCATCCGCCAGCGGATGGTCGACTGGGCGTGCACGGCCGGGGCGGCCAGGGTGCTCGCGCCCGCCGCACCCGCAACGCCGGCCGTCGTGGCGAGGAAGGATCGTCTCGTCGTCATCGTAGTGCCTCCTTATCGTTCGGGTCCGACCGCGGTCGGACCGTGGGGTCTAGCGGCACCGCCGGTGGCCCGTTGCCGGTCAGTGGCCGTAGACATAGGCGGGCAGCCACAGCGCGATCTCCGGAAAGGCCGTCACCAGGGCAAGCCCGATCACCATCACGCCGACGAAGGGCGCGACGGAGGTATAGATGTCCTTCAGCGTGACCTCCGGCGGCGCCATCGCCCGCATCAGGAACAGGTTGTAGCCGAAGGGCGGGGTCATGTAGGCGATCTGGCAGGTGATGGTGTAGAGGATGCCGTACCAGATCAGATCGAAGCCGAGCGCACCGACCAGCGGCACATAGAGCGGCGCGACGATCACCAGCATCGCCGTGTCGTCGAGAAAGGTGCCCATGATCAGATAGGAGATCTGCATCAGGATCAGGATCTCCCAGGGCCCCAGCCCCAGCCGGTCGAGGAAGAAGCCCTCGATGGCGCGCACCGCGCCCAGCCCGTCGAAGACGGCGCCGAAGCCCAGCGCGGCCAGGATGATCCACAAGAACATGCACGAGATGGCGAGCGTCTGGCGCACCGAGTTCTCGAACACCTGGGCGGTCATCCGGCCCTTCAGCACCGCCGCGGAGAGCGCGGTCAGCGCACCGATGGCGGAGCTTTCCACCAGACTGGTCCAGCCATTGACGAAGGGCACGATCATCGCCGCGAAGATCACCAGCGGCAGCAGCCCGGCGCGCAACAGCCGGCGCTTCTCCGCCGCCGACACCTGGCGTTCGGCGCGCGGCAGCACCGGTCCCAGCGCGGGCTGCAGATGGCAGCGGATGGCGATATAGAGGATGAACAGGGCCGCCATCATCAGCCCCGGAAACACCCCCGCCAGCCAGAGCTGGCCCACCGGCTGGCGGGCGATCATCGCATAGAGCACCAGCACCACCGACGGCGGCACCAGGATGCCGAGCGACGACCCTGCCTGGATGACGCCGGTCACCATCCGCTTGTCGTAGCCGCGGCGCAGCAGCTCCGGCAGGGCGATGGTGGCGCCGATCGCCATGCCGGCGACCGACAGGCCGTTCATCGCGGAGATCAGCACCATCAAGGCGATGGTCCCGATCGCCAGCCCGCCGCGCACCGGCCCCATCCAGACATGGAACATGCGGTAGAGGTCGTCGGCGATCCGGCTCTCCGACAGCACATAGCCCATGAAGATGAACATCGGCAGCGTCAGCAGCGGGTACCACTGCATCAGCTTCATCGCGGCGGAGAAGCCGATCTCCGACCCGCCGGTGCCCCACAGCAGCAGCGCGGAGACGACGCCGACGAAGCCGATCGCGGCGAAGACGCGCTGGCCGGTGATCAGCATCAGCATCATCGACGCGAACATGGTCAGCGCGATCATCTCGTAGGACATCAGCGCGGCCCCTCGATCTCGATCGCCGTATCGGGGGTGCGGATGCGCTGAATGTCCTTGATCAGCTCGGCCACCGCCTGCAGCAGCATCAAGACGATGCCGACGCACATCAGGATCTTGATCGGCCACATCACCGGCCGCCAGGCGGTCGGGCTGCGCTCGCCATACTCCAGGGAATAGGTGGTGCTGGAGATCCCGCCATGCAGCAGGACGCCGAGATAGAAGATCAGGAAGAAGATGGTGAAGGCGTCGATCCACGCCTTGGTCTTCACCGACCGCCCCGAATAGAACAGGTCCATCCGCACGTTCGAACCGAGCTGGATCGAGTACGGGCCACCGAGGATGTAGTAGGCGACCAGCGTGAACTGCGCCATCTCCAGCGTCCACAGGGACGGCAGGAAGAAGGTCTTGGAGATCGACGACCACAACAGGATCGCCATCATGACGAACAGGAGATACATGACGAACCGGCCGACCCGCCGGTTCAGGGCGTCGACGAGGCGGACATAGGTCGTCATCGCCCGCATCACGGTGCGTCAGCCCTCCAGCCCGTCCAGCGCGGCGACCAGCGCCGGCGCCAGCAGGTCGGCGACGCGCGCCACGCCGTCGCCATCGGCGATGCGATCGCTGCGCAGCTCCAGCATGACATTGGGTAGCCCGCGCGCCAGCGCGTGGCGCTTGAGCGTATGGGTCACCCCGTCGGCGGGGCCGTAGGGCTGGTTGCGGGCCAGCGTCAGCCCGTCCGCCGCCGCCGGCGTCGCCAGATGCGCCAGCAGCCCGTCGGCCAGCCGGGCATCCGCGTCGTGCAGCACGCCGATCTCCACCGCCCGCGGCCGGCCGAACCACACCGGTGTGAAGCTGTGCACGGTCACCAGCGCCGGCACCGCGCCGGCCCGCGCCCGAGCGTCGAGCAGATCGGCCAGTGCGGCGTGGAACGGCTGGTAGAGCGCGCCGGCCCGCGCCTGCCGGTCGGCGGCGGACAGGATGCGGTTGCCCGGCACCTGATGGATCTCGCTGACCGCCGGCATGGCGTCCGGCGCGTCGGGCGGGCGGTTGACATCGCAGACCAGGCGCGAGAAGCGCGCGGCCACCACCGGCGCCGCCAACAGGCCGGCGAGGCGGGTGGACAGCGCCAGCGCGCCCGGATCCCAGGCGATGTGGCTGGTCAGCGCCGCGGCCTCCAGCCCCAAGGCGCCCAAGGCGGCCGGAATGCGCCGCGCGGCATGCTCGCAGGCGATCACGAAGCGGCCCGCCGCCGCGGGGTTGACGATCTCCACCGCCGGGCCGTCCGAGGCGCCGAGCAGCACGGTGTCGATCGTATCCAGGGCCGTCATGGCCGGCAGAGTTGCCGTCGCCCGGAGATCTGTCAATATCCTTTCAAGCCGCACGATCGCGAACAAATCGTTACAAGAGTCACGGCGATAAGGTCGTTACGATGACGTCGGTGCGGCGACCGGGGAGCAAGGCCATGACCGAGGAGACCGTGGGCACGGTCGCGGAGACCATCCAGGCCCGGCTCGATGCCCTGACCCGGGCGGAGCGGCAGTTGGCGGCCGTGCTGTTGGACGACTACCCTGCCCTTGGCCTCGCCTCGATCACGGCGGTCGCCCAGGCGGCGGAGGTGTCGACGCCGACGGTCGTGCGGATGGTCCGCAAGGTCGGCTTCGACAGCTTCGTGACGTTTCAGGAGACGCTGCGCCGCGAGGTTTCCGCCACGCTTGCCAACCCGATCCGCAAGCATGAGCGCTGGGCGGCGGAGGTCCCGGACGCCCATATGCTCAACCGCTTCGCCGACGCGGTGACCGCCAATCTGCGGCGCACCCTGGCGCAGGTCGACCCCGCGGAGTTCGACCGGGCCGTCGGCTTGCTCGCCGACCGCGAGCGCCGGATCTTCGTCGCCGGCGGCCGGATCACCCGCTCGCTGGCCGACTATCTGGTCAACCATCTGCAGATGATCCGCTCAGGCGTGACGGAGCTGGGCACGGCACCGGCGGCCTGGCCGCATCACCTGATCGACCTGGCCGCGCGCGACGTCGTCGTGCTGTTCGATATCCGCCGCTACGAGACCATGCTGCTCAGGCTGGCCGACATGGCGGCGGCGGCCGGCGCCGACATCGTGCTGTTTACCGACCAATGGGGCTCGCCGATCGCCAAGCGGTCGACGCTGACCTTCCATTGTGCGGTGGAAGCACCGTCGGCCTGGGATTCCGCCGCGGCGCTTCTGTCGCTGGTGGAGACTCTGATCGCCGCCTTGCAGGAGCGCGTGTGGGACACCAGCCGGGCGCGGGTGGAGCGCTTGGAAGAGATGTTCGACGCCACCCGCCTGTTCCGCAAGTTCACCTGAACGGATGGGCTTTGCCGCCTTGGCAGGTTGCGGACAAACGCACCCTCCCAACGTCGTTCCCGCGCAAGCGGGAACCTCCAACCGATTGAAACAAAGAGGTCCCCGCCTGCGCGGGAATGACGTTCAAGGCCAGATCTGGTGCTTTTCGGCAACCTGTCAGAAGCAGCACCGGCCCCGGCAGCCCCGAATGAACATCAATCATCCTCACCCAGCGCCGCGCGAACCCGGCGGGCCAGCTCCGCGCGGCGGAAAGGCTTGCCGATCAGGTCGGTGTCGAACGCCACCTGACCTTCGCGCAACACGGCACTCTCCGCGTAGCCGGACATGAACAGGACGCGCAGATCGGGCCGGACCGCCGTGGCCGCCCGGGCGAGCTGTGGGCCGGTCATGCCGCCGGGCATCACGATGTCGGTCAGCAGCAGGTCGATCGACGCATGCTCTTCGATCAGCGCCAGGGCCGACGGGCCGTCGGCCGCCGACAACAGGCGGTAGCCGAGATCCTCCAGCATCTCCACGGCGATCTCGCGCAGGTCGTCCTTGTCCTCCACCAACAGGATCGTCGCGCCGGAGCCCTGTTGCGCCGGTGGGGCGTCCGCCATACCGGCCGGTTTCACCCCATCCGCTTCTCCGTCGACCCGCGGCATGTACAGCTTCACCGTCGTGCCGTGCCCCGGCTCGCTGTAGATCTTCACATGGCCGCCCGACTGCTTGACGTAGCCGAACACCATGGACAGGCCGAGGCCGGAGCCCTTGCCGGTCTCCTTGGTGGTGAAGAACGGCTCGAACACCCGGGCGAGCGTGTCGGGTGGAATGCCGGTCCCGTTGTCGGAGACCGCCACCAGCACATAGTCGCCAGGCTCCAGCTCTTGTTCCGAGGCGGCGTAGTTCCCGTCGAGTTTGATGTTGTCGGTCTCGATGGTCAGGTGGCCACCCGACGGCATGGCGTCCCGGGCATTCAGGGTCAGGTTCAAGATCGCCGCCTCGAACTGGACCGGATCGATCCGCGTCGGCCAGAGGGCGGCATTGTGCTGAACGGCCAGCACCACCGCCTCGCCCAGCGTGCGGCGCAACATCCCGGCCATCTCGTCGATCAGCGCATTGACGTTGACGACCTCCGCCTCCAGCGCCTGACGCCGCGAGAAGGCGAGAAGCTGGCGGGTCAGTTCCGCCCCGCGCTCCGCGGCGAACAGCGCCGCCTTGACGCGCTTCTGCGCCCGCGGATCGGCGGACACGGGGCGTTCCAACAGTTCCAGGTTGCCGACGATAACGCCCAGCAGATTGTTGAAGTCATGCGCGATGCCGCCAGTGAGCTGGCCGACCGCCTCCATCCGTTGGGCTTGGCGGAGCCGTTGTTCCAGCTCGCGGCGCTCGGTCAGGTCGAAGACCTGGGAGACGAAGTGCAAGGGACTGCCGTCGGCGGTGCGGACCAGGGAGACCGAGAGCTGCCCCGTGACGGTCGCACCGTCCTTGCGGACGTACCGCTTCTCCATCTGGAACGATGCGATCTCGCCGGACAGCAACCGAGCGCGCTCGGCGAGGTCAATGTCCCGGTCGTCGGGATGGGTGACCGCCTGCACGTCCATCTCAAACAGTTCGTCCTCGCCATAGCCCAACAGACCGCAGAACGACGGGTTGGCCTTGAGGAACAGCCCGTCCGGGGCGATCAGCGCCATGCCGTGCGGGGCGGTGTCGAAGGCGGTGCGGAACCGTTCCTCGCTGGCGCTCAACTTCGCCCGGATGCGCCGGCGCAACCGCTCGTTGTCGACCCGGTCGATCGCCGCGTTGACTGCCCGCGTCAGGCTGTCGGTGTCGAGGCCGCCCTTCACCAGGAAGTCCCGCGCCCCTTCCTGCAGGGCGCGGACCGCCAGCGCGCGGTCGTCGTTGCCGGTCAGCACGATCACCGGCACGTCGCCGGCGACCGACAAGAGGCGCCTGAGCGTATCGATGCCCTGGCAGTCGGGCAGGCCGAGATCCAGCAGCACCGCGTCGGGCAGGCCGCCATTGTGGAACCGCGCCAGCGCATCCTCCAGCCGTGAGGCATCGCTGACGGCGTAGTCGGCGTCGGCTTCCTCCAGATAGGCGCGGATCAGGTCGACGTCGCCGGGGTTGTCCTCGACGACCAGCAGGCTGCGGGTGCCGTCAGTCATGCGGCCGCGGCAGCTTGACGATGGACAGCCAGAAGCCCTCGATCGAGGCGACGATCTGGCTGAACTGCGTGAGGTCGACCGGCTTCACCACATAGGCGTTGGCGTGCAGATCGTAGCTGCGCACGATATCCGCCTCCGCCTGGGAGGCGGAGAGCACGACCACCGGGATGTGCTTGAGCTTCGGATCGGCCTTCATCTCCGCCAGCACCTCCCGCCCATCCTTGCGCGGCAGGTTGAGGTCCAGGAGCACCAGGTCCGGCCTTGGCTCGTTCGCATACGGGCCAACGCGGCGCAGGTAGTTCAGCGCCTCCACCCCGTCTGGGACGACGTGCAGGTTGTTGAGAATGCGGCCTTCCTGGAAATACTCTTTCGTCAGATCGGCGTCGGCCGGGTTGTCCTCCACCAGCAGGATCTCGATGGGTTGCGGGTTCATTGGCGCCATCCTGTTGCTTCGGTCGTCGGCAGCGTGAACTGGAACGTGCTGCCTTGTTGGGGTTGCGACTGCACCCAGATGCGGCCGCCGTGACGCTCGATCACCTTCTTGACGATGGCGAGGCCGATGCCGTTGCCGTCGGTCTCGGCGCGTTCGTGCAGCCGTTGGAAGATGATGAAGATGCGCTCTGCGAAGGCGGGATCGATACCGATCCCGTTGTCTTTGACGGAGAAGGTCCAGACCACGCCGCTCAGCCGCGCGGAGATCTCCACACGCGGCGGCTCGTCGCGCCGGTAGCGGATGGCGTTGGCGATCAGGTTCTGGAAGACCTGGACGAGCTGCAGCCGATCGGCCCGCACCACGGGCAAGCCGGCATGGGTGATGCGCGCCCCGCTCTCCTCCACCGAGGCGCTGAGATTGCGCAGTGCTTCGTCGACCACGGCATCGCAGTCGGTGGGCTCGAACGGCCGCCCGCGGGTGCCGACGCGCGAGAAGGCCAGCAGGTCGTTGATCAGCGCTTGCATCCGCTTCGAGCCGTCGACGGCGTAGCCGATGTATTTGTCGGCCTTCTCGTCGAGCTGGCCCTTGTAGCGTCGCGCCAGCAGCTCGGTATAGCTGGCGACCATGCGCAGGGGCTCCTGCAGGTCGTGCGACGCGACATAGGCGAACTGTTCCAGGTCCTTCTGGGACCGTTCCAGCTCGCCGGCCATGCTGTCGAAGGCATCGGCGACCTCGCCGATCTCGTCCCGGCTGTCGAGCTGGATCCGGTAGCTGAGGTCGCCCGTCTCCAGGGACTTGATTGCCGTCTGCATCAGCTTCAGGCGTGTCAGCACCCGCGCGGCGATGAGGCCCCACAAGACCAGGACCAGCGCCATGGTGATCGTCACGGTGGCCACCAAGAGCAGGATCGCGCGCTGTTCCGCGTCACGCTCGACCTGTCGGGTATCGTCCGCCAGGCGCGCGGCGGTGGCCACGGTGTCTTGCGAGATGCGGCGGAAATCCGAGGCCAGGCGGTCGCGCCACTGGTTCTCGATCTCTGCGGAGGGGCCGGTTTGCCTTTGGGTGACGCCGAATAGCTGGGCGAAGACGATGCCCAGCCGTTCGATGTCCTGGCGCAAGAGCGCCGTCGCCGTGCCGCCGCGCCGAATCTCGGCCGGCAGCTCGTCGACCAGGTCCAGCAGGCTGCGGTGGCGGGCCTCCCATTGCTGGCGCGGCCGTTGGGTGCCCAGCAGCAGGTATTCGCTGGCCAAGGACTGATGCTGAAAGATGGCCTCGACGATCGCCGTCGCCGACTGCTTGACGTCGCGCGCCCGCACCATGTCGTTGTAGGTCCAAGCCAGCGCGAAGCCTGAGGCCGCAGTAATGGCGACCAGGACCACGGTACCGATAGCCATCAGCGTACGGATGCGCATTCAGCGTCTCCGCCTGCCAGCGCCGAAACCGGATCGGGGAGCCTGGGGGCGGTCCGCTCGGCGCTGCGTGGCCATGGTTGCAATCGGCTCCTGGACGGGACTTCTTGGCAGATGCCGCTGCTCAGCGGAACAGCGTGACCGACTCCGGTCTTGCGGCTGTCATCGGGGCGTCATCGATCAGCGGCAGATAGTTCGGCACCGCCTCTATCCGTCCGCTCTCGGCCATCCAGGATGCCTGGTCCTCCATCGTCGTCAACATGCCCTGCCCCAGCTCCAGGCGGAACCGGCCGGCATCGGCATCGATGATATCGGGGTCGTGGCCGAGCCGTTCGCTGACGAAGTCGCGGGCGCGGCTCTGGTCTTCGGTGAGGAAGGTCTCCGCATCGATCAGCGCGCGCATCAGGCGCTCGGCAGCCTCGCCGTTGTCGGCCAGCCATTCCTGGGTGGTGACCAGCAACATGTAGTAGGGAAGCTGGTGGCCGCGGCTGACGACGAACGCGTTGTCGCCCAAGCGCTCCATCACTTGCGAGAAATGCGGCTGCCAGGTCGTCGCGGCGTCGACCGTGCCGGCGTACAGCGCCTCCTTCAACGCGGCGGGTCCAAGGTCGACCCACTCGACCGCGTCGGGCGACAGGCCGTTGGCGAGCAGGAAATGCACCAGAAAGAACTCCACCGACGTCCCAAGGGGGACGCCGACCGGGCGGCCGACCAGATCCCGGGCCGATGCGATTCCCGCATCGCGCCGGGCGACGATGAAGGTGGTCACGGCCTCGTCGATCGACGCCAGGATGCGCAGGTTCTCCTGGTCGGCCCCGAAACCCGCAGCGGCGAACTGGCTGGTGGTGGCGAGGTCGAGCGTCCCGTCGAACATCGCCTCCGTCGCGTGCCGGCCGAGATCGTAAGGCACGACCGTGACGTCCAAGCCCGCGTCGGCGAAGAACCCTTCGGCATCGGCCACCCGCACCAGCAGGCTGGATTCCGCCGTGGTGATGCCGATGCTGAGCGCGGCGACCGGTTCCCGATCCGCCTCGTCCACCGGCTGCCAGACGGCAACGGCGACAACAACCAGCCCGGCCACGGCGGCAAGGCCAAGCAGGCTCAACAGGACGGTCGAACGGCTGAAGGCGGGCATCGGCGTTCCGGCGAAGGTTCCAGTCGCCCGGCAGCCCGGCCCGTTCGGCCGGATCAACGATCAGGCGGTTAGATAATCAACCATACGCCGAAAGCGTGATGCAACTGACTTAAATATTGCCTAATAGGCGAGCGTCTCTGCGTCGAATTGCCATTGGGTTGATAAACACGGCCGGTCTGGGGGCCGCCGTCAGGCGGGCCGCACCGGCACCAGGCGGCCGCCCACCAGGTGAATCCCGCATTCGGTCTTGTCCTGGCCCCGCCAACGGCCGGCCCGCGGATCCTCCCCCGCCGCGACCGGCGTGGTGCAGGGTGCGCAGCCGATGGAGCGGTAGCCCTGGGTGAACAGCGGGTGCGGCGGCAGGCGATGGTGCCTGAGATAGTCCGCCACGGCCGCCGGTGCCCAGTCGGCCAGCGGGTTGATCTTCACCCGGCCGGCCTCGTCATGCTCGAATCGGTCGAGCTGGGCGCGGTCGGCCCCCTGATGGCGCCGGCGGCCGGTGATCCAGGCATCGAACGGCGCCAGGGCCGCCTCCATCGGCACCACCTTGCGAACATGGCAGCAGCCGTCGGGGTCGTAGGCGTGCCGCTCGCCCGTCGGGTCGACATTGGCGACCGCCGCCGGACGCGCGGAGACCGTACGCACATCGCGGAGGCCCAAGTGGTCGGCGAGCCGATCGCGATAGGCCAGCGTCTCCGCGAACAGCTTGCCGCTGTCGACGAAGATCACCGGGGTTGTCGGATCGATGGCGGCGACCATGTGCAAGAGCACGCCGCTGTCGGCCCCGAAGGAGGAGACCAGCGCCACCGCCCCGAGCGGTCGCTCGACCAGCACGCGGCGGAGAAGCGCCTCGGGCGCCAGGTCGCCGAAACGGTGGGTCAACGCCACCAGTCCGTCCGCCGGCGCCGCGATGGGCGCCGGACGGGACGGTGTCGGTACCGTCTCCGCCGCGGTCATCGCCTCAGGCGCGCCGACGCGCCGGCGCGGCCGTGCGGGCTTCGCCCAACCGCCGCTGATAGGACCCGGACATCGACGCGCTGGCCGCCCGCCATGACGCCTCCGGCTGGCGATGGGCCAAGGCGTCGGGGATCTCCGCCTCGTCGACGCCGCAGGCGCGCAAGAAGGGCCACTGGTCGGCGATCACCGGCCCGGTCGCCCGGAGCCGCCCGGTGAAGCCCAGCCGGCGCAGCCGCCGCGCCAGCGAGAAGCCGCGGCCGTCGGCGAAGCTGGCGAACCGCACGGCGATCAGCGCCAGCAGCGACAGATGCGGCACCAGGCGGTCGAGATCGGCGTCCGGGCCGATCTCCACGCCGATCGGCTCGACCGCTTCCGCCAACGCCTCGTCGAACCGGTCCAGCGGCACCAGCACCCGGGCGCAGCCGTCCAGCGACTCGTCCTCCCCGGCGCGGTGCCAGCGGTCCGGGGCGAAGCCCTCGTCAGTCACCAGGGGCATAGATCACCTCCTTGAACGTGTCGTGGCCGAGACGCTGATAGGTCTGCAGGAAGGTCTCGTCGTCTTCGCGCCGGTCGAGATAGTGGTCGACCAGGCGCTCGATCGCGTCGGGCACCTCTTCGGCGGCGAGGCCGGGACCGGCGCGCTTGCCGACCGCCGCCGCGCCGTCGGGGGCGCCGCCCAGCGTGAGCTGGTAGTATTCCTCGCCGTTCTTCTCCAACCCCAGCACGCCGATATGGCCGACATGGTGGTGGCCGCAGGCGTTGATGCAGCCGGAGATCTTGATGGCCAGCGGACCGATCGCCTGCTGGCGGTCGTCGTCGGCGAAGCGGTTGGAGATCGCCTGGGCGACCGGGATGGACCGCGCCGTCGCCAGCGCGCAATAGTCCAGCCCCGGGCAGGCGATGATGTCGGTCACCAGCCCGGCATTGGCGGTATCCAGACCGTGCTGGCTGAGATGGCGCCACAGCGCCACCAGCCGGTCCTGGCGGACGTCCGGCAGCACGATGTTCTGCTCATGCGTCACCCTGAGCTCGCCATAGCCGAACCAGTCGGCGGCGTCGGCCAGCGCGCGCATCTGGTCGGAGGTCGCGTCGCCCGGGATGCCGCCGATCGGCTTCAGGCTGACGGTGATGCCGGCATAGCCCGGCTGCTTGTGGCGCATCAGGTTGGTGTCGACCCAGCGCTTGAAGGCCGGGTTCGCCGCCTTGGCCTGGGCCAGCGCCGGCGGGTCGTCGGCCAGTACCGCGTAGGTCGGCGGGGCGAAGGCCGCCTCGATCGCCGTCACCAGCTCGGGATCGGCGGTCACCGGCGCCTCCTGGGCGGCGAATTCGGCCTCTACCTCGCGGGTGAACGCCTCGACCCCCAGCTCGTGCACCAGGATCTTGATGCGGGCCTTGTACTTGTTGTCGCGCCGTCCGTAGAGGTTGTAGACGCGCATGATCGCTTCGAGATAGGCGAGCAGGTCGGCCTTCGGCACGAAGTCGCGGATCACCGCGGCGATCATCGGCGTGCGCCCCTGGCCGCCGCCGACGGCGACCTCGTAGCCGGGCTCGCCCGCCTCGTTGCGCACCATGCGCAGCCCGATGTCGTGCACCTTGGTCGCCGCCCGGTCGTTGGGCGAGCCGGTGATGGCGATCTTGAACTTGCGCGGCAGGAAGCTGAACTCGGGATGCAGCGTCGACCACTGGCGCATCAGCTCCGCCGTCGCCCGCGGGTCCTCGATCTCATCGGCCGCGACGCCGGCGAAGGGGTCGGAGGTGACGTTGCGGATGCAGTTGCCGGAGGTCTGGATGGCGTGCATCTCGACCTCCGCCAGGGCGTCCAGGATGTCCGGCACGTCCTTCAGCTTCGGCCAGTTGAACTGGATGTTCTGGCGGGTGGTGAAGTGGCCGTAGCCGCGGTCCCAACGGTCGGCGATCTCCGCCAGCCGGCGCATCTGGGTCGACGACAGGGTGCCGTAGGGGATGGCGACGCGCAGCATATAGGCGTGAAGCTGCAGGTAGAGGCCGTTCATCAGCCGCAGCGGCTTGAACTCGTCCTCCGTCAGCTCGCCCGACAGCCGGCGCTCCACCTGGGTGCGGAACTGGTCGGTCCGCTCGCGCACGAACTGCGCGTCGAAATCGTCGTAACGGTACATCGCTCAGGCTCCAGAGGATCCGGCGGCGGCGCCGGGGCCGCCTGCCTCATCGGGGCGGCCGGCATAGTCGACGGTCGGGCCGGTGATGCGGATGCGCTCGCGAAAGCGCACCAGCCCGGCGGCATCGACGGCGGCGAGATAGGGGCCGACGACCCGGCCGGCATCGCCTTCCGCGACGGCCAGCGCTTCCTTCTGCGTCTGCGGATCGTCGAGCATCAGGGCGTCGGCCAGGGCTTCCGACCACCCCTGCCCGGTCCAGAAGACGACGACGCCGGACAACAGGTCGTTGGCGGTGACCACCTGGGGCAGGTCCTTGCGGCTCATGACGCCTCTCCGACGGCGATACGGGGGGCGGCGGTGCGGGGCGCGATGTCGAGGACCGGCACGGCCTCCGCCGCAGCACCCGGCGCCAGGCCGACGAACAGGATGGCCGGCCCCTTGATGCCCGCTGCGTCGATCGCCTCCGGCAGGCTGCCGAGCGTGGCGGCGACGCGCCGTTCTTCCGCCCGGCTGGCGTTCTCCACGATGGTGACGGGGCGCGCGGCTTCCGCCCCGTGCAGCAGCAGCCGGCCCTGCAGGAAGCGGGCGGCGCGTACGCCCATATAGACCGCGGCGACGGCGCCGGGCTTGGCCAGCGTGCGCCAGTCGTGCTCGGCGAAACCGTCGGCATCGTGGGCGGTCATCAAGGTGATCGCCTGGTTGCGCCCGCGCCGCGTCAGGGACCGGCCGTTGCTGGCGGCCGCCGCGGCGGCGCTGGTGACGCCGGGGATGATCTCCACGGCAATGCCGGCATCGCCCAGCGCCTCGATCTCCTCGTCCGCGCGGCCGAACACAAGCGGGTCGCCGGCCTTCAGCCGCGCCACGACGGCACCGCCCCGGGCATGCGCGATCATCAGCGCGTTGATGTCGTCCTGGCGCCAGGCCGGGCCGCCCGGCGTCTTGCCGACCTCGATGACCGTGGCCTCGCGGCGCGCCAGCTCCAGGATGCCGGCGCCGACCAGCCGGTCGTGGATCACGACATCCGCCTCGTGCAGGCAGCGCCGCGCCTTCAAGGTCAACAGTTCCGGGTCGCCGGGGCCGGCGCCGACCAGCACCACCTTGCCCTCCGCGGGCGCAAGCGCGTCGCTCAGCGCGGTAGCTAAGTGGGCATCGAAGGCCGCCGCGACGGCATCCTCGCCGCCCGCGGCCAGGGCCGGCGGCCCCCAATGCGCGAAGAAGCCGGACCAGAAGTCCCGGCGCGCCCGGCCGGGCGGCAGCGCCTCGACCTCGCCGCGGCGGCCGGCGGCGAGGCGGGCCAGCCGCCCCAGATCCGGCGACAGGCGATCCTCCGTCTCCGCCTTGATCTGGCGGGCCAGCACCGGGGCCGTGCCCTCCGTGCCGATCGCCACGGTGACCGGATCGCGGTCGACGATCGCCGGGGTGATGAAGTCGGAGCTGAGGTCGTCGACCACATTGACCAGCGCGCCTTCCGCCGCCGCGATGGCGCGGATGCGGGCATCCTCCGCCGCATCGGCGGTGGCGGCATAGACCAGGCGCGCGGTCGCCGCATCACCCGGCGCGAAGGCCCGGACATGCCAGGTCAGCCGGCCGGCCGCATGCCAGCGGCGGATATCGTCGACCGCGTCGGGGGCGAAGACGTCGATCGTCGCCTCGGTCTTCAAGAGCAGGCGCAGCTTGGACACGGCCGTCTCGCCGCCGCCGGCCAGCGCGATGCGATGGCCCGCGAGGTCGAGGAAGATCGGGAAATGCCGCATCGGCTGCGTGCTCCGGCAAATGGGTGCGCCGCAACAGATGTGAACGTCTTCCCGCGAAATGCCAGAGAGAACCCTGGCCTTGCGAACGATGTTTTATCATGATGCCCGGACGCTGGACGAAGTCCGGAAATCTGCGAAAGAGGGCGAACACCGCTCATGCTCGACGACAGCGACCGGGCGCTGCTGCGCCATCTGCAGGCCGACGCCGCGCTTTCCTATGAGCGGCTGGGCAAGCGCCTCGGCCTGTCGAAGACGGCGGTGTGGAACCGCGTCCAGCGCCTCCAGCGCGAAGGCTATATCCGCCGCCAGGTGGCGCTGTTGGATGCGGAGCGGCTGGGGCTGGCGGAAACCGTGTTCGTCGCCGTGCGCACCGCCCAGCACAGCGCCGGCTGGCTCGACCGCTTCACCGCCGCAGTCACCGAGATGCCGGAGATCGTCGAGGCCCATCGCCTGACCGGCGATGTCGACTATCTGTTGAAGGTGCGGGTCGCCAACACCCGCGCGTTCGACGACTTCTACAAGCGGCTGATCCAGCGCATCGACCTGTTCAACGTCACCTCCAGCCTGTCCATGGAGACGCTGAAGGAGACGACGGAACTGGCGGTGCCGGACCCGCCGGCCGCCTCCGGGTGACGACAGGGCAAGTGCGCATGACCGCCGATCGACGCGGCGCCGCCTGGCGCAAGACGGCCGTGGCCGTGCTGGCGCTGGCGGCGATCGTGGTGTCGCTGGTCCGGCTGACCGCCGCCGATGACGGCCTCGTCGTCACGCAGACGGCCCTGGACGGCACGCCGGTGACGGTGCATCGGCTGGCCGGCGGGGCGCCCGGGCCGGCCGTGGTGATCGCCCATGGCTTCGCCGGCTCGCGCCCGCTGATGGCCCCCTTCGCGGTGACGCTGGCGCGCGCCGGCTACGTCGCGGTCGGCTTCGATTTCCTGGGCCATGGCCGCAATCCCAACCCGCTGACCGGCGACGTGACGGCGGTCGAGGGCGCGACCCGGGCGCTGGTGGCCGAGACGCAAAGGGTCGTCGCCTTCGCCCGCGACCGGGCCGGCGGCGACGGCCGCGTGGCGCTGCTCGGCCACTCCATGGCCTCCGACATCGTGGTGCGTGCCGCGGCGGCCGACCCGGCGGTCGCCGCCACGGTCGCGGTGTCGATGTACTCAGAAGCCGTGACGGCGACCGAGCCCCGCAACCTCCTGATCATCGTCGGGGCGTGGGAGCGATTCCTGGCCCGCGAGGCGCTGGCCGCGGTGGCGCTGGCGACCGGCGGCCCGGCCGCAGAGGGCGTGACCTATGGCGACCCGGCCGACGGGTCTGCGCGCCGCGCCGTGCTGGCCGACCGGGTGGAGCATGTCGGCGTGCTCTACAGCCGCGAAAGCCTGACGGAGGCGGTCGGCTGGCTGGACGCCGTCTTCGACCGCGCGAGGCCCCCGGCGGTCGACCCGGACCGCCGGGGACCATGGATCGGCGTCCTGTTCGCCGGGATCGTGGCTTTGGCCTGGCCCTTGTCGAGCCTATTGCCGGGGGTCGACCGCGCCATGACACCGCCGCTCGCCCGGCGCCGTCTGCTGGCCTTGGCGGGTCTGCCGGCGCTGGCGACACCGGTCCTTCTGTGGCCGCTGCCGACCACCTTCCTGCCGGTCCTGGTCGCCGACTATCTGGCCGTGCATCTCGCGGTCTATGGGGGGCTGACCGCGCTGGGCCTCTGGGTCGTCGCCCGGCCTGCGATCGGCTGGCCGGACGGCCGCCTGATCCTCAGCACGCTGGCGGCGACGCTGTTCGGCGTCTTCGCCATCGCGCTGCCGCTGGATGCGTTCGTCACCTCCTTCCTGCCGCATCCGGGCCGCGTACCGGTGCTGGTGGCGCTGGGCCTCGGCGCCACCGCCTACACGCTGGCCGACGAATGGCTGGTGCGCCGCGCGGGGGCGCCCTGGTGGGGTTATGCGCTGACCAAGCTGTGCTTTCTGGTGTCGCTGGGCATCGCCGTGGCGCTCGACCTGGAGGACCTGTTCTTCCTGCTGATCGTGGCGCCGGTCCTGGTGGTGTTCTTCGCCCTCTACGGGACATTCAGCCACTGGCTCTACCGCGCCACCGGCCATCCGACGGTCGCCGGCATCGCCAATGGCGCGGCCTTCGCCTGGGCGCTCGGCGTCACCTTCCCGATGCTGGCGGGGTGAGGCACGCCCGCGCACGACCGATGGGAGAGAACCTGTCCATGAGTGAGCAAACCGCAACCGGCGGCTGCCTGTGCGGCCAGGTCCGCTATGTCGCCGAAGGGCGTCGCCTGTGGGCCGCCTATTGCCACTGCGCGACCTGCCGGCGTCACGTTGCGGGACCGGTGGCAGTCTTCGTCGGCTATCCGAATGCCCAAGCCCGCTTCACCGGCGCCGAACCGGCGATCTACCGGTCGTCGCCGGACGTCGAACGCGGGTTCTGCGCCGCTTGCGGCACGCCGGTCTTCTACCGGTCGGCGCAGCGGCACCCCGGCGAGATACACTTGTTGATCGGCACCCTCGATCGGCCGGACGCCATCGCGCCACAGATTCACGTGTTCGTCGAGGAGCGGCTGCCCTGGTTCGAGACGACCGACCACCTGCCGCGCTATGCCGGCTCGTCGACCGGCGCCGACCCCATCTCGCGCGGCCCCGACACCGCTTGAGGATTCGGGCCTACCGGTCGGCCGTCGTCGGTGTGGCGACGTGGAAGATCGGGTTGCCGGCGTCCGAGCGCTTCAGCGCGTAGTAGCGGTCGTAGTGCCGGCCCTCCCGGGCCGCGTTATAGGTCAGGAACAGGGCGCGCCGCCGGGCATCGCTGCGATTCACCTCGGATCGGTGCGGCACGAAGGCATCGAAGACCAGGACGTCGCCGGGGCGCATCGCCACCGGCGCGAAGACCAGCCCGGCCGCCGCCGCGGCCTCGATCGCGCCATTGTCGGGGCCGCCCTGATGATAGTGCAGCAGCGGGTTCTCGCCGATCCACTCGGCGACCGCCCCGGGCATGCGCTCCGCCCAATCGCTGAGATTGTCGGCGACCGCCAGGCATCCGTTCTCCGGCGTGGCGGGATCGAGCGGCACCATCGCCGTGAAGAAGTTGCGCGGCGGGAAGTGCTTGTAGGCCGCCATGTCCTGATGCGGCGGGAAGGCGCCGCCGCCGGGGTTCTTCTCGTTGCACTTGTCCTTGAACAGCGCGACCGGCTCACCGACCGCGGCCTCGACCAGCGGCGTGATGCAGGCGTCGACGAAGGCGGCGATGGCCGGCACGCCGCCGCACAGAAACTCCGTCCGGCAGAGTTGGGCCGGATCGTCGCGCTCCGCCACCGCGATCAGCCCGCCGGCGTCGGGCGGGCTGCCGGCGCGCCGCAGAGGCTGCGTCGCGGCGTCGTAGATCCGCGCGATCTCGCCGATCCGCGATGGCGCCACCGCGCCGGCCAACAGCCGCCATCGGCTCAGCGCAAAACGATCGGGGGTAGGACCGGTATCCATCTGCTGCCCTGTCGATTCACAGAAGACCAGCCTGCCGCGGCGGATCGCGGCGATCCAGATCTACGCACCGCCCGCCGTCCCCGTCATTGTGCTGGCGCTCAAACTAGAACCATTCTAAAGTCGTCGGACTGATGGAGTCACCCGGGGTGCCGAGACACCCCTCACACAATCGGAGAGGACATGGACGGCGACAGCAAGTGCCCCTTCGGCGGCGCGTACCAATCCACGGTATCCGGCAGCATGGCCAACGCGAAGTGGTGGCCGGGTCAGGTCAACCTGAAGATGCTGCATCAGAACACCCCGCAGTCGGACCCGATGGGCGCGGAATTCGACTATGCGGAGGCGTTCAAGACGCTGGACCTGGAGGCGGTGCGCCAGGACCTCTACGCCCTGATGACCGATTCGCAGGACTGGTGGCCGGCCGACTACGGCCATTACGGGCCGCTGTTCATCCGCATGGCCTGGCACAGCGCCGGCACCTACCGCGTCGCCGACGGCCGCGGCGGCGGCGGCAACGGCACCCAGCGCTTCGCCCCGCTGAATAGCTGGCCCGACAACGGCAATCTCGACAAGGCGCGCCGGCTGCTCTGGCCGATCAAGAAGAAGTACGGCCGCAAGCTCTCCTGGGCCGATCTGATGATCCTGGCCGGCAACTGCGCACTGGAGTCGATGGGCTTCAAGACCTACGGCTTCGCCGGCGGCCGCGCTGATGTCTGGGAGCCGGAGGAGGACATCGACTGGGGTCCGGAGACGGAGTGGCTGGGCGACCAGCGCTATTCCGGCGACCGGGAACTGGCCAATCCGCTCGGTGCCGTCCAGATGGGCCTCATCTACGTCAATCCGGAAGGCCCCAACGGCAAGCCCGATCCCGCCGCCGCGGCGCATGATATCCGCGAGACCTTCGCCCGGATGGCGATGAACGACGAAGAGACCGTCGCCCTGATCGCCGGCGGCCACACCTTCGGCAAGTGCCACGGCGCCGGCGACCCGGCCCATGTCGGGCGCGAGCCGGAGGGGGCCGAACTGGCCGAGCAGGGCCTCGGCTGGACCAGCAGCTACGGCAGCGGCAAGGCCGGCGACGCCATCACCAGCGGGCTGGAGGGGGCATGGACCCCGACGCCGATCCAGTGGGACAACAGCTACTTCGACACCCTGTTCGGCTATGACTGGGAGCTGACGAAGAGCCCGGCCGGCGCCTATCAGTGGACGCCGAAGGACCCCGCCGCGGCCGACACCGTGCCGGACGCCCACGACCCGGCGAAGCGCCACGCGCCGATGATGGCGACCACCGACCTGTCGATGAAGGTGGACCCGATCTACGCGCCGATCTCCAAGCGCTTCCACGAAGACCCCGACGCCTTCGCCGATGCCTTCGCCCGGGCGTGGTACAAGCTGACCCACCGCGACATGGGGCCGACCAGCCGCTATCTGGGGTCCCTGGTGCCGGACGAAAAGCTGCTGTGGCAGGACCCGGTGCCGCCGGTCACCCATCACCTGATCACCGATCAGGACGTGGCCGCGCTGAAGGCGCAGGTCCTCGCCTCGGGCCTGTCCATCGGGCAGCTCGTGCGGACCGCCTGGGCGTCGGCGGTGACCTTCCGCGGCACCGACAAGCGGGGCGGCGCCAACGGCGCGCGCCTGCGCCTGGCCCCGCAGAAGGATTGGGCGGTCAACCAGCCGGCCGAGTTGGCCGGAGTGCTGGCAACGCTGGAGGGCGTCCAGGCGGCGTTCAACGGCGCGCAGGCCAACGGCAAGCTGGTCTCGCTTGCCGATGTGATCGTGCTGGGCGGCTGCGCGGCGGTGGAAGCGGCGGCGAAGAAGACCGGCCACGCGGTCACGGTGGCCTTTACCCCGGGGCGGTCGGACGCGACCCAGGCCGACACCGATGTGGAGTCCTTCGCGGTGCTGGAGCCGATGGCGGACGGCTTCCGCAACTATATCCGCGCCGGGCATCCCCGGTCGGCGGAGTCGTTGCTGGTCGACCGGGCGCAGTTGCTTACCCTGACCGCGCCGGAGATGACGGTGCTGGTCGGCGGGATGCGGGTGCTGAACGCCAACCATGACGGGTCGGCGCACGGCGTACTCACCGATCGGCCGGAGACGCTGACCACCGACTTCTTCGTCAACCTGCTGGACATGGGCACGAAGTGGGGGCCGTCCTCGACCGACGGCGTCTTCGAGGGCCATGACCGCGCGACCGGCTCGGCCAAGTGGACGGCGACCGCCGCCGACCTGGTCTTCGGCTCGAATTCCCAGCTTCGGGCGATCGCGGAGGTCTATGCCTCCGACGACGCGCAAGCGGACTTCGTGCGGGACTTCGCGGCGGCCTGGGCCAAGGTGATGGACCTCGACCGGTTCGACCTCGCTTGATCGCGGGCCGTCAGGACTCCCTCCCCCTCGATGGGGGAGGGCCGGGGTGGGGGTGATGGCGACACACGTCATCCCCTCCCAACCCTCCCCCATCGAGGGGGAGGGCTTTTTTTTGCGGTCACGTCGCTGTCTCGCGGGTGATCCAGTCGATGAAGGTGCGGATCTTCTGCTGGTCCGCCTTGGCGCGGTGGACCACGACATGGTGACCGGCGACCGACACCGCGCGGTCGGCGAACGGCGCCACCAGCCGGCCGACCGCTAGGTCGCGCTGGGCGAGCAACGTGCTCTCCAGACACACGCCCAGCCCCTCCACCGCCACTGCGATCGACATGTAGGACCGGTCGAAATGCGGCCCGCGGCTGAGGTCCAGGGGCACCGGATGATGCTCACGCAGCCAATCCGGCCATTGCACCAGGCAGTTCTCCGAATGGATCAGCAGGTGCTGGGCCAGGTCCTCCGGTCGTTCCAAAGGTACGGGGCCGTCGAGCAGCCCGGGGCTGACCATCGGCGTCACCCGCTCCCCCATCAGCGTGAAGGCCTGCAGGGGTGGGCCCGGCCGGGTGCCGTACTGGATGGCGACGTCGAAGGCGCTGTCGGTCAGGTCGATCAGGTTCGCGGTCGCGCTGACCCGCACATCGATCTCCGGATGGGCGGCATAGAACTGCTTCAGGCGCGGCATCAGCCACAAGGTCGCGAAGCTCGGCGCCGAATGCACGGCCACCAGCTCCCGCGTGGTGGAGCCGATCTGCGAGGTCGCCCGCGCGATCCGCTCGAACGCCGCCTCCACCTCCACATAGTAGCGCCGGCCGGCGGCGGTCGGCTCCACCTTGCGGTGGCGCCGGTGGAAGAGCGGGACCCCCAGCTCCTCCTCCAACAGCTTGATCTGGTGGCTGACCGCCGACGGCGTCAGGCGAAGCTGGGCGGCGGCCAACGCGAAGCCGCCGCAGCGTACCGAGGCTTCGAACGCCCGCAATGCGCGAAGTGAAGGTAGTTTGTTCATCGCCACCGACGAGTGAATTCACTTCATCTGAAATGCCAATTTTACTCGTTTGTCAACGCCCTAAGAGCGGCGGAGGATCTATTCAGGCGCCCTGCTTGCCCAAGGCAAGGGAGCGTCCAAGAGGCCGGGACCGGATCAACCGCCCCAGGCCCATCTGCCAAGGGGAAGGACGCACCCAGTGTTGCTGGACGGGAAGGTGTGCATCATCACCGGGGCCGCCTCGGCGCGCGGTCTCGGCAAGGCGACGGCCCGCGCGATGGCCGATCACGGCGCCCGTGTCGTGGTCCTGGACCTCGACGGCGCGGCGGCGGAAGCGGCGGCCGCGGATATCGGCCCCGACCATCTGGGCCTGGCCTGCGACGTCACCGACCGCGCCCCGTGCGAGGCGGCGGCGGCCCGCGTCCTGGAGCGCTATGGGCGCATCGACGCGCTGTTCAACAATGCCGGCATCACCCAGCCGCTGAAGGTCATGGACATCGCACCCGCCGACTACGACGCGGTGCTGAATGTCAGCCTGCGCGGCACGCTGCAAATGTCCCAGGCGGTGATCCCGGCGATGCGCGCGCGGGGTACGGGCTCGATCATCTGCATGTCGTCCGTCTCCGCGGAGCGCGGCGGCGGCATCTTCGGCGGCCCGCACTACAGCGCCGCCAAGGCGGGCGTGCTGGGCCTCGCCCGCGCCATGGCGCGCGAGCTGGCGCCCGACGGCATCCGCGTGAATTCCGTCGCGCCCGGCATGATCCAGACGGACATCACCGGCGGCAAGCTGACCGACGCGATGAAGGTGAAGATCCTGGAAGGCGTGCCGATGGGCCGCCTGGGCGAGGCGAGCGACGTCGCCGGCGTGTGCGTCTTCCTGGCCTCCGACCTCGCGGCCTACGTCACCGGTGCGACGATCGACGTGAACGGCGGCTCGCACATCCACTGATCTTGAGAAGGCACGGAGCTTAAGAGGAGGGAGATCCCGGATGGCGCATACCAGCCGGTCGGTCCGCAACGTCTCGCGGGACGAGTTGAAGGAAAAGGCCCGCATGATCCGCAAGGAGGTCGTGCGGCTGACCGATATCTGCGGGTCGGGCCATTACGGCTCCGCCTTCTCCATCGCGGAGCTGCTGTCGGTCCTCTACTACCAGCTTCTGCACGTGAACCCGGAAGATCCCGGCTGGGCCGATCGCGACCGGTTCACCATGGGCAAGGGCCACGCGGCCATCGGGCTCTACCCGGTGCTGGCCGATCTCGGCTTCTTCCCCAAGGAAGACCTGGACGGCTACACCCGCCTGGGCAGCGCGCTGGGCGACCATCCGGACATGCGCAAGGTCCGGGGGGCGGACTTCTCCTCCGGCTCCATCGGCCACAATCTCTCCGTCTCCGTCGGCATGGCAGCAGGTTTGCGCCTGCGCGGCTCGCCTGCGCGCGTCGTGTGCATGATGGGCGACGGCGAGCAGACCGAAGGCCAGGTCTGGGAGGCGGCGATCAGCGCCGGGCACTGGAAGCTGTCGAACCTGATCGGGATCGTCGACATCAACAAGGTCGGCTCCGACGGCGAGACGCAGAAAATCATGGACACCGCGCCGCTCGACGAGAAATGGCGCGCCTTCGGTTGGCGCGTGCTGGACCTCGCCGACGGGCACGACCTGGACCAGGTGTTCGACGCGCTGAACACTGCGCTGAACGCCCCGACCGACCAGCCCACCGTCGTGCTGGCCGACACCGTGGCCGGCAAGGGCGTCAGCTTCATGGAAGGAACCTGGCAGTGGCATCTGGGCTTCCTCGGTCCGGCCGACCGCGACCGCGCCTATGCCGAGTTGGAGCGGGAGCTGACGTGACATGACGACAACCGACTTCCCCCCCGAGACGACCGTGCGCGAGGGCTTCGACGAGAAGTCCTGGGACATGGTCGGGTCGTTGGCGCTGTCACGTCAGCTCACCACCGGCAAGACGCTGATCGAGCTGGCCGAAGCCGGGCGCGACGACATCGTCGTCTGCACCGCCGATCTCGGCCGCCCGACCCAGGTGCACGACTTCGGCGAGCGCTATCCGGAGCGCTACTTCAACTTCGGCATCGCCGAGCGGAACATGGTCGGTGCGGCGGCCGGGCTGGCCACCGCCGGCTTCACCCCGGTCATCTCCAACTACTCGTTCTTCCTGGCCCTGATGGCCTGCGAGAACATCCGCAACGACATCTGCTACACGCATCTGCCGGTGCGCATGGTCGGCACCCATTCCGGCATCGCCATGGGGTTCTACGGCACCTCGCACCACTGCAACGAAGACATCGGCGTGCTGCGCACCATGGCCGGTCTAACGCTGATGGCGCCGTGCGACGGCAACGCCATCCGTGCGGCCCTGCCGGCGATGATGGACCATGACGGCCCGGTCTATTTCCGGGTCGGCCGCGGCCGCGAGGCCCCGGTCTACGACACGCCGCCGGACTGGCGCATCGGCGGGTCCCACACGCTGCGCGACGGCGACGACGCCACCGTCTTCGCCATCGGCAACCTGGTCAGCGCCGCACTCGACGCCCATGACCGGCTGAAGGCCGACGGCATCGGCCTGCGGGTCGTCGACATGTATTCCATCCGGCCGATCGACCGCGAGGCGATCCTGGGCGCGGCCAGCACCCAGAAGGTCCTGTTCTCCGCCGAAGAGCACAACGTCACCGGCGGCTTCGGCGCAGCGGTGGCGGAGGTGCTGGCCGACGAAGGCGCGGGCGCCCGCCTGGTGCGCATCGGCATGCCCGACGCGTACTCGATCCTCGGGCCGCCGACGCATCTCTACCGTCATTACGGGCTGGACGGCGAAGGCGTCGCCGCGACGGTCCGACAGGAGCTTGGGCGCTGACCACCCATCCCCTCGGGCGGCGGCCGGCCGGGCGCGCGCCGTCGCCTGAGGAAAGCGCCTAAGAGTGTGAGCCGCCCGACCGTCAACGACTGAGAAAACGGGAGGAGTCCATGACCCCTATCGGCAAGACCGCCTGGATCGGTGCGTTCGCTCTGGCGGCCGGCTTGGCCGCCCCCGCCGCGGCCGACGAGATCGTCTTCGCCCACGGCGCCAACCCGGGCAATCCGCGCTATGACGCCGCGGAGATGTTCGCTGCTCTGATCGACCAGTATTCCGGCGGCGCCTGGAGCGTGAACGTGGCCCCCAGCGCGACGCTGGGCGATGATGCGGAGATGATCACCTCCGTCCAGGCCGGCGTCATCAACATCACCGCGAACTCGCAGGGCGCGTTCTCCCAGGTGATCCCGGAGGTCGGCGCGCTCGGCCTGCCCTTCCTGTTCGCCGAGCTGCCCGCGGCGTGGGAGGTCCTCGACGGCCCGATCGGCGAAGAGCTGAACACGCTGGCCGGCGAGCACGGCATGGTCATCCTCGGCTGGTGGGACAACGGCATCCGCCACATCACCCATGTCGAGGCGCATATGAGCACGCCGGCCGACATCGAAGGCATGAAGATCCGCACCCCGCCGGACCGCGCCACCCTGGACGCGTTCGAGGCGCTGGGCGCTAACCCCGCGCCGCTCGCGTGGAGCGAGCTGCCGACGGCGCTGCGCAACGGCACCTTCGAAGGTCAGGAAAACCCGCTGACCAACATCTACTCCGCGCGTCTGCACGAGATCACGCCGTTCATCTCGCTGTCGGCCCACAAGTATGAGGGCACGCCGATCATCGCCGGCCGCGACTGGTGGGAAGGCCTGGCCGACGAGGAGCGGGCGGTGATCCAGCGCGCGGTCGACGAGGCCGGCTGGTATCAGCGTGGCCGCAGCCTGATCGACTCGGTATCCCTGGTCGCCACGCTGGAGTCGGAAGGCGCGGAGTTCGCCGAGGTCGACACCGAGGCGTTCAAGGCCGCGACCGCCAGCGTCTATGACGACTGGCAGGCCGAGCTGGGCGACTTCGTCACCCGCCTGCGCGCAGCGGCGGACGAGGCGGCCCAGTGACCGACCTGCCGGACCCGACGGGTCCGGCCGGCAATGCCCCGGGTGTGATGGGGCAGAGCGGGATGGGGCCGGGCGGCCCCATCCCCTCCGTCGTCGCGGCGATCGACAGGATCGTCTACTGGACGTCGGCGGCGATCGTCGTGTCGGCGCTGACCTTCCTGTTCTTCGCGATCTTCATCAATGTGCTGCTGCGCTATGCCTTCGCCGAGGGCATCATCTGGGCGTATGAGATCCCCTCGATCCTGTTCCCCTGGATCGTCGTTGCGGGGGCGGTGATGGCGGCCCAGGCCGGCCGGCATATCGCGGTCGTGGCGCTGTTGACGCTGCTGCCGACGGCGGTGCGCCGATGGCTGCTGATCGCCGTCAACCTGCTGATCGCGGTCACCGCGGTGTTCGTGGTCGATGCGGCCCTGCCGATCATCCGCGCCGCGCATTCCAGCCATCTGGCGGAGACCGGGATCGCCCAGTCGGTCGGCTATGCCAGCCTGGTCTACGGCTTCGTCATGATCGGGCTGACCGCGCTGACCACGGCTTATCGCCTGGCCTTCTCGTCTCACCCCTCGCTGAATGCGGGGGTGGCGGGCTAGGGCTCTTTCGCTCGATGCTGAACCGCCCGCTCCCCCACCCGGCCCCCCACGGCAGTATCCTCGAATGGGGGGCCGGGTGGGGGAGCGGGCGGGCTCCGAGCCAACCGCGGCGCAAAGCGCCGCAATAAGGAGCGGTCGATGGCGCTGACCCTCGCCTGGCTGTTTCCCATCCTGCTGTTCCTGGCGGTGCCGGTGGCGCATGCGCTGCTGATCGCCGCGGGCGGGGCGTTGCTGATCGCCGACCGACCCTTGGCCGTGTCGGTGCAGCGCCTCTACACGCCCACCCAGTCCTTCCCGATGCTGGCGATCCCGTTCTTCATCCTCGCCGGCAATCTGATGATGTCGGGGCGCTTCGGCGACTATCTGATCCAGTTCGCCAAGCTGTTGGTGGGGCGGCTGCGCGGCGGGCTGGGCCAGGTCAGCGTCGTCGGCTCGGTGATGTTCGGCGGCGTGTCGGGATCGGCGGTGGCGGATGCCTCCGCGCTCGGCAACGCGCTGATCCCGATGACCAAGCGGGAAGGCTATCCGGCCGGTTTTGCCGCAGCGGTCAACGCCTCCTCGGCCACCATCTCGGTGCTGATTCCACCGTCGATCCCGCTGATCCTGTTCGGCCTGGTCTCCAACGCCTCGATCCTCGACCTGTTCATCGCCGGCATCGTGCCGGGCCTGATGCTGGCGGTCGGGCTGCTCAGCGTGTGCTGGGTCTCCGGCACGCTGCGCGGCTTCCCGCTGACCCCGCCGGCGGGCGGGGCGGCCGCCTTCTTGCGCAATCTCGGCTTCGCGCTGCCGGCCCTGATCATGCCGATCTTCGTGGTGATGACGTTGCGGCTGGGCATCGCCACGCCGACCGAGGTCAGCGTCATGGCGGTGGCCTATGCGCTGTTCGTCGCCAAGGTGGTCTATCGCGACCTGACCTGGCGCCACATCCTGAAATGCCTGATCCAGACCGGCATCATGACCGGGGCGGTGATGCTGGTGATCATGGCCTCCAGCCTGGTGCAGTGGATCCTGACGCTGGAGCGGGTGCCGCAGGCCCTGTCGGACTGGCTGATCGGCACGTTCACGGCGGACTGGATGATCCTGTTGTCGATGAACGTGATCATGCTGGTGGTCGGCACCTTCCTCGACCTGCCCGCCGCGATCCTGCTGTTGGGGCCGCTGTTCATCGGCGTTGCCGGGTCGATCGGCCTCGACCCGATCCAGCTCGGCGTGATGATGGTGGTCAACCTGTCGATCGGCCTCTACACGCCGCCGGTGGGCACGACCTTGTTCATCTCCTCCACCATCGCCCAGACCTCGATCGGCCGCGTGGTGCTGGAACTGGCGCCCTTCTACCTGGTCAGCCTGACCGTGCTCGCCCTGGTCACCTACGCCCCGACGATCACGCATGTGTTCCTGTAGGGCCGAGTCCCGAAGGGGCTCACAAATGTGTTCCGCCCCAACGCGTTAAAGCCCTCCCCCTTGATGGGGGAGGGTTGGGTGGGGGTGATGCTTGTCGTCCAAGGAGACGGCTGAAGAAGCGCGTACTCGATTGGGCTCTTGAATGGCGCCGAGGGTCCGGCGAGAGACGGCAACCGCGGCGCCATCACCCCCTCCCGAACCCTCCCCCATCGAGGGGGAGGGGCTCCCTACTGTCGGATTCGGCCTACGGTGCGCTACACCACGTAGCCGCAGCGGTCGGCGGGGGTGCGGGTGTCCATGTTGCGGCCGCGGTTCAGGTGGTCGTCGATCTCCGCCGCCGCGCCGACCATGCGACCGTAGAGGAAGACGGTGAAGGCCGCACTTTCCAGGTCGCGCTCGCTCAGCGCGCCGGTCTTGTAGTCGGTCCACAATAGGCCGAGCAGCAAGGCGGCGATCACCGCATCGACGTTCACGCAGAACACGTACGGCGAGGCGCCGACATCGTAGAGCGCCTGCACCAGCTCCAGATAATACGCGTGGAAGATGTTGTAGGCACCATCCTCGGCCAGGGCCTGGGCGATGAACCGCTCGCGCGGGTCGTAGTTGACCGCGTCGCCGCGGAACACCGGATGGTGCACGCCCGGCAATGCGCGCACCTCGCGCCCCATCTCCTTCGCCTGCGTCTTGGCGACGGCGTAGCGTTCCGCGAAGACATGGGCGCGAGCCTTCAGGTCGAGGCCGTGATCGGCATCGGTCGGATCGCGCAGGTCGGTGTCCTTGAACTCGTCCAACAGGAAGGCCATGCCCTCATAGCCGTTGCCGCCGTGGCTGTAGCCGGTATGGGTCAGGAAGCCGACCATCGCCTTGTTGATCTGCACGCGGCCCGGCGTCTGCGGCCCGTCGGCGGAGACCGCGCCCTTCGCCCCTTGCGCAGAGATCGCGCCGGGTCCGTTGGAGATCAAGAGACCGATCAGCATCTGCAGCGGCCGCGCCTGCGCGGCGGTCGGCTTCTTGCCGGTGATCGCCAGATAGCAGAGATCGGCCATGGTCCAGGTGCCGAACCGCTCCGCGCGCGGGATCCCGCACAGCGAGCCCGGCTGGTGGTTGTGCGCCGGGATCGACGCCCCGACCATCACGCCGTAGAGCCGCAGATACCAGGGCAGCGTCTCCGCCGTCAGCCGGCTGATCTTCTTGCGCATCAGCGGCTCCCACGCGATCGTCATGGCGATCGCCGCCAAGAGCGCGTCGCGCGACGGCCGCTGGTCCAACCTCTCCAGGAAGCGCACGAAGGCGGAGCGGCAGTTGCGGTCGCGCACCGCCTGGGTCATCGCTTCGGGCCGCGGGTCGTCCGCCTCGTCCGGCCGCGCGGCGAACAGCGCGCGGGTCGCCTCGTCGACGGCGATGGCCGCGACGTCGAAGTCCTCGTCCCGCGGATCGGTCAGGCCGGAGAAGGCGAACAGGTCGATCAGCGCCCGCGCGCAGGCGAGCGCGCGGCCCACCCGGTTGCTGCCGACGATCGACGCCGCCGCCGCCATCACCGTATTGGGCGTGTTGCCGGCCTCGCGCGCCGCCTCCGCCGCGACCAGAGTCGCATCGCCCACCAGATTGACCTCCGCGGCGACGGCGATGTCGAGCATGGCGCGGTCGTTCTCCGAGCCGATCTCGTGCACCAGCGGCAGCGCGAAATTCGCCTCCAACGGCACCCGCGCCAGGTCCAAGACGGTGATGCCGTGGACCGAGGTCACCTGGGTGCGCGAGTCCATCAAGGACGCGCCGGAGCGGTCCTTCATGTTCTGGCGCGCGACCTGGGCGCCGATCTGGCGTCCCAGCGCCCCAATCTGCTGGTCATAGGGCGCCATCGCCTGAACCGGCGCCAAGGCCAGCTCCGCCGGCAGGTCGAGGCGCTGGTCGTTGGCCATCCACGGCTTCAGGGCGAGCGATCCGCGCGGCGCAAAGTCCGGCGCCGCCCCGTGCAGCGCCATCACCGCGGTCAGCGCCGCCGGGATGTGGGAGATGTTGGTGACCACCGCGCCCTTGGGCGAAACCAGGCGCGACGGATCGGCGGCTTCGGGGGTGAACAGGCCTTCCGTCCCGAACGCCTCCATGAACCAGCGTTCCTTGTCCTCCGCCCGGTCGCCGGAGCCGGCTAGCGCCCCGGCATGCCCGACCGCGCGGGTCAGCTTGGTCTTCCACCGCCCGACCACGCAGGCGACCACCGGCTTGTCGAAGGCCAGCTCCTGCTCGTAGTAACCGCCGGGCTCGACATACAAGACCGCCGCCTTGGAGCGCGGGTCGTTCGCCAGGCCATAGGCGAAGTCGCGCGCGGCGTAGTGGATGTAGACGTCCTTGCCCGAGGAGATCAGCGTCGTCGTCCCCCAGCCGCCGGTCGCCAGGTACTGGGCGATGGTGGTGGTGAAGCCGCCGGAATTGGAGAAGATCGCGACGGAGCCCTGCTGCAGCGACTCCTCCGGATGGTCGCCGCCCAGCGCCCCACCGATGCGCACCCGGTTCCAGCTATCCGCCACGCCCAGGCAGTTGCCGCCGAAGATGTCGACACCGTTGGCCTGGCCGAGCGCGCGGATCTCCCGCGCATCGTGCACCGCCACCTTCTCGGTGATGATGACGATCTTCTTCAGTCCCGGATTGACCCGGACCAGCTCCGCCACCCCGTCGCGCACCGCCGTGGGCGGCAGGTAGACGACGCCGGCATTGAAGCTGTGACCGGCGTCCAGCCCCTCGCGCACATTGTTGTAGACGGGGATGTCGCCGCCCGGCGTCTCCAGCACCTGGCCGCCGCGCCCCGGCGAGGTGCCGAACACGATATTGCCGCCGGAGAAGGCGTGGCTGATCGGCGTGACGTGGGACGACTCGCCGCCCAGGATGTTCAGCACCACGACCCGGTCGTCGCGCGTGGCGATGTCGGCCAGCGACCGGACGCCCAGATAATACGGAAGACCCTCGATGCCTTGGCGGTACATGGGGCGCCTTTCCTCAAGCGGCGGGTTTGATCCCCAGCGCGGCGGCGATCTGCTCGCGGCCGCCGGCCTTCATCCAGGCATCGACGCGCTGGGCGTAGTTGACGATCTCGGAGATGGCGCTGTCGAAGCCGAAGAAGCGGTACGGCACCCCGAGGCTGTCGCACGCCTCCGCCAGCGCGCCGAAGCCGCGCACCAGGTTCGGCCCGCCGCGGCCGACCACGACATAGAGCGGCGTCGGCCCATGGGCGGAGAAGTAGTCGCGCAAGGCGTCGGCCATCGCGCGGAACGTCTCGTGGATATCGGTGTTGTTGGCCTTGCCGCCGATGATGAACAGGACGTTGCTCTGCGCCAGGAAGTGGCGATAGCAGATGGCCATCACCTGCTTCATCTTGTCGTAGGGCGGGTTGCCCCCGAAGTCGGAGGAGATGATGGCGGCATCCCCCAGTACCTCCGTCACCAGGCTGTTGGCGCCGCCGCCGAAGGTCGGCGCCAGGATCGTGCCCTTGTCGTTGATGACGAAGACGTCCGACTGGCCCTGATAGGTGCGGAGCTGGTTGACCTCCTGCTCGAACTCCGAGATGTCGGCGGCGAACAGGTGGTTGGACAGGCCCAGACGGCCGACCCGCGGGTCGTCCCGGTCGAAGCCGCATTTGAAGTCGCAGGCGACCGGCGTCAGCCGCCCGCCCCGGCCGGGCCGCATGCGGATCGGGTTCAGCTCCAAGGTGGTGATGCCGTAATGGTGCACCAGCTCCCACAGCTTGGGCAGATGCTGCACCAGGGGCGAGATGATCTCCTTCGGCGCGCCGATGTCGCTCAGCGCATTGGCGACGACGAAGGCCTTCAGGCCGGTCAGCGCCTCGAAGGGCACGGTGGCGATCTCGGACTTGGACAGCTCCTCGATCTCCACGCCGCCGCGGTGGGTCAGCGTCATGGTCGGCGCGCGGAAATGCGTGTCGTCGGTGATCGAGAAATAGACCTCGTGCTCCGCCGGCACCGCGCCTTCGAAGGAGACGCCGTTGGCCTTGGCCACCACGTTGCCGTGGCGGTGTTCGGCGAAGTACAGCCGCTCCTTCTCCGCCAGCGCCGTCTTCAGGTCGCGGGCCTTGCCGATCAGGCCGGCCTGGCCCTTCTTGCCGACCCCGCCCTTGAACTGGGGCTTGATGAAGATCAGCCCGTGCCGGTCGATCAGGTCGCGGATCTCGCCTTCGCTGGCGGCGGGGCCTAAGACCTCCGAGACCGGGAACTCGACATGGCTGAGCAGCTTCGCCCCGTGCAGCATTCCGGTCAGTTGCATGGGCCTACATCCTCTCGCTACCGGCCGCGGCCTGGGCGGCCTTGCGGGCACGGCGCGCCATCCAGATCGGCACCGCGACCACCACCAGGGCGAGGATGTAGAGCGACACGCTCTTCCAGTCGCCGACCAGGATCGACCAGTCCCCGCCGGAGATCGACAGGGCGCGCCGCAGGTTGTCCTCGAACAGGCTGCCGAGCACGAAGCCGAGGATCACCGGCGCCAGCGCGAAGTCCAGCTTGCGCAGGATCCAGCCGAACACGCCGAGCAGCGTGATCAGGTACAGGTCGAACGGGTTGCCGACGATGGAGTAGATGCCGATGAAGGCCAGGATGGCGATCAGCGGGGTCAGGTAGCGCTGCGGGATGGTCAGCACCCGGGCGAACAGCCCGACCAGCGGCAGGTTGATCAACAGCAGCGCGACATTGCCGAGATACATCGAGGCGATCAGGCCCCAGACGATCTCCGGCCGCTGCTCGAACATCAGCGGACCCGGCTGGACGTTGAACATCAGCAACGCGCCCAAGAGGATCGCCGTGGTGCCGGAACCCGGGATGCCCAGCGTCAGCATCGGCACCATGGCGCCGCCGGCCGAGGCGTTGTTCGCCGACTCCGGCGCGGCCAGGCCGCGCACGTCGCCGGTGCCGAACTTCTCGCCGTCCACCCCGGCCGCCCGCTTCTCCGTGCCATAGGCGACGGCCGAGGCGACCGACGCGCCGGTGCCCGGCAGCACGCCGATGAAGAAACCGATCAGCGAGCTGCGCAGGATCGTCCACTTGGCCAGCGCCAGGTCCTTCATGCGCACGAAGGTCTTGTCGACCGGCAGGCTCTTCAGCTTGCCGGCGACCTGCTGCTCCACCAGGTGCAACAGCTCCGCCATGCCGAACAGGCCGACCACGACGATCAGGAAGTCGATGCCGGCCAGGATGTCCGGCAGCCCGAAGGTGTAGCGGGGCACGCCGGTATTGGCGTCGATGCCGATGGTCGCCAGCATCAGACCGATCAGGGCGCCCAGCAGGGTCTTCACCATGCTCTTGCCGACCAGCGAGGCGAGCGACGCGAAGGCGAAGACCATCAGCGCCACATAATCCGCCGGCGAGAAGGTGACGGCGAACGCCGCCAAGAGCGGACCGAACATGGTGATCAGGATGACCGCCAGGGTGCCGCCGAAGAAGCTGGCCACGGCCGACAGCGACAAGGCGCGTCCCGCCTGGCCCTTCAACGCCATCGGGTGACCGTCCAGCGTGGTCATGACCGCGCTGGCGTCGCCCGGCACGTTCAGCAGGATGGAGGAGATGCGCCCCCCATACTCCGCCCCGTAGTAGATGCCGGCCAGCAGGATCAGCGCGCTTTCCGGCGGTAAGCCGAGGCCATAGGCGATCGGCAGCAGGATGGCCACGCCGTTGATCGGCCCGAGGCCGGGCAACGCGCCGATCAGCGTGCCGGCGAAGCAGCCGATCATCACGAGCGACAGGTTGAGCGGGTGGAGGGCGACCCCGAAGCCGGTGGCGAGACCGGACAGCACCGTTTCCATCAGTCGGTCCCCCCTTCGTCCGTGGTGGTTTCCGTCGTCGTATCCGCGGGCGTCGTATCCGCGGGTGTCGTATCCGCGGGCGCGTCCGGCGCAGCGTCATCGTCGACGCTGTCGGATTGTGCCCAGTCCATCTCCAGGATCGCGGGCTCCGGAAGGTTGAGTTCCAGCAGCACCACGCAGAGCAGGTAGCCCAGACCGCCCGCCGCGACGCCGAAGAACGCCGCGTGATGGACGCGCGCGCCCAGCATCACGCTGACCACGGCGGCGAACAGGAAGGTGGAGGCGATGAAGCCCAGCGGCTCATACAGCTCCGCATAGGCCAGCAGCAGCACCAGCATCGCCACGAGCCGCACCCAGGTGGGCTTGGCGACCCCCAGCCCCTGAACATCGGGTCGGAACAGAATGCCGAGCCCGCACAGGAAAGCGACCACCGCCAGGATGCGGGGCCAGCTTTCGGGACCGAGGGGATCGTATTGGAACGGCGCGCTGATCGCGGTGAAGGCGATGGCCCCATAGGCCAACGTCACGATCAACAGGACGCCGGCGAAGATCCGGTCTGCCATGGATGGCACCTCCCCTTGATTGGGGGCCAAACCAATGGGAAGAACCGGCCCCGTCGCCTCAGCGAGGTGGCCTGCAAGGCACGATCCCCAAGCACACGCGACAGCGGTTCCGGGGCGTCGAACCTATGGCCAGCGCAATCGGGACGCTTGGGATCGATCGCCAAGCGTCCCGAAGGTGTCTCGCGGGCGGGGAGCCGGTGGGTCTTCCCGGCCGCGCTTTACTCGACGAGGCCGGCTTCTTCGGCGATCGTGCGCAGCGTCTCCATATTCGACGCGATCGTCGCCTCCAGCTCCGCACCGGAGAGGTTCAGCGACAAGAGGCCGCGTTCGGCCTGCAGCGCGGCGAACTCTTCCGTCTCGTACGCGGCATCGAACGCCGCGACCCAGGCGTCGTACGCATCGTCGGAGACATCGCCGCCCATGTAGAAGCCGCGCAGGATCGTCCAGTCGACGTCGTAGCCCAGCTCACGCGCCGTCGGGAACTCAGCGAAGGGTTCCGGCAGACGCTCCGGCGACATCACCGCCAGGATGCGCATGGTGCCGGCCTCCAGATGCGCCGACATCTCGCCGACATCGCCCATGTACAGCTCGATGGAGCCGCCCAGCAGCGCCGCGATGGCGTCACCGCCGCCGTCGAAGGCGACATAGCGCATGTCCATCGGCGCGCCGCCGACATCACGGATCAACAGCGCCGCCTTCATCCAGTCCTGCGAGCCGACCGAGCCGCCGGCACCGATCACCACGTCCTGCGGGTTCGCCTCCAGGTCGGCCATGACCTGATCGAGGCTCTCGTAGTCGCTGTCCTCGCGCACGACGACGGCGCCGAAATCGGCACCCGCGGTGGCGACGAAGCGGACGTCTTCTTCGCTGAACTCGCCGTACTTGCCGGTCACGATGTTGAGCAGCGAGCCGGTGGAGAAGGCGACGATGGCCGTCGGATCGTCGGTCCGGGTGGTGTTGAACAGGTTGAAGGCCACCGCGCCGATGCCGCCCGGCATGAAGGTCACCTGGACCGCATCGTCGAGATGGCCTTCCAGGCCGGTCTGGGCGATCCGGCAGGTCAGGTCGAACCCGCCCCCGGGATTGGCCGGGGCGACGCATTCGGGATTGTCGACCTGGGCCATGGCCGACGACGACATCGAGACCCCGACGGCGACCGCGCCGGCGGCGCAAAGGCGCACGAACTTCATCTTGAGCTTCCCCCCGTTGAGACATGTTTTGGGCGCCGAGCAGGACCCGTGCGGGCTGCTAGAAACCTAGCCCCACTCTATCGCCGGTTTCTGACAGTGGCCTGAGCCGCGTCTGTCGGCAAGCTGATCTGCACCTGACCGGACGCTGACACGGCCGGCACCGCGGCGGGCAGACCCTTCCGAAGGCCGGGCCGGAGCGGTAATGCTCACATCATGCGCATGCTCTTGGTCGAAGATAACGATGACCTCGCCGAGACGATCCTCGATCGCCTGCGTGCCGAAGGGCATTCCGTGGACCGCGAGATCGACGGCAACATCGCCAACGAGCTGCTGCGCCATGCCTGCTTCGACATCGTGCTGCTGGACGTTAATCTGCCCGGCCGCAGCGGCTATGAGGTACTGCGGTCTCTGCGCGCGCGCGGCGACACCACGCCGGTCTTGATCCTGACCGCGCGCTCGCAGATCGACGATCGGGTGATCGGGTTGGATGCCGGCGCCGACGACTACATGGTCAAGCCCTTCGACTTCCGCGAGCTGACGGCGCGCTGCCGGGTACTGGCGCGCCGCCGCTCCGGCGCCGCCAGCAACATCTTCTCCGCCGGCGGCTTCGTCTTCGACCGCGGCGCCAAGCGCGCGACCATCGACGGCGAGGATGCCCAACTCCGGGCGCGGGAGATTCAACTGCTGGAGATCCTGATCGACAATCTGGGCCGAATGCTGACCAAGGAGGAGGTGGCCGACAAGCTCTATACCTTCGACGAGTCGCCCAGCCTCAACGCCGTGGAACAACTGGTGACCCGTCTGCGCAAGAAGATCGACGGCACCCCTTTGACGATCAAGACGGCGCGGGGCCTTGGGTACATGGCCTATGTCACCGACGAAAACTGATCCCCGGATCTACTCCATCCAGCGGCGGCTGTTGTCGTTGATCGCGTTGGGGTTCATCGCGCTTCTGCTGATCATCGCCGTTTTGTTCTGGAACTACGCGCGCGCCGCGGCCAACCAGACCTACGACCTGCTGCTGGCCGGTGCCGCCCTGTCGATCCTGGAGCGGGTGACGCCCGGCACCGACGGCCCGACCGTGGACCTGCCCTTCTCCGCCATGGATATCCTGGCGCTGGCGCCGGACGACCGCGTCGTCTACCGGGTGTTCTCCCCGCGATCGGGTGAGATCACCGGTGCTGCCGACCTGCCGATGCCGGAGGACGCCGCACCGGCGGCCGCCTCCATCTTCTTCAACGCACCCTATCGCGGCGGCAGCTTCCGCTTCGTCGTGAAGGGTCGGACGCTGACCGTTCCGGGTGGGCGGGAATGGGTGGCGGTTCAGATCGGCCAGACCACCCAGGCGCGGCGCGCGCGGCAGATCTCGCTGTTCTTGAACGGCATGGCCGGCCTCGCCGCGATATCGCTGATCGGGCTGGGCTTCGTCTGGCTGGCGATCCGCCGGGCGCTGGCGCCGTTGCGCCAGATCGAAGCCGATCTCAGGACCCGCGAGCCCAGCGACCGGTCGCATCTGAAGGCCACGCCCCCGCGGGAGATCCAAAGCCTGTTCGAGGCGATCAACGGCTTCATCGAACGGCTGTCGTCCAACCGCACCTTGACCGAGACCTTCATCGCGGATGTCGCGCATCAGACCCGCACCTCGCTGTCCGCCCTGCAGGGCCAGCTCTCCCTCGCCGCCGACGCCGCCGATCCCGGCGAGATGCGCGACCGCATGATCAAGGCGGATCGCCAGGCCCAGCGCACGGTGCGGCTGACCAACCAGCTTCTCGCCCACGCCATGGTCATTCACCGGACCGACCAGGCCAGCCTGCCGCCGGTGGCGCTGAAGCCGCTGGTGCGCGACCAGCTTGCGGAGATGCTGCGCGACAGCCGGATGCGCGGCGTCACCGTGACCTTCGACGTCGACGAGTTCCCCGACGACACCGATGTCGTGGCCGGCGACGCGCTGTCGATCCGCGAGGCGCTGCGCAATCTGATCGAGAATGCGCTGCGCCACGGCCCGCCCGACAACACGATCGACATCGACCTGCGCGCCGAGCCGCCGCAGCGGATCGCCCTCTCCGTCGCCGATGCCGGTCCCGGCATTCCCGAAGACCAGCGCGCGCGGGCGACGGAGCGGTTCACCTCGCTCGCCCGCGACAGCGCGGGCTCCGGCCTGGGGCTGGCCATCGTCCGCGCGGTGGCGGAGGGGCATGGCGCCGGCCTCCGGTTGGAGACCTCCAAGAAGGGCGGGCTGCGCGCCGTCTTGTCCTTCCCGATGGCCCGGCCACCAGGGTCGGGCGCGCGCGGCGCGCGATCGGCGGTGCTGGTCGGCCTGCTGGCGGCCTGCCTGGCCTGGACCGGGCCGGCCGGGGCGCAGACCCGAAGCCTGCAGGTCTTCAGCTCGACCGACACGCCGGCGGTGGCGCCGCTGCTGGACGAATTCGAGACGCGCCATCCGGCCATCGACCTCACCTACCAGGAGTTCCAGACCGTCGATCTGCACAGCCACATGCTGTCGGCCGCACCGGACGACACGCCGGATGTCGTGATCAGCTCGGCGATGGACCTGCAGGTCGACCTGGTGAACCGCGGCCTGGCGCGGCCCCTGCAGTCGGTCGAGGCGGCCGCGCTGCCCGATTGGGCGATGTGGCGGTCGGAGCTCTACGGCTTCACCTTCGAGCCCGCGGCGATCCTCTACAATCGCCCGGCGCTGGCGGCGGACATCCTGCCGCGCCTGCATCAGGATCTGCCGCGCTTCATCCGCGAGAACGAAGCCCGGCTGATGGGGCGCATCGGCACCTACGACCTGCGCCGCTCGGGCATCGGCTATCTCTACGCCACCCAGGACCTGGTGCAGGGCATGGAGGCCCAGCGCATGATGGAGGTGCTGGGCCGGGCCGGGGTGCAGACCTTCTGCTGCACCGCCGACATGGCCGCCGCCGCCGCGGCGGGCGACCTCTTGCTCGCCTTCAACGTCATCGGCTCCTACGCCCTGGCGGCGGCAGAGGACGATCCGCGGATCGGTGTGCATCTCTTGGACGACTACAATCTGGTGATGACCCGCACCGCCTTCGTGCCGCGCGGGGCGGCCAATCCGGAGGACGGGGAACGGTTCGTCCGTTTCCTGCTGTCGCAGGAAGGCCAGCGCCTGATCGCCACCCGATCCCAGCTCCTGCCGATCCTGCCGATGCCGGACGTCAACACGATGCCGCTCAGGCGGCTGCGCGCCTATGAGGGCAGCTTCCTGCCGATCCGCCTCGGCCCCGGCCTGTTGACCTATCTCGACGACCTGAAGCGCCGGCGGTTCCTGTCCGGCTGGGAAGCGTCGATCCAGCCGGAGCGGTGATCGCAATCCGGTCCGCGTTCCTTGAGGGCTCTCCCGATGCTGACACACGAGATCAATCGCCGGTTTCGCCAGCGGCTGGCGCGCGGCGGCGCCCTGCTGCTGCCCGGCGCTGCCGACGCGCTGGCCGCGCGCGTCATCACCGATCAGGGGTTCGAGGCGCTCTATCTCTCCGGCGCCGGGCTGACCAACGCCTATCTCGGCATGCCGGATCTCGGCTTCCTGTCGCTCAGCGAGATCGCCCAGCACACCGCCGCCATCCGCAACGTCACCGACCTGCCGATGGTGGTGGATGCCGATACGGGGTTCGGCAACGCGCTGAACGTCCGCCACACCGTGCGCACGCTGGAGCGCGCCGGGGCCAGCGCGATCCAACTGGAAGACCAGGTGTCGCCGAAGCGCTGCGGACACTTCGCCGGCAAAGACGTGGTCGACCTCGCCGAGGCGCGCAGCCGGATCAAGGCGGCGGTGGACGCCCGCCAGGACGGCAATCTGATGATCCTGGCGCGCACCGACGCCCGCGCCACCCAAGGCCTCGACGCGGCGATCGAGCGCGCGCAGGCCTTCATCGAGGACGGCGCGGACATCACCTTCGTCGAGGCGCCGGAGAGCCTGGCGGAAATCCGCGAGATCCCGCGCCGCCTGGCCGGCATGCCGCAGCTCGTCAACCTAGTGGTCGGCGGCCGAACGCCGGTCGTCGACCTCGCCGACCTGGACGCCATGGGCTTCGCGCTCGTGCTCTACGCCAATGTGGCCCTGCAGGGCGCACTGTGGGGGCTTCAGAACGCGCTGACCCGCCTGAAGGCCGACGGCCGCATGGACGAGACCGGCCCCGTCGCCAGCTTCGCCGTCCGCCAGAGGGCGGTGGAGAAGGACCACTATGACCGCCTGGAGCAGCACTACGCCGCCGCCCCGCGGAGACAGCCACCCGACCCGTGATCCGCGACGGCCCGTGGGATCGATCGGGGCTCAGGTCACCGGTGCACCGTGATCGGCGCTCTGTGCGCGAGGCCGGGCTGACCGGCCGCCAAGCCCCTATCTGCCCAAATGCAGGTTATATCGGCATGGAAATGTTATAGATTGAGAATGCCATCGCACTCAAAAGTGTAATAGCATAACGCTCTTCATTGACGCGTCGTCCCGACCTCGATCGGCGAACAAGAGCGCGCCACTGTGAGGAGACCGCGATGATCACCAGGCAATCGATGCAGTCGGCCCGCGCCGATCGGACCTCACGTCATGACTCCAGATCGGACATGACGCTGAAATCATAAATGGCGCTTATGACCCAGCGGGATCCAACGGTATGGATATCCGACAGCTCACCACGTTCTGTGAAGTCGTCATGACCGGTTCCGTCTCCGAGGCCGCGCGCAATCTCGGCCGGACGCAACCGGCGGTCAGTCACCTGCTCGCCAAGCTGGAGAGCGAGCTGGGCATGCCGCTCTTCGAGCGCAAGAACGGGCGCGTCCATCCGGTGCCTGAATCGGAATACCTGTATCGTCAGGTCAGCCGCATACTCCGCGAGCTTGACGACGTCGAAACGACGATGCGGCGGATGCGTGATGCCGAGACCGGCGAGCTTCACGTCGTCTCGATGCCCGGCCCGGCGATCACCTTCGTGCCGGGCCTGATCTCAGACCATCTCGGCGGCCGGGCGGACGTCAACGTTACGCTGCTGTCCCGGTCCTCGGACTCCGTGCGACGGCTGATCGAGTCACAGCAGGGCGACATCGGTCTGGCCGACCATGTCCCGGATCAGACCCTGGAGAGCACGACCAACGTGCGCACCTTCCGGTTCCGGCTGGTCTGCGCCGTCCCGGCCTCTCACCCCCTGGCCGGTCAGCGGGTGGTTCGAGTGGAGGATCTGGCCGGCGAGCCGCTGGCAACGCTGTTTCGCGAACACGCGACGTCGTTGGCCGTCCGCGCGGCGTTCGAACGCGCCGGATTGGTCTTCGCGCCGCGCTTCCAGGGGCAAGTCTGCCTGCACCTCCTGAACTATGTGCTGGAGGGCCATGCCTGTGCCCTGGTCGATCCGATTGCGATCGAGTCCTGGCAGCGGATCTACCGCGACCCTGGCGCGATCGTCTTCCTTCCGCTGACACCGCGGCTCAGTTTCGATGTCGACCTGATGACCCCGAAGGCGCGGACAGCCTCGTGCTTGGCTCAGGAATTCGAGCTGAGGATGTCGGCCGCCCTGTCGGATATCGAGCGTCGGAACAATGAGCACGGGAGCGTCGGCTAAGAGGCTGCTAACCCGGATCGGCAGCATGGGGCAGGACGCCGCGCGCGTTGCCGACGCTGGGCTGCCCCAAGTCGCGCTCTCGCTCCATGACCGCCTGGCGCGTCACCGGGCCGTAGTAGCCGTCGGCCCGCCCGGCCGGATAGCCTTCGGCCGTCAGCAGCCGCTGCACGTCTGCGATCCGACCGTCCGGCCGGGGCCAGAGGACCAGGATGCCGCCGTCGACCGGCAGCAATATCTCGTCGGCGCCGGTCAGAACGATCGGCACAATGGCACGGCCGGCGCACACCAGGTGCAACACTCGGGCATTCGGACCAATGTCCCCGAGGGAGATCGGGGCGGACAGCCCGACGGTGCCGGCCACCAGGTCGTCCGTTGCCGGCAGACCGCCGACGAAGGTGGCGCGGCGGCATAGGTGGTCGCCGATGGCGGTTGAGCCATCGTCGAACCGGATCGTCCGGTTGAACGCTGCCGCCTGATCACGCGGGCCGGCGCGCCAGAAACGGTGCCCGGCATGCGCGGCGAAGGCCACCACCTGCCAACGCCCGGTCGGCGCCTCATCGGCGGCGAAGCCGGCAAGCGTGGGGTCGGGAAGTGTCAGGCCGCCCTCCGCCCGCGCCGATCGTTGCAGCGCCCGGTCCAGAATCTCCGCACGCTCGGAACCGTTCAGGGCGTCGAGCAGGGCCGGTTGCAGCAGCCGGCCAAGGGCTTCCGTCAGACCGAGATCGGCAGCGCGCCGATAGAGATCGCTGGCCGTTTCCGCGTCACGGTCCGCCGCGTCGCCGGACGTCAGCAGCTCGGCCAGATAGAAGGCGGCCAGGCGATCATCGTCCGACCGGGCAACGGCGCTCTCCAACGCCCGGCGTGCCGGGACGCGGTACGATCCCGCCAGATCGGCCGAGAGAACGATACGCCCCAACAGGATCGCGGCGTCGCGGTCGCCCGGCAGTCGCGCCAACAGGCGCTCGGCAGCCTCAAGCGTTCGGCCGGCCCGCAGGGCCTCGACCGCTGCGGCCACGCTGTCGTCGCCAGCCCCGACCTCGCTGTCCGCCCGGGCGGCGGCGCCCAGCGCCAGCCCAAGGGCAAACAGCGCAACTGAGACAAGGACGCCTGACAAGCGCGCGTTCATTCCAGGCGGCTCTCCAAGGCGAGGCCTCGATACGGCTTCTTTCTAACGCATTGTCGTGGCCGCGCCACGCTTCTCAGGCATCCGTGATCGATCGACTCCTTTAATAGGTCGAGTATTTTTCTTCATATACGAGATAATCATTTCGATGATTCGAATAATTTCTCTAATATTCAGAGATTTTTTCTTAGTAAATTCCGTTGACAGTGATCACCCGCCGCTCACAATTTCGTGATCGTGGCTCTGGCGCGCGACGGTCGACTGCAAGGGATCGGGCCAGGCCGTTGACCCCCGGGATCTGCAATCATGACCGATCGGGTAGTTGGGGCCGTCACCGGCAGCCCCACGGGTTGTGCACGCAAGATCGGCGACCGCGCCGGGCGCTGGACCGCGCGGTTGGCCGTGGCCGGCGGCGTCGCCCTTGGGCTGCTGCTGCCGTCTCTCGGCGCCATGGCGCAGGACGTGCCGCCACAGATCACGCCCGGGCAGATCGAGCGTCAGTTCGAGGCGGAGCCGACGCCGCAGACCGAAGTCGACCCGCCACCGGCCATCGAATTCGAACCGCAGACCGCCCCGCCGGGGTCGGAGGCGGTGCGGTTCATCCTGCAGGACGTGGTCTTTCAGGGCGCGACGGTGTTCGACACGGAAGACTTCCGGCCGTTCTATGCCGCGTTGATCGGCCAGGAAATCGCCCTGGCGCAGGTGTTCGACATCGCCCGTGAAGCGACGCTGCTGTACCGCCAGGCAGGCTATCTCCTGTCGCTCGCGGTGGTGCCGCCCCAGAACATCGAAGGGGGCGTGGTCCAGATCCAGATCATCGAAGGGTTCATCGACTCCGTGATGATCGAAGGCGATATCGGCGGATCCCCGGAACGGGTGCAGGCAATCGCCGACCAGATCACCCGGGAACGCCCGCTGACGGCCGACACACTGGAACGCTATGTGCTGATCATCGGCGGGCTGGCGGGTACGGATGCGCGCGCCGTGCTGCAGGCATCGCCGACGACGCCGGGCGCGTCGATGCTGTCGATCGTTCTGGCGTACGACCCGGTCTCCGCGTTCGTGAACCTGTCGAACCGGTCGTCCCGGTTCGTCGGTCCGATCCGCGCGACCGCCGGCGTCACGTTCAATTCGCTGCTCGGCTTCTTTGAGGAGATCAGCTTCCTCTACGCCACCGCGACGGAACCGTCGGAACTGCAATTCGGTCAGGCGTCGGTGATCCTGCCGGTCGGCAACGACGGCTCGACCGTGGCCCTGACCGTCTCCGGCTCCTACAGCAAGCCGGGTTTCGTGCTGGAGCCGATCGAGGTGCAGAGCGAGTCCCTTCGCGCCACCGTCCGGTTCGAGCACCCGATCATCCGGACGCGCGAAGCGACCTGGACCGCCGGAGCAACGTTGGACTACTTCGACAGCGAGATCGAGGTGCTGGAGACGATCACGTCCGAAGACCGCCTGCGGGTCCTCCGGGTCGATACGACCTATGACTTCATCGACCGGCTGTTCGGCACCGAGATGCCGGCGGTCAGCCTGCTGCGCTTTCGCATCAACCAGGGCCTGCCGATCATCAACGCTTCCGAAGAAGGCGACACGCTGCTGACCGATCTGACGGCCGACGGCGTCTTCACCTCGTTCGATGTCGATTTCCAGCGGGACCAGCGGCTGTTCGACAACGTCTCCGCCTTCGTCTCCGTGACGGCCCAGGTGGCGACCGAAGCGCTGCTGTCGAGCGAGAAGATCGGGCTCGGCGGCGCCTCGTTCGGTCGCGGCTACGACCCGTCGGAGGTCACCGGCGATAACGGGTTCGCCACCTCTTTCGAACTTCGCTACAGCGACACCGTGGATTGGGCCGTTGTCGACGACTATCAGGTCTATGTCTTCCACGACTACGGCAAGGTCTTCAACTTGGAGTCCGACGAGGACAGCGAGTTCCTCCATTCGGTCGGCGGCGGCATCCGCTTGAACATCGCCGAGCGCGTATCCCTCAACCTCGAAGGCGCCCGGCAACTTGCCGAGGTCTCGGCATCGAGCAGCGACGAGAACCTGGACACCCGGTTCCTGTTCTCGCTGACCACCCGGTTTTGACATGACTGCGGACCGCGCCCCTGCCCTGCTGGGCTGCCGTGCCGACCGTGATTGCGCGCACTATAAAGAAGAATAATACACCAATTACCCTTAACCGTTATTGGTACATCACGGTTTTTGAGAATCATTTTAGGTAAAAGCCGTAGATCTATTGGTTATGGTGTGATAGTTTATATGATAAATGCCCGTTATTTATTTACATTGATCAACCCACGCCACCAGAGCAGAGATGATGCCCGTGCCCGAGAGACACCCTTCCGCCGCCCCCAGGCCGACCCGGTCATCGGCACAGCCGGTCCTGCGCTACCTTCGCCGCGCGCTGTGGTGCGCGACCGCGCTGACCGCCGTGGCGGGCGTGGCCCCTGCGGCGGGGGCCCAGGGCCTGCCCTCCGGCGGCACTGTGGTCAACGGATCGGCCAGCATCAGCACCGGTTCGAATAACGTCACCATCGACCAGAGCTCCCACCGGGCGGTCATCGACTGGGCCAATTTCGACATTGCCCACGGCAATCGGGTGGACTTCAGACAGCCCGGCGCCGACTCCTGGACGCTGAACCGCGACCTGTCGGGTGACATCTCCAACATCGACGGCATCCTGTCGGCCAACGGCAATGTCGTGCTGCAGAACCCCCACGGCGTTCATATCGGCGGAACCGCCGAGATCGAGGTCAACTCGATCATCGCCACGACCCACGGCGTCGACCCCAACGGGTTCATGGCCGGCGACATGACCTTCGACGCCCCCGGCGTGCCGGATGCGACGGTGTTCAATGACGGCTCGATCACGGTGAACGACGGCGGGCTTGCCGCCCTGGTGGCGCCGGCGGTGTCGAACAACGGCACCGTCGTCGCCCGCGAGGGCACGGTGGTGCTGGCGGCCGGCGAGACGTCGACCTACGACTTCTACGGCGACGGGCTGATCAACGTGGCCGTCACCTCGCCGACCACGCAGGTGCCGGTGGGGCCGGACGGCCAGCCGGTGGCGGCATTGGTGGCCAATCCCGGCGCCGTGTTCGCCGACGGCGGCACGGTGGTCCTGTCCGCCGCGCAGCTTGAAAGCGTGGTGGTCAACGCCATCAACCTCGACGGCATCGTCCAGGCCAACGCCATCGCCTCTGAGGGCGGTCAGGTGGCCCTGGTGTCCGACACCGGCCCGACCACCGTCTCCGGCACGGTGACGGCCGACGGCGCGGGCGCCGATCAGTCCGGCGGCACGGTCCAGATCGCCGCACCGGCCGTGGAGGTCGCGCCGACGGCGATGGTCAGCGCCTCCGGCCCGGCGGGCGGCGGCGCGGTGCTGGTCGGGGCCGACGAGACCGCCGCCGCAGCCGATCGGGCGCTCGGCGTGTCCTCCGACCCGGGTGACGGGTTGCTGATCTCGCTGGAGCGGACGCTGGCCGAGCTGGCCGACGCCCCGGCGACGGAGAGCGTGACGGTCGCGGCCGGCGCCGAGATCGCCGCCGACGGCGGGACCGGCGACGGCGGCCTCGTCGACCTCTGGGCGGGCAACGCGCTGCTGGTCTCCGGCACCGTGACGGCCGACAGCGTGGCGGCGGCGGGCGGCCATGTGACGATGACGGCGGCCACGACGTCGCTGACCGGCGCCGCCGTCAGTGCGTCGGGCGCGGACCAGGGCGGCGAGGTGCTGATCGGCGGTGGGTTCCGCGGCGAGGGCACGCTGGCGCATGCGGCGGCGACCTTCGTCGATGCGGCGTCGACGGTGTCGGCCGTCGCGACCGATGCGACCGGCATCGGTGGAACGGTCGTCCTGTGGTCGACGAATGCGACCGGATCGGCCGGCACCCTGTCGGCCGGGCCGGAAAACGGGCTGATCGAAGTCTCCTCCCTCGGATCGGTCGGGCTGACGGGCACGGTGGATGCGGGCCTGGGCGGCATGGTCCTGCTCGACCCCACATTCATTGAGATCACCGCGGCCGGGTTTGGCGACATTGCCGATGCGGTCTTCGGCACGACAGGCCTTCTCTCCATCGATCCGGGGACAATCGCCGCAGCGCTCAACCTCGACAACGATGTCCTGCTGCAGGCCAACACCGACATCACGGTGACCGATGCGATCACCAGCACGGGCACCGGCAGCCTGGCGCTACAGGCCGGCCGCGATATCGTGATCAATGCGGGTATCACGCTGGCCGGCGGGGACTTCATCGCCACCGCCAACGACTCTCGCGCCACGCGTGCGGACCGCCAGGACGGCGCCGGCGACATCGTCATGGCCGCCGACACGGTCGTCACCACCTCAGACGACGGCGCGGTGTTGCTGTCCGTCGACCGGACGGACGACAGCGACTTCACGCCCGGCAACATCACGATCGCGGGCATCACCACGGGAACGGCCGGACGGGTGGTGCTGGAGTCGTTTGCCGGCAACATCCTGCAGACGACGGGTTTGGGGATCACCACCGGCACCCTCGGTACGACGGCCGTCGATGCCGGCACCGCCGACGCCCGGATCATCTACAACGCGACCGCGTCGGACCTGGATCTCGCCCTGGGGGGCGGCGGGTTCTTCGACCTGAGCGGCAGTGCCGCACCGAGCGTCACCGTCTTCGGCTCGACCAAGGGCGAACTGGACCTGCTGGGCGACGATCAGGTCGCCATCGTCGTCGGTGACGCAAGCGGCAACGGGTTGACGGTCGGCACGACGTTCACGGTGACCGAGATCGCCGGCATGACGCAGAACGCCGTGCTGTCTGCGGGCACCCTGACCGGGTCGTCCTACGGCGACATCAATCTGTTCACGCAAGACAACCAGATCGTGTCTCTGGACGTGATCGAGGGGCTCGCGAGCAGCGGTACGGAACCGGCGCTGTTCGAGCTTAGGAATCGCCGGGACCTGGCCTTTCTGGTCGAAAGCTCGGGCCTCTCGGGCTTCACGACCGTCAACCTGGACCTCGAAGGCTCCAACTTCATCGGCGTACAGAATTTCATCCCCAGGATCGCCGCTGCCAACCTGTCCATCGTTGCGGAGTCCATAGTCGACCTATTGGAATTCGCCGCGACGGTGGATGGCGCGACCCTGGAGCTGGACTTGGCCGCACCGCCGATCAATGGACGGGTCAGCGAAATCAACATCGCCGTCGCCGATGGCACGGCGACCACGCCGCACACCGTCAATGTGTACGGGCAAGTAACCAGTGACAGCGCGGATCCCAGCCTCGTTCTGAGGTCTGACAGCCTGGTCGTGATCAATATCGGGGACGGCGGCGGCGGCACCGTCGGTCTGACGGTCGACGGCACGCTGACCATCAGTGGCGATGCCGGGATCACGCAGGACGACCCGATCACGGCCACGGCACTGTCCTTGGCGTCTCTTGCGGATATCGACCTGTCCCATGGTCTGAACGACGTCGACCGTCTGCTGGAGGCCGTGAGTTCGCTGGGCAGTATCACACTGACCGATGTCGACGACCTGGAGTTGGACGGACGCGTCATAGCGCCGGGAACACTCACCCTGACCCTGGGCAGCGCGTTGACCGACGCGGATGGGACGGTGGTGATCGATGGACTGACGGTCCCGAACCCCAACGGGGGCGGCTATCTGTTGGCCCCGTTCGTCAACGTCAACGCCGCCAGCGCCGGTGCGCCTGGCGCGCCGATCCGGATCCATGCACTGCCGGATTCGCAGTACGCGGTGGCCGATCTTGAAACGCGCACGCTGGACTTGTCGCAACTGTTCGATCCGCTGGTGACGCTCGGCCTGTCCGGCGACGGGTTCTTCGAGTTCCTGGTGACCAACGACGCCGGTTTACCGACGAGTCTCGATGATCTTCTCAACAACGCTTTTCCGAACGATCCTGATGGGTTGGCGGCGTTCAAGAGGAACAATCCGGACCTTATTGCCTTTCTTGAGAGGATCGATTTCGATATCGGCGTGCGTAACTTCAACGTCGCGGGAACGGTTGCGAGCAACACCGGCACGCCGAACCTGACGCTCACCGGCGGCGAACTGCCCATCATCGTCAACAATGCCATCCTTGAACCCGGCAATGGCAGCGTGGGCCTTGTCTTCGACGACGGCGACGACAGCAACGTCGATGCGGCCCTGACCGTCGACGGCACCCTGACGGTCAATGACTTCACCTCGGTGGGTCAGGCCGCCGGCGAGAGGGTGAAGCTCGGCGAACTCGAAGGGTTCGTTCTGGGCGACATCACCCTGCCCGAACTCGCCAACGACATCGACGCGCTGGGCACGCTGGTCTCCGTCGATGGCGCGATCGATATCGACACCCAAGGCGACGTCGAGCTTACCGGCGTCGTCTACAGCAGCATCCTCGTCGATCTCTTCCTGCTCGGCGGCGTCTTGACCAACGAGCGCGAGGATGGACCGCTCTCCCCGTTCCTGCCCGACGGCGTGCTGGCCCCGCGGTTCAACCTGCGCGCCAGCGGCGCGGGCAGCGCGGATGCGGGGGTCAACGTCCTGGCCCTGCCCAACGTCACCGACGGACCGATCCGCGACCGGCTGCCGGCCGGCACGTTCGATGATCCGATCGTGGAACTGGTGAGGCTGAGCCAGGACAGCTACCTCAACCTGCTGGTCGTCAACACCAACCCGGTGACGGTCAACGGTGTACCGTATCTGCAAACGGGTCCGGGCTTCGACCCGGGGGCGGTAACGCCCACGACCTTCGGCGACCGGACGTTCAACGTGTTCGGCACCGTCGACATCGGCGAGGGCCTCGGCCCATCGCTGACGTTGACCGGCGGCGAGACGTCGACGGTGCACTTTCTCGACGACCTGCCGGTGTTCTTCGACGACGTGCCGACCGTCCGCGACCTGCTGGAGGTGGTTCTGGGCGGGGCGATCGCGAACGCGCCCTATGCGTTCACGGACCCGCTGCCGGCGTTCGAAGAGATCGCGGGCGACGGGTCGGTCGCGGTCAATATCGGCGACGGCGGCGCGGGCACCGACGGGCTGCTGGTCCAGAATGTGCTGACCATCGACAATGTCCTGCGGGTCACCCAGGACGACGCCCTCACCACCCGCATGCTGGCGGGCAGCACCATCAACGACGGCACCGTCGTCCTGACGACCCTCGCCAACACCGTGCGGAGTCTGGGCGATTTCGACACCGGCAACGGCAATTTCTCGCTGACGACGCTGGGCAGCCTGGAACTGGCCGGCCTCGTCGACAACGGCCTGGGCACGACCACGCTGACGGTCGATGAGGACCTGACGGACGAGACGGACTCCGGCGTTCCCGAGGCCGTCCGGTCCGCCGCCCTCGTCGTCACGGCCGACAATGCTGGTGCGGCGGCCGCACCGATCGCCTATCAGGCGACGGCACCGGGATCCGACCTGGACCTCGCCCTGAACACCGACGGGTTCTTCGACCTCACCACCCTGCCCGGGGTGCCGGCCGTCGACGTGCTGGGCGCTGTGACCGGCAGTCTGGCACTGGCCGGCGGCAACGCCGCGACGGTCAATATCGGGTCGAACGGCAACGGCCTGACGGTCGGCGACACGCTGAGGTTCGTGAACGTCGCGGCGGTGACGCAGAGCGCAAGTCTGATCGCCGACATCCTGGCCGGCGACACCGGCGGCGGGTCGATCGACCTGTCGCTCGACGGCGCGACCGACATCGATTTCCTCGGCGATCTGTCGACCGGGAACGGCGACCTGACGCTGTCCGACATCGACGGCCTGGAACTGATCGGTCTGGTCGATGCCGGCAACGGGCAGGTCGTGCTGGTGCTGGCCGGCGATCTGACCACCGGCGTCGACGGTTCGGTCCGGTCGGCCGCGCTGATCCTGACGGCCGCGAATGCCGGCAGCGATCTGGCGCCGATCGTCTACACCGCCACGGGCTCACAGCTCGCGCTGGACCTGTCCGGCGACGGCACCTTCCGCCTGGATGGCGAGACCACCAATGTCTACGGCTTCGTCGACGGCGTTCTGGCGGTGCTCAGCGACGATACCACCATGAACATCGGCGACGGCGACGGCACGCTGCTGGAGGGTCCCGGCGCGGGCGCGCTGGTGATCGGCGAGCGTTTCGACACCGCGGTGTCGCAGCGGACGGATGAGGACTGCCTGTTCGTCGCCGGCGACGGCCCTTGCGGGCGGATCGAGGACTTCCTCCCGACGACGCCCACGACATCCACGACGGCGTTCGAGGACCCCTCGATCCTGCTGATCACGTTCGGCGACGAGGAATTCGATCCGACGCTGGGCATCGACTCGTTGACGCCAGGCGACGCGGCCTTCCGGGTCAGCGAGTTCAACACCCCGACCGTGGCCGATCTGTTCGACCGGCCGTTCCCCCTGGGACCGGCGAGCCCGCCGGCCGGCCCGCCGGAAGACGTCACCGACCTCGGCGCGCTGGAGCCGGGCGCCGGCGGCCCGGAGACGACCGACACGCCCGCCGACCCGTCGGAGGATACCTGCGTCTCGACCTTCTTCGGCGACTTCTGGAACGCCGCAGAGGCCTGCCAGTGACCGGGACGCAAGTCCGGCCGGACGATGCAGGAAGGGCGCCCGTGCATGGGCTTGAGATCGCTGGTCGTCGGGATTGCAGCCGGGATGCTGGTCGCGACAATGGCAAGCACGGGTCGGCCGCAAGGCGACGGCGCATCTGACCCCGGCGCGCTCGGCACCGTCGAACGGCCCGAGACCGTCACCGATGCCGGTGCCGCGCCGGTGGCGGCCGAACCGGCGGACATCGAAGGCTTCCGGTCCGCCCGGTTCGGCATGGTCGAGACCGATATCCGCGCCGCGATCGCCCAGGATTTCGGCACGCCGCCGGACCAGATCGCCCGCGCCATCCATCCGCTGGAGCGCACGACGTCGCTCAGCATCACCGTGCCCGACCTGCTGCCCGGCACGGGCACGGCGCAGATCCTCTACATCCTGGGCTTCGAGAGCGACGCGCTGATCCAGGTGAACGTGATCTGGGGAGCGCCCGCCGACCCCGGTTTCGATCCAGCGCAGGTGACGGCCGCGGCCAGCAGTCTGCGGGACTTCTTCCTCGGCCAAATCCATGTGGACGGTTCGGTGATCAGCAATGTCCGGCTGGGGCGGGACATGCTGCTGCTGTTCTCCGGCGCGGATGCCGACGGCCACCACGTCAGCCTGTCGCTCGCCGGTGTCGCGGTCGGGGGGGATGCGGATGCCAGCGGCCCCTTCCCGCAGATCGACACCACCGACCGGCTGGTCCTGCGCCTGTCCTACGTGGCTGACGTCGAGTCCCCGGACATCTTCCGGCTCAACACCGGCGACTTCTAGGACGCTCGGACGGTTCGGGTCAGTCCGGCGGGACGTAACGGGTCGTGTAGGACTCGATGAGGCGGTCGAGCGCGGCGCGGGAGACGCGGTTGTACTCCGTGCTGAAGCCGAGGGAGGCGACCATCTTCCAGTGACCGTACATCACGATGACGATCAGGTAGCCAAGCTCCCGACAGCCGGCTTGATGCAGCTCGGGAAAGCTGATCTGCACCTCGTGCGCCAGGGTCATCTGCAACAGCTCGTACTGCCCGCGGAGATTATCGCGCACCTGCAGATTGGTCGCGGCAAGGGCGAACAACGCATCATAGACGACATCGTCGGCGGGCTTCGGCAATCCTCTCTCGGACATAAAGTTAAAGTAAAAATCAAGAAATATGCTAAGCCGGCGGCTGTCATCGGCCGCGATAATCCCCTTCATCAAACAATCTCTATAATAATCCGCCAGGGCATCGCATAACGCGATCGCCATTTCATCCATGTTCGCAAAATAGTGCCGAATAAGCTGGCGGGACATGCTGCCTTCGCGGGCGACCTGATCGTAGCTGGGCAGGCTGATGCGCTGCGTCTCGGCGGCTCTGTAGAGCGCCCACACGATCTCCGGTCGGCGGATTTCCGCGATCTTCTTCGCCACCCGACGTCCCTCCCGGATGCCTCGCGTTGTGCCGTCCTCCGGATCGTTCATCCGGACATGCCGGTCGGAGATGAGGACCCAGCCAAGACGGCCCGCCGGTCTGCGGAGCCGGCAATGCGAGGCTTGTTGAAGATGGGGACAAAAAGTGGATCGCCCCTACCTGGGCGGCAGCATACAGCGAATGGCAAACACGCCGAAAAAAAATCTGCACTCTTGAAAACTTGAAATCGCTTCGTCCGGCGACCGCCAAGGAGATGTATTTCGAGTAGCGGATGTCATAGTATCCCGAATTCTCCTTCAAAATCAAGGGCAAGCCAGTCCATATCGGCAACACGGATATGGTCGAGTTCGGCAAATTTCTGGCTGAATGGAAAATTCTTTTATTTGTTGACTACTCATGTGTTTATGCGAAAATGATATGGATCTTTGCAGAGTAGAGCATCGCGCTTTCTGAGCGCTTGCGCTTGTCTCGCAGAGAAAGGGCTCAATTCTCTTGGTAAATCGATCCTTCTCGATCGATTTCCTGGCGTGCTCGTCCTGGGCACCGGGCGCTGACGTCGTCCGAGACTTGGCGGGAGACGGCTAATGCTTGGCCATACGGCGTCAGGCACGGGAACCGATCCACCCAGATAGGCATTGGGCTCGCCCAATGCGACGCTCGCCGAGCGTGTCATCCCAACACCACTCCTGTCGCACGGAGGTCCGCCGATGAACCGGCCGTCCTCCGAACCCTTCCCCTTGCGCCCGAACGGCCCCGGCCGCTTGCCCGCACATGTCCTCCATGCTCAGCACGATCGACGACACCGACGACCCGGAGGAAATCCTCGCGGCGTTGGCGGTCCTGTCTGCCGAGCACGGCTTCCAGGCCGTCGGCGTGGGCGTGGTCGCAGGCTGGCCGCGAACGCCGCGGTTCTTCCGCGTTCGCCGCGCGCACGAGCGGTCGGCGGCGGCATCCCTCGATGCCTCTGCCGGTATCGCGCAGCATTTCGCCTTCGCGCGGCGCGCCTTCGAGCCGTTCTTGTGGGCGGATGTCGTGGCCGCGCCGCATCTCTGGGATGTCGGCGCCGAGGCCGTGCGGGCCGTCGGCGATTGGCTGGTGGAGACCGGCCTGACGGACGCCGACGACGGCGATGGACTGTTGGTCCCGGTGCACGGACCCGGCAGCTATTGCGGCCTGGTCATGATGTGGGGACGGCGTCCGGCCGCACCGCTCGACCGCAGTCTCGCGCTGCAGGCGATGGCCGTTCACGCCCATTGGCGGCTTCTGCGCCTGCACCACGATCTCGGCGCACACCGCATCCGTCCGATCGACCATCTCGGCCTTTCGGCCCGCGAACACCAGGTCCTCTGCCATCTCGCGGATGGCCTGACACACAATCAGTTGGCGAAGACCCTCGGCATCCAGGAGCGGACGGTGCTGCACCACGTGGCGCAGGCCCGCCGAAAGCTCGCCTGCGAAACAAGGACGGAGGCGGTGTCGCTGGCGATCCGCCAGGGCCTTTGTTGAACCGGTCCCGGCGGCGGCGGTCCTTCTGCGCGGCCAGGCCACGCACCGTCGATTGCGCCAGAATGTCGCAGAGCGAAGTTGGAATGGTTGCAGGTTTCGACAATTGCCGAGTCTAAAATAATAACTTAAAGATAAACTAAATTTCGACATCGTATGGTTAACAAGAATGAAAGGGATGAATATGCCTGGCGTTCTATGGTGACCTAGTCAACCACCAAACATCAAAAGAAACAGAAAAACAATTGCAGGCGTTGGCGCGATTGCTGCCGGCTTGGGTCGGCTTGTGCCCGATTTCTGCAGGATGACATGGTCTCGATAGCCGCAACGCGGCGCCTATTCGAGTCAATCCACGATCGATACCTCACCCACCGATCCAGGACAAGCGGTCTTCGGCGGACGGGGTAGCCACGCGTTCGGATCGCCAAACGGGGAGAAGGCAAGATGGGCATTCTGTTCGGATCGCGCAGAGACGACGTTCTGGTCGGCGGCTCCGGAAACGATCTCCTGATCGGCGGTCGCGGCGATGACGAATTGCTCGGCGGCGGCGGCGCCGATCTCCTGTTGGGCGGTCGCGGCAACGACACGCTGGCGGGACAGGAAGGCGACGACACGCTGATCGGCGGCAGAGGTTTCGATATCGCCCGCTATTCCGGCTCCATTCTCGACTACAGCATCGTCCAGCGGTGTTTTTTCTTTTTTCGGTGGTTCACCGTTACCGACAACAACGCGGAAGACGGTGACGACGGAAGAGACACGCTCTCCGACATCGAGGCATTGGAGTTTCAGGATTACACGTTATTTCTGAATGGACAGAACAACGCTGTTCTCGCCATCGACGACGTCCTCTCGACCGATCAAGGCAGCCCGCTGCAGATCGACGAGCAGACCCTTCTCGCCAATGACATCGAATTCGATGGCGATCGGCTATCGATCCTGAGCGTCGGCAACGCGACGAACGGTTCTGTTAACCGGGACGGTAGCGGCGTCATGGTCTTCACCCCGGACGCGGGATTCAGCGGTGCGGCGACCTTCGACTACGTGGTCGACGACGGAAGGGGCGGAAGCGACACGGCGACCGTGACCATCGACGTCGTGGGCGGATCCGGGAACGCGGAGATCGTCGTGACGGACGGCGACTTCGCCGGCGCCGCGACGGAGGATGCGGATGCCGTCGCCGGCACGCTGAGCGATGAGGGCGTCTTCGCCTTCACCGACGCCGACCCCGACGACGTCCACACAGCCACCGCCGCGTTCGCGTCCAGCTCGTTCGGCGTCCAGTTGGGCAGCCTGTCGGCCGACGTCGACGGCCGCGAGGTCGCCTGGCGCTTCGAGGTCGACAACGCCGCCGTCCAGTTCCTCGGGGCCGGCGAAACGATCACCGAGACCTACACGATCACCCTGACCGACAATGCCGGTTCGACGGTCACCACCGACGTGGCGGTCACCGTCACCGGCACAAACGACGCGCCGGTGGTCACCAGCGATGCCGCCGCAGCAGCCGGCGCGGTGACCGAGGCCGGCGCCGACAGCAGCGGCACCGTGGTCGAGCCCGGTGTGCCGACCGCCAGCGGCACCCTCACCGCCACGGATGTCGATGCCGGGGCGACCGCGACCTGGTCCGGCAATGCGACCGGCATCTATGGCAGTTTCGCCATCACCGCGGGCGGCGTGTGGACCTACACCCTCGACAACGCCGACACCGACACCCAGGCGCTCGCCGCCGGCGCCGTCGTCACCGAAACCTTCACCGCCACCGTCGCCGACGACCAGGGCGCCACCGCAACGCAAGACGTCACCCTCACCATCACCGGCACCAACGACGCGCCGGTCGCCGCCGCCGTGACGGGCGCGACGGATGAAGACGGCCCCGCCATCACGGTCACGGCCGACGCCAGCGATCCGGACACCGGCGACACGCTGACCTTCGGCCTCGACACCACCGGCACCCTCGGCAGCGTCACCGACAACGGCGACGGCACCTTCTCCTACGACCCGAACGGCGCCTTCGACGACCTGGCGGCCGGCCAGACCGCGACGGACAGCTTCATCTACACCGTGGACGACGGCAACGGCGGCAGCGCCTCAGCCGTCGCCACCATCACCATCAACGGCGTCGACCAGGACGTGCCGCCCGACGTGCCGACCTTGTCGCTCTCGGCGGCGGACGAGTCGGCGCCCGGCACCACCGGGGCGGCCCGCGTCAGCCTGACCGGAGAAACGTCTGCGGGCGCGATCGTCGAGCTGGTGGACGACGCGGGTGGGGTCATCGCCCAAACGCTGGCCGACACGGGCGGCGACTTCCAGTTCGCCAACGTGTCCTTCGATCTCGGCGAGAACGCCTATCAAGTGATCGCCCGCGATCCCGACACCGGCCTGTCGAGCCAGAGCCCCGAGATCTCCTTCACCCGGGAGGCCGCCGATCCCGAGGCACCGCCGAACGCCGTGCTGTATTGGGTCGAGACGGCGTTGGAGGCGATCGCCAACAGCGGTACGACGCCGGACTACGGGTCGCGCGCCCTCGCCATGCACAGCATCGCCGTCGAGAACGTGATCGCCGCCGTCGAAAGCGACGAGGGCTTCCTGTTCACGTTCGAGACGGACGGGCCGGTCGATGTCGCCGCCGCCGTCGCCTACGCGGCGCACGGCGTCCTGACGCAGCTCTTCTCCGGCCAGAAGCCTTTCCTCGACGCAGCGCTGGCGACGGCCCTGGCCGGGACGGACGACCCAGCCGCCGCCCAGCTCGGCACGACGATCGCCGCGCGGGTCGTCGACTATCGCGCCGACGACGGGTTCGACGACGACGAGATCTACATCGGCAACGAGGCGACGGGCGCCTGGCGTCCGACCGGCCCGGCCTATTTCAACGCCCTCAATCCGCATTGGGCGGACCTCGACACGTTCCTGTTGTCGTCCGGCGACCAGTTCCGCCCCGATGCACCGCCCAGCCTGTTCGCCGACAGCATCGCCGGCGACGCCTATGCCAGCGACCTTGAGCGCGTCGCGGCACTGGGCCGGGCCGACAGCACCGAGCGCACCGCGGATCAGAGCGAGATCGCGCGCTTCTGGGCGGCCGGCACGGGCACGGTCACCCCACCCGGCCAGTGGAACCAGATTGCCGTCGAGATCAGCCAGGACGAAGGGCTGTCGCTCAGCCAGTCGGCCGAGCTGATGCTGCGGCTCAACCTCGCCCTTGCCGACGCCGGCATCGCGGCTTGGGACACCAAGTACGCCTACGACTTCTGGCGGCCCGTCACCGCCCTGAACGAAGGCGGCGCCGTCGACGGTCAGGACATCCCGATTGAGGCTGGCTGGGCGTCCCTACTGACCACCCCGGCGCACCCCGAATACGTCTCCGGCCACTCGACCTACTCCGGCGCGGCGGCGACCATTCTCACCCACTATTTCGGCGAGGACTACGCGTTCTCGGCAACGGCGGAAACGACCGCGGGCGCGCTGGTCCGCAGTTTCGAGAGCTTCTGGGATGCGGCCAACGAAGGCGGCGAGAGCCGGATCTTCGGCGGCATCCATTTCGATTTCTCCAACATCACCGGGCTGGCGCTTGGCGAAGACGTGGCCGAGTGGATCCTGCAGTCGTTCGATCCCCTCGCCGACGAGGTCGCACCGACCATCGTGCTGACCGAGGCAGTCGGATCCGCCACCAACGTCGTCCCGACCTTCGAGGGCATCGTCGGCGACAATCTCAGCGGCACGGTCGATCTGGTGGCCGTCGTCAACAGCGACACCTACGTCACGATCACGCCGGACGACACCGGCGCCTTCACCTTCACGCCGAACATCGCCCTGCCGGGCGACTACACGATCGCCTTCCTGGCGCAGGATGCCGCCGGCAACACGGCATCCTTGGAGAGCAGCTTCGTGCTCGCCACCGACCCGCCGCTGATCGCCCTGGCGGACGGCAGCGTCAGCGACACGAACAGCGCTCTGGTCGACGGCGCGCGCCTGACCGGGCAAATCGACCTGCCGACGGATATCTCGCTGACCGCGCTCAGCGTTCAGATCGGCGATGGGCCGGTTCGCCCCATCGGCTTCGATCCTGAGACCGCCAGCTTCGATGTCGAGTTGGAGATCGGTGCCCTCGACATTGGCGATCACACGATCAGGATCCGGGCGGCCGACAGTGCCGGCAACGAGACGACCGAGATCATCGATGCCAGCGTCGACGAGCGGCCGCCCTTCAAGCTGCTCAATCTCGACCCGAACGACCGCGATGGCGAAATCGGCGCGACGATCCGGCCGTTCGTTGCGTTCAGCCGCGAAGTCGATCTGTCGACGCTGAACGAAGACAGCTTCTTCGCCGTCACGGCGACGGGCGAGAAGGTGCCGGCCCGGATCGTGCCGCTGGCCGACGGGACGGGCGCCTGGATGTTCTTCCAGGAACCGCTGCCCGGCGGCACCGCCATCGAGCTGATCGTCGACGGCGACCTGATCCGCTCCGCCGACGGGGCCGTCTTGGACGCCGACCGGGACGGCGAGCCGGGCGGCCAGCTCGTCAACCGCTTCACCACCGTCTCGCTGGAAGGCCTGCCGAACACCACGCTGGTCGGCCGCATCGTCGACCCGGGCGCCGACCTCTTCCCGATGACGCCGGACGACTTCGTCGTCGGCCCCGCCGGCATCACCGACTACGACAACCACACCTATCTGAGCCCGATCGAGAACGCCAAGATCTACGTCCTGGGTCGGCCGGACCAGCCGGTCTTCACCGACGCCGACGGCTATTTCGAGCTGACCGATCTGCCGGCCGGCAAGATCAAGCTGGTCGTCGACGGACGCACGGCAACCAACGCGCCGGACGGGATCTTCTGGCCGGAGATGGTGCTCGACGTCGAGATCCGCCCCGGCCAAGAGAACACCGTGATGGGCGGCATGGGGCCGCTCGAAGCGCAGCTTGAGCGCCAGGACGACCAGGCGGTCTTCCTGCCGCGGGTGCAGGAGGCGGCGTTGGTCCCGGTGCCGGACGACGAGCCCCTCGTCGTGCGCCCGATCACCGGGGCGGGCACCGACCTGACGCCCGAGCAGCTCGACCTGATCACCTTGACCGTGCAGCCGGGCAGCATGGTCGACGCCAATGGCGATCCGATCGCCAATCCCGAGATCGGCCTCGCCATCGTGCCGTCGCAGATGGTGGTCGACATGCTGCCGGACGGCGTGCCGACCCCGCCGATCTTCCTGACCATCCAGGGCCCCGACGGCGGCGTCTTCCTGGAAGAAGCCGTGCTGACGATCCCCAACGTGTTCGGCCTGGCGCCCGGCGAACAGACCGAGTTCTTCAGCTACGACCACCAGACCGGCCTGTTGGTGATCAACGGCCTCGGCACGGTCAGCGAGGACGGCAGCTTCATCGAAACCGATCCGGGCTCCGGCATCCTGCAGCCCGGCTGGAATGGGCCGGTGCGCATCAGCCGCATCCTCATCGACCCGCGGCTGGAATGCCCGCCCGGCACCACGCATCCGGAGAATGTGGGAACCAACAACAACGACGTCACCGTCGGTGATGTTGCCGACGCCGCCAACAGCCTCCTGGGCTTGAAGTCGATCGCCCAAGACGGGCTGCAACTCCTGCCGGACTCCCGCGCAGACAAGGCCCTCGGCCCCGTCGGGAACGCGCTTGCCTTGCGCGATGACTCCAACCGCATCGGCAATACGCTGGAGATCATGGCCAACGCCTACTACGCCGACGATCCCGGACCGCTGGGCGGCCAGGTCGATGCCGGCTTCTGGGGCATCATGGGCCTTCAGCTGGCCGGCGACGTGGCGCGAACCACCGTTCACAGCTTCAGCGCCGTCGTGCAGAACGTCCCGGGCCTGGAGAGCTTCGAGAAGACCTCGAAGCTGCTCGACGCCTCCATCGCCACCGCGGACACGATCGGTGCGGTGACGTCCGGCCAAAACCCGATCGAGCCGGTAACCCGCATCGCAAACAAGGTCTTGGCCGATGCGGAGAACACCTCGACCAACGGGATTCCCGGCAAGATCGCACCGAACACACCGGAGTCCCAGCCGTTTGAACGGCTTCGCGATGACGCGGACGAGGCAGTGCAACGGCTTCAAGAGCAGGTCCAACGCCTGGAAGACCTGCAGGAAGCCGCCCGAGACGTCGCCGACGCCGGCCGCGACCTGAGGGATTTCGTCGAGACAATCGAGGAGATCGGCGACGGGCCGAGGGCGCCCACCATCGAGGAGGCGGCGCAGACGTTCGGCGCCGAAGACGGCTCGCCGACGGACAGTGCGTTCTTCGAGGCGATGGAGCGCTACATCGACGCGAGTCTGCGCGCCAACGACATCGGCAACTTCGACACGATCATCACAGAGATCTACGGAATTCTGATCGATCTGACCGGGGCTTACGACGAAGCCTTTGGCGATCTGCCGGACACCATCTCCTTGAGCGAGCTGCAGACGCAGGAATCGCAGGTCGAGGGCGAGTACGCGTTCGCTTACGGGCCGGTGCTGTATGCGCTGCTGACGAACCTGGAGACCGGTGAGGAGCAGCGTTTCACCTTCGAGTCCGGCGGCACGCCGCTGCAACCCACGGCGCAACCCGGAGCCCAGTACAGCATCGAGATCTACGATCCGTGGAGCGGCGTGACCGGCGGCACGGTGTTCACGGCCCCGCGTCCCTTCGCGGTGGACAGCCGGACCAACTTCGAACTGTTGCCGAGGGTCGAACCGATCCTGCGCGCCGATACGGACAGCCCGGTCGGCCCGGGCGGGCTGACCGAAGAGCAGGCGCGGATCGTCGGCGCTGATTTCGAGCAGTCCAACAGCCTGCTGCCCGGTACAGCGATCACCGACCGCCAGGCCCTGATCAGCGGGCTCGGCGCCGCCCCCGGCTCGATCAACCTGAACGGCGTCACCGGCATTCTCGACCTCGACGGCGAGGCGGAGGCCGTGGCGATCGGCGGCACGGCCCTCAACGGTGCCGGGCTGACCGCCTATGTGGCCACCGGGTCGGTCGGGCTTGCCATCGTCGATGTCTCGCAGAGCACGCAGCCGGTCCTGCTCGGCCAGGTCGCGCTGCCGGGCTACGCCGAAGATGTCGCCGTGGTGGAAGAGCTCGATCTGGTGGCCGTCGCGCTGGGCGACGGCGGGCTGGCCGTGGTCGACGTCAGCGACCCGATCCGCCCGGTGATTGATGCGGTCTACGAGGACCTGACCACGACCCAGGTGTCGGCGGTCGGCGACCGGCTGTTGGTCGGCCTGAACGGGCGCCTGCTGCTGGTCGACGCCGCCACGGGGACGGAGCTGACGTCGATCGGTCTCGGGGTCGGTCCCGATCAGCAGATCGAGGCGCTCGCCGTGTCCGGCGACAGGGTCTACGTGCTCGGCGACAACGGGACGCTGCATGTTCTGGAACTGGCGGACGGAACGCTGGTCAACCTCGGCGTCCTCGACCTGACGACCAGCTTCCACGCGCCGGACGGCAACCAGATTGCCGTTCTCGGCGACACGCTATGGATCGGGTCGCAGATCCCGGTCGGCGCCGGCTTCCGCGGCGGCACCATCACGGTGGACGTCAGCGATCCCAACGCCCCGGCCGTGATCTCGGAGATCAATACGTCCAACACGGCCAGCGACTTCGGCGGCAACGCGGTGGCCGTGAACGGTTCCGGCTTCGGCGTGACGGCGCAAACGCGGTTTGCGACCTCGACCACCGAAGGAAGCCGTCTGAACGTCTTTCAGTCCGACGATCCGACCGACCCCGTAACGTCGATCTCCGAGTTCCGCTTCGACGGGACGGCGCAAGACGTGGCGATCGCCGCCGGCGAGGCCTTCGTGGCGACCGGTAGCGAGGGCCTTCAGATCATCCGCTTCCTGGGCATCGACACCTTGGGCGTGGCGCCGGAAATCTCCATTGCCGGTCTGCCGGAGGATGTCGACCCGGTCGCCGACGGCCTGCAGGTCATCCAGGGCGAGACGGTGCGCTTCGACGTGGCGACCGCCGACGACGTCCAGGTCCGCAGCGTCGACGTGTTGCTGAACGGCAGCCTGATCCTGTCCTCGATCGCCTTCCCTTGGGACCTGACCGTCACGCTGCCGACGATCGAGGCGTTCGGCACGGACCAGGTGTCGCTGCAGTTCCGCGCCACCGACACCGGCGGCAACACGACGCTGACCGACCCCGTGACCATCCAGCTTGTCGAGGACGTCACCCCCTTCGAGATCCTCGCCATCACGCCCGACGATGGCGCCCTGCTGCTGCCGGGCTCGACCCGCAGCGTGACGGTCGAGTTCTCCAAGTCGGTCGAGAGCGACACCGTGAACGCCGACACCTTCGTGTTGATCGGGCCCGACGGTCCGATCGCGCCGACATCGATTTCGGTGCGCGACAGCGGGTCGGAGGTTCAGCTCACCTTCCCGGCCGATGCGCTGGCCGCCGGCAGCTTCCAGCTCGTCGTCGACGCCGACCAGGTGACCGATCGATCGGGCACGCCGCTCGGTGCCCAGAACGTGACCTCCAGCTTCACCATCCAGCTGATCGAGGGCCCGACCTGGATCTCGCCCACCGACGGCACCTGGAACGATCCCGTCAACTGGGCCAATGGCGAGGTGCCGACGCCGGATGACGACGTGGTCGTCCCCGTGACCGCCGGGTCCGTCGCGACGATCAGCGCGCCGGCGGGCAGCGTCGCGAGCCTCAGCGTTTCGGGGGCCGGTACCCTGCGCGTCGACACGGCGGAGCCGGGCAGCACGCTGGAAACCGGATTGCTGGTCAACACCGGATCGATCGAGGTTGCCGACGGCATCGTCGATCTGACCGGCACCGTCAGCAACGGCGGCAGCCTGCTGACGTCGAACACGACGATCCTCAACAGTTTCGGCAACCCGGTAACGGTCAGCGGTACGCTGAACCTGTCCGGCCCGATCACCAATACCGGCACCCTGGGCACCGGGGCCGGCGGACGCGTGACCGTCACGGCCGCGTCGATCGACAATGCCGGCAGGATCCTCGTCGCCGCCGGCCAGGACGGGCCGGCAGCCAATTTCAGCCTCGAAGCGCCGCTCTTCCAGTTCCTCGGCGGCGGCATCGTCGAACTCGACGCCTTGGACGGGTCGTTCTCGGTGAGCCAGATCGGTGGCGTGGACTTTGGGACGGTCACCATCTTCGATCTCGATCAGGTCATCGAGAACGTCGACAACACCATCACCGGAACCGGCGAGGTCGGCGCCGGCGCCATCCTGGTGAACCGCGAGGCGGGCACCCTGCTGGCCCGCACCGGCGACGCGCTGATCATCGACTCCGGGTCGATCGTCAATCAGGGGATGGTGAGGGCCGAGGCCGGCGGCATCGTCCGGTTCGACTCCGATCAGTTCTTCGGCAGCTTCATCGCCTTCCGCGCGGCCGCCGGCATCGACAACACCGGGGGCGAGATCGTCGCCGAGGCGGGCGGTGTGATCGATCTGTTCGACGCAACCATCCGTGGCGGCCCGCTGCGCACCGAGTTCGACGGGTCGAGCAGCGGGCTCATCAAGATCGGCACCCCCACCGGATCCGGCTTCCCGGCGCTGGAGGGCTTCAACGGTCTCACCCTGGAGGCGACGGTCTCGATCGACGGGTTTGTGCGCATCATCGGGGACATCACATCGACGGGCGGGATCTTCGTCTCCGACGGATCGACCGGGGCCTTTCCCGTCGATCCGGGCCAGCTCGACATCGACGGCTTCGTCCGCTTCGACGGCGGCGGCACGATCCAGTTGGACAGCGGTCCGGACGGCGACGGCTTTACGCCGCTGATCTCCACCAGCCAGCGCGAGACCTTCGTCGACGGCATCGCGCTGAGCGACTTGGATCCCGACGACATCGATCCCAACAGCGACCCCGTCGTGACGTCTGAGGGCTTCGCCCTGCTGCTGGAGAACCAGTCGATCTCCGGCTCCGGGATCATCGGCGAGCAGGAGATCGAGGCCGAAGATCTCATCCTGTTCGATCCCGACACCGGCGAAGAGACCTTCATCGCGCCCGACATCTTCCTGTCCGAGATCTCGGTGCGGGCGCCCAGCAGCATCATCGCCCGCGGCAGCGCCGAGACGCTGGAGATCGTCAACACGGACATCTTCAACGACGGCGTCGTCGGCGCGGAGACGGGCACGCTGCTGTTCACCGGCGAAGGCAGCCTGTTCAACAACGCGCTGGTGGTCGCCGATGGTGGAGCGGTCGAGTTCGGCACCGCATCCGGCTTCGGCTCCTTCACCAACGACGCGTTCAGTACGGTTCTGGTGATCAACGGCGGCGCGCTGGTAGTGGGCTCGGATGCCGCCTTCTTCACCTCCGGCCGGGTCGAGGTGCTGGACGGCACGGCGGACTTCGAGGCGCGGGTCTCGACCTTCGACAGCTTCGTGTTCGAGATCGGCGACGCCGAGGTGCGGCTGAACGGCGGCGCCGATGCCGGGACCTTCGATTTCGGCGCCGGCGATGCCCGCCTGATCCTGGGCAGCGACGCCGGCTTCGACGGCACCCTCGCCGATTTCGCGGCGGGCGACAGCCTGGTCTTCGAGACGCTGGATCCCTTCGGCGCCGTCGATGTCAGCGTGACCTCGACCGTCGACGGCGACGTGCTCTCCGTCACCGACGGCACCACGCAGTTCGACCTCGCCATCGACCTGGGCGGCATCGACCCGCTGGACTTCGAAAGCCAACTGCAGACCGGCGTGTCGGACGGCGACGGCCTGCTGCTGTTCGTCTGAAGTGCGGCGCCTCGAACTGCTTGCGCGAGCGGTCAGAGCAGGAAGTCGTCGACGTGCAGGTCGGCGATCCGAACGCCAATCAGGGTGACCGCGTCGTCGAGATCGAGCTGAATCAAGGTGTCCGCTGCGGTGCCGCCGGCGTCGTCGGCGGCAGCCATGACCGCGTCCAGGTCGGCGAAGGCGAAGTCCTGAAGATCGATCCGGTCATCGCTGCCGGCACCCGCTGAGAAATCGGTGATGGTGTCGGCGCCACTGCCGTTCTTGAACACGAAGAGGTCGTCGCCCGCGCCACCGGTCAGCACATTGTCGAACTCGTTGCCGGTCAGCGTGTTGGCCAGCGTGTTGCCGGTGCCCGACAGAGCACCGCCGGTCAGCGTCAACGTCTCCACGCCTTCGGGCAGCGTGTAGTCGACCGACGCCTCTATCGTGTCCGTGCCGGCATTGCTGGGCGGCGCCGGCAGCGCCTCGATCGGGTCCGTCGTCTGCCCGCTGACATAGCCGGTGGTGAGCTGCGTGAAACCGTCCAGATAGGCGGCGTACTGCGTCCCGCCCTTGTGGTAGAGAACGTCCTTGTCGCCGTCGCCGTCGA
>JANQSN010000060.1 GCA_028284045.1 Alphaproteobacteria bacterium | reverse complement strand
AGCCCTCCCCCTCGATGGGGGAGGGTTGGGTGGGGGTGATGCTTGTCGGTGGAGAGGCCGGATGAAGCAGCACCTTCGACGGCGCCGTTAGACGGGCGCGGACGTTGCGACGCGAGATGGGCCCCTCACAGGCGCTGACGTCGTGCGGCGACATCACCCCCTCCCTAGCCCTCCCCCATCCAGGGGGAGGGAAGTTCTGAATGTCGCTCGATTCTAACCAGCGGCCTCGGCGCGCCGGCAGATCTCCAGCGCCCGGTCGACGGCGATGTTGTCGCCGGTGACGATCGCCGCCGCGGCACCGCTGGTCGGCGACACGGCACCGGCCAGGATGGCGGCCACGCCGGCCGCCGCCGCCCCCTCCACGACGCATCGCTCGTGGCGCAGCACGAAGGCCATCGCCCGTTCGATCTCCGGGTCGGAGACCTGGACGATGTCGTCCACCAGCGTGCGGCACATGTCGAAGGTGTAGCGGTTGTCCGCCGGGATCGGACCCGGCAGGGCATCGGCGACGGAAGGTTTCTCCTCCACCGGCACGATCCGTCCGGCGCGCAGGCTCTCCACCATGGCCGCACCGTGCAGCGAGGAAACGCCGACGACGCGGATCCACGGCTTGCGCGCCTTCAAGGCCAGCGCGACCCCGCTGATCAGCCCGCCGCCGCTGAGCGGCACGAACACCGTGTCCAGGTCCGGACACGCGTCCAGCATCTCAAGCCCGATGGTGCCCTGGCCGGCGATGACATAAGGATCGTCGAAGGGCGGCACGAAGGTGAGGCCCTCCCGCCCGGCCAGGTCCAGCGCCCGGTCATGCGCCGCGTCCTGGTCGTCGCCGGCGATCACGACCTCCGCATGCGCGGCCTTGAGCGCGGCGACCTTCTCCGGCGGCACCAGCGTCGTCACGCAGACCACCGCGCGAACGCCGAGATGACCGGCGACATGGGCAACCGCGCGCCCGTGATTGCCGCTGGAGACGGTGATCACGCCCCGGCGCCGCTCGTCATCGCTCAAGGACAGCATCTTGTTGGCGGCGCCGCGCAGCTTGAAGGCGCCGGTATCCAGCATGGTCTCCATCTTCAGCCAGACCGGACAGCCCGCGCGCGCCGACAGCGCGACCGAGCGGCGCAGCGGCGTCGGCCGGACGAAGGTGGCGATCCGCCAACAGGCCTTGTGCACGTCGGCGATCTGAAGCGGCGAGGCGGCCCGATGGCTGCTGATGTCGGGGGCTATGGCGACCATCCTGGTTGACGAACCCAATCGACGCGCCGATTGACGCGTTTGTCTAATCTGGACTAAGGACCCTAGCACAGCGGCGGCCATTGGCAAGCCGGCGAGCAGGAGTGGTGCCCGATCGGCGCCGACCGCCCGCGGACCGATGAACGCCCCCCTTTCTAGCGGAAGAGACCAGGCGGACGCATGCGCATCGTCACGAAGGACGAGATCCTGACCCATGTCGACCGGCCGGCCGTTCTGGCGGCGATCGAGGACGGGTTCCGCCGGTTCGCCGGCGGTGCCGTGCAGGTGGCGCCGGTGGTGCACCTGGCCTTTCCCGACGCAACCGGGGAGTGTCATGTGAAATCGGCGCATATCGCCGGCGACGACGTCTTCACCGTCAAGCTGGCCACCGGCTTCTACGGCAATCCCGATCGTGGCCTGCCGTCCAGCAACGGCTTCATGGCGGTGATCTCCGCAACCACCGGCCAGCCCCTGGCGATCCTGCAGGACGACGGCGCCTTGACCGATCTCAGAACCGCGCTCGCCAGCGTGATCGCGACCCGGCTCGGCATGCGCCCCGGCGCTTCGGTGCTGGGGGTCGTCGGAGCGGGCATCCAGGCCCGCCTGCAGGCCGAGCTGATCTCCGAGATCCTGGGCTTCCGGCACGTCGTGCTGTGGGGCCGGTCCGCCGACAAAGCGGCGGCTCTGGTCGGCACGCTGGCCGCGACCCTGCCCGGCACCGAGGTCACCCAGGCGCCGTCGCCGGCCGCGCTGTGTGCGGCGGCCGATGTGATCGTCACGGCGACGGCGTCGCGGGAGGCCATCATCCGATCGCACTGGGTGACCCCGGGCGCCCATATCACGGCGGTCGGCGCCGACGCGCCCGGCAAGCAGGAGCTGGAGACCGCCCTGTTCGCCCGGGCCCGACATGTGATCGTCGACTCCGCCGCGCAATGCGTCGAACATGGCGAGACGGCCAACGCGGTCCGCGACGGCACCGTAGCGCCGGCGGATCTGCTGCCGCTCGGCGATGCGCTGGCCGCCGCCCCGCTGCCGCGCGGCAACACGGACATCACCATCGCCGATCTGACCGGGGTCGCGGTTCAGGACGCCGCCATCGCCAACGCTGTCTGGTCGCGGCTGGCGGCCTGATTGTACCGTCTGGCCGGCGTCGGCGCGGATTTGCGACAATGTACCGACGCACCTGCCCTCGCCGCGGCGCGACGGCGTTTGACAGCGCCGTTGCACTGCAACACAGTGAGCGGACGAGTCCGGTCTAAATTTGACGAAAGCGTATAAGATGCCGACGCACCAGCGCTTGGGGGGCACGATCGTGACGACGCCGACGCCCCGCCTGGCCGTGCGGCATCTCTCGAAGAGCTTCGGGTCGATCCGGGTGCTCGACGGCGTCTCGCTGGACGCGGAGAAGGGGCAGGTGATCTCGATCATCGGCTCCTCCGGTTCCGGCAAGAGCACGCTGTTGCGCTGCCTCAACCTGCTGGAAGTGCCGGACGCCGGCGAGGTCGCCCTGGACGGCCAGCCCGTGCGGTTCCAGACCCGTCGCGGCCGGCTGCACATGTCGCGGGAGATCCAGGCGCTGCGGGCCTCGCTGCCGATGGTCTTCCAGAGCTTCAATCTGTGGCGCCACATGACGGTGCTCGACAATGTGGCGGCGGCCCCGATCCATGTCCTGGGACGCCCGCGCGCGGAAGCCCGCGAGCACGCCGCAGCCCTCCTGACCCGCGTCGGCCTCGCCGACCGCGCCGGCCACTACCCGCACCAGCTCTCCGGCGGCCAGCAGCAGCGCGCCGCCATCGCCCGCGCGCTGGCGATGGAGCCGAAGGTGCTCTTGTTCGACGAGCCGACCTCCGCGCTCGACCCGGAACTGGTCGGCGAGGTGCTGAAGGTCATCGAGGCGCTGGCCGAGGCCGGCAACACGATGATCCTGGTCACCCACGAGATGGGCTTTGCCCGCAACGTATCCAACCACGTGGTCCTGCTCGATCACGGCGCGGTGGCGGAAGCCGGCCCGCCGGAGCAGGTGTTCGAGGCCCCGACGTCCGAGAGGGCCGCACAGTTCCTGGCATCCGTCATGTGAAAGGGAGACTTCGATGAGACAATGGGTTCTTGCCGGTGTGATCACCGCCGCAACGGCGCTGCCGGCCAGCGCGGAGACGTTGCGGGTCGCCACCAGCGCCGACTATCCGCCCTGGGAGTCGGTGGACGCCGCGGGCGAGATGATCGGCTTCGACATCGATGTCGGCAACGCCATCTGCGAGCGGATCGAGGCGGACTGCGAATGGACCAACCAGGCCTATGACGGCCTGTTGCCGGCCCTGATCGCCGGTCAGTACGACCTGATCATCTCCGCCATCTCGATCACCGCGGAACGGCGCGAGCGCATCGACTTCTCCATCGCCTACGCGCAGGCGCCGGCCTCCTTCGGCACCATCGGCGACGGGTTCGGCGATCTCGGCGATCACGACGCGCTGGCGGCGGCGATGGACGGCAAGGCCGTCGGCGTCCAGGGCGCCTCGATCTTCGAGAACCTGGTGAACACCCATTTCGGCGATGCGGAGACGCGCGTCTACCAGCGCGCCGACCAGATCATCGCCGATCTGCGCACCGGCCGGCTGGATGCCGCGGTAATGGAGGTCTCCGCGTGGGAGGAGTTCGCCGCGGCCAACGACGATGTGGCGCTGACCATGTTCGGCCCGCTGTTGAGCTATGAGACCTATCCGGAGCTGGGCGACGGCATCGGCATCGGCCTGGCGAAAGGCAGCGACGAGTTGCGCGCCGAGGTCGACGCCGCCATCGCGTCCTTGATCGAGGACGGAACCATCGCCGCCTTGGCTGAGGAATGGTTCGGCTACGACGTCTCCCCGTAGACGCGGTCCCTGTCCGGGCTCCCCCCGTGCCGATGATCGCGGTCGTCGGCACGGGGGCGCAGCCCGCCGTCAGACCGTTACCCATCGATCAGGACATCCGCTTTTCCCGTGCTGGCGCTGCTGTCATACGGCCCCGACGGCTGGGGGGACGAGCTTCTTTCCGGGCTCGGCGTCACGCTGCTGTTGGCGGTGATCGCCTTCGCGGCGGGCTCGACCTTCGGCCTGCTGCTGATGCTGGTGCGCCGGCGCGGCGGGGTGGCCCAGGCGCTGATCGCCGGCTACGTCACCGTGTTCCGCGGCGTGCCGGAACTGCTGGTGCTCTATCTGATCTTCTTCGGCACCGGCGCGCTGATCCAGAACGTGGCGGCCAGCCTCGGCTATACCGAGCGGATCAATCTCAGCGGCTTCGCGCTGGGCGCGCTGGCGCTGGCGGTGATCACCAGCGCCTATGCCTCGGAAGCTTTCCGCGGGGCGGCCAACAGCATTCCGCGCGGCCAGCTCGAAGCGGCGGAGGCCTTCGGCTTCTCCGGCCCGAAACGCTTCATCGTCGTCGAGCTGCCGCAACTCCTGCGCGTCGCCCTGCCGGCCTTGGGCAATATCTGGCTGATCATCCTGAAGGACACGGCCCTGGTCTCGCTGACCGCCGTCAGTGAACTGATGCGCCAGGCCACCGTCGCCGCCGGGTCGACGCATCGTCCCTTCACCTTCTATGCGGTGGCGGCGGTGATCTATCTGGTGGTCTCGTTCTTCTCCGAACGCGCGCTGGTCCGCGTGGAGCGCCGGTTCGCGCTGCAGGGGGAACGGTGATGGACTGGGCGTTGATGGCGTCCTTCTACCCGGACCTCGCCACCGGCATCACCGTGACGCTGGGCATCCTGGTAGGAGCGCTGTCCATCGGCGTGGTCCTTGGCGCGGTCATCTGCGCCGCGCGCCTCAACCGCGTGCCCGTCCTGGCGCAGGTGTTCGACGGCTATGTGCTGTTCTTCCGCGGCACGCCGCTCTTGGTCCAGCTCTTCGCCATCTATTTCGGCCTCGGCCAGTTCGAGGCGGTGCGCGACAGCATCGCCTGGCCGCTGTTGCGCGAGGCTTGGTTCTGCGCGGTGCTGGCGCTCGGCCTCAACTCCGCGGCCTTCACCTCGGAGATCATGCGCGGCGGCGTCCTGGGCGTGGAGCGCGGCCAGCTCGAAGCGGCCGACGCGTTCGGGTTCTCGCCGCTCCAGACGCTGTGGCTGGTCCTGCTGCCCCAGGCGCTGCGCATCGCCCTGCCCGCCTATGGCAACGAGGTGATCTTGATGCTGAAGGGCACGGCGCTCGCCAGTACCATTTCGATCATGGAAATCACCGGCCTCGCGCGCAAGCTCTCCTCGGAACACTTCGCGCCGTTCGAGGCGTTCATCGCCGCCGGCACCATCTACCTGGTGATCTCGATCACCCTGACCTCGTCCTTTTCCTTCATCGAACGACGACTCGTCTGAACGAAGACAGCAAAGAAGGCCGTTTCAGCATGTTTCACCCGTTTCGCGTCGAACAGTTCCTGTCGGAGATGGAACACGGCGTCGGCCACAATTTCTCCGAAAGCGGCGTCCACCCGGTGACACTGGCGGAACTGCTGGAGATGACGGAGCTGGCGCCGGAGACCCTGCTCGACACCTCGTTGGACTATCCGCAGGTCAACGGCTTCACGCTGCTGCGCGAGCGCATCGCGGCCCTCTACCCCGGGGCGAGCGCCGACAACGTCATGGTCACCGTCGGCGCGACGGAGGCCAACACGCTGGTCGCCAACACCCTGCTGCAGCCCGGCGACAGCATGGTGACCATCTGCCCGACCTACGAACAGCTCACCGGCAATGCCCGCAACCGCGGGGCGGCGGTGCGGGTCCTCGCCATGGACCCGTTGGACCGCTGGGCGATCGACCGCCAGGCGGTGGCCGACGCGGTCGACGACACCACGAAGATCGTGCATGTGGTCAACCCCAACAACCCGACCGGCAAGGTGATCGACGCCCGCGAGCGAGAGGCCATCGTCGCGGCAGCGGCGCGCGTCGGCGCCTGGATCGTCGCGGACGAGGTCTATGCCGGCACCGAACGCGACACCGACCAGACGACCAAGAGCTTCTGGGGCGACTACGACCGCGTCCTGGTGCTGAACTCCATGAGCAAGGCCTACGGCATGCCGGGGCTGCGGCTGGGCTGGCTGGTTGGGCCCCAGACCGAGGTCATCGCCGCCTGGCGCCGCCACGAATACGCCGCCGTCTCCGCCAGCACCCTGTCCATGAAGCTGGCGGAGGCCGCGCTGGGCGCGCCGGGGCGCGACCGGCTGGTCGCCCGCGCGCGCGGGCTGATCCGCACCGGCTTCGAGACGCTGGTCGACGCGCTGGCGGTGCATCCGGGCGTCTTCTCCGTCGTGCCCCCGCAGGCCTCCGCGATGTCCTTCATCCGCTTCGACCTGCCGGTGGCGTCGGACACGCTGGCCGGGCGCCTCTATACGGAAAAGAACGTCCTGGTGATCCCCGGCAGCAAGTTCAGCGTGGAGAACCATTTCCGCTTCAGCTCCGCCCTGCCCGACGCCTATCTGCGCGAAGGGTTGCGGCGGCTGAACGAACTGGCCGCCGAAATCCTTGCCGAAGCTTGAGGAGCCTGGTGTCGTGAGCTGGACGAGGGAAGACCTGGAGACCCTGCGCGCCAAATACGCCGACGCCCAGGGCGGGGAGATGCACGACCCGCTGTTCCGGCGGATCGCCGACCACATCTTCAAGGAGGGCGGCCGCCGCCAGGCGCCCTTCGTCGGGACGCCGACGCTGCTCGATGCCCCGCTGCGCCAGGAAAGCGCGCTGGAGGACCGGCTGGCCGGGCTGCAGGTCGCGCTCTACGGCATGCCGGTCGACCTGGCGGTGACCAACCGGCCGGGTGCCCGTTTCGGCCCCCGCGCGCTGCGCACCATCGAGCGGATCGGCCCCTACAACGATGCGCTGCAGACCGCCCCGGTGCACGAGATGGCGGTCGCGGATATCGGCGACGTACCGTTCCAGAGCCGCTTCGACCTCGCCCTCAGCCATCAGGATATCGAACGGTTCGTGGGCACGATCGTCGCGGCCGGCGTGATCCCGCTGGGCGTGGGCGGCGACCATTCGGTCAGCCACCCGGTCTTGAAAGCGCTGGGCGCGCGCACGCCGTTGGGCATGGTGCATATCGACGCCCATTGCGACACCGGCGGCGCCTTCGAAGGCGAGCGGTTCCACCATGGCGGGCCGTTCCGCAACGCCGTGCTGGACGGGGTGCTGGACCCGACGCGCACCATCCAGATCGGCATCCGCGGCGGCGGCGGCTATATCTGGGAGTTCTCCTACGACTCGGGCATGACCGTCATCGAGGCGAAGGATCTGCCGGCGCTGGGCATCGACGCCATCGTCGCGCGCGCCCGCGCCGTGGTGGGCAACGGCCCGGCCTATCTCTCCTTCGACATCGACAGCCTGGATCCGGCCTTCGCGCCGGGCACCGGCACGCCGGAGATCGGCGGCCTGACGACGCGCGAGGCGCTCGCTCTGATCCGTGGCCTGAAAGGCCTGGACATTGTCGGCGGCGATGTCGTGGAGGTGGCGCCGGCCTACGACGCCACGGCCAACACGGCGCATGCCGGCGGGCAGGTCCTGTTCGAGATCCTCAGCCTGATGCAGTTCAGCCCGTCCCTGCCGCCGGCCCCGGCGGCGTGACCATCGCGAGCGCGGCGCCGCGATGGTGACGACCTCGATCGACCTCGACGCCGACGGCGTGCAGCGGGGCTATGTCGACGTCCCGGTCTCGCTGAACGATAGCGCGTGGTCCAACCAGCGCCTGCCGCTGGTCTGCGCCAAGCGCGGCGACGGCCCCACCGCCCTGCTGCTCGGCGGCAGCCATGGCGACGAGTATGAGGGGCCGCTGGCGCTCTCCCGGCTGATCCATGGCGGGGTCGATCTCGACCGGATCACCGGGCGGGTGATCGTCCTGCCGGCGCTGAACACGCCGGCGGTGCTGGCCGGCACGCGGCTGTCGCCGATCGACGGCGGCAACATGAACCGCGCCTTTCCCGGCACGGCCGTCGGGTCCGCCACCCAGCGCATCGCCCATTTCGTGTCGCGCGACCTGATCGCGCGCGCCGACGTGGTATTGGACCTGCATTCCGGCGGCCGCTCGCTGACGTTCGTGCCCTGCACCATCGTGCCGGTGCAGGCGACGGCCGCGGCGACCGACGCGCTGCTCGCGCTGGCCGATGCCTTCGCCGCACCCTTGACCGTGGTGCTGCGCGAGCCGGAGGTGGCGGCGATGATCGATGCGGAGGTCGCCGCCCAGGGCAAGCGGATCCTGGCGACCGAGCTGGGCGGGTCCGCCACGGCGTCGCCGGAGACGGTGGCGGTCGCGCTGGACGGCGTCTTGGGCGTGCTGGACCATCTCGGCATCCGCCGGCGGCCGGACGGTGGCGGCCCCGCGGCCGGGCGGCGGCCCTCGCGGCGCGTCCCCTCCCAGCGCGTTCATGTCGACGGGATCGGCCACTATGTCTATGCCGACGAAGCCGGGGTGGTGGAGCCGCTGGTGGCGCTGGGCGCGACGGTGGCGCGCGGCGACGTGCTGGGCCGGCTGCACCGCATCGACCGGGTCGACGAGCCGCCGATCCCCATCGCGGCCGGGTGCGACGGCCTGTTCTTCTGCCGCAACGGCCAGGGTCTGGTCCGCCGCGGCGACGTCGTTGCGGTGATCGGGCGCCCCGACGGGACGGTGGCACCGTGACGGCCGGCGACGACTCCATCGCGGGCATGGCGGCGCCCTTCGCCGAGGCCGTCGCGCGACTGCTCGGCTCCAAGGTGGAGGTGGTGGTGCACTCGCTGCGCACGGAGACGGTGGCGCATATCTGCAACCCGATCTCCAAGCGCGAGGTCGGCGACCCGTCCTACCTGTCGGAGATCGACTTCCGGGAAGGCGACAGCGTACTCGGCCCCTTCGAGCGGCTGAACTGGGACGGCCGGGTCATCCGCTCGATCAGCGCGGTGCTGCGCGACGCGGCCGGCGATCCGGTCGCGCTCGCCTGCATCAACTTCGACCTGTCGGACATGCGCGCCGCCCAGAACGCCATCAGCACGCTGATCGGCGCGCCCTTGTCGGACCAGCCGCCAGAAGCGCTGTTCAAGAACGACTGGCACGACCAGATGAACCGCTACATCGTGGACTGGTGCCGCAGCCGCAACCTGACGGTCGACGGCCTGACGCGCGCCGACCGCCGCCGCCTGATCGAGGAGATCGACCGCACCGACGGCCTGCGCGAGAAGCACGCGGCTTCCTACGTCGCCCGCGTGCTGGGGGTCAGTCGGGCGACGATCTACAACGACCTGAAGAGCCGGTAGGCGGGGGCCAAGACTAAAGATCGGGCAGACTCCGGAGAAGCTCGGCCAGCGGGCCGCTCAGCACCGGTGCGAGGATCGCCAGAAGCTTGAGCGCCATCGCCTTCCAATCGTCGACGAGACCATGCCGCTGTGCTTCCTTCTCAGGGTCCGCGGGCTCGGTGCCATCTTCAGTGACAGTCGTCTTCGCGAGTTCGATCGAGCGGCGCCTGAGTATGGCGAAAGCCGGCACGAACGCGGCCAGCAGCACGAGCGTGAACGTCGTGCCGAGGAAGACCTTCAAGCCTTCAGCCAGATCGGCGAATTCCTGGACCTTGGGATGCGGGTGGCCGTCCACGTCTTCCGGCAGCATGGCCTGCGGTATGTCGAACAAAGCCTCGATGGACAGATAGACGACGACCAGCCCCAGAGCCGTAACATAGAGCAAGCTCTTCAATCTCGCCGCACGATCCTGCAAATCATGCCAGTTCACTGGAGCATCGCCCCTTACCAGTACGGAAGAGGTAGCAACGGCGACATGCAAGATTGTAACCGACACAACTGCCTGGCAATAAACTAAAGTCTCCTCAATAAGATGAACCTCAAATGGATCGCTATGCGTGAATTCCGAATCTCTTAGGGTGAATTCCAGATCTTTTATCGTATTAAACATGGTTTCGCCCGCACAATAAAGAAAACCATTCGATTTAAAGAATATCTCCTCCACTATAACAGCCGATAAGATAACTATCAGAATTAGTATCGGGATAATCAGAAATTTCAATTCAGTTTTCAGTATAAGAACCCATGAAAATACAATGACCCAAACGCAGATAGTCATCAACAACAACACAGATGCACTCCATATATGTTGTGAATTGATAGTTTTCATTATTTCTAGATTTCTATCTACAAACGCCAGAGAGAAATTTTCAAATATCTTACAATTAGTCATTTCTTGAAAAAAGAAATCCGAACCATACCAAACAAGAAATGGATAAACGACCAGTGCAAAAAATATAAGATTCCTGAGTTTTGCCGGTGTTGTAGAGAATTCGACAGTCGAGTTCCAGGCCATCAGAATCTTCTGACAGCCACTTGAGTATAGATCTCGGACGCCTGAAATGAATTTTGACATCGTCGATCTCCAGACGCCGCCATCGTTCCCGATCAAAGGGGCGGTGGGACGCCTGCGAACGCCCGACCGCCGGCCGACACGGTCCCGCCTGTGCATCACCGTCGATCGCGATGCGATGGGCAGCGAATCGCGCGATCAATCGCACCCTAACACAACCACGGCGGGGAGATCAGGAGACATGGGTCCGCTGCGCTTTCCTGCCGGGTTGCAGCGGTGCCCGGGCGGTGCGTCCTTCTCAGCGGGACCCTCGCCGACATAGCCGTCGACCTGCCGGGCCCCACGGGCGGGGTGCACCGTCGGCTTTTCCTGAACGCGAAACCGGTTTCTCGATGCACACACGTATAAAGGTATTCTTATGAAGTAATGATATAAAAATGCAAAATCTCTGTAATATATATCGCGTTTTATGATATCTTTCTGACTCCATACCGCCAAAATCTCCCCTTTTTAGAGAAGGAGGCGCCTGAAATGGGCAGCAGCGGCTTGGCCAAGATCCTGGAAATCTGCAACAGCATGCGCGTTGCAGACATTGTCATGATCGTGTTGACCGTCATATTAGTCGTCCTGGAGATCATTCTAGTCGTCATCGCCGCACGCGACATCGCGCCCCAACTCAAAGAAATAAGACAGGAAGTAACGGCACCACCCGATACGCCGGATTTGGCCATCCTTTATCCAGTCAATGGTCAAGAAGTCGGGGAAACGGGCAGCCTCACGGCCATCACCGAGTTTCCGGGGCTTCGACACTACGTCGTCGTAACGCCGACCGCGAACCGCATCGACTCTCTGCAGAGGAACCCGGACACCGAACCGCGTGACGGGGTCTTCACCGCAGCGGCGAACTATGGGGATCCGACCACCTGCGGTGAGGAATTCATCGTCCGCCTGATCGCCACCGAAGACATCCTGACAGTCGAAACATTCGACGGGATTCCGCCGAACGCGGCGGTATCCACTCCCGTCGTCGTCAAGCGCCCGCCCTGCTGACCAAACTGGAAGGGAGAGATCGCATGAACCGCCGCCAGCTCGTCTTGACGCTGCCGATGTTGTCGCTCGGCTGGACCGCCGCCGCCGCCCAGGACATCACCATCGAGATCACCTCGCCGGAAGATGGCGCTGAGGTTGGGCCTCAAGAAGTGGTGATGGGGACCGTGTCGGACCCGACCGTCAACGTCTGGGTCTTTGTCCGGCCGACAGCGACCGGCGTGTACTATCCTCAGCCCCAGCCAACCGTGCATCCGACCAACGGATCCTGGCGAATCCGCTGCCACTTCGGCGACAGCACGACGCCGAGCGGCGAGGAGTTCGAGATCGTTGCCATCGCCACAAGGAATGCGGTGCCGGACACGCCGGGGACCACCTTGCCGGACCGCATCGCCCAGTCGCCGCCGGTCTACGTGACCCTGCGATAGCAGATCGTCAGGGCGCGCCGCCGTCCGCATCCGGCCGATGAACCGGGTGCGGCGGCGGCGCGCGCCGTCACAACCCATACGCCTCCGCCATCGCCGGGTCCTTGGCGGCGACCAGGCGCGCCAGGTCGACGATCACCTTGGCCTGCTTCCAGGTGGCGTCGTCCTGCATCTTGCCGTCGATCATCACCGCGCCGGTGCCGTCGGGCATCGCCTCCAGGATGCGCTTGGCGAACAGCACCTCCTTCACGTCGGGGCTGAAGACCTGCTTGGCGATGTCGATCTGCTTGGGGTGCAGCGACCAGGCGCCGACGCAGCCCAACAGGAAGGCGTTGCGGAACTGCGCCTCGCACGCCTCGCTGTCGGCGAAGTCGCCGAACGGCCCGTAGAACGCCTTGATGCCGTTGGACACGCAGGCATCGACCATGCGCGCCACGGTGAAGTGCCAGAGATCCTGTTGGTAGAGCGTGCGCGCCGCGCCCTCGCCATGCGCATCCTCCAGGACGCCGTAGAAGGGATGGCCGCCGCCGACCCGCGTCGTCTTCATGCCGCGCGAGGCGGCCAGGTCGGCGGGGCCTAAGCTCATGCCGTGCATGCGCGGGCTGGCCGCGGCGATGGCAGAGACGTTCTCCACGCCCAACGCCGTCTCCAGGATCGCGTGGATCATGATCGGCCGGGTGACGCCGTGGCGTGCCTCAAGCTGTGCCAGAAGCTGGTCGAGATAGTGGATGTCCCACGGCCCCTCGACCTTGGGCAGCATGACGACGTCGACCTTGTTGCCGGCCGCCGCGACGATCTCGGTGATGTCGTCCAGGAACCACGGGCTGTTCAGGCAGTTCACCCGGGTCCACAGACCCGTCGTGCCGAGATCGGCCCCCTTGGCGATCTCGACGAAGCCGGCGCGCGCCGCCTCTTTCGCGTCCGCCGGGATGGCATCTTCCAAATTGCCCAACAGCACATCCACCTGGCCGGCCATGTCCGGCACCTTGGCGCGCAGCTTCTCGTTCTGCGGCGGGAAGAAGTGGATCATCCGCTCCAGCGCCACCGGCGGCTCGCGATAGGGCTGCGGGGCGCCGATGGCCAGCGGCTCGTAGAACTTGCGCGGCACCTTGGTCATGCTTGGTCCGTCCTTGTCCTGCGGATCGGTTGGTGAATCGGTGAAGGTCGGGCTTGCCGCCGGCGTCTAACCCCCGCGCGCCATGTCCATCATGGTCGCCGGGGCGGCGGCGGAGCTGCTGGAGCGCGACTGCCGCTCCAGATACTCCCGCGCCTCTTCCTTGGTTTCGAAGACGTGCGGGGCGACGTCGCGTTCGGCGAAGGCTTCGCCCAGCTTCATGCGCATGAAGGCGCTGGTCGCATAGCGCGTGATCGTCGTGTAGTAGTTCTCCAGCATGTATCGCGCCATATCGGCGAAGTCGTCGCGGATATCCGGATTTATGCGGAAGTTGTCGTAGTTGACGACGACGCCGACCCGCTGGCCGACCTTCTTGCAGCGCTCCTCCAGCGCGTGGCGCATATTCTCGATATCGTCGGTGACGCGGATATAGAGGCCCTCGAAATTGAGGAACAGGATGTTGCGCTCCGCCTCGTAGCTGATGCGCTCCGCCATATCGAGGTTGAGCAGGTCGGCCTCCAGCCCCATCGGCATCTCCCGGAAGATGCGCAGATCCATCTGCCGCGGCTCGTGGATGCGCGGCTTGAAGGCCATATGCGCCAGGATGTCCCGCTCGATATCGATGCCCGGCGCTACCTCCTCCAACGCCAGGCCACTGCGCGAGCGCCGGAAGACGCAACGCTCGGTGACGTAGTAGACCGGCTGGCCGCGCTCATAGGCATAGTCGCCGCTGAACGAGACCTGCTGGACGCGCTCGACGAATTTGCGGTTCTTGCCTTCGCGCAGGATGCGGAGTTGGCCGTCCTCCACGGCAATCTCCAACCCTCCCGCGGTGAAGGTCCCGGCGAAGACGGTGCGCCGGGCGTTCTGGCTGATGTTGATGAAGCCACCGCAGCCGATCAGCCGGTCGCCGAAGCGGCTGACATTGATGTTGCCCAGCGCGTCGCACTCGGCCATGCCGAGCACCGCGAGATCCAGCCCGCCGCCGTCGTAGAAGTCGAATTGCTGGTTCTGGTCGATGATCGCGTCGGCGTTCACCCCGGCGCCGAAATTCGGGCCGCTGGCCAGCACCCCGCCGATCACCCCGCTCTCCGCCGTCAGCGTGATGTAGTCGAGGATTTTTTCCTCGTTGGCGACGGCCGCCACCGCCTCCGGCACCCCGACGCCGAGATTGACGATGCCGTTGGGCGGCAGCTCGAAGGCGGCGCGCCGGGCGATGATCTTGCGCGCATCCAGCGCCATCGGCGGCAGATTCTCCAGCGGCACGCGGATGCGCCCGGCATAGGCCGGGTTGTACTGGGTGGCGTAGCTCTGCCGATGCATCTCCGGTTCCGCGACGACGATACAGTCGACCATGACGCCCGGCACATGAACGTCGCGCGGGTTGAGCGAACCGCGCTCGGCGATGCGCTCGACCTGGGCGATGACGATGCCGTTGGAATTCTTCGCCGCCATCGCCTGGGTCAGGTTGTCCAGCGTCAGGCTCTCCTTCTCCATGGTGATGTTGCCCATGGTGTCGGCGGTGGTGCCGCGGATCAGGGCGACGCTGACCGGCGCGACCTTGTAGAACAGCCACTCCTCGCCATCGACCTCGACGATGCTGGCGATGTCGCGCTTGGTGATCTCGTTGACCCGGCCGCCTTCCAGGCGCGGGTCGACATAGGTATGCAGCCCGACCTTGGAGAAGGTGCCCGGCTTGCCGGAGCCGAGATTGCGGTAGAGCTGGGAGATCACGCCCTGCGGCAGGTTGAAGGCCTGGATCTTGTTGTCCACGGCGAGCTTGGTGACCTTGGGCATGCGCCCCCAGTTGCCGGCGACCACGCGGCGCAGCATGCCTTCATGGCCGAGGCGGTTAAGGCCCTGTTCCTTGCCGTCGGCCTGGCCGGCCGCGGCGAACAGCGTCAGGTCGCGCGGGTGGCCGGTCTCCAGGAACCGGCGTTCCAGCGCCTCCAACAACGCTTCGGGAATGCCGCTCTGCACGAAGCCGTTGCAGCAGATGGTGTCGCCGTCTCGCACCAGCGCCATCGCCTCGTCGACGGAGACGATCTTGCTCTTCTTCGGCCGGCCTGCCATGGCGTCCTCCCGTGCCGGTCGCCATCGCCGGCACCTCTTAAGCTTCTTTGTTCACCACCAAACCCGTCCCGGCGGTCCCCCAAAGCCCTCCCCCTCGATGGGGGAGGGTTGGGAGGGGGTGATTGCGAGCCGCTAGGCGACGTCGATCGGACCGCCGACCACGCGGGCATCGCGCAACGCGCCGATCTGCCCGTCGCTCATGCCCAGATCGCCGCCGAGGATCTCGTCGGTATGCTCGCCCAGCAGCGGCGCGCGCCGCGGCGTCTCGCGCGGGCTCTGACCGAAATCGAGCGGCGAGCCCGGCACCAGGTAGCGGCCAATCCCCGGCTGCTCCAGCTCCGCGAACATCGCGTTGGCGGTCGAGCAGCGCGCGTCCTCCTCCACAAGCTGGGTGAAGGTCTGATAGGGACCCCAGCACACGCCGGTGCCCTCGAAGGCATCGGCGATCTCCTGCAGCGTGCGGGCCTCGCACCACGCCTTCAGCAATGCGGAGATCGCGTCGCTGGCCTTGAAGCGGTCGCCTTCTTTGGCGAGATCGTAGCCCAACAGCGCGCCCAGCGCGTCCAGCTTCTCCGTCAGGCCCGTGGCCTTGCCCAGCTCCGTCCACATGCGGTTGGTGACGACGACGATGTAGATGCGCCGCCCGTCGCGCGTCTCGAAATCGCAGCCGTAGGAGCCGTAGAGATAGTTGCCATGGGCGCGCCGGTCGGCGTGGTTGATCTGGACTTCCTGGATGTAGCCGAGATTGCCGGCCATCGCGATGGCGATGTCCGACAGCGCCACCTTGACCTCCTGGCCCGCGCCGTGCAGGCGGCGGTAGCGCTCCGCGGCGACGATCGCCAGCGACAGATGCACCCCGGCGATGGCATCCCAGGCCGGCAGCACATGGTTGACCGGGTTGACATGCGCGCTGCCATGCGGCGCCCCGGTGACGAAGGGGAAGCCGACGGCGCAGTTGACGGTGTAGTCGACGGCCGAGCTGCCGTCGGCATTGCCCAGCAGGTTGACGACGATGACGTCGTCGCGTCGCGCCTTCAACGCGTCGTAGCTCATCCAGCCCGACAGCGGGAAGTTGCTCAAGAACAGGCCGTTGCCGTCGCCGTCGGCGGTGATCAGGGCAGAGACGATCTCCCGCCCCTCCGGCTTGCGGGTATCGATGGCCAGCGACCGCTTGCCCTTGTTCAGCCCCGCCCAGTAGAGGCTGCGGCCTTCCTCTGTCACCGGCCAGCGGTGGGAATCGAGCCCGCCGCCCAGCGGATCGAAGCGGATGACGTCGGCGCCCATCTGCGCCAGCGTCATGCCGCCCAGCGGGGCCGCAACGAAGGCCGACCCCTCGACGATCCGCAACCCTTCGAGAATCTTGTTCATCGCCCTGGCTCTTGACGGCAGTTGGGGATGGTCGTGCCGCGGCGCCTCCCTGCCTCAAGCCGCCGGCCCCGCAAACACTAACAGCCAACCTTCGACCGATTCCACAGTGCTCGACAGGGATGGTCTGGGTTTTTCGCAACAGGCACCTTGTGCCGGCCGCGGCGGGGGACCAAGGTCGCGGGCCCATCCCCCGACCTTGAGGATTTCCCCAATGCGCCAGACTTGGCGATGGTTCGGATCCGACGACCCGGTGACGCTGGCCGACGCCCGTCAGGCCGGGGCGGAAGGCATCGTCACCGCGCTCCACCACCTGACCCCCGGCGTCGCCTGGACCGGCGCGGCGATCGCCCAGCATCAGGCCGTGATCCGGGCGGCGGGCCTGGACTGGGACGTGGTGGAGAGCCTGCCGGTATCGGAGGCGATCAAGACCCAGACCGGCGACTGGCGGGCGCATCTGGCCGCCTGGCGCGACAGCCTCGACGCGCTGGCCGCCGCCGGCATCCGCACCGTCTGCTACAACTTCATGCCGGTGCTGGATTGGACGCGCACCGATCTTGCCTGGCCGCTGGACCACGGCGGCACGGCGATGCGCTTCGACCTCGCCGACTTTGCGGCCTTCGACGTCCACGTCCTGGGGCGCGCGGGTGCTGTGGACGACTACGACGCCGCGACGCTGGACGCCGCGGCGGCGCGGGCCGCTGCCTTCGACAAGGGCGCGGCGGATGCCGCGGCGCTGACGCGCACCATCATCGCCGGGCTGCCCGGATCGGCGGAGAGCTGGACGGTCGCCGACCTGCGCGCGGCGCTTGCCCGCTACGACGGGATCGGGCCGGACGATCTGCGCCAGCACTATGTCGATTTCCTGGAAGCGGTGGTGCCGACCGCCGAACGCCTGGGCATCGGCCTGTGCTGCCACCCGGACGACCCGCCCTGGCCACTGCTCGGCCTGCCGCGGGTGATGTCGACGGAAGCCGACTACCGGGCGATCCTCGACGCCGTCGACAGCCCGGCCAACGGCGCTACCTTCTGCACCGGATCGCTGGGCGCGCGTGCCGACAACGACCTGCCCGGCATGGCCGCCCGCCTCGGGCCCCGCATCCATTTCGTGCATCTGCGCAATGTGCGGCGCGGCGGCGCGGGCGTGCCGACCTCGTTCTTCGAGGATGCCCATCTCGACGGCGACACCGACATGGTCGCGGTGATCGCCGCCCTGATGGCGGAGGAGGCGCGGCGCCGCGCCGCCGGCCGGGCCGATGCGGAGATGCCGATGCGCCCCGACCACGGCCAGGCGCTGATGGACGACCTCACCCGCGGCGCGCGCCCCGGCTACACCGCCATCGGCCGCCTGCGCGGCCTGGCCGAGCTGCGCGGTGTGATGCGGACGCTGGAGAGCGTGGGCGTGCCCGCCTAGTCCAGCGGCCCTAATCCAACGGCACGTTGCCCGCCAGCCAGTCGTCGATCAGCCGGCGGGCGACCGACAGCCGGCGCGGCAGGGAGAAGGGGATGTCGGTGCGCATCTCCGCCGGGGCGGCGGCGACCGTCGCGCGGTCGAACCAGCCCAGCGCCTCCAGCTCGCCTTCGTCCATCGCCAGGTCACGGTTCGTCGCCCGGGCGAAGAAGCCGACCATCAGCGATTGCGGGAACGGCCAGGGCTGGGAGGAGTGGTAGCGGATATCGTCGACCCGCACGCCGCTTTCCTCGAAGACCTCGCGGACGACGCAGCTTTCCAGGCTCTCGCCCGGCTCGACGAAGCCGGCCAGCACGGAATGCATGGCGGCCGGCCAGCCGCGCTGGCGGCCCAGCAGGATGCGGTCGCCGTCATGCACCAACACGATCACCGCGGGATCGGTGCGTGGGAAGGTCGGCTGGGCACAGTCGGGGTTGGTGCAGCGGCGCAGATGGCCGCCCTCCTCCGGCGCGGTCGGCGTGCCGCAAATGCCGCAGAAGCGATGCCGGCGGTGCCACCAGATGATGGCCCGGGCGTAGGCGGCCATCGCCGCCTCGTCCGCCGGCAGCAACGAGCCCATCTCCCGCAGATCGGCGAAGCGGCCGGGCACGATCTCCGCCGTAAACGCATCCGCCAGCGCCCGGCCGTCGCCGGGCTCGTCACCGAAGGCGACGGCGAACTGCGCCCGTCCGTCGAGCAGGCCGAGGAAGACGATCTCGCTCGCGCGCTTGCGCCACGCGCCGCCGCTGGGGCTGCCCACCGGCGCCATCGACACGGCCGCGGGCGCCTCCGCCGGCCCGTCGATCAGCGTGCGGGTGCCCCGCCAGACGGGCCACAGCCGGCTGTCGGGGTCGGCGAGGCGCGCCGCCAACCAGTCGCCGTCGCGGCGCCGTTCCGCGGCGCGGTCCAGATGGGGATGGATCAGCGCGTTGGGACGGCGCAGAGGCGACAGTTCGGACATCGAAGGCTCAAGAGACGGCAGGGAAGCAACGGCGCAGACCCTGCCGCCTCCCGGCCGATCAGTCGAGACCCTCGAACAGTGCCGTGGAGAGATAGCGCTCCGCGATCGACGGGATCACGACGACGATCTGCTTGCCCGCGTTCTCCGGCCGGCGGGCGACATCCAGCCCCGCCGCAAGGGCGGCGCCGGAGGAGATACCGCCGGGCAGGCCCTCCAGCCGCGCGGCCTCCCGCGCCAACTCGAAGGCCCGCGTATTGGCGACCTGGATCACCTCGTCGATCAGCCCGGTGTTCAGGATGTCCGGCACGAAGCCGGCACCGATACCCTGGATCTTGTGGGGGCCGGGCTGACCGCCGGACAGGACGGGGCTGTCCTCCGGCTCTACGGCGACCATGCGGACGCTGGACTTGCGGGCCTTCAAGACCTCGCCGACGCCGGTCAGCGTGCCGCCGGTGCCGATGCCGCAGACCACCACGTCGACGCCGCCCTGGGTGTCGTTCCAGATCTCCTCCGCCGTCGTGCGGCGGTGGACGGCCGGGTTGGCGGCGTTCTGGAACTGCTGCGGCATCACCGCGCCCGGGATCTGCGCGACCAGTTCCTCCGCCCGCGCGATCGCTCCCTTCATACCCTTGGCGGCCTCGGTCAGGTGCAGCTCCGCCCCGAACAGCTTCAGCATCTTGCGGCGCTCGACCGACATGCTCTCCGGCATGGTGAGGATCAGCCGATAGCCCTTCGCCGCGGCGACGAAGGCGAGCGCGATGCCGGTGTTGCCGGAGGTCGGCTCGATCAGCGTGGTGCCGGGGCCGATCCGCCCGTCGGCCTCCATCGCCTCGATCATCGACAGGCCGATCCGGTCCTTCACGCTGGACAGCGGATTGAAGAACTCCAGCTTGGCCAACAGGTCGCCTTCGACGCCGTGCGCGGCGGCCAGCTTCGCCATCCGCACCAGCGGCGTCGCGCCGACGGTGTCGAGGATGCTGTCATAGATGCGGCCGCGGAATGCGGGGGCGATCGCGGCAGGCGCTTCGGAGACCGACATTTTCCAGTTTCCTTGATGTGAATTGGCCTTATTGCCACCTTGAACAGTGTATTTGGGGCCGGCGGCCCGCCGCCTCAAATGGAAAAGTCGAGCGCCTGATCGGCCGGGCGGTGGGCACCGCAGGCGACCGCTCGGCGGCACAGATCGTCGATGGTGACCCCGTCCAGTCGTTCCAGGCAGGCGGCCGCCAGTTCCGCCATGGTCGGGGCGACCACCCCCTGGCCGAGCGCGGACCGCGTGGCCGACGCGCCGTCGTCCCCATCGCCCCCGTCGCTGCCGACGGCGCGCAGGATGGCGGCGACGGTGATGCGCCGGCGCTCCAGCGCCAGCCGGTAGCCGCCGCGCGGGCCGCGGGTGCCGGAGAGGATGCCGGCGCGCACGAGCTGCTGGAGCACCTGCTCCAGATAGCGGCGCGGGATGCCCTGGCGGCCGGTGATCTCCGCGCTGGCCACCGGCCCGGCGGCGCCGTTGAGCGCGATGTCCAGCACCGCCTCCACCGCCAGGGCGAGCTTGCGCGGCAGCCTCAGCATGCGGATGCCCCGCCGCCCGGCGTGCCGGCATCCGTGCCGGTGGACCCGAAGCCGCCGGCACCGCGCGCCGTGGGCGGCAAGTCGGCTGAGACCTGCCAGTCGACTCGCGCGACCGGTGCGACGACGAGCTGGGCGATGCGCATGGCGCGGGTGATCTCCACCGGCCGGTCGCCGAGATTGACCAGCAGCACCAGCACCTCGCCGCGATAGTCGGCATCGATCGTGCCGGGAGCGTTCAGCACGGTCACGCCGTGGTCGCGCGCCAGGCCGGAACGGGGCCGGATCTGCGCCTCGTAGCCTTCCGGCAGGGCGATCGCCAGACCCGTCGGGATGGCGACCCGGCCGCCCGGTGCCAGCACCACCGGCGCCGCGACCGCCGCGCGCAGATCCGCGCCGGCCGCCGCGGCGCTGGCCGGTTCCGGCAAAGGCAGGTCCTGCCCGTGGGCCAGGCGGCGGACCGCGACGGCCACGCTCATGCGCGGCGGACCGCGGCGGCGGCCGGCGTGTCGGCGGCCGGCGTGTCGGCGGCCAGCGCCGCGGCGATCGCCGCGGCGAGGCGCCGGCCGACCTCGGACTTGCTCATGGCCGGCCAACTCTCCACCCCGTCGGCCCGCAGCAGATGGACCGTGTTGTCGGTGCCGCCGAAGGTGCCGGTGGCCGGCGAGACGTCGTTGGCGACGATCCAGTCGCAGCCCTTGCGCCGCCGCTTGGCCTCGCCATGCGCGACCACCTGCTCCGTCTCCGCCGCGAAGCCGACGACCAGACGCGGGCGCACCGGGCCGGCCGCGGCGAGATCGGCCAGAATGTCCGGGTTCTCCACGAGATCGAGCGGCGGCGGACCGTCGCCCGACTTCTTCAGCTTCTGCCCGGCGGCGTCGGCCACCCGCCAATCGGCGACTGCCGCGGCGCACACGGCGATGTCGGCCGGCAAGGCGGCGCGGCAGGCCGCCAGCATGTCGCGCGCCGTCTCCACCGGCACCAGCGTGACGCCGGTCGGGGCCGGCAGGGTGACAGGACCGCTGACCAGCACGGTGTCCGCGCCGGCCGCCGCCAGGGCCGCGGCGATCGCATGGCCCTGTCGGCCGGACGAGCGGTTGGCGATGTAGCGCACAGGGTCGATCGGCTCATGCGTCGGGCCGCTGGTCACCAGCGCGCGCCGGCCCGCCAGCGGGCGCGCCTCTGCCGACCCGGGCGCCGACCCGGGCGCCAGCATCTCGGCGATGCGGGCGAGGATGGCCGGCGGCTCCGCCATCCGGCCGGGGCCGTACTCGTTGCACGCCATCGCCCCATCGTCCGGGCCGATCACGGCGACGCCACGGCGCGCCAGCAGCGCCATGTTGTCTTGGGTCGCGGGGTGCAGCCACATCCGCACATTCATCGCTGGCGCAACCAGGACCGGCTTGTCGGTGGCCAGCAGGGTCGTGGTCGCCAGGTCGTCGGCCAGGCCGGCCGCCATGCGCGCCAACAGATCGGCTGTGGCCGGCGCCACGACGAGAAGGTCGGCCTCGCGCGACAGGCGGATATGGCCCATCTCCGCCTCGTCGGTCAGCGAGAACAGGTCCTCATAGACCTTCTCGCCGGTCAGCGCCGCCAGCGACAAGGGCGTGACGAATTGCGCCCCGCCGCGGGTCAGGATGGCGCGGACCGACGCCCCGGCCTCGCCCAGCCGGCGCACCAGGTCGAGCGTCTTGTAGGCGGCGATGCCGCCGGCGACGATCAGCAGGATGCGCTTGCCCGCTAGCTCCATGGCTGCCTCGCTTGCCGCCCGTCAGACCCGCCACCCGCGATGGATGGCGGCGATGCCGCCGGACAGGTTGACCCAGCGCGCGCCCCACAGCCCGGCCGCGCGCATCCGCGCCGCCAGCGCCGGCTGCTCGGGGAACTGGCGGATGCTCTCGACCAGATATTGATAGCTCTCCCGGTCGCCCGCCACCCAGCGGCCGAGCCGCGGGATGATCGCGAAGGAGTAGCGGTCGTAGAGCCGGTCGAACACCGGCAGCACGACACGGCTGAACTCCAGGCAATAGAAGCGCCCGCCGGGCCGCAGCACGCGGCGCGCCTCGGCCAACGCGGCGTCGATCTCCGTGACATTGCGCAGGCCGAATGCGATGGAATAGACGTCGACCGAGCGGTCCGGCAGCGGCAGCGCCTCCGCCCGGCCGGCGACGAAGTCCAGCCCGCCGGCCAGCGGCCCGACCATCCCGCGGTCGACCGCCTTGTCGCGCCCGACCGCCAGCATCGATGGGCTGGCGTCGCAGATCAGCGCGGCGGCGGTGGCGCCGTCCTCGCCGGCCCGGCGGCCGGCCGCGCGCAGGAAGGCGAAGGCGACGTCGCCGGTGCCGCCCGCGACATCGAGCAGCCGCTCGCCCGGCCGCGGCGTCATCAGGGCGATCAGCCGGCGCTTCCACAGGCGGTGGGCGCCGCCGCTCATCAGGTCGTTCATCAGGTCGTATCGGCCGGCGACGCTGTCGAAGACCCGGCCGACCAGGCGGGTCTTCTCCTGCGCGCCGACGCGGCGAAAGCCGAACCAATGGTCGGCGGCGTCGCCGGTCGCGGATCTCTCGGTGGCGTTCAAGGGTCGGTGTCCCAGCGGTGCGGTCCTCTTGCGCGATCATCGGTATCGACCGACAGCCGCACTTCTTCAAGGGGAATGGCGGCGGCGGTTGCGCATCACCGCCGCGGCCAGCGCCCAGGCGGCCAATCGCGTCGCTCGTGGATGATCCGCAGGACGGTGAGCGTCTGGCCGGAAACGCTGTAGGCGATGATGTAGGGCGTCGCGAGCACGCGCTTCTCGAACGTGCCCCTCAGCCGGCCGGGTCGGCCGATCGAACGGTCCGCCAACACGGCGATCGCGGCCTCGATCCGATCGGCCACCAGCGATGCCGCCTGGCGATCATCGCGAGCGATCCGGGCGATGGCGTCGACGAAGTCCGCCAGCGCGGCCTCCGACCAGACGACGGCCCTCACCGATCGTCCGCCGCATCCTCGATCGCCCTGCGGATCCGCCGCATCGCCTCGCCGTGCGGCACCACCCGTCCGGCGCTGCGATCGGCCAAGCCCTGCGAGACGCCCTCGATCACGGCCAGCTCCTGCGCGACATAGGCGCTGACCGCCTCGCCAGCCAGGACCGTCCGGCGGCGGCCGGTTCGCGCCGCCAGTCGCGCCAGTTGGCGGCGGGTGGCAGGCGTCAGGCGGACGGTCACCGTGGCGTTCGTCATGATCTCGTTCATCAACCGATGGCGGACGTCTCAGAATAGCCGGTGGCGGACCGCGACCACCACCCGCATTGTGCGCCCGTACGGCTCGATCGCCACGGGGTGGGCGATGCGGGGCGGTTGCTGAGAGGAGGACGCATGCCCGAACTGCCGGAGGTGGAGACGGTGCGCCGCGGGCTGGCGGCGGTGATGGCGGGCCGGCGGTTGGCCGGCGTCGACCAGCACCGGGCCGATCTGCGCTTCGCGCTGCCGGCGGACCTGCCGGCGCGGCTGACGGGCCGGCGGATCGCCGATCTCGGCCGGCGCGGCAAATACCTGCTGATCGGCCTGGATGGGGCGGAGACCCTGGTGCTGCATCTCGGCATGTCGGGGCGGCTGCTGATCCGCGACCCCGCCGTGCCGCCCGCCCGGCACGACCATGTCGTCTTCCGCATCGCCGGCGGACCGGCGGTCGCCTTCAACGATGCCCGGCGCTTCGGCAGCCTGGACCTGGTGGCGGCGGCGGACTTGGCCGACTACCGGCCGCTCCGCCTGCTTGGGCCGGAGCCATTCGACCCCGGCCTGGACGGTGCGGCGCTGGCGGACCGGCTGGCCGGCCGGATGACGCCCCTGAAGGCGGCGCTGCTCGACCAGCGCATCATCGCCGGCCTCGGCAACATCTATGTGTCGGAGGCGCTGTTCCGCGCCCGGCTGTCGCCGCGCCGTCTTGCGGCGACGGTCGCGGCCGGGCGCGCCGGCCGGCTGTTGGACGCCATCCGCGCTGTGCTGGACGACGCCATCGCCGCCGGCGGATCGACCTTGCGCGACTATGCGCGCGCCGATGGCGAGCTCGGCTACTTCCAGCACACCTTCGCGGTCTACGACCGGGAAGGGTTGGCCTGTCCGGGCTGCACCTGCGGCGCGCCGGCCGGTCCGGCGGATCACGCCCCAGCCGAAGGCGATGCCCGCCCCGCGCTCAGCGCCGCCGCCCGCGCCGGGCTGAACGCCGCCCGGGCGGCCCGCAAGGCGGATGCCGCTGGCAGCGCCGGACGCGGCATCCGCCGGCTCGTCCAATCCGGGCGCAGCACTTTCTATTGCCCGCGCCGCCAGCGCTGATGATATAGCTCGCCCGCAGCCGGCCCGGCCCCGGACGAGAGGGGCACACCCGCCGGCATCCGTCATCAGGGGGCGACGGCCATGGCATACCAGACCATCGAGGTCGAGGCGCGCGGCAAGGTCGGCATCATCAAGCTGAACCGGCCCAAGCAGATGAACGCGCTGAACGACCAGCTCATCACCGAGCTGAACCAGGCGGTCGACGCGCTGGAAGCGGACGATCATGTCGGCTGCCTGGTGCTGACCGGCTCGGAGAAGGCGTTCGCCGCCGGCGCCGACATCAAGGAGATGGCGGATCTCAGCTTCACGGAGGTGTTCTCGCGCAACTTCGTCGCCAAGTGGTCGCGGGTGACAGAGGCGCGCAAGCCGGTGATCGCAGCGGTGGCCGGCTATGCGCTGGGCGGCGGCTGCGAGCTGGCGATGATGTGCGACTTCATCCTGGCCGCCGACAACGCCAAGTTCGGCCAGCCGGAGATCACCATCGGCACCATCCCGGGTGCGGGCGGCACCCAGCGGCTGACCCGCCTGGTCGGCAAGTCCAAGGCGATGGAAATGTGCCTGACGGGCCGCATGATGGACGCGGAGGAGGCGGAGCGGTCCGGCCTGGTCAGCCGCGTGGTGCCCGCCGCCGACCTGTTGGAGGAGGCGGTCCGGGTGGCCGACCGGATTGCCGACATGTCGCGCCCGCTGGCGATGATGGCCAAGGAGTCGGTCAACCGCGCCTACGAGACGACGCTGGGCGAAGGCATCCGCTTCGAGCGCCGGCTGTTCCACGCGACCTTCGCGACGGAGGACCAGAAGGAAGGCATGGCCGCCTTCGCGGAGAAGCGCCAGCCGGACTTCAAGAACCGCTGAGCGGCTGCACGGCGGCAGCGCTGCGAGCGGTGCCGGGGTGGTCGCCATCCCGCGTCGCTTGACGGGAGGGGCCGGGCGCGCGTATATCCGCCCCTTCGTGCGCGGCGGACGCTTCATGCCGTCCGTGGCGCCGACCCAACCAGACGATCGGCGATACGGGACCAAGAGTCGGGCCATGGCCAACCATGCTTCCGCGAAAAAGCGGGTACGGCAGATCGTGCGCAAGACGGCGGTCAACCGGTCGCGCGTCAGTCGCATTCGCACCTACTGCAAGTCGGTGGAAGCCGCACTGGCCCGTGGCGACCGCGAGGCCGCGGAGTCGGCCCTGAAGCTGGCGGCGCCGGAGCTGCAGCGCGGCGTGTCGAAGGGCGTCGTGCACCGCAATACGGCGGCCCGGAGGATCTCCCGGCTGACCCATCGCGTGCGGGCGCTCTGACGCCCGTCGTCGGCTGTCGGGTCGGGGACCCCGGGCCTGGCGTCCCTCCGTTCCATAAGATTACTGTTATATGACAGAGGCGTTCTTCGAGCGGCCTCGCCGAGACGTTCGTGTACGTTCCGTCATACGACCGAAACGTGCTTTTTCGAATGGTCGGCTTTTGTTCCATTGCCTGATGGCTCACCAGCGCCTATTCTAGACAAACGGTCGATCAAAGTTCGTTGAATTGTACCGACGCGTGAACGCGCGGGGGCGGCTTTTTCATTGAAGCGGCACCTGGTGCGGCGAAGTAAATCCCAAATATGACAAGTTAGAGACAGGGGGTGCATTGCTGTGATAGAGGATTGCCTTCTTCTATAGGCGGCATTGCAACATAGCTGCCAAGCTTCTCTCGGATGATCTTTCGCGGTTGTCTTAGCGTCCTCATCCTTCTTCGGCTGTCTCAAGGTCTCCCCGATGGGTGCGACTGACCATGGACAACGGGTGCCAGGCGTCCAAACCGGCCGACCCGCTGGGATCCGGACGGGGCGCCCCGAGGGAAGTCGTTTGAGCGTGCCCGCCGGCCACGGCGGGGATCAACTGTCAGAGTCTCTCGCGTCCGCGCCGAGCGCCGGCCGGACGGGCCTAGCGGGGTGATGATGACCCACTCCAAGATCGAAGCCCAATGGGATCGGGTCCGCCGCCGGATCCGCGACATTGTCGGCGACGATGTCTATGTAAGCTGGCTGCAGCCCCTGCAGCTTGAGCGCGTCGACGCGGGCGAGGTGTTCATTTCCGCGCGCAACCGGTTCATGCGCGATTGGCTGACCTCGCACTACCTGTCGACGCTGGAGTATCTGTGGCGCGACGAGGATCCCGGGATCTCAGGCGTCACCTTGCTGGTGTCCGGGCCCGCGTCCGGTCTTGGGCCCAGCCTCGGCCCCAATCTCGGCCCCAATCTCGGTAATGGCGCGGCCGGTGCCATGGACGACACCCCGGCGCTGTCGACGCCCTGCGCCCTTCCGGGTGCGCCCTTGCCCACCGGTCCAACCGCGGGATCGAACGACGCCCTGGCGGTCTCGACCCTGCCCGCCGCTTCCCTGCCGACAACCGCAGGCCAGATGACCGCTGACCGGGTGACCGCTGGCCCGATGCCGGCCCGGGCCGGCGGGTTGGCTGCCGCACCGCGGCCCACCGCCGGCGACCGGGCGGCGGCCGCGGCCCCCGCGCCGATCGCCGCCGCGGCGGCATCGGCATCGGCGGCGGTGGATCTCGAAATCGAAGCCGATGGCGAGGTCGAGCTTGCGGCCTTCTCCAGCCCGCTCGACCCGCGCTTCACCTTCAACGACTTCGTCACCGGCAAGCCCAACGAGCTGGCGGTCGCCGCCGCCCGGCGGATCGCCCAGGGCGAGCAGGTGACCTTCAATCCGCTGTTCCTGCATGGCGGGGTGGGCCTCGGCAAGACCCATCTTCTGCACGGCATCGCCTGGGAACTGCGCGCCCGCCTGCCCGGCCGCAAGGTGCTCTACCTGTCGGCCGAGAAGTTCATGTACCAGTTCATCCGGGCGCTGCGCTTCCGCGATGTCATGAACTTCAAGGAGCTGTTCCGCTCCGTCGACGTTTTGCTGATCGACGATGTCCAGTTCATCGCCGACAAGGACAACACCCAGGAAGAGTTCTTCCACACCTTCAATGCCCTGGTCGATCAGCGCAAACAGATCGTCGTCTCCGGCGACAAGTCGCCGAGCGAGATGGGCGGGATCACCGAGCGCCTGCGCTCACGCCTCTGCTGGGGCTTGGTGGTCGATATCCACCCGACGACCTACGAGCTTCGGCTGAGCATTCTGCAGGCCAAGGCGGAGAAACTGTCGATCGCGGTGCCGCCGGAGGTGATCGACTTCCTGGCCCGCAAGATCACCGCCAATGTGCGGGAGCTGGAGGGCGCGCTGAACCGCCTGGTCGCCCATGCCGAGCTGGTCGGCCGCCGGATCAGCCTGGAAACGGCGCACGAGCTGCTGCGCGATCTGGTGCGCGCCAACGACCGTGTTCTGACCATCGAGATGATCCAGAAGGAAACGGCATCGCACTTCAACGTGCGGCTGAACGACCTGCTGTCGCCGCGCCGGGCGCGCCATATTGCCCGCCCGCGCCAGGTCGCGATGTATCTGTGCAAGCAGTTGACGGCCCGGTCGCTGCCGGAAATCGGCGAGCGCTTCGACAAGCGCGACCACACCACGGTGATGCACGCCGTGAAGCGCGTCGAGCAACTGATGGACGACGACCCGACCTTGCGCGAGGACGTCGACCGCCTGCGCCGCAAGCTGGAGCATTGACGCGGCCGGCCGGCCCTGTCGCGGGCGGTACACTCCGGTTGAGGTACGCCAGCAGAGTGCGGACCCGAAGACGCGCAACAGCAAGTCGCTAACGTTTAAGGGTGACCATTCCGCGTTCGCGTGAATATGAAATTCGAATAATGATATACGCTTGAGAACGGATCTTTCGGATCGCGTTGAACCCATCCGCCCGGTATCAACTGATAAACATCGTAGCCAGGCAATAGCTCCGAAAAAGAGTGCAGAGAAGTGTTCCGAAACATCTGATGCCAATTGAACTCCACTTGAATGTACCGAGGCCTGTGGCGCTCGATGGTTGTCGCAGCACCCTTCAGAACCTCGATCTCGAATCCTTCCGTATCGATTTTGATGAAATCCACCGAATCGTAGTTTTCGAGATAGCTATCAAGTGACACCATATCCACTTCAGTTTTTTCTTCGTTCGTTACATAGGGCACTTTATTCACTTCCTCACTAAATGAGGCGTGGGTCAATGCGTTGGGATTATAGTGAATGACCAGTCTATCGGCTTTGTCGGACACCCCCTTGTTTTCGACAATTGATCGTGTGCCGAAATCTCTTGTAGCCGTCTCAAGTTGAGCAAAAGCTTGTGGGAGAGGCTCAAAGCTGATGACAGTAGCTTGGGTATTTTTAAGTAATTTGCGCGTATAACGTCCTACGTTGGCGCCGACGTCCACACAGACTCTTGGTGAAGAAGGCGCAAGCACTTTCGAAATAAAAAATTCTTCGCCGCTTTCATTGTCATTTCGGTAATTGTTGTAGCCACGCGCTCTCAGCGCAACGTTGAGCAAATTGTTATTTATCTTCGATAAGGGTGGTCTAGAAAAAACCCTTGCGTAGAGCGCTGCAAGCATCCACATCACCACCGAGTGAAAGAGCTTCCTTTATACCACCAAACGCCAGATTTGTCATCCTTGTTGGCATATTGATCTTGATTATACATAACAGTATCAAGATTGTCGTTCTAGATGCACGTCTTGGTCCGAGAGCTCGGAAGCTGAATCAAACGAGCATCAATCGGACGCTAGCGCTGGTCACCTGTCTCGACCGACGCCAACAGCCGCCGCACATCCGGCAGGATGTTGTCGACGATTTTTTGAACGCCCTCGGGATTGGGGTGAATGGCATCCGCCTGGTTCAGGGACGCCACCGTCGCCACGTCCTTCAGAAAGAACGGATAAAACAAAACGCCGTACTCTTCCGCCAATTCGGGAAACAGAGAATCGAACGCCGTGGCGTACGCCTCGCCCATATTCGGCGGCGCGTACATGCCCGTGAACAGCACCGGCAGATCGTGGTCGGTCAGCGTCGCCAGGATCGCGTCGAGATTGGCGCGGGTCACCGCCGGGTCGATGCCGCGCAGCCCGTCGTTCGATCCGAGTTCGACGATCACCGCATCGGGCCGGTCGGCCAGCGCCCAATCCAGCCGCGCCAATCCCCCGGCGGTGGTGTCGCCGGACACCCCGGCATTCAGCACCGAGACATCGTAGCCCTCCGCCGTCAGCGCCTCTTCCAGCCGGACCGTGAAGCCGTCCTCCGGCGCCAGGCCGTAGCCCGCCGTCAGGCTGGTGCCGAAGGCCAGCACGCGCACCGCCTCACCAGACTGCCCGGGCGCCGCCGCCGGCAGGCTCAACCCCGCGACCATCAAGGCCAGCGCCACGGTCGCCAGCCGCCGCCGCGACGGCCCGCGGCGGGACGCCACGCGCCCGCAACCGTTGAATCGTGCCCCAGCCGCGCCATCTTCGCCTGGCATCGCCCGTATCTCCGATTTTCATGAAGGACGCTCAGCCCGCATGTCCCAGCCCGCTCCCGCCGACGCCGCCGCCCCGGGCGACACCGATCGGCCCGCCGCGTCGGCGGCCATGGTGGCGCTCACCGATCTGCACCTAGAGTTGGAAAGCGCGGCAGGCACCGTCAACATCCTGCGCGGCATTGACCTCGCCATCGGTCGCGGCGAGACGGTCAGCGTGGTCGGACCCTCCGGCTCCGGCAAGTCCTCAATGATGATGATCATCGCCGGGCTGGAGCGGCCGACCCGCGGGCGGGTCACCGTCGCCGGCACCGATCTCGGCGCCTTGGACGAGGACGGTCTGGCGCTGTTCCGCCGGCAGCATGTCGGTATCGTCTTTCAGAACTTTCACTTGATACCGACGATGACGGCGCTGGAGAACGTGGCGATCCCGATGGAGTTCGCCGGACGGGCGGACGCGTTCGACGCGGCGCGGGCGATGCTGGCCTCGGTCGGCCTCGACCATCGCGAGACCCACTATCCGAGCCAGCTTTCCGGCGGCGAGCAGCAGCGCGTGGCGCTCGCCCGCGCCTTCGCCGGGGAGCCCGACCTGATCCTCGCCGACGAACCCACCGGCAATCTCGACGCCGCCACCGGCCACACCATCGTCGAGCTTATGTTCCGCCTGGCCCGCGAGCGCGGTGCCTCGTTCATGCTGATCACCCATGATGCGGCGCTGGCCGCCCGCTGCACCCGCCAGATCCGCCTGCAGGACGGCCGCATCGTCGACGACGGCACCGGCCCGGCCGGAACGGCCGAGACCGGCACCGACGGCGCCCCGCGGCGCGCCGTCGGCTGACCCGGCGCCTCTCTCCGGATCCGACCGCCATGTCCCGCTGGCTCTTCCTGACCTTGGCCCGGCGCGAGCTGCGCTCCGGCCTGGCCGGTTTTCGCATCTTTCTGATCAGCCTGGCACTCGGCGTCGCGGCGATCGCCGCGGTGCAGTCGCTGGCCACCTCCGTCCATCAGACGCTGGAACGCGACGGCCGGGAGATCCTGGGCGGCGACGTGTCGGCCCGGCTGGTCTTCAACCCGGCAACGCCGGAGCAAACCGCAGCGCTGGACGCCTTGGGCCGGATGTCGACGACGGCGGAGATGCGGGCGATGGCCCGGCTGCCCGACGGCAGCACCAGCACGCTCGTTCAGTTGAAGGCGGTCGACGACGCCTATCCGCTGGTCGGCCGGGTGACGCTGGACGGCGGTGGCCCGCTGGACGACGCCCTGGCGCGCCGAGGTGACGCCTGGGGCGCGGTGATCGAGCAAGGGGTCAGCGACCGGCTGGACGTCGCCGTCGGCGATACCCTGCAGCTCGGCGATGCGTCGGTGGTCATCACCGACATGATCGCGCGCGAGCCCGACCGGGCCGGCGGCGTGCTGTTCACGCTGGGCCCCCGCGTCATGGTCGCCCGCGCCGCGCTGGACGACAGCGGCCTGATCCAGCCGGGCAGCATGGTCTACTACTACTATCGCGTCGCCCTGCCCGACGGCGTCGCGCCGGACGGGGCGCTCGACCGGCTGCACGAGGCGGCACCGGAGGCCGGATGGCGGCTGGAGGACTACCGCAACGCCTCCCCGCGCCTGGCGGAGACCATCGGCCGGATGGCCACCTTCCTGACGCTGGTCGGGCTGACCGCGCTCTTGGTCGGCGGCGTCGGCGTCGGCAACGCCGTGCGCGCCTATGTCGAGGCGCGGATCGCCACCATCGCGACGATGAAATGCCTCGGCGCGCCGGCCGGGCTGGTCTTCGCCACCTATCTCGCCCAGGTGCTGGCGCTGGCCGCGGCGGCCACCGCAGTCGGTGTGCTGGTCGGCGCACTGGTGCCGCTGGCAGCGGTCGGCGTGCTGTCGCGGGCCTTGCAGCTTGATGTCGACGCCGCGCTGCATCCCGAAGCCATGGCGCTCGCCGCCGTGTTCGGCGCGCTGACGGCGCTGACCTTCTCCATCTGGCCGCTGGCGCGGGCCCAGCAGATCCCGGCAGCGGCGCTATTCCGCAGCCTGGTCGTACCGGCGGCGGGCTGGCCGCGGCCGGTCTTCGCGTTGGCCACGGCCGGGGCTGCGGCGGCACTGGTGGCGGTCGCCGTCTTCAGCGCCGACAACCGGTTGCTGGCCGCCGGTTTCGTCGCATCCGCCATGGCGGCGCTGGCCGGGTTCCGCGGCGCCGCGGCGCTGGTGATGCGCATCACGCGCGCCATCCGCCGGCCGAAGCGGCCGACGCTGCGCCTGGCGCTGGCCAATCTGCACCGGCCCGGCGCGCCGACGCCGATGGTGACCATGTCGCTCGGCCTCGGCCTCACGGTCCTGGTGGCGATCACGCTGATCCAGGGCAACCTGAACCGCCAGATCGCCGACGAGCTGCCGGACCGGGCGCCGGCCTTCTTCTTCGTCGACGTCCAGCGCGACCAGCTCCAGCCGCTGGTCGACACGCTAGACGGCATCGACGGCACGGGCGACTTCGAGCAGCTTCCGTCCCTGCGCGGCCGGCTGATCGCCGCCAACGGCGTTCCCGCAGCGGACGCACTGGTCGACCCGGAGGAGGCGTGGATCCTGCGCGGCGACCGCGGCGTCAGCTACCGTCCCCAGCCGCGCCCCAGCGACACCGTGATCGCCGGCGAATGGTGGCCGGCCGACTATGCCGGACCGCCGCTGTTGTCGATCTATCGCGACATCGCCACCGCCTTCGACATCGGCGTCGGCGACACCCTGACCGTCAACGTCCTGGGCCGCGACATCACCGCGGAGATCGCCAATATCCGCGACATCGACTGGGACAGCATGACGATGAACTTCACGCTGGTCTTCTCGCCCAGCCCGCTGGACGCCGCCCCGCATACCCATATGGCGACGTTGTACGCGGATGCTGCTGCAGAACGTGCGATCCAGCGCGAGGTCGTGGCCGGCTTCCCCAACGTTACCACGGTGTCGATCCGCCAGGCGCTGGAGGAGGTCAACCGCATCGTCGGCCGGGTCGCCGACGCGGTACGCGGCACGGCCGGCGTGACGCTGGCCGCCGGCACGCTGGTGCTGGCCGGCGCCATCGCCGCCGGCCATCGCCGCCGGGTCTACGAGAGCGTGGTGCTGAAGGTGCTGGGGGCGCGGCGCGGCGACGTCACCCGCAGCTACCTGTTGGAGCATGCATGCCTGGGCCTGGTCGCCAGCCTGCTCGCCGTGGTGTTCGGCACGGCGGCGGGCTGGGCGGTCTGCGACCTCATCCTGGCGATCGGCTTCACCTTCCAGCCGGTGGCGGTGGCGATCACGGCGCTGGGCTGCATGGCGCTGACCATCGGCCTCGGCTACTGGGGCACCTGGCGGGCGCTCGGCCACAAATCGGCCCCGCTGCTGAGAAATGATTAAGCATCCGGCCGCCGGTGCGACAGAAGAAAGCACAAAGGCGTTAAGGTCTTCGCTAAACGCCGGGCGGGCTTGCGATTCCGGTTGAACTGGACCGCCCGCCCCCCAATATTGGCCAATCGAACGTCAACCCATCGGTGAGGGGCATCATGGCTTTCGGACCGAACCACTCCTATGAGGCGCTGCGCAGCCAGGCCATCGATCCGGCGGTGATCGACGAGGGCCTGCGCGCCTATATGCTGCGCGTCTACAACTATATGGGCACGGGGCTCGCGGTCAGCGGCCTGATCGCCTGGCTGGTGGCCAATGTGCCGGCGATCGGCGGGCTGTTCTTCCACACGGTGGCCGGGCAATACGCGGGCATGACGCCGCTCGGCATGGTCGCGATGTTCGCGCCGCTGGCGATGCTGTTCGGCGCGATGTTCATCATGCGCAACCCGACGGCCAGCACGGCGCAAGCCTTCTATTGGGCCTTCGTGGCGATCAACGGCATCGGGCTGTCGGTGCTGCTGATGGTCTACACCGGCGAGAGCCTGGTCAGGACCTTCTTCATCACCGCGGCGGCCTTCGGTGGGCTCAGCCTCTACGGCTACACCACCAAGCGCAGCCTCAGCGGGTTCGGCAGCTTCCTGATCATGGGCCTGATCGGCCTGCTGATCGCGATGGTGGTCAACCTGTTCCTGGGCAGCGCGATGCTGCAATTCGTGATCTCCGCGGTCGGCGTCCTGGTCTTCGCCGGGCTGGTCGCCTACTACACCCAGGAGATCCGCAAGCAGTACGTCGCCAATATGGGCCGCGATGCGGAGACGGTGACGGCGGTGTTCGGCGCGCTCAGCCTGTACATTGCCTTCCTGAACCTGTTCCAGTTCCTGCTGATGTTCCTGGGCAACCGGGAATAGCCGGCAGCGCCATCGGCGATCCGAAACGCCCGGGCGGCCCCGCCGCCCGGGCGTTCTCGTTTTCTCGTCAAGACTATGGGCGAAGACCGACCGAAGTCTCGCGAACGTCGCCGCACCCAACAGATCGCGACGTTCAAGTTCTTGTCGAGCTTTCTCGATCGCTTGACCGTCGCCCTCTGGGCAATCGCCGTGCTGAGCCCCATATTCGGATTGGGTAGCGGCAGTCCATTCTGCCCTGGTGAATGCGCGCCGGCCGGCCCGAATTGGTGGATTGTCGCAACAGGGTTCCTTGCTGGACTCGTTACCCTGGTGCTTGGTATTTTGTTGGCGCGTGTTGCTGCCAGGCTTGAGAAATCATGAGCGATTTTGCGACCGCAGCGACGGTGTACGGCATGTTGGGCGTGTCGCTTGCGATCGCGCTTGTGGTAGTGCCGCGCATCATCGACCGCATTCAGCCTTGGTTCGAGCGACGCGTCCTGCACTTGGACGACTAAGCAGCCACACCTTCCCGTCCGAACGGAACGGATCAGGTCCTTATCCTCGAACTCGCCGCGTCGGCGGTCTCGTCGGCCGACGGGGCGGTCTCCGGCGCGCTCGCCGGCACCTGCTCGCCCAGGCCTGCATAGCGGCTCTCCAGCCCCGTCTCCGCCGCGCGCCGCGCGGTCGCCGCATCGCGCCCGGCGATGCCCAGGACGGCGGTGGCGAGCTGGAGGCTCGCCTCCCACGCCTCCGGCACCACGCGGGTCGCCCCGGCGCGCATCAGCGCCTCGGCATGATCGAGATCATGGGCGCGGGCGATGATCTCCAGACGCGGATAGCGCCGCCGCAGGCGGTGCACGATCGGCTCCACCACCTGGTGGTTGTCGATGGTCACCACGACGGCCCGGGCTGCGCCGGCACCGGCCGCCGCCAACACCTCCACCTGCGCGGCATTGCCGTAGAACACCTGCGAGCCCTTCGCCCGCGCCGCCGCCACGCGGCCGGCATCAAGGTCGAGGCAGACATGCGGCACGGCGGAGTCGGCCAACAGCGTCGCCACCGTCTGGCCGACCCGGCCGAAGCCGGCGACGATGACATGGGCGTTGAGGTCCGCCGCCTCGGCGGCCAGATCCAGGCTGTCGTCCATCTCCGCCCGGTGCAGCCGGTCCGCCAGCCGCCGTCCGGCCGTGTTCATCAACGGTGTCAGCGCCATCGATAGCGCGGTGATGGTGATCAGCGTCTGCCCCAGCGGCTCGGCGATCACCCCTTCCGACATCGCCAGACCGAAGACGATGAAGCCGAACTCCCCCGCCCCCGCTAGCAGGAAGGCGACCCGCACGGCGGAATCCCGCGGCAGCCGGAACCGGCGCGCCAGGGCGTAGATCAGCGTCACCTTGACCAGCCCCAGCCCGACCACGCCCGCCACCAGCAGCCAGGGCTGGCGCACCAGCAGCGCCGGATCGATCATCGTGCCGACGGTCATGAAGAACAGGCCGAGGAACAGCCCGCGGAACGGCGCGATATCCGCCTCCACCTGGTGGCGGTACTCGAATCCCGCCAGCAGCAGCCCGGCCAGGAACGCCCCCAGCGCCATCGACAGCCCGGCGTGATGGGTCGCCCAGCCGGTGCCGCAGGCGACCAGCAGCACCATGGCGGTGAACAGCTCCGGATTGCGGCTGAGCGCCATATGGCGGAACACCGGCCGCAACACGGCCCGCCCGATGGCGATGATGATGCCCACCGCCAGCACCGCCTTCGCCGCCGCGAGGCCCAGCGCCACCGCGATCCCCCCGTCGCCGCTGGCCAACAGCGGCACCAGCACCAACAGCGGCACCACCGCCAGGTCCTGCAACAGCAGGATCGCCAGCCCGGCCCGCCCGGCGCGCGACAGCAGGATCTTCTCCTCCGTCAGGATCTGCACCGCGATCGCGGTGGAGGAGAGGGCAAGCGCCGTGCCGACCACGATGGCCGTGCCGACGCCGAGATCGAGCAGCAGCATCGCCACCACCCCGATGACGATACAGCCGCTCGCCACTTGGGCGTTGCCGAGGCCCAGCACATAGCGCCGCATGGCCACCAGCCGGTCGACCGACAGCTCCAGGCCGATGGCGAACAGCAGGAAGACGACGCCGAACTCGGCCAACAGCCGCGTGCCTTCGCTGTCCTGCAACAGGCCCAGCCCGTGCGGACCGACCAGCACGCCCGCCGCGAGATAGCCCAGCACCGCGTTCAGCCGCAGCCGCTGGGCCAGCGGCACGATCACCACCGCCGCCGCCAGAACGACCAGGAGCTTGCCCAACAGATCGATCTCGTGCATCCCGCCTCGCGGATCGTCGGCCGCGATGCCGCCCCGCGGCGCTCGCGTGAAAATTCTGGGTCCGCTGCCGAATACCGGCTAAAGTCGTCGCCCCTCGCGCGCAAGTTCAGCGCACAGTCACCCCAACCGCTGGCCGCCGCCGGCGACCGGAGCCCGCCGGGAAACCGAAACCCAACCGGGCGCAGGGATAGCCGTCACGTCATGCATTTGATTTTGGAACGCGCCCATCTGCTCAAGTCACTGGGGCATGTGCAGAGCGTCGTAGAGCGCCGCAACACCATTCCGATCCTATCGCACGTTTTGATGGAGGCGCGCGACGGGGCGCTGCGGCTCACCGCTACCGACATGGACCTGGAGATCGTCGAGCAGGTGCCGGCGGACCTGCGCACCGATGGGGCCGCGACGGCACCGGCGCATACCCTCTACGACATTGTGCGCAAGCTACCGGAAGGCAGCCAGGTGGAAATCGCCACCGGCGCCGATTCCAACACGCTGACGCTGCGCGCCGGGCGCTCGCAATTCCGGCTCGGCGCCCTGGCGGTCGACGACTTTCCGGCGATCACGACGGAGGACCTGCCGCACGGCTTCACGCTGGCGCCGAAGGATCTGAAGATGCTGATCGACCGCGCCGCCTTCGCCGCCTCGACGGAGGAGACGCGCTACTACCTCAACGGCATCTACCTGCATCCCAGCGAGAGCGACGGCGTCGCCACGCTGCGCGCCGTCGCCACCGACGGCCACCGCCTGGCCCGGGTGGAAATGCCCCTGCCGACGGGGGCGGAGGCGATGCCCGGCATCATCATCCCGCGCAAGGCGGTGACCGAGCTGCGCAAGCTGGTGGAGGACGCCGCGGCGGAGGTGCGCCTGGCCGTCAGCGACGCCAAGATCAGCTTCCATCTCGGCCCCGTCCACCTGACCAGCAAGCTGATCGACGGCACCTTCCCCGACTATGAGCGGGTGATCCCCAGCGGCAACGACAAGGTGCTGGAGGTCGACGCCAAGCTGTTCGCCGAGGCGGTCGACCGCGTCTCGACGATCTCCAGCGAGAAGAGCCGCGCGGTCAAGCTGGCGCTCCAACCCAGCCAGATGACCCTGTCGGCGAGCGGTCCGGATGTCGGCAGCGCGGATGAGGAGCTGGAGATCGGCTATGACGGGGAGGCTATGGAGATCGGCTTCAACTCGCGCTATCTCCTGGACATCACCAAGCAGATCGAAGGCGACGGCGCGCGCCTCGCCATGGCCGACGCCGCCTCGCCGACGATCATCCAGGACGGCGCGGACCGCTCCGCGCTCTATGTGCTGATGCCGATGCGGGTGTGACGTCGGGCGCGGGTGCCGGGGGGGAGGTCGCCGGCGCGGCGGCACCGGCGCTGGTCGAGGTTCGGCTCAGCCGGTACCGCAACTACGCCGGATTGACGCTCAGCCTGGAACCGCGCGCCGTGGTGCTGACCGGCCCCAACGGCGCGGGCAAGACCAACCTGTTGGAGGCCGTGTCGTTCCTGGCGCCGGGGCGGGGCCTGCGCCGGGCCGCGCTGAGCGAGGTGACGCATCGGCCCGGCGGCCCAAGCGCCGAGGCGGCCGGCCCGGATGCCGCGAGCCGGGATGCGGCGAGCCCCGATGGGGCCGGCTGGGCGGTCTCGGTCCGGCTGCGTCAGGCCGACGGCAGCCTCGTCGCCATCGGCACGGGGCTGGAGGACGGGTCCGCCCGCCGCACGCTGCGCATCGACCGGCGGGCGGAGCGCAGCCAGTCCGCCCTGGCGGACCGGCTGGCGGTGCTGTGGCTGACCCCGGCGATGGACCGGCTGTTCGTCGACCGCGCGGCGGAGCGCCGGCGCTTCCTCGACCGGCTGGTCTTCACCCTGGCCCCGGCGCATGCCGACCAGACGGTGGCCTATGAAGGCGCGATGCGCGAGCGGCTGCGCTTGCTGCGCCGCGCGGCGGAGACCGGCCGGCCGGCCGACCCGGCCTGGCTGGACGTGCTGGAGGCGCGGATGGCCGAAGCGGCCGTCGCCGTCGCCGCGGCGCGCCGGGAATGGCTGGCGCGGCTGTCGGCGGCGATGGCGGAGGCGAGCCGGCGGACCGTCTTTCCGCCCGCCGGCTTGGCGCTCGACGGCCGCCTGGAAACGGCGCTGGAGACGGCGCCGGCGATTGCGGTGGAGGAGGATTTTCGCGGGCGCCTGGCAGGGACCCGGGGCACCGACGCCGCCGCGGGCACCACGACCGAGGGGCCGCACCGCAGCGACCTGAAGGTCTGGCACCAGGCCAAGGGCATCGCCGCGGCGCAGTGCTCGACCGGCGAGCAGAAGGCGCTGCTGATCGGCCTGGTGCTGGCCCAGGCGCGGCTCCTGGCCGGGCTGACCGGGCGGGCGCCGCTGTTGCTGCTGGACGAGGTCGCGGCGCATCTGGATGCGGCGCGGCGGGGCGCATTGTTTGCGCTTCTGGGCACGCTGGGCGGGCAGGCCTGGCTGACCGGCACCGATGCCGCGCTGTTCGCCGACTATGCCGGCGAGGCTCAGTTTTTCCGGGTCGAGGACGGCCGAATCGGCGATAATCGATCGGTTTGATTACAGTGAGCAGAACACCCATGACGATGACACCAGAGACCCCGCAGGAAGCGCCCGGCAATGGCGGCGACGCCTATGATGCCGACAGCATCCAGGTGCTGCGGGGGCTGGAGGCGGTGCGCCGCCGGCCGGGCATGTATATCGGCGACACCGACGACGGCTCGGGCCTGCACCACATGGTCTACGAGGTGGTGGACAACGCCATCGACGAGTCGCTTGCCGGCCATTGCGACACCATCGAGGTGACGCTGAACGCCGACGGCAGCGTCACCGTGCGGGACAACGGCCGCGGCATCCCCGTCGACACCCATAAGGAGGAAGGGGTCAGCGCGGCGGAGGTCATCATGACCCATCTGCACGCCGGCGGTAAGTTCGACCAGAACAGCTACAAGGTCTCCGGCGGGCTGCACGGCGTCGGCGTCAGCGTGGTCAACGCGCTGTCGTCGACGCTTGCCCTGAAGATTTGGCGCGAGGGCCGCGAATGGCGCATGCGCTTCGCCGGCGGCGAGGCGGTGGAACCGCTGGCCGCCGTCGGCCCGTCCGGCGGGCGCACCGGCACGGAGATCACCTTCCAGCCCGATGTGGACGTGTTCAGCCAGACCCATCTGGACTTCGCCACGCTGGAACACCGGTTGCGGGAGCTGGCGTTCCTGAACAGCGGCGTGCGGCTGGTGCTGACCGATGCGCGCGGCGTCGACCCGCATGTCGCCGACATGGCCTATGATGGCGGGCTGGAGGCCTTCGTCGGCTTCCTCGACCGGTCCAAGACCCCGCTGTTCCGCCCGACCATCACGATCGCCGGGGAACGCGACGGGCTGACCGTCGAGGCGGCGATGCATTGGACCGACGCCTATCACGAGACGATGTTGTGCTTCACCAACAACATCCCGCAGAAGGATGGCGGCACCCATCTCGCCGGCTTCCGCGCCGCGCTGACCCGCCAGATCAACGCCTATGCCCAGGACAGCGGCGTCGCCAAGCGCGAGAAGGTCAACTTAAGCGGCGACGACGCCCGCGAGGGGCTGACCTGCGTCTTGTCCGTCAAGGTGCCGGACCCGAAATTCTCCAGCCAGACCAAGGAAAAGCTGGTTTCTTCGGAGGTCCGGCCGGTGGTGGAGAACATCGTCAACGAGGGGCTGGCGATCTGGTTCGGCGAGCATCCGAACGAGGCGAAGAAGGTCATCCAGAAGATCGTCGAGGCGGCGACGGCCCGCGAGGCGGCGCGCAAGGCACGCGAGCTGACCCGGCGCAAGGGCGCGCTGGACGTCGCCTCGCTGCCCGGCAAGCTGTCCGACTGTCAGAGCCGCGACCCGGCGGAAAGCGAGCTGTTCCTGGTGGAGGGCGTCAGCGCCGGCGGCTCCGCCAAGCAGGGGCGCGACCGCCGCTTCCAGGCGATCCTGCCGCTGAAGGGCAAGATCCTGAACGTGGAGCGCGCCCGCGTCGACAAGATGCTCAGCTCGGCGGAGATCGGCACGCTGATCACCGCGCTCGGCACCGGTATCCGCGAGGACTTCGACAGCGGTAAGGCGCGCTATCACAAGATCATCATCATGACGGATGCCGATGTCGACGGCAGCCATATCCGCACGCTGTTGCTGACCTTCTTCTTCCGCCAGATGCCGGAGATCATCGAGAAGGGCTATCTCTACATCGCCCAGCCGCCGCTCTACCGGGCGGTGCGCAACCGCTCGGAGATCTATCTGAAGGACGACGCGGCGATGGAGGCGCATCTGGTGAACCAGGCGCTGGAAGACCTCGCTTTCGAGGCGCATGACGGCACCCGCACCACCGGCCGCGACCTGGCCCGGCTGGTCGCCGAGGCACGCGACGCCAAGCAGCTCATCGAGCCACTGGCCCGCAAGGTGGGCTCCGCCCCGGTCGTCGAACAGGCGGCGATCGCCGGCGCCTTCGACCGCGAGACGCTGGCCGACGACGCCCGCGCCGCCGCGATGGTCGAAGGTCTGGCCGCCCGGCTGGACAGCCTGGCGCCGGCGCTGGAACGCGGCTGGCAGGGCCGCATCGACACCGACGGCAGCCTGGTGCTGGCGCGCACGCTGCGCGGCGTCACCGAGACACGCCGCCTGACGCCCCAGCACTTCGCCAGCGGGGAGGCGATCGGCCTCGCCCGCCTGGCCGACGGCCTGGCCGCCACCTATGACCGGCCGGGGCGCCTGGCCGGCCGCGACGACGGCCGGCCGGTGACCGGCCCGCTGGATCTCGTCGACCTGGTCATGGCGGCGGGGCGCAAGGGCGTGACCCTGCAGCGCTACAAGGGCTTGGGCGAGATGAACCCGGAGCAGCTCTGGGAAACGACGCTCGACCCGAACAGCCGCGTGCTGTTGCAGGTGAAGGTCAGCCACGCCGACGAGGCGGAGGAGATCTTCTCCACCCTGATGGGCGACCTGGTCGACCCACGCCGCGAGTTCATCCAGGACAACGCCCTGGCCGTCGCCAATCTCGATGTGTGACGGGACCATCGACTGGGCCGGTTTCGAGACCCGGCGGGTCGCCACGCGGCTGGGCGGACTGCATCTGCGGGTCGCCGGCGACGGGCCGCCCCTGGTGCTGCTGCACGGCTTCCCACAGACCGGGCAGGCCTGGGCGCCGGTGGCGCCGGCCCTGGCGGCGCGGTTCCGCGTGATCGTGCCGGACCTGCCCGGCTATGGCGCCAGCGACGCGCCGGACGCGGCAGAGGACGGCAGCCCCTACGACAAGCGGTCGATCGCCTTCGCCATCTTGGACATGGCCGATACGCTCGGCCTCGGCGTCTTCGCGCTGGCCGGCCATGACCGCGGCGGGCGGGTTGCCTATCGCCTGGCGCTCGACCATCCGGGCCGGGTGTCGACGCTGGCGGCGGTCGACATCGCGCCGACCCGCGACGTCTGGCAGGCGATGGGCCATCTGGAGTCCATCGCCGCCTTCCACTGGCCGCTGCTCGCCCAGCCGGCAGACCTGCTGGTGCCGCTCTTGTCGGCCAACCCGGACCTCTTCTTCGGCCATCTGCTGGACCGCTGGGCCGGCCGGGCGGACGCCTTCCCGGCGGCGGACCGCGAGGCGTTCCTCGCGCCCTTGCGGGATCCGGCGCGGATCGCGGCGATCGCGGCGGACTACCGGGCCGGCGCCGGGCTCGACGTCGACCATGACGAGGCCGACATCGCCGCCGGCCGCCGCCTGGCCTGCCCGGTCCTGGCGCTGTGGGGTCGGCGCTATCTGGAAACCTCGCCGGCGCCGGCTTGGCGGCGCCTCGCCGACACGGTGGAGGAGGTCGCGCTGGACTGCGGACACTTCCTGACCCATGAGGCGCCCGACGCCGTGGTCGCGGCGCTGACCGACTTCCTGGCGGCGCGGATCACGTCGTGAGGGTTCTGGTCACCGGCAGCACGGGCCATCTCGGCGAGGCGCTGATGCGCCGGCTGGGCGACTTCGGACACCAGCCGGTCGGGCTCGATCTTGTGCCGGGGCCGTTCACCGATCATGTCGGGTCGATCACCGACCGGACCTTGGTGCGTGGCTGTCTCGACGGGATCGACGGCATCGTCCATGCCGCCACCCTGCACAAGCCGCATGTCGCGACCCATGCCAAGCAGGACTTCATCGACACCAATGTGTCCGGCACGCTGACGCTGCTGGAAGAGGCGGTCGCGGCCGGCATCGCGACCTTCGTCTTCACCAGCACCACCAGCGCCTTCGGTGCCGCGCTGACACCGCCGCCCGGCGCCCCGGCCGCCTGGATCGAGGAGACGGTCACCCCTGTGCCGCGCAACATCTACGGCGTCACCAAGACGGCGGCGGAGGACCTGTGCGCCCTGTTCCACCGCCGGCACGGGCTGGCCTGCCTGGTGCTGCGCACCTCGCGCTTCTTCCCCGAAGAGGACGACAACCCCGCGACGCGCCGGCGCTTCACCGACACCAACGCCAAGGCCAACGAGTTCCTCTATCGCCGGGTCGATCTGGAGGACGTGGTGACGGCGCATGCCGCGGCGCTGAACCGGGCGTCGGCGATCGGCTTCGCCCGCTACATCATCAGCGCCACGACGCCCTTCCGGCCCGACGACCTGCCGGCCTTGCGCGACCGGCCGGCGGCGGTGGTCGCCGCGCATGTGCCGGCGGTCGAGAGCGTCTATCGCGGCCTCGACTTCCGCTTGTTCGACGCCATCGACCGCGTCTACGTCAACGCCAAGGCCCGCGCGGAGCTGGGCTGGCAGCCGCGCTACGACTTCGCTCGCGTGCTGGCGCAGCTCTCACAAGGCCAGCCGATCGGCAGCGATCTCGCCCGCGCCGTCGGCTCGAAGGGCTATCACCCGGAGGTGTTCGCCGATGGCCCCTATCCGGTCGAAGGACCGTGACCTAGAACGGCCGGCCGGCGTCCCCGCGCGCGCCTTGGAAGCCGATCAGCACCTGATAGGCCCGCCCGCTCTGCGGCCCGTCGGGCAGCGGGATGGTCAATACCAACTCCTCCTGGAACAGGCCGACGGTGTCGTCCTCGTCCAGCTCGAAGGGTGCCGGAAAGCCGCGGCGCAGGATGATGTCGCCCGGCGGCGCCTGGCGGCTGTCCACCACCCAGACATAGTATGGCAGGTCGACCGGCTGGCCAGGCGTCCAGGCCGGCCCCGGCTGCACCTGCACCGGGATCAGCATCTCCAGCTCGACCGTGGCGTTCTCGAAGTCGTACTCGCACTCCCCATCCGGCAGACCCAGCGCGCCGCGGGCCACCAGATCGCCGGCCGTCGACCCGCCCGGGCGGTACTGGGCGACCTGGTGCAGCGCTTCCAGCACCTCCACCGCCGGGCACCCGGTCGGCGCGACGAAGGCCGGGGCCACCGATGCGGCCGGCGCCGCCGCGGCCTGGTCCTCGGGACCGGCGGCCGGCTCGTCGTCGCCACCACAGGCGCCGAGCGTCAGGAGCACACCGGCCAGGCCGGCGAAACGTCGCCATGCGACAGCATGTCGGGGCACGGGTTTCCTCCGCGGAGGGCTTATACTACGGTCGATTGTGAAGCCGCGCCGTGGTGAGCGGGTGCGCACCCTCTTCAGAGGGCGTGCATCCCTGCCACCGGCGGGGTTTGCAAGCGATGACGCCAACTCTAAGTAAGGACTGGCAGGCCGACAACCCCACCGGCTCCGCCGACACCGGACAGACAGACGGTCCGGTGCAGCGGGCAGGGGTGTTGCGTCGAGACCAGCCGCAGGCAGGCAGGCGCCCCGAGGGGCGATGGACAGGGCGGGATCAGCAGATGCATCAGGCGACCGGGACGCTGGAGGAGCACCAAACCGGCGGCCGGCGCGCCGTCACGCTTCTACTGGCCGCACCGCGGGGCTTCTGCGCCGGGGTCGATCGGGCCATCCTGATCGTCGAACGGGCGCTGGAGCTCTACGGCCCCCCGGTCTATGTCCGCCATGAGATCGTCCACAACCGCTCCGTCGTCGAGGCCCTGGAAGCCCAGGGCGCAGTCTTCGTGGAGGAGCTGGACGAGGTCCCAAACGACGTTCCCGTCGTCTTCTCCGCCCATGGGGTGCCGAAATCCGTGCCGGCAGCCGCCCAGGCGCGCAAGCTGTTCTACCTCGACGCCACCTGCCCGCTGGTCAGCAAGGTGCATCGCGAGGCGGAGCTGCAGCATCGCCACGGCCGGCACATCGTGATGATCGGCCATGCCGGCCATCCGGAGGTGATCGGCACGGTCGGCCAGCTTCCCGAGGGCGCGATCACGCTGGTGGAAACGGTGGACGATGTCGCGACGCTGACGTTCGATCCGGCCACCCCGCTTGCCTTCATCACCCAGACCACCCTGTCGGTGGACGACACCGCGGAGATCGTCGAGGCGCTGGCCCGCCGCTTTCCCGCCATCGAGCGGCCGCGCAAGGAAGACATCTGCTACGCCACCACCAACCGCCAGGAGGCGGTGAAGGCGATCGCCGAGCGCTGCGACGCGATGGTGGTGATCGGCGCGCCCAACTCGTCGAACTCCTGCCGGCTGGTGGAGGTGGCGGTCAATCAGGGCTGCCGGGAGGCCCGGTTGGTCCAGCGGGCTGCCGAGATCGATTGGGACTGGCTGGCCGATGCCGCGGTGATCGGCGTGACGGCCGGCGCGTCGGCCCCGGAGAGCCTGGTGGCGGAGGTCATTGACGCCTGCCGCGAGCGCTTCGCCGTGACGGTGGAAGAGGTGGCCGTGACGCGCGAGAACGTGACCTTTAAGCTGCCGGCGGCGCTCACCGCCCAACAGGGGGCCGCCGAGTAAGGGACGGCGCCGCCCCAGGCGGCGCCTGGCCGACCCCGCCGGTCATGGACGCCGGATGCAGATCCTCAACGTGCACCACGTCACCGAGTACCGGTATGGCCAGCCGGTCGGCTTCGGCCCGCACCGGTTGATGTTCCGCCCGCGCGATAGCCACGACATCCGCCTCGTCTCGACGGCGCTGACCATCGATCCGCCGGCCAGCATCCGCTGGATGCACGACGTCTTCGGCAACTCGATCGCGATCGCGGACTTCACCGACCGGTCCGACCGCCTCTATTTCGAGAGCGCGATCCAGGTCGAGCACTACGGCGACTCGCGCGAGGATTTTCCGGTGGAGGACTACGCCCGCACCCTGCCCTTCAGCTATCCGGTGGGCGAGCAACCGGATCTGGTGCGGGTGCGCGAGCGGCACTATGTCGACCCCGATCACACGGTCGACCGCTGGGTGCGCGACGTCACCCGCGCCGTGAGCGACCGCGACACGGTCGACGTGCTGATGGCGATGACCCGGGCGATCGCGCGCGATTTCACCTACGAATGGCGGGTCGCCTTCGGCACCCAGACGCCGGCGGAGACGCTGCGGCTGAAGGCGGGGAGCTGCCGCGACTTCGCGGTGTTGATGATGGAAGGCGCGCGCGCCCTCGGCCTCGCCGCCCGCTTCGTCAGCGGCTATCTCTACGACCCGGCGCTGGACGATGCCGGGCCGGGCGTGGTCGGCAGCGGGGCGACGCACGCCTGGGTCGCGGTCTATCTGCCGGGCGCAGGCTGGGTGGAGTTCGACCCGACCAACGGCATCGCCGGCGGCCGCAACCTGATCCGCGTCGCCTCGGCCCGCGATCCCTCCCAGGCCGTGCCCCTGGACGGCACTTATTTCGGCCCTCCGGACGCCTTCCAGACCATGCATGTCCATGTCGAGGTGCGCGCGGGGTCGTGAGCGCTTCGCTCACCGCGTTGGACCGCGGGCGGGCTCGGATCGGCGCGTCGACGTCAACTGGCCAGAAAGTCCGCGACCGCATCGGCGGCGGCCGTCACCACGTCGCCGCGGTCATAGAAGTCGAACTGGGTGATATCGTCGCCCAGCCAGAGTTTCTCCAGCGGTGCCCGGGTGGCGGCTTCGTAGGCCGCCGCCCCGGCCGGCAGGGCGATCGACGGCGACCCGACCATCAACAGCGGCTTGGTCAGACGCGGGGCGGACGCCTGCGCATCGTAGGTCAGCCAAGGTTTCCAACTGGCCACGGAGAACTTGTTGTCGTAGGCGGCGATCAGCCCGCGGTCTTCCTCCGTGTAGTACGGTGCCTGATACATCGGCGCGCGCGGGTCGGTCGCGCTGGCCGCCGGAAGGACGGTGTCGGCGGCGCCGTCGGCCGCGCTCGCGGCGATCAGCTCTGCGACAGCCTCGGCCCCGCCGTAGAGACCCTCGGCCATCGCCGGATCGTGCAGCCAGGGCGCGACCAGTGCGGCGCGCCGAAAGGTGTCGTCATCGGCGACCGCCGCCGCGACATAGCCTGATGAGGCGCAGACGCCCACCCCGGAAATCGCCGCGCTGTCGACCTCGTCCAACGCGGCCAGGAAGGCGGCTGCGGCGCGAATGTCGGCGGTCTTCACCGCGGGATCCTCGACATAGCGCGGCGCTCCGCCGCTCTCGCCCCAGCCGGTGAAGTCGAATGCCAACGCCGCATAGCCACGCGCCGCCAGCGCCCGCGCATAGGTGCCGGCCATCTGTTCCTTCACCGTGGTCCAGGCGCCGGTGACGATGACCGCCGGCAAGGGCGCGGTGGCGGCCGCGGGCCGATAGAACGTGCCCTTCAGCCTGACACCGCGGCTGTCGAAATGGACCGGACGCGCGGTGACGCCCGCGATCTCGGGCGTATTCTGAAGCGTGATGCGTGGCTGGGCCATGATCGATTCCTTTCGCCGGGGCGGGGCCATTGCGATGCGGCGATCCTATTAACATGCACCTCATACGTGAATTGCCCCGACATCCACGATTCAGATGTATGATATCGAATAATCGACGGATATGAGGCGACACGCCGATGCGCCTGCCCTTGGCCACGCTGGAGATCTTCACCGCTATCGCGCGGCAGGGCAGCTTGCGCGCGGCGGCGGACGCCTTGGGCCTCAAGCCGTCGACGGTCAGCCATCAGTTGAAGGCGCTGGAGGAGACGCTGGGCACGGCGCTGGTCATCCGCACGACCCGGTCGCTCAGCCTGACCGAAGCGGGCCGCGCGCTGATCCGCGGCGCCCAGCCGGCCTTCGAGCAGCTCACCCAAGCGGTGGAGAGCGCCCGGACGACCGGCCACGCGGCGCGGGGCGTGTTGAAGCTGGCCATGCCCGACTTCGTCTACCGCCTGTTCCTCGGCCCGTCGCTCAGCGCCTTCTGCCGGCGCTATCCGGAGATCGAGGTGGAACTGTCCTTGACGGACGCGCTGTCGGACATCCTCGGCGAAGAGCTGCATGCCGGGTTCCGGCTGGGCGACCGGATCGCGCAGGACATGGTCGCCGTGCGGCTGACCGGGCCATTGCCACTGGCCGTGGTCGCCAGCCCCGACCATCTCGACGACCATGGCGTGCCGGCCACACCGCGCGATCTGCTGGACCGCAACTGCATCCGCTACCGCTTCCAGTCCTCCGGCCGCATCGCGCCCTGGACCTTCCGGGGCACCGACGGCCCGTACGGTGTCGATGTCGCCGGCAGCTTGATCGTCAACACGATCCCCGCATCGATCGACCTCGCGCTGCAAGGTCTCGGCCTGATCTACACCTTCCGCGACTACTGTGCCGCGGAACTGTCCGACCGGCGGCTCGTTTCGGTCCTCGACGACCACCTGCCCAGTACGCCGGGCCTCTTCATCTATTTCCCGCGGGAGTACCGATCGATGATCCCGCTGCGGCTGATGGTCGACCACCTGAAGCAGGAGATGGCGGCGCGGTAGCCGGCCGGCGGGCAAAGACGACGGCCCAGGGCAGCTTCGTCTACATGACGACGAACCGTCCGCGCGGCGTTCTCTATGTCGGCGTCACGGCGGATCTGGTGAAGCGGATTGCCGCCCATCGCGCCGGAACAGGTTCACGGTTCGTGCAGCGCTACGGCCTCTATCGGCTGGTCTACGTCGAACGGCACGAGCGGATCGAAGCCGCGATCCTGAGGGAGAAACAAATCAAGAAGTGGCGGAGGGATTGGAAGATTCAGTTGATCGAACAAATGAATTCAGATTGGTCGGATCTCATTGATCAGATCAACACGTAGATCTCTTCTTCAGCAGACCAAGAATTCGTCATGCCCGCGAAAGCGGGCATCTCCCAACACCTGCCCCCGCCGCCGCGGCAAACGGCGGAAGATCCCCGCCTGCGCGGGATGACGAGCGGCCGGTATTGCACCCCCCAACAGCTCAATTCGCCGACTCGTGGCGGCGGAAGATCGAGTGGATGTCGGTGATGTTGGGTCCGGGCTGCGCGCCGATGCAGTCGGCCGTGCCGTCGGGCAGGCGCGTGCATTGGTTGATGATGCGGAAGATGACGAAGCCGCCATCGCATTCGATGTCGCGCACATCCTCAAAGCGCAGCCGCCCGTCCGGCAAGAAATCCGCCCGGATCTCCCCGCCGCAGCGGGTGCCGTTCTCATAGACGATGGTCTGTTCGCCCGAGCCCGACTCGTCGAAGCAGATGCGCCAGTCGCGCACCGGATAGGCCTCCTGCGTGTCGATGTCGGTGATCTCCATGTCGTTGATCAGCGACCAGCATCCCTCCAGAAACCCGATATCGCGCTCTTCCCATTCGTCCTCGGGGATATCCAAAGGTTCCGGCTCGGGCTCCGGTTGCGGCGGTGCCTCGGCGACGCGGGGCGGCGGCCGGGGACAGTCGGCGACGCGGGCAAGCTGCCGCTCCATCCGTCTGAGCGCTTCCGCCAGCACCGCCTCGCGCTGCTGTTCGATGGCCAGCCGCGCCGCGGCGTCTGGATCCACGGCGGCGCTGGCCGGCGGTGGGCAGAAGACGACGAAGGGGCGCGCGCCGCCCGGCAAGGACAGCCCGCACGCGCCGGTCACCACCACCGCCACGGCGGCCAAGACCAGCGCCAGCAGCCCCCAGCCCAGAGCCGCCAACCAGCCCGGCCCCCGCCGGCGCCCGCTGGCGTCGGCCCTGCATTCGGCCATCCCTGTCCCCGTTCGGCGAGATCCTCCGCCGATCTTATACCAGTGCGCGCCTGGCGACAGGGTCGCGCGCTGCTATAAGACATCCCTCCCCCAAAGCCCTTCAGGAGCCCCACGCGCCCCATGCCCGCCGTCAACCCTTTCACCACCCGGCCCGAGCTCAAGGGCACCTTCGGCATGGTCGCCAGCACGCATTGGCTGGCCTCCGCCGCCGGCATGGCGATGCTGGAGGCCGGCGGCAACGCCTTCGATGCCGCCGTCGCCGCCGGCTTCGTGCTGCAGGTGGTGGAGCCGCATATGAACGGCCCTGGGGGCGATGTCGTCGGCCTCTACCACCACGCCGCCAGCGGCGCGACCCGCGTGGTCTGCGGCCAGGGCGGCGCGCCGGCCGCCGCCACCCTCCAGCGCTATAGCGACCTCGGCCTCGACGCCGTGCCGGGCACCGGGTTCCTCGCCGCCGTCGTGCCCGGCGCGATGGATGCCTGGCTGTTGCTGCTGGCCGAGCACGGATCGCTGGACTTGGCGACGGTGCTGGCCCCGGCCATCGGCTATGCCGACCGCGGCTTTCCCCTGGTCGGCCAGGCCGCCGCCGCCATCGCCGGGGTCGCCGACCTGTTCCGCACACACTGGCCGACATCGGCGGCCGTCTACCTGCCCGGCGACCGCCTGCCGGAGGCCGGGCGCCTCGCCCGCAATCCGGTGCTGGCCGCCTTCTATCGCCGCCTGCTCGACGAAGCGGCGGCCGGCGGCGGCGACCGGGCGCAGGCCGTCCACCGCGCCCGCGCCGCCTTCTACCGCGGCTTCGCGGCCGAGGCGATCGACCGGTTCTGCCGCACAGAGGCCATGGACACCACCGGCCGGCCGCATGCCGGCCTGTTGAGCGCCGACGACCTGGCCGGCTGGTCGGCGCATACGGAGGATCCGGTCAGCGTCGATGTCGGGCCGCTGACCGTCTGCAAGCCGGGACCGTGGACCCAGGGGCCGGTCTTCCTGCAACAGCTCCGCCTGCTGGAACACGGACCCGACCTCGCCGCCCTCGACCCGCAAGGGCCGGACTTCGTGCACCGGATCGTCGAAAGCGCGAAGCTGGCGCTGGCCGACCGGGAAGCCTACTACGGCGATCCGGCGCATGTGGACGTGCCGCTGGAGACCCTGCTCAGCGCCGACTATGCCGCCGCACGAGCCCGCCTGATCGGCGATGCGGCCGACCATACGCTGCGGCCCGGCACGATCCCCGGCTGTGAGCCGGTGATGCCCGTCCTGCCGACACTGACGGCGGAAGACCGCGCGCGCATCGCGGCCCTGGGCGGCGGGGAGCCGACGCGCGGGCCGGCGGTCGCCGAACGACCCTTGGCGCCGGCGCTCGGGCCGCCGACCGGCGATACCTGCCATCTCGACGTCGTCGACCGCTTCGGCAACATGGTGGCCATGACACCGTCGGGGGGCTGGCTGCAAAGCTCGCCGGTGGTGCCGGAACTCGGCTTCGCGCTGGGCACCCGCGGCCAGATGTTCAGCCTGACGCCCGGCACGGCGTCGGCGCTGGCGCCGGGCCGGCGGCCGCGCACCACGCTGTCGGCGACCCTGGTGCTCGACCGCGACCGCCAACCCTGCATGGCCTTCGGCACCCCGGGCGGCGACCAACAGGACCAGTGGACGGTGACCTTCTTCCTGCGCTGGCTCCATCACGGCCTGGGTCTGCAGCAGGCGATCGACATGCCGAGCTTCCACACCAACCACGCGCCGTCCAGCTTCTGGCCCCATCAGCCCACGCCCGGCGAGATCGCGGTGGAGACGCGGTTGCCGGCGGCGACGCTGTCGGCGCTGGAGGCGCGCGGCCACCGCCTGCTGCACGCCGGCGACTGGGCCTTGGGCCGGCTGTGCGCCGTGGCCCGCACCACCGACCCCGACGGCACCCTGCTGCACGCCGCGTCCAACCCGCGGCTGATGCAGGGCTACGCGGTGGGCCGGTAGGCGCCGGCCGGGCGGAACGCGCGCGAAGCCGGTGTCGCTGCGCCAGCTTCAGGCCCTGGTCGCCGTCGCCGACCGCGGCAGCTTCCAGGCGGCGGCCGACGCGCTGGGCGTCACCCAGTCGGCGGTCAGCATGCAGATCAAGGCGCTGGAGGACGATCTCCGCGCCCCGCTGTTCGACCGGGCGCGCCGGCCGCCGGTGATCACGCCGCTCGGCCGCTCGGTGCTGGAGCGGGCGCGCGAGGTCGTCGCCCTCTACGAGAGCCTGCGGACGGCCGCGGCTGGCGATCTGGCCGGCCGGCTGGCGCTGGGGGTCATCCCGTCGGCCTCCACCCGGCTGCTGCCCGACGCGCTGGCCGGGCTGAAGGTCAGCCATCCGGGCCTGGCGATCCGCGTGGCCGGCGGCCTGTCGGGCCAGTTGGCGGCCCAGGTGGCCGACGGCGAACTCGACGCCGCGGTGATCACGGAGCCGGTCGCGCCGACCCCGCTGGTCTGCCGGACCATCGTCACCGAAGCGCTGGTGGTGGTCGCACATCCGCGCCATGCGGGCCTGAGCGTGGCGACGCTGCTGGCTGGCCAGCCCTTCGTGCAGTTCAACCGGCGGGCCGGCGTCGGCCAGGTGATCGTCCAGGCGCTGGACCGGTTGGGCCTCGCCACGCAGCCGACCATGGAGCTGGATTCGCTGGAGGCGATCCTGGAGATGGTGGTGCGCGATCTCGGCGTCTCGGTGCTGCCGGAACGCTCGCTCGCCGGCGGCTGGGCCGACCGGCTGTCGGTGCGCCCCTTCGCCCAACCGCCGGTGACCCGCGCCGTCGCCCTGGTGCATCCCGAAGCGACCCCACGGGCCGACCTGCTGGATGCCCTGTTCGACCAGCTCCGCCGCGCCGCGCAGCCGGTCCGGTCGTGACGCCCGCGCCCAGCGACGAAGCCCTACCCCCGCCAGAACGCCGGGAAGATCAGGATCAGCACCGTGAACAGCTCCAGCCGGCCGAGCAGCATGCCGAAGGACAACAGCCATTTGGCGGCATCCGGCAAGGGCTCGAAGGTGCCGGCCGGCCCGATGATCGGCCCCAGGCCGGGGCCCACATTGGCGATCGCCGTCGCCGCCCCGGAGACCGAGGTCAGGTAGTCCAGCCCCAACAGGCTCAAGCCTAGGGCCAAGCCGGCGAAGCTGAAGGCGAACAGGAAGAAGAACGCCATCACCGATTCCGACACGCTTTCCGGGATCGGCTTGCGGTTGTAGTAGGCGATATAGACGCCGCTGGGGTGCACCAGCTTGCCCATGACGCTGCGGCAGGTGGCGTAGAGCACCTGGAAGCGGAAGATCTTGATGCCGCAGCTCGTCGACCCGGCGCAGCCGCCGATGAACATCAGATAGAAGAAGCCCGTGGTGGCGAACGCCCCCCACACGCCGTAGTCGGAGGTGGCGTAGCCCGTGCCGGTGATCACGGAAACGGTGTTGAAGGCGGTCAGCCGGACCGCCGTCATGAACGCCAGGTCGTCGCGCTGCACCAGCAAATAGGCGGTCATCGCCGCAATCGCGGCCACCACGATCCAGAAGAACCACTGCACCTGGCCGTCGCGCACCAGGTCCTGCGGCCGGCCGCGCAGCGCCTTCAGGTACAAGACGAAGGGCAGCCCGCCCAAGAACATGTAGACGGTCGCCGACGCCTCGATCTGCGGGCTGCCGTAGTGGCCGATCGAGAGGTCGGAGGTGGAGAACCCGCCGGTCGCGATGGTGGTCATGGCATGCGCGATCGAGTCGAGCCACGACATGCCGAACAGCCCGTAGGTGGAAGCGCAGGCGGCGGTGATGCCGACATAGATCAGGGCGATGGAGGTGGCGAGCTGGGCGGCGCGCGGCAACGCCTTCTCCGACGTGTCGGAGCTTTCCAGCCGGAAGAGCTGCATGCCGCCGACCCGCAGCATCGGCAGGACCGACAGCGCCATGACGATGATGCCGATGCCGCCCAGCCATTGCAGGATGGCGCGCCACAACAGGATGCCGGGCGGCGCGTCGTCGAGGCCGACGATCACCGTGGACCCGGTGGTGGTGACGCCCGACATGCTTTCGAAAAAGGCGTCGGTATAGCTGAGATTGAGTTCTGAGAAGGCGAACGGCAGCGCCGCGAAGGCGGCGATCACCACCCAGGACAAGGCCGTCAGGATGAACGCCTGGCGGGTCTGGATCTCCATCGCCCCGCCGCGGCTGGACAGGATCATCGCCACCCCGACGAACAGCGTAATCGCCGCCGCCGTCAGGAACACCACCCAGTCGCTATGGCCGAAGGCGAGATCGACCGCGGTGGGAACGAGCATCGCCGCTGCCAGGATCGACAGCAGCACGCCGATCACGAAGATGACAGAGCGAAGATCGGGCAAGGGCGAGCGGTCTCGCGAGCGGATGCCGGGCTGATCCGGCCGCGGCGGCGTCGAAGCATGGCGCCGTCGCCGTCTCGGCACCCTTGATCATCCGGCCGGCGGCGGATCTTGTCCAGTGCCGCGCCGCCGCGGGGGACGCGTCGGTGGGGGGCCGTAAGAAGAGCGCTACGGCGCCAGCCCGGCCAGCGCGTGGAACTCGCGGCGCAGTTGGACGTCGTCGCGGAAGACGCCCAGCATGCGGCTGGTCACCATCGAAGCGCCGATCTTGCGCACGCCGCGGGTGGTCATGCATTCGTGCTGGCTGGTGACCACCACGGCGACCCCCAGCGGCTCCAGCACATCGTTGATCGTGTTGGCGATCTGGGCGGTCATGCGCTCCTGGATCTGCAGCCGGCGGGTGAAGGCGTCGACGACGCGCGCCAGCTTGCTGATGCCGACGACGCGCCGCTGCGGCAGGTAGCCGACATGGGCCTTGCCGATGATCGGCACCATGTGGTGCTCGCACCGGCTCTCGAAATCGACGTCGCGCAGCACGACCATTTCGTCGTAGCCGTCGGTCTCCTCGAAGGTGCGCTGCAGGATCTCCACCGGATCGACCGCATAGCCGGCGAAGAACTCCTCATACGACTTCACGACGCGGCGCGGCGTGTCGACCAACCCCTCGCGCGTCGGGTCCTCGCCGGCCCAGCGGATCAGCGTGCGCACGGCCTCCTCGGCCTCTGCGCGGCAGGGGCGAGTCGGATCGGGGGCGCCGCCGTCATAGAGCGCCGCTATCTTGCTGCTGTCCGGCATCGGCCAACGGATCCTCTTTACAACCATCGCTCAATTGAGGGAGGGCGGTGCGGTCGCCCGGACGGCGATCGGCACCGGCGAGCGCCCGCGCCGACCCGTCACGGCACCTGTCGCGCTGTCGCTCGAGATCGCCCCGCATCGGTTTGGCGCGGGCGCGCCCGCAGCGGCGATCGGCACTCGGGAAACACTGGCCCGCCCTGCCCGAGAGTCAAGAGGGGTGCGGTACCATTGCTGCTTGGGCTTGCGTTGGCGGCGGCGGCTGGCCGCTCGTCCACCCGGGTCCCCTTGTCAGTTGACCCGGATGTTCTGGTGCGGGCTGTCCAGCGAGAAGGCGGGGATCGCCACCTCGAAACGTTCGCCGGCCGCACTCTCCAGCTCATAGGAGCCGACCATGATGCCCGACGGCGCGCTCAGCGGCGTGCCGCTGGTGTATTCGAAGCTGGCACCGGGTTCCAGCCGCGGTTCGACACCGACCACGCCGGCCCCGCGCACCTCCTGCACACGGCCATAGCTGTCGGTGATCCGCCAGTATCGGTTGCGGAGCTGCACCGTCTCATCGCCCTGATTCTCGATGCGCACGTGATAGGCCCAGACATAGTGCTGTTCGCTCGGCTGGGACTGCTCTTCGAGAAAGATCGGCTCGACCGTGACGACGATCGCTCTGGTCTCTGACTGGTACATGGCCGAACGTCCTATCGCGGTGAACGACGCCGGTGGCGCGGACGGCCAGCTACCGGGCGCCCGGTGGCGATGACCTACACTGATTGCACGGGCGGCGTCCAGCGCGGGCACGGATGGCAGCGGCGGCCCGGAAACGGAAAAGGGCCGGGTACACGATCCGTGCACCCGGCCCCTTCCACTACCTGAACCTCTCGGCCTGACCAGAGATCCCGGACCGGCCGTGAGCGATCAAGACCCTGAGGTCAGACGCTCCCGAGGTCTCGACGGGTGTCGAGAGCCTCAGCGAACGACGATCTGGATCTCGGCGCGGCGGTTCGACGGCTCGCGAACGCCATCCGGCGTGTCGACGAGCGGGTCGTTCTCGCCCCGGCCCGAGGTCAGGATCTGATCGGAGCCGACACCCTTGCCGACCAACGCGGTGCGCACCGACTCCGCACGCCGCAGCGAGAGGGCCTGGTTGTACGCGGCCGAACCGGAACGGTCGGTGTAGCCGACGACCTCGATGGCACCACCGGTCGCACCATGCTGCGCGACGACGTCGTTCAGGACGGCATCGGCCTCGGCGGTAACGACAGTGCTGTCGAAGTCGAAGAACACGAAGAACACTTCCGGCGCCGGGACCGGCAGCGGGCCTTCGATCATCGCCAGGAACGCATAGAACTCATCACGGCAGGCCGCGATGTGGTCCGGCTGATGATTCTCTTCCTGCTGCTCGACCCAGCAGTCGAACTTGGCCTGCGCAACGGCGGCCTCGAACGGCAGGCTCGACCGGGCATTGCCATCGAGCGCCGCCAGCAGCCGCGAACGGGCTTCGGTCAGCTCATCGATGGAGTCACCGGGCAGGGCCCAGTCAGCCAGATCTTCCGGCAGAACGACCTCACCCGCCGCGGCGGCCAGACCCTTGCGGGCGAAGTACTCGGCATCACGCCAGTCGCCCATCTGGTTGGCCTCGAAGTTCGCGAGGTCACGATATTCAACGGTCAGCTGCTGGGTGAACTCATCACCGACGGCCTCAACCGAATTCACGGCATCGACGTCGTATCCCAAGCAGCCAGCCAGCAACGTAGCCCCGGCAGCGAGGCTCAGATAGCGGACAGCCTTCATTGTGTCACTCCCTTAGTCCCCAGAGAGGTGCGTGCAATCACCTAAGCTCTTTGCCCGACAGCCGGCTTGCGGCCCCTTTCGGACAGCAGGCAACTGAACTGGGCGCAGCCCCGCGCAGGCGTTGTTACGCAACACCTCAGCGCCTGTATATACCAGATCTTCAAGCGAATGAAGCCTTCAAGCTGCCTTCGTGGCGAAACTGTGGCCACTCGGCATCAGGTATCGGGCGATCACCGCACAATTTAGCCATCCTACGCCCCGTCGACCGCGGCGTCACCACCGCCGTTGTCGTCCCCTCCTGAAACGGCCACTTCCAGCATCAAACGCCGCCCGCCGGCCGCGGCGGCGTCGGCTTCGTCATGGGTAACCATCAGGGTCGGCAGGCCGGCATCGCGCGCGTGATCGAACACGAAACGCCGGATGCGCGCGCGCAAGGGCCCGTCCAGCCGCGAGAACGGCTCGTCCAGCAACAGCGCCCGCGGCTCGGCCAGCAGCGTGCGCATCAGCGCCGCGCGCGCCCGCTGGCCGCCCGACAGCGTCGCTGGGTCGCGCCGCTCGAACCCAGCGAGGTCGGCCTCCGCCAGCGCCGCGGCGACCCGCCGGCTGCGCTCCCGGCGCGCCAGGCCGCGCGGCACCGCGAAGGCCAGATTCTCCGCCACGCTCATATGCGGGAACAGCAGGTCGTCCTGGAAGAGGATGCCGATCGCCCGCCGCTCCGGCGCCAGCGCCGTCACCTCGCAGCCCCCCAGCCGGACCTGCCCACGCGCCCGCAACCCTGCCGCCAGGGTCCCGCACAGATAGGCCAGCAGGCTTGACTTGCCGGACCCGCTGGCCCCCATCAGCGTGACGATCTCGCCGGGCGCCACCGTCAGATCCAAGGGCGCGATCAGCGGCCGGTCGGCGAGGTCGATGGCCACGCCCTCCAGCACCAACCCGGCCCCCGCCGCGGTCGCCACCGTCGCCGGGCCGTCCGGCAAGGCGGTCACCGCTGCATCCCCTGGCGGCGGCGGTAGAGCAGCGCCGGCACCGCCAGCGCCAGCGCGAACCCGGCCATCGGCAGCACCGCCTGGGCGAAGGCGGTCACGGCGATCACCCGCCGGTCCGACCCGCTGGCCAGCGCCACCGCCTCCGTGGTCAGCGTGGTCAGCCGGCCCGCACCGGCGAAGACCGTCGGCAGGTATTGCGCCATGGAGACGGCGAAGCCGACCGCCGCCGCGATCATCACCGGGCGCAGCAGCAGACCCAACTTGACCCGCCAGAACCGCGCCGCCGGCGGCCGGCCGAGGCAGGCCGCGATCGCCGACCAGCGTGGATCGAAGGCGCGCCACGGATCGGCCAGCGCCAGGAAGACGTAAGGCAGCACGAACAGCAGATGCGCCCAAACCAGGCCCAGCCAACTGCCGTCCAGGCGCAACAGCGTCAGCACCACCTGAACCCCGAACAGAAACCCGATCTGCGGGACCAGGAGCGGCACATAGAGCAGCCACAAGCCGCGCTGCGTCGGCCGGAAGCGCCGCCGCGCCTCGTATTCCAGGCAGCCGATCGCCAGCGCCAGCGCCAGCGCGGTCGACGCCAGCGCCGCCACCAGCGCGGTCGCCGCCGGCCCGGCCAGCCCCGGCAGCGCCGCCCCCCAGGCCCCGGGACGCCACGTCGCGGGCAGCGGATCCGGCCAGCGCCAGGACCCGGCCAGCGACCAGACGGCCAGGCCGGCCAGCGCCGCCGCCACCAGGAGGCCGAGGCCGATCGGCGCCGCCGCGGCGGCCATGCGAATCGGTGTCTCGGCCAACCGCCGCCGGCCATCCGACAGGCACGGCCGGGCGAGCCGGGCGACCCCGCGTTCCGCCACGACCCACAGCGCGATCGCCGCGATCACCAGGCCGGTCTGCAGCACCGCCCCGGCCGCCGCCACGAACCGCCGGTCCAACTCCGGATCGCCGAACCAGGTCAGCACCAAGACCGCCAATGTCGGCGGCGTGGTTGGCCCGACGATCATCGCCATGTCGACCACCGACAGCGAGTAGGCGAGCACCGCGAACAGCGGCAGGCGCATCTGCCGGTATAGCGGCGGCAGCACCGTCTTCACCCAGGCCGCCACCGGGGCGTAGCCCAGGCTGCGGGCGACCGCCAGGCTGGGCGCCACGCGGATCTGCTGCATGGCCGCCAGCGCCATGAACAGCAGGAACGGCACCTCTTTGGTGGCCAGCGCCAAGGCCAGCGACAGGCCGAAGGGGTCGCGGACGATGGCGAGGTCCGGCGGCAGGTCCCAGCCGGTCGCCCAGGGCGAGGCCAGCCGCGCCAACCAGCCGCTCGGTGCCAACAGGAAGGCAAGCCCGATGGCCAACGCCGCATGCGGCATCGCCAGCACCGGCGACAGAACGGCGCGCACCCAGCGTTCCAGCCGGGTACCCGACCAGGCGGCGAGGAAGGCGACGGTGATCGCCGCGGCCAGCAGCGTCGCGGCGAAACCGGAGACCAGCGTGGCCGTCACCGCGCGGGCGAGCCCCGGCTCGGCGACCAGCCGCCGCCAGGGGTCGAGCGACAGCGTCTCCCCGCCCAGCGCCGGCAGCCAGCCGAAAGCCGGCGCCAGGGTGGCGGCCAGCCCGACCCCGACGGGCAGCAGGAACAGCGCCAGCGTCAGCGCCGGCACCGCGGCCAGCCAGCCGCCGCGGGCGGCAGGGAGCGGAGATGCATCGAGGGTCATGGCGGCCCGGCGCAGGAGGAGGGCTCGTCACCCTATCGACGGTGCCGCCGGTGGCAAGCCGCTCGCACAAGCGTGATGGTGCCCGGTCAGCAGGTTGCCAAAGACCCTTCCCAACGTCGTTCCCGCGCAAGCGGGAACCTCCAACCGATTGAAACAAAAAGATTCCCGCTTTCGCGGGAATGACGCTGAAGGCTAGGGCGAATTCGCGCCCGGCTGAATCGCGAGGGATTCCTCTCCGGGCGGTTTTGTGATTCACCATATGGGCTGGTGAAGGAGGCCAGCCCGCATG
>JANQSN010000047.1 GCA_028284045.1 Alphaproteobacteria bacterium | reverse complement strand
GCGTCCATCTCGCGCCGCAACCTCCGTGCCCATCGGATGGCGCCGCCAAAAGATGCTGTCTGATCCGGTCTCTCCACCGACCAAGGATCACCCCCACCCCACCCTCCCCCATCGAGGGGGAGGGCTTTAGCGTGCGACGCGGGCGCTCAGGTCCGGACGTAGACCACCAGGACGTTGTTGGCCGGCAGTGCGCGGGTCTCGCGGTGCGCGAGGCCCGCGGCGGCGGCGGCCTCGCTGACCGTCTCCAGTGACCGGAGTCCCCAGGCGGGATCCCGCGCACGCAAGCTGGCGTCGAAATCGAGGTTCGACGGCGCGGTCTCGACGCCGGCGCGGATGAACGGGCCATAGATCAGCAGGCACCCGCCGGGCGCCAGCACCCGCGCCGCCCCCGCCAACAGCGCCGGCGTCGCTGCCCAGGGCGCGATATGCGTCATGTTGGCGACGAACACCGCATCGACCGGCCCGGCCGGCCAGGCCGTATCATCGGTGACGTCCAGCGCGATCGGCGCCAGCAGGCCGGGCGCACCGGCCGCATCGCGATGCGCCGCGATGCTGGCGCGGTTCTCCGGATCGGGGTCGCTGGGCTGCCAGACCACGCCCGGCAGCGCCGCGGCGAAGTGCACCGCATGCTCGCCCGTCCCGCTGGCGATCTCCAAGACCCGCGCGTCCGGCGCCAACAGCTCGGCCAGGACGGCCAGGATCGGTTCGCGGTTGCGCGCCGTCGCCGGCGCATGGCGCCGCGCGTCTGCCGTGTCAGCGGCCATCATCTGCCGTCTGCCCCCATGGGATGCCTGAGTGCACGATTGTCCGGTTAAGCGGGATTGGCTGAGAAAAGCGCAAGAAACTGCATTGCCTGACCGTCATGCCCGCACGCGATGCGGGCATCCATGGGGTTCCAGCGGCGCTGTCGCTCTGACTGGCTGTGCGACAGCGCCAACGGAGAGCCGTGGATGGCCGGGTCAAGCCCGGCCATGACGATCTTTGGGGGCAAAGGCCGGTCTGAACGGGAGTGGCGGGACACTACAGGATGAACCGGCTGAGATCGGTGTTCTTGGCCAGTTCGGCCACCCGCTCGTGCACGATGGCGGCGTCGATCTCGATGGCCTCGCCGCCGCGGTCGCTGGCGGAGAAGCTGATCTCGTCCAACAGCCGCTCCATCACCGTCTGCAGACGCCGCGCGCCGATGTTTTCGACCGTCTGATTGATCTCCGCCGCCAGGCCGGCCAGCGCGTCGATGGCATCCTCGGTGAAGCTGAGGGTCACGTTCTCCGTTTCCATCAACGCCACATACTGCTTGATCAGGCTGGCCTCCGGCTCGGTCAGGATGCGGCGGAAGTCCTCCCGGGTCAGCGCCTTCAGCTCGACCCGAATGGGCAACCGGCCCTGCAGCTCCGGCAACAGGTCGGAGGGCTTCGCCTGGTGGAAGGCGCCCGAGGCGATGAACAGGATATGGTCGGTCTTCACCGTGCCATGCTTGGTGGAGACCACCGTGCCCTCGATCAACGGCAACAGGTCGCGCTGCACGCCCTCGCGGCTGACATCGCCGCCGGTGCGCTCCGACCGCGCGGTAATCTTGTCGATCTCGTCCAGGAAGACGATGCCGTTGTCCTCCACGGCGCGGATCGCCTCCGCCACCACCGATTCCTGGTCGAGCAGCTTGTCGCTCTCCTCCGCCATCAGCACGTCGTAGCTGTCCGCGACGTTCATCCGCCGCGACTTGGTGCGCCCGCCGAACGCCTTGCCGAAAATGTCGTTGAGGTTGAGCATGCCCATCTGCGCGCCCGGCATGCCCGGAATGTCGAAGGTCGGGAGCTGGCCGGCCGGGTTGTCGGCCACCTGCACCTCGATCTCCCGGTCGTTGAGCGAGCCTTCGCGCAGCATCTGGCGGAACTTCTGACGGGTCTCGCGGCTGGCGTTGTCGCCGACCAGCGCGTCGAGCACCCGGTCTTCCGCCAGCAGCTCCGCCTTGGCGGCGACCTCCCGGCGCAGCCGCTCGCGCGTCATGGCGATGGCGCTTTCCAGGAGATCCCGGACGATCTGCTCGACGTCGCGGCCGACATAGCCGACCTCGGTGAACTTGGTCGCCTCGACCTTCAGGAAGGGCGCCTGGGCGAGCCGCGCCAGACGCCGGGCGATCTCCGTCTTGCCGACGCCGGTGGGGCCGATCATCAGAATGTTCTTCGGCAGGACCTCCTCGCGCAGGCCCTCCGGCAATTGCTGGCGGCGCCACCGGTTGCGCAGCGCGATGGCGACGGCGCGCTTGGCCTCGTGCTGGCCGACGATATAGCGGTCGAGCTCGCCGACGATCTCGCGCGGACTGAAAGCGGTCATGATTTCTCCAGGGCAGCCGGGGCGGCCTCCGGCGCCGCCTCCAGGCTCTCCACCGTGATCTGGTGGTTGGTGTAGATGCAGATATCGGCGGCGATGGCCAGCGCCCGGCGGGCCACCGTCTCCGCGTCGAGGCCCGGCATATCGCCGTCTTCGGCGCGGCCGACCAGCGCCCGCGCCGCGGCCAGCGCGAACGGACCGCCGGAGCCGATGGCGATCAGCCCGTCATCGGGCTCCAAGACGTCGCCGGTGCCGGTCAAGAGCAGCGACACGTTGCGGTCGGCGACCGCCATCATCGCTTCCAGGCGCCGGAGATACCGGTCGGTCCGCCAGTCCTTCGCCATCTCCACGCAGGCGCGGGTGAGCTGCTGGGGGTATTGCTCCAGCTTCGACTCCAGCCGCTCGAACAGCGCGAAGGCGTCGGCGGTCGCGCCGGCGAACCCGGCCAGCACCGCGCCCTTGGCGAGCCGGCGCACCTTGCGCGCCGAGCCCTTCATCACCGTCTGGCCGGCCGTCACCTGGCCATCGGCAGCGATCACCACCTGCCCGCCCCGGCGCACCGCCAGCACGGTCGTGCCGTGCCAGGCCGGTCCGGCGGCCGTTCCCCTGTGTTCACTCATGAGACTTAGCGCCGTTTCCCATCGGACTGGGCCATGCACTCGCCCGGCTGGCCCGCGTTCAGCATACGGCCGCGGGGGCCCGAGCGGGCGAGCGGGTGGCGTCGGGTGAATTGCGGCGCAGCGCGCCTGTGGATGCGTTGAGGCACGGTCCCGGGCGACTCCGACGGATGTCCGGCCGCGACCCTGGGCTCGGCGCCATCGGGCGCATCGCCCGGCCCGGCCTCCCCGATCCTGCCCTTCAATGTGGCGATGGTGCCGCCGCGGTCAAGCGGGACGAACCCGACGACCGCGGAGCCTGCCGGTTGGTCACCGACGGTTGTTTACCGAAAATGTTCGTGATTCGCCCCCGGGCATTAGTCATGATACAGTACGTTCTTAATGCAGCGCGGCGAGATCGTCGCGCATCCAGGTCATGGTCATGCCGGCGACCGCCCCCCACGGTTGTCGGGTCGGTTGATACGCGTTACCGGACAGCGGGCCGCCATGCAGCGAGAAAAGGCACGCCGCGATCTACCGCCCCCGCAGTCACGCCAGGCGCGACGCGCCTTCGGTGTCGAGACCTTTTTGTCCCGCAAATGCGCCGAAGGCTTCGACTGGTATCGGACGCGATCGCCGGAGCTGGGGCCGATCCGCCGCGGCGACATCGATCCGATCTCCATGCAGGGGTTCCTGCAGCATATCGTGCTGGTCGACGTCGAACGCACGCCCCCCGCGCCCTGCAAGCGGACCGGGCGGCCGCGCCTGCTGACCTTCCGCTTCTCGCTGGTCGGCGGGCATATCGATACGAACTATGACGAGCGGTTGAAGGGCCGCTACCTGCACGACCTGGACCTCAATATCTGGCGCCCCTATTGGTTGAACGCCTACGAGCTGCCGGTCCATAAGCGCTATCCGGTGACCGACCGGGTCAATGTGGTCTGGCGCGACATGGATTTCATGACGCTGGAATACGTCTTCGTACCGGTGGTCAACGATGCCGGCGACATCGACCGGCTGCTGATCGTCGAGGAGTTCTCCATCGACGACGAGGACGACGGCTAGCCTTCGTCCGGGTCACGGCCGGCCGCATGCCTGCATCGCTTGGCGCAGGGCCGCCGCGGCTGCTAGAACGCAGGCATGGATACTGCTGATCCCCTGACGGGCACATCGATGTCGGGCGAGGCCCAGCGGCGCGCGGCGGTCGAGCGTGCGACCGCGGAGACCCGTATCGCCGTCACCCTCGACCTCGACGGCAGCGGCCGCCACCGCATCGCCACCGGCATCGGCTTCTTCGACCATATGCTGGCGCAGCTTTCCCGCCACAGCCTGATCGATCTGGAGATCACGGCCGACGGCGACCTGCATATCGACGCCCATCACACGGTGGAGGATACCGGCCTGGCGCTGGGCACGGCGCTCGCCAAGGCGCTGGGCGACCGCGCCGGCATCCAGCGCTTCGGCCACGCCTACGCGCCGTTGGACGAGGCGTTGACCCGCGTCGTGGTCGACCTGTCCGGCCGGCCGCATCTCACCTGGCAAGTCGCCTTCACCCAGCCCGCGCTGGGCGGCATGGACACCGAGCTGTTCCGTGAATTCCACCAGGCGCTGGCCCAGACCGGGGGCCTGACCCTGCATGTCGAAGCTTTGGCCGGCATCAACAATCACCATATCGCCGAAAGCGGCTTCAAGGCGCTTGCCCGCGCGCTGAAGGCCGCCATCGCCCACGATCCGCGCCAGGCGGGGCGGGTTCCGTCCACCAAGGGCACGCTGACCGGCGGCGCGCCGCCGGGCGCCGGGGCGGGCTGACGGCGCAAGCGGGGGCGGGGCAAGGCTGGAACGCCATGCAGACGGTCGCCATCATCGACTACGGCTCGGGCAATCTGCGCTCCGCCGCCCGCGCCATCGCGGAGGCGGCGCGCCTCGCCGAGTTGCCGCGCGACGTGGTGGTGACCGACCGGGCGGACATCGTCGCCGCCGCCGATCGCATCGTGCTGCCGGGCGTCGGCGCGTTTGCCGATTGCCGGGCCGGGCTGCTGGGGCTGGACGGCATGGTCGAGGCGATGGGCGAGGCGGTGCACGGCCGCGGGCGGCCGTTCCTGGGCATCTGCGTCGGCATGCAGCTTCTGGCGACCATCGGCACGGAGCATGGCGAGACGCCGGGGCTGGACTGGCTGGCGGGCTCGGTCGACGCCCTCGATGCTCGAGACCCCGACGCGGCGGCGGGCGGCAACGACCCCGTGAACGGCCCGGCCAACGGCCAACTGAAAATCCCGCATATGGGCTGGAACCGGCTGCGCCTGGACGCCCCCGGCCATCCGGTCCTGGCCGGGATCGACGAGGGCGACTACGCCTATTTCGTGCACAGCTTCGCGCTGGTGCCGGCCAGGCCCGGCGACCGCCTGGCCAGCGCCGTCTACGGCCGCCCCTTCGCCGCGATGGTCGGCAACGGGCCGATCGTCGGCACCCAGTTCCACCCGGAGAAGAGCCAGCGGGTCGGCCTGCGGCTGATCGCCAACTTCCTCGCCTGGACACCCTGATGCCGCCGGAGAGCCGCGAGCGATGATCCTCTATCCCGCCATCGACCTGAAGGACGGGGCCTGCGTGCGGCTGGTGCGCGGCGAGATGGACCGGGCGACGGTCTTCAACTCCGACCCCGCGGAGCAGGCGTGCCGCTTCGTCGAGCAGGGCTTCGAAGCGATCCACGTCGTCGACCTCAACGGCGCCGTCGCCGGCCACGCGGTCAACGGCGCGGTGGTCGAGCGGATCCTCGCCGCCAGCGATCTGCCGGTGCAGCTCGGCGGCGGCATCCGCGACATGGCGGCGATCGAGGGCTGGATCGTCAAGGGCGTCAACCGCGTGGTTCTCGGCACGGCGGCGCTGAACGATCCGGCCCTGGTGCGCGAGGCCTGCCGGCAGTTTCCCGGCGCCATCGCCGTCGGCATCGATGCCCGGGAAGGCCATGTGGCGGTGGACGGCTGGGCCCGCACGACGCGGGTCAAGGCGCTCGACCTGGCGCTCAGCCTGGAAGACGCCGGGGTCGCCGCCATCATCTACACCGACATCAACCGCGACGGCGCCATGGGCGGGCTGAACATCGACCAGACGGTCGACCTCGCCTTCGCCCTGACCACGCCAGTGATCGCCTCGGGCGGCGTCTCCTCGCTTGAGGACCTGATCACCCTGAAGGCGGAGGAGGCGGCGGGCATTGTCGGCGTCATCTGCGGGCGCGCCCTCTACGACGGCCGGATCGACCCTGCGGCGGCCCTGGCCGTGGTGGCCGGCCGGCCGGGCAACGGGCACCGCCCGCCGGGGCTGGTGCAATGCTGACGGTCCGGATCATCCCCTGCCTGGACGTCAAGGACGGGCGCGTCGTCAAGGGCGTGAACTTCGTCGACCTGGTGGATGCCGGCGACCCGGTGGAGCAGGCGCGCCTCTACGACCGCGCCGGGGCGGACGAGCTGTGCTATCTCGACATCACCGCCTCCAGCGACGGTCGCGATATCCTGCTGGACGTGGTGCGGCGCACGGCGGATGCGGTCTTCCTGCCGCTGACCGTCGGCGGCGGCGTGCGGCGTGTGGAGGATATCCGCGCGCTTCTGCTGGCCGGCGCGGACAAGGTGGCAATCAACACCGCCGCGGTGACCCGGCCGGATCTGGTGGCGGAGGCGTCGCGCAAGTTCGGCGCGCAATGCATCGTCGTGGCGATCGACGCCAAACGCCGCGACCCGGCGACCGCGGCCGGCGACTGCCCCAGCGGCTTCGAAGTCTTCACCCATGGCGGGCGCACGCCGACCGGCCTGGACGCCGTCGCCTGGGCGCGCCGCATGGCGGAACTGGGGGCGGGGGAGATCCTGCTGACCTCCATGGACCGCGACGGCACCAAGGCCGGCTTCGACACCGAGTTGACCCGGGCGGTCGCCGATGCGGTGCCGGTGCCGGTGATCGCCTCGGGCGGCGTCGGCACGCTGGACCACCTGGTCGACGGCGTGCGCGACGGCCATGCGGCGGCCGTGCTGGCCGCGTCGATCTTCCATTTCGGCACCTATTCCCTGGCCGAGGCCAAGGGGCATATGGCGGCGGCTGGCCTCGCCGTACGCCCGCCGCCGGCGGCATCCCCGTCGTTGGGCAGTGCGGCATGAGCGGCCGCGACGGCGCCGACGCGGTGCTGGAGCGGCTGTTCGCGATCATCGAGTCGCGCCGCGGCGCCGATCCAGAGACCAGCTACACCGCCCGGCTGTTCGCCCGCGGCATCCCCAAAATCGCCCAGAAGACCGGCGAGGAAGCGGTGGAGGCGGTGATCGAGGCGGTGCGCGGCGACACCGACCGCCTGGCGGAGGAGAGCGCCGACCTGCTCTATCACCTGCTGGTGCTGTGGGCCGCCATGGACCTCCGCCCGGCCGATGTGCTGGACCGGCTGGCGGGGCGCCTCGGCACCGGCGGGCTGGACGAGAAGAAGCGACGGAACGGCTGATCCCTGCCGTTTCCAACGCAATCGGGAGCGAAGCCGAGAGGACCCATGTCCTACGACACCAACAACATCTTCGCCCGCATCCTGCGCGGCGAGATCCCCTGCACCAAGGTCTATGAGGACGACCACGTCCTCGCCTTCAACGACATCAACCCGCAAGCGCCGGTGCATATCCTGGTGATCCCGAAGGGCGCCTACGTCTCCTGGACCGACTTCGCGGCCGGTGCCAGCGATGCGGAGATGGCGGCGCTGACCCGCGCGGCCGGCCGGGTGGCCGAGGCGGCGGGCCTGGCCGAGGGCGGCTATCGCGTGCTGTGCAACACCGGGGCGGATGGCGGCCAGGAGGTCGACCATCTGCACCTGCACGTCATCGGCGGCCGACCCTTGGGCCGCATGCTGCCGCGGGCGTGAGCGCCGGCGCCCGTCCCGTGGCGCATCCGCGATGACCCTGCCCGCCCTGCCGACCAAACCCCCGCCGCCGGCCGCCGGCAAACCGGCCCCCGGCGCTGGGGGAACCGCGGGTCGGCGCCGCAAGGCGCGGCGCTGGCGGCCGCAGCCGATCCGCCGGGTCCCGTTTGCCCTGGTGCTCAGCACCGTCGTCGGCCTGCCGATCGCCTTGGCGGTCCTGATGGTGATCGGGATCTCCAGCTATGGCGGGTTCACCGCGGCGCTCAGCCTGGTCGCCCAGCGCACCGATTTGCTGCTGACGGCGGCGGAGGATCGGGTGCGCGCCCATCTCGACCCCGCCGCGGCCGCCGTCGCGGCCCTGGTCGACCGGATCGAGCGCAATCAGAGCCTGCGCCAGAGCGAGGAACGGCTGACCGACCTGTTCGCCGGGGCGTTGGCCGGGCTGGGCGGCCGGGCGGAGCTGATCGCCCTCTTGCGCCCCGACGCCAGCGTGCTGGCCGTGCGGCTGGTGGAGGGGCGGGCCGCGGCGGTACGCCTGGCCACCGGCGACATCGAGATGGCGGTGCTGCGCAACGACTTCGCGCTGGGCAAGATCGACGCGCCGTTCTGGGACGAGGTCCGGGTACTGCCGCTGTCCGGCGTGACGCTGAACGTACACATGGCGATCCGCGACGAGGACGGCGACTTCGCCGGGGTGATCGCCGCCACCGTGCCCGTCCGCGCCTTGTCGGAATTCATGCTCGACATGGAGGCGGAGCTGGACGGCGACCGCGCCTATCTGCTGGCCACCGACGGCACGGTCGTCGCGCATGCGTTGCTGGCCGAGGATCCTGCCGAGCCGATTGCGGACACCGACGCCGACGGCGATGCGGAGCCGGTCACGGTGGAGGACCTGGGCGATCCGGTGCTCGCCCGGCTCGACGAGCGCCGGGCCCTGGACATTCCGTTCTTCGACGCGGTCGAGATGTCGGTGATCGCGCTGGGCGAGCTGGAGTTCATGGTGCTGGAGCGCGAGCTGGTCGACTACGGCCCGACCCCGTTGACGCTGGGCGTCTATTTCGAGCGGGAGGGTCCGCCGCAGGAGCTGTTGCGCGTCGCCGTCTCCGCTGTGCTGGGTGCGGGCATCCTGGCGCTCGCCGTGTTCGTCAGCCTGTCGCTCGCCCGCTCCGCCGCGCGGCCGATCCGCCTGTTGGCGGAGAACGCGCATGCCATCGGCGCGCTGGAGTTCACCCGCGTCCAACCGCTGCCGCCCAGCCGGGTCTCCGAATTCGACGAACAGGCGCGCGCCTTCAACGCCATGACCACCAGCCTGCGCTGGTTCGAGACCTATGTGCCCAAGCGGCTGGTGCACCGCCTGGCCGACAGCGGCGCCGATGCCGCGCTGGCATCGCGGGAGCGGGAGCTGACCATCCTGTTCACCGACATCGCCGGCTTCACCGCGCTGTCGGAGGAGATGCCCGCCCCGGCGATCGCCGCACTGCTGAACGATCACTTCCGGCTGGTCGCCCAAGCCGTGGATGCGCAGGACGGCACCATCGACAAGTTCATCGGCGACGGGCTGATGGCCTTCTGGGGGGCGCCGGTGGGTGATCCCGACCACGCGCTGAAGGCGTGTCGGGCAGTCGCGGCCATCGCGTTGGCCGTCGAGGCGGACAATGCCCAGCGCCGCGCGGCGGGCCAGGTGGCGATCCGGGTGCGCGGCGGCCTGCATACCGGCCGGGTCGTCGTCGGCAATATCGGCGCGCCGGGGCGGATGAACTACACCGTCGTCGGCGACCCGGTGAATGTGGCGAGCCGCCTGGAGCAGGCCGGACGCGACCACCCGGCGACGGCGGGCGACGCCGACGCGACCTTGCTGATCAGCGCCACGACGATCGAGGCGGCCCGCGCCGCGCTGGACCGCCTGGGCGTGACCGCGCCGCTGCCGGTGGCACCGCTGGGACCGCAGATCCTGGAGGGCCGCCAGGCCAGCCTGGAGGGTTTTCGGCTCGTTCCCGCCGAGGCGGCGACCTGGCTGGCGGTCCTGGACACCCTGGACGCCGTCGAAGAGGCGGTTGAGACCCATGTCTAGGCCTCCGCTCGGGCGCATCGGCGCGTTCCTAGCCGCCCTGTCGCTCGCCTTCGTCACCGCACCGGCCGCGGCGGACTGGGTGGAGCCGTGGTCAACCCTGGCCGGCCCCAGCGGCGGCCCGCCGGCCATCTGGGGGCGGTACGATCAGGGCTGCATCGGCGGCGCGGTGGCGCTCGACCTCGACGGGCCGGGATTCCAGGTGATCTATCCCCAGCGCCGGCGCAACTACGGGCATCCGGAGACGCTGGATTTCGTGCGCGATCTGGGCGCGGCGATGCAGGCGCTTGGCCACGGGCCGATCAATGTCGCGGATATCGGGCAGGTGCGCGGCGGCCCGATCACCGGCCATGCCAGCCATGAGAGCGGGCTCGACGTCGATGTCTGGTATCGGCTGGACCTCGCCCCGCTGCCGGTCGAGGAGCGCCGGGGCCTCGGCGAAGTCTCCGCGATCGGCGCCGACGGCGCGGTCGACCCCGCGCACTGGGGCGAGGCGCAGGTCGCGCTGGTCCGCCTGGCGGCCGAAGACCCTCGGATTGCTCGGATCTTCGTGCATGCCGGGGTGAAGGCCGATCTGTGCGCGCGCGACTGGCCGGATCGCGACTGGCTGCGCGTCCTGGTGCCCGAACCCGCCCATGACCGGCACATGCATGTCCGGCTGAACTGCCCCGCCGACCAGCCGGGCTGCGAGGGCCAGGCCGCGCCCCCCGCCGGCACCGGCTGCGCCGGCGACGACGACCCGGGCGACCTCGGCCCAGACCGCCTCGCCGCCTATGGCAGCCCCGGCCAGCCGCGTCCCCCCGGCGTCCTGCCGCCGGCCTGCGGGCGCCTCTTCACCGCGCCGTCGGTGCGATAGGCGGGCCGCTTCACCGCCGCCGCTTCAGCAGCACATACAGCGCGCCGTCGCCGCCGTGTTGGGGGCGGGCGTGGTGGACGGCGAGGACCTTGGACCGCAATCCGGGCTCGTTCAGCCAGGCGGGCACCCGGGCCTTGAGGATGCCGCCGGGCGTGGCGAAAGGCAGATCGTCGGGCCGGCTGATCCGCGGGCTGCCCTTGCCGGTGATCACCAGGACGACGCGGCGGCCGTCGGCATGGCAGCGTTCCACGAAGCCGGCCAGGGCGCCATGCGCCTGGGCCTGGGTCATGCCGTGCAGGTCGAGGCGCGCGTCGATCGACAGGCGGCCCTGGCGCAGCCGCTCCGCCGTGCGGCGGTCGAGGCCGGCGGTCTCCCCCGGTGCCAGGGTCGGCTGGGTCGGCGGCGGCGCGGCGGGGCGAGGTTTCGCCGTCTTCGGGCGGGCCGGTGCCGCTGGCGGCTTGCTCTCGGGGCGCTTCGGCGGCGGCGGTGCCGGCGCGGGCGGGTCGGCCGCCGGGCGGGGGCGCAGCGGGTCGACGTCGCGGGTGGCGTGGCGCCACAACGCCATCTCCTCCGGACCCGGGCGGTAGGACCGGCCGCGGCTCACCGGGCCGAACCGGCGGCCGCCTCGCCGATCAGCAGGATGTGCAGACGGCGCGGCCCGTGGGCGCCGAGCTGGATCACCTGCTCGATATCCCCGGTGCGCGACGGGCCGGTGATCATGTTCACCGTCCGCGGCATCGGCCCCGCCGCGCGGATCCGGTCCCAGCCATCCTCATAGCTCGCCACCACCTGTTCGGCCCGCAGCGCCACGATATGCGTGTCCGGCAGGAAATTCAGCGTGGTCGGCCCGGCCGGGCCGGAGGCCAGCATCAGCGTGCCCGTCTCCGCCACCCCGACGACCGCCCCGGTCAGCGACGCGGTGTCGTCGGCCGCCGCCGGGCCCTGGGAAACCTCCAGCGCCGTCGCCGCCCAGTCGAGACCGGTCAGCCACCGCTGCGGCGCGCAACGCAGGCGGGCGGGCTGGTTGTGCTCCGCCAGATAATCGGCGACCGCCTGGGGCACCGCGTCGGGCTTGGCGAGCCGCGCAACCGTCGCCTGCACCGCCACCGCCTGCTCCACGAACAGGGCGATCAGCCCGGCGGGATCTCGATCTACCCGGGCGGGGCGTATGCCGCGCGGTCGGGCGGCGATGCGGGCGTCCGCGGCGGCCGGATCGGCGGTCGCACCATCGGTCGCGGCGGCGAGGCGGCCGGCGGACAGGCTCTTGCCCAGGGTGGCGAAGATGCGCGCCCGGGCGGCGGCGGAGGCGTCGGCGAGGCTCACCGGCCCGTCTCCCGGGCCGGAGCGCCGCGCTCGCCGCGCTGCCAGCGGTCGACGAACGTGCCGCCCTGCGGCGCGGGCAGGTCGCGATAGCGCGTCCAGCCTTCGGCGCCCGGCCACCGGCGCAAGTGCCCGCGGCGCCGCCCGACCCAGGCCATCGCCGCCACACCGAGCCGCGTACACAGCCGGTAGAGGCGCGGCCGGGCCGCGACATACGCCCATACGCCGAGGCCCCAGCGGATGCGCCCCGGCGACAGCTTGCGGGCATGCTCTTGCGTCCGCCAATGGCGCATGATGGTGGTCAGCGGAATGCGCATCGGGCAGACGCTCTCGCAGCGCCCGCAGAAGGTCGACGCGTTGGGCAGGTGGCGCGCCGTCTCCACCCCGATCAGCCCGGGGTCCAGCGCCGCCCCGATCGGCCCCGGCACCACCCAGCCATAGGCATGGCCGCCGACGGCGCCATAGACCGGGCAATGGTTCATGCACGCCCCGCAGCGGATGCAGCGCAGCGCCTCCGCCGCCTCCGTCGCCAGCAGCGCCGCCCGGCCGTTGTCGACCAGCACGACGTGGAAGGCTTCCGGGCCGTCGGGGTCGTCGGCGCGTCGCGGACCCGTAGAAAACGTCGTGTAGGCGCTGAATTCCTGCCCGGTGGCGGAGCGGGCGAGCAGCCGCAGGATCGTTGTGGTGTCCTCCAGCGTCGGCACCACCTTCTCAATCGACGAGACGACGATATGCGTCTTCGGCAGGGTCTGGGTCAGGTCGCCATTGCCCTCATTGGTGACGATGACCGTGCTGCCGGTTTCCGCCACCAGGAAATTGGCGCCGGTGATGCCGACATCCGCACCCAAGAACCCGTCACGCAGGACGGCACGGGCCTCGTCGGTGAGCTGGCGCGGCTCGTCGAGCGGCCGGTCGGCCGGCAGATGGGTATGCGCCTCTTGGAAGGTGCGGGTGATCTGCTGGCGCGTCAGATGCAGGGCCGGGGCGATGATATGGCTGGGGCACTCGTCGCGAAGCTGGATGATGTACTCGCCGAGATCGGTCTCCAACGGGTGAAACCCGGCGGCCTGCAGCGCATCGTTCAGCGCGATCTCCTCCGCGACCATGGATTTGCCCTTGGTCACGGTGCGCGCGCCGGCCGCGCGGCACAATGCGACGACGATGTCCGTCGCCTCCTGGGCCGTCGCCGCCCAATGGACATGGCCCCCGGCGGCCTGAACCTGCGCCTCGAACCGCGTCAGATAGTGGTCGAGATTGGCCAGCGTGTGGTTCTTGATCGCCCTTGCCTGGTCGCGCAGCGCGTCGAATTCCGGCAGCTTGGCCACCGTGCCGGCGCGGCGCTGCTGAAAGCCGGGCTTCATGTTGAGCAGCGCACGCTGAAGCTGGGCGTCGTCCAGCGCCCGCCGCGCCGTCTCCTTGAAGGCCAGGGAGGTCGGTTGCATGCCTGCCGCGTCCTCGATCGGGGAATTCTTGTAGCGGTTCCGGGGCGTATGTCCCGTGGCTAGGGCCCGTCGTCCGGCCCGCGGGCGATCGGCGGCGTGCGGGTGTCGCCCGCCAGCACCTCCGCGATATGGCGTACGGCGACAGGTGAGCCCGTACGCGTGAGCTTGCCCGCCATGTTCATCAGGCAGCCGAGATCGCCGGCCAACAGCAGGTCCGCACCGGTCTCGGCGATCTCGCCCGCCTTGTCGGCCAGCATCTTGTTGGAGATGTCGGGATACTTGACGCAGAAGGTGCCGCCGAACCCGCAGCACACCTCCGCCCCCGGCAGTTCCGCCAGGTCGAGCCCGTCGACCAGGCCGAGCAGGCGGCGCGGCTGGGCCTTGATGCCCAGCTCCCGCAATCCCGAGCAGCTATCGTGATAGGTCGCCACAGCGTCGAGGCGCACGCCGCCCAGATCGTCGAGGCTGCGGACATCGACGAGAAAACTGGTCAGCTCATGCGTACGCGCGGCCAACGTCTGCGCTCGCGGTGCCCAGTCCGGATCGTCCGCCAGCAAGGCCGGGTAGTGGTGCGAGACCATGCCCGCACAGCTTCCCGAGGGCGCGACGACGGTGTCGTACGCCTCGAACGCGGCGATGGTCCGGCGTGCGACGGCCCGGGCCTCGCGCCGCGCGCCGCTGTTGTAGGCTGGCTGGCCGCAACAGGTTTGCGCCGCCGGCACCGCGACGCGGCATCCGGCGCGCTCCAAGAGTGCTGCGGCCGCAAAGCCGATCGACGGGCGGATCAGGTCAACCAGGCAGGTGACCAGCAAGGCCACCGTCGGGCGATCCGCCGACGCCGCGTCGGCGGCCCGGCCAAGCTCCGACATCCGCGATCCTCTCCCCTATCGCCTGTCATCGGCGGCCGACCCGGCCTAGAGCATCCTGCGTCCGAATGGACGCAGATAAGATGCTATAACACTTTGAACTAGATCAACTTATCTGCGTTCAGATGATTCCATCTGAACGCAGGTTGATCTAGTGTCCTGATCGAGAAGTTTAATGGATCATGTTCCCGAGATTCGAGGAGCATGATTGATGGGCAAGCCAGCGGTTGCGATCAGATTGTCGGCGCG
>JANQSN010000039.1 GCA_028284045.1 Alphaproteobacteria bacterium | reverse complement strand
CGTCACCAGCCAAAGCCCCAAACCCAACAAAACACCACGCAAACGCCAACCGCCCGCGCATCCCTTCTCACCTATTCAATTGTCCAATATCCCGCGACCACAACGACCGAGACGACCGGCGCCGACCGCGCGTCGGCGGTGGCTGGGTCTGGGCAGAACGCCCGCAATCGATCGGGTCGAGGGCCGGCTAGTTACGCCTCGCCGGCCGGCCTGTCAAATGCTTTGTGACGGATTTGTTGTCGATCCGACCCACAGCCCGGACCGCCACCCGGCCGAACGGCGCGCGGTGCGCTGCGCACCCCTTGGGCAGCACTTGAGAAATAAGGCACAACCTATTGCAAATCGGCCATTTTTGCCGATTGACAGGATCTCGGACCCACGCTCACCATATCCGATGATTCGGTGCGAATCGCGGGATCGCCGCCGTCCGCCGCGCCGGCCCTCCCCCGCCGACCCTCGGGAGCCCTCACCAGCCGTGCCCGCTCTCCGTCGCCTCTCCGTCGCCCCTCTCAGATCCTTTGCCCTCAGCCACCCCCGGGCCGTCGCCCGCAGCCTGGCCGCGGGCATCACCGTCGCGGGCCTGGCCGTTGCGGGGGCGGTGGGCGTGTCCGCGCTCTCGTCCTCCGGCGATACCGCCGGCACGGCCCTGCCGCTGTCGATGCCGGCCGCGCTGCTGTCGACCGGAGAGGAAGCGCCGGTGCGCCCCACCGCGGCCGGCGCCTGGGCGGCGGCCGCGATGGCCACGGATCGCGGCGGCCTGGCCGGGCCGTCGACCGGCGCGAGCGGTGGCGCTGCAACCGGCTGGCAAGGCTGGGTGGATTTCGGCAACGCCGCGCACATCCTGACGGCACCGCACGCCGAGACCCCGTCATCCGCTACGCGGGTGGCCGCCGACCCGCGGCTGGCGGCCGTGCCGCCGGTCGCCGGCACGCTCGGCTGGCTGGCCGCCGCCCCGGCGTCGCCGACGGCGTTCGGCACCGACGATATCGCGACGGCAGCCGTCCTGGGGATCGTGGAGACCCTGCGGCAACGACCGGCCCGCCATGGCCCCGAGGATCGCGTGGTGCAGGTCGGTTCGGGCGACACCTTGACGTCCCTGCTGGTCCGCGCCGGCGTCGCCCGCAGCGAGGCCCAGGCCGCCATCGCGGCGTTGCAAGGTGTGTTCGACCCGCGCCGCCTGCAGGTCGGCCAGGAGATCACCCTGTCGTTCCACCATCGCGGCCGCACCGCCGACTTCCAGGGCCTCTCCCTGATGCCCGATGTCGAGACCGTCGCCGCGGTCACCCGGGAGGACGACGGCGCCTTCGCGGTGGCGGAGCAGCCGGTGGCCCTGGTCACCCGACGCGTCGCGGCCTCGGGCGTGATCCAGTCCAGCCTGGCCGGCGACGCGGCCGACGCCGGCGTGCCCTACCAGGTGCTGCACCGCCTGGTGCGCGCCTATTCCTATGACATCGATTTCCAGCGCGACGTGCAGCCCGGCGACGAGTTCGCGCTGCTGTTCGAGCAGGACTTCACCGAGCATGGCAGCTTCGCCCGCCACGGCGCGGTGATCTATGCCGCGCTGACGGTGTCGGGCGAGACGACGCCGATCATCCGCTTCGAGACGCCTGACGGCGCGGTCGACTACTACCACCGCGACGGGCTCAGCGTCCGCAAGGCCCTGCTGCGCACGCCGGTGGACGGCCTGCGCATGAGCTCCGGCTTCGGCATGCGGCGCCATCCGATCCTCGGCTATTCGCGCATGCATCGCGGCGTCGACTTCGCCGGCCCGACCGGTACGCCGATCCTCGCCGCCGGCGACGGCGTCGTCGAGGTGATCGGCAGCAATCGCGGCTACGGCAACTATATCCGCCTGCGCCACAACGGCCGCCTGCAGACGGCATATGCGCATATGAGCCGGTTCGCGCGCGGCCTGTCGCGCGGCAGCCGGGTCGAGCAGGGGCAGGTGATCGGCTATATCGGCTCCACCGGCCTGTCGACCGGCCCGCATCTGCACTATGAGGTGCTGGTCAACGGCAGCCAGGTCAATCCGCTGACCATCGACATGCCGACCGGCCGCCAGCTCGCCGGCGCCGAATTGGCGGCCTTCCAGGCGCTGACCGCGGAACTGGAGGCCGAACTGACCCAGGAGATCGCCCAACAGGGCCAGGTCGCGGAGGCGCCGCCGGTCGTACCGGCGTCCCATTGAGGACGGCCAAGGCGCGACCCTCGCCCTAACAGCCCTGCATGATCTAAGGTCCGCGCTGCCCCCTCGTGACAGTCCAGGCGCCGACGGTCTGCCATGATCCTGCCGGTCGGGAGCACGGCGCCGCGCGAGCGGACGGCGTGGACGACCTACACCATCATCACCCTGTCGACGGCTGCCTTCCTGTGGCAGCAGTCGCTGGCCCAGCCGGACTCGCTGCGCTTCCTGGTGGAGTTCGCGCTCATCCCGCGGCGCTACAGCGACCCGCAATGGGCGATCTGGCACGGCCTCGATCCCGCCAACCGCCTGCCCTACCTGACCATGGCGCTGCTGCATGGCGGCTGGCTGCATCTGATCTTGAACATGTGGACGCTGTGGCTGTTCGGCCGGGCCGTGGAGAGCCGGATCGGCTGGCCGCGATTCCTGCTGCTCTACCTCTTGGTCGGGCTGGCGGCCGCCTGGGCGCACGTGCAGGTCTACCCGACGAGTTCGTCTCCGGTGATCGGGGCCAGCGGCGCGGTCGCCGGGGTGCTCGGCGCCCATCTCTGGCTGTTCGTACGCTCGCGCGTCGTGGTGTTCGTGCTGGTGGTGGTGATCCCGCTGTTCCTGCGCCTGCCGGCCGTGTGGTTCGGCCTCGCCTGGCTGGGGCTGCAGCTCTATATGGGCACCACCGCGCTGACCCAGCCGGCGGGCGGCACCAATGTCGCCTGGTGGGCGCATATCGGCGGCTGCGTCGCCGGGCTGATCGCCGCGCCCGTGCTCGCCCCGCCGCGGCGCCGCCCACCCGCACCGCCGGGACCGGCCGGGCCGTGGTCACGCGGGTAAAGACACGCGGGAGCCGGAATCAACCGCCAAGAAAACTCAGCGCGACGCCGTTGGCCTCCACGGGATCGATGGTGATCTCCCGGTCGACGCGCTCGTAATCGACACGGGCGGCGGTCAGCACGGCGGCGGCGCGGTCGAGGTCGCCGACCTCCACGGCGAGGCCGAGCAGGCCCGAGACCACTCCCTCCGCCGCCCCGAAATGGCACAAGGTCTCGCCCAGCCGCACCGTCACGCCACCGCCGCCGCCGACAACCTGGGTCGCCCCGGCCAGCTCCCGCCACGGGCCGAACAGCGACATCGGCGTCGGCACCGCCGCCGTCACCACGCGCAGGCGCCGCGCTGTGTTGGGATGCGCCAACCAGGCCGGCTGGCGCATCAGTTCCGGCGTTAGATGCTCGCAGACGAAGCCGCGCACGCCCAAAGCGTCGGGCGGGTCCGGGTGCAGCACGCGAAACGCCGGCTCGACCGTGCCTTCCGGCAGCTCCAGCCGGCGCGACAGGGCCTGCGGCCCCTCGCCGGCGATGCCCGCCGCCGCCATCGCCGTCTCGGCCGCCGCCATGCCGTCGGCCGCGGTGAAGGCGAGCCCCAGCAGGCCTTCCCGCACCGCCAGCAGCGCATCCAGGCCCTGCACCGGCTGGGCCGGATCGACGATGCCGAGCAGTTCCAGGTAGTCGTCGCGGAACATGATGCAGTAGTTGCCGGTGCCCCAGCCGATATGCCGGCCGCGCGGCGTCAGGGCGAAGCCGAGCCGGCGCCACTGCGCCCGCGCCGCTTCCAGATCACGCACGCCGATCAGCGCGTGATCGAGCCCGCCGATCACCCCCATCACGACCGACCGCCCCGCCCGCCGCCCCGGATCAAGCGGTCCTGCATCAGAAGATCTCGGTGCGGCCGGCCAGGAAGGCCTGCTCTTCGGGCGTGCTGTCGCGCCCCAGCACCGCATTGCGATGGGGAAACCGGCCGAACCGCGCAATCTGCGCGTGGTGGCGCCAGGCGTAGTCCCGCCAGACCGGATTATCGACGCGCGCCTCGAACAGCGCCACCGACCATTCCTGATCGGCCAGCGCCTCGCTGTGCTCGAACGGCAGCAGCAGCAGCAGGCGCCGCATGTCGTCATGCGCCGCGTCGTCGCCGCGGGCAATCGCCCGGCGCGCCACGGCCCGTGCCCGCGCGTCCGTAGCATAGGCGCGGGCATCGTCGCGAAAGAGATTGCGTGGCACCTGATCGAACAGGATGACCAGGGCCAGGGCACCCTGCGGCGTCTCCGCCCACGCGTCGAGGGTCCCGGCGGCGGCCAGGTCATGGGCCCGCGCCAGCCGCTCCCGCACCAGCCGGTCGGTTGCGTCGGCGCGCTGGAACCAGGCATCGGGACCCAGCGCGTCGCACCAGAAGCCGATGACCTCACCGGGCGTCACGGTGCCACCCGGCGCAGGGTCATCCGGCCCGACGGGGCGGCCGGGATCGCTGGAACTGGGCTGCACCGTCTTCGTCGCCGGAAACCAGGGTGTCGGCGGGCGTCCCTACGCGCCGCTCTTGACCGCAACCCTAGACCGCATCCGACCCCATAGCGAGCCCGACACGCGATCCACAAAAGAAACAGGCGGACCGCCGCGCCTGCAACGATCCGCCTGAATGAATTACCTATGCGCTACCACCCTTCGGGCTACTTGAGCGCGGGTACCTTCGCGCTACCGCCCTTCGGGCTACTTTAGCGCGGGTATCTTCGCGCTACCGCCCTTCGGGACTACTTGAGCGCGGGTATCTTCGCGCTACCGCCCTTCGGGCTGCTTGAGCGCGGGTATCTTCGCGCTACCGCCCTTCGGGCTACTTGAGCGCGCTCAAGCCGCGTCGGCCAGACCCGCCGTCACCTCGCTGAGATGCTGCGCCACCGCCGGGCACACCGTCTCCATCTCCTGCTCTGCCGCGATCGACACCAGGTTGCGGTCGATGACGATCGGCCCCTCGGCGATAGTCGCCCCGCCGGCCGAGATCGTCTCGGCGATCTCCGCATCGGCCACCACGCTGCGGCCGGCCAGCCGCTCCGCCTGGCCGAGCAGACGCACCGCCTGGCCGAACAGCGCCACCGCCTTGCCCGCATCGACGAAGCCGCGCAGGAACCGCGCGGTATGCGCAACACCCTCCAGCTTGTCGACGCTGCGGAAGCCGCCGGGCACGATCAGCGCGTCGAAATCGGCCGCCAGCGCGGACGACAGCGGCACGTCCACCGGGAAGTAGTGGCCCCACGCCCGGCCGTGCCAACCGTTCACCAGCCCCTGCTCGTGGCTGACCAGGCGAACGGTCGCGCCGGCCGCCAGCAGCGCGCGCTGCGGCTCGGTCATCTCCACCTCCTCGAACCCGCTGGCGACGAGGATGGCGACGGATTTCCCGGCAAGGCTGGATTCGGTCAAGGCAGATCTCCTTCGGCGTCAGGGGTCGGCATCGCACGCCGTCCGCCGGTGAAGAGCGGCCCGACATTGCGGGGGAGCGGGAACCGGAGCGGCTGCCCCGACGCCACCCGGACGGGCGGCAGAGGGGTAGGGCGGCTCGCACGAACGGCTCCGACCAACGGTCGGGCTGGGCCCGAGTCGGGTCGCGCCGGCGACGGCGATGCTGACTGGAAGCTGACCCTAGAACTGGTCATCGAGGGGCGGAGAGTCAAGCCGAATCGGCCGCTTGGCCGGTAAAGCGACAGCATGGCTGACCTGCACGCGGCGCGGATGTGACCCGCACTGCGACCGCATGGCTCAGCACCGCAATCGCCCCCGCACCGAACCGCCGATTCCCCCGGCAGGCCGGCTGGTATACACTCCGATCGTCCGCGATCCCAGAAAGTTGCGAAGCCGTTATGACCTCCTGGCGACCTGGCCTCTTCCTCCCGCGCCGGACCGGTTCGCGGAAGGCCGTCGCCCTCGCCCCCAAGACGGCTGAGACATCCCCATCGGCCCGGGTCCGGCGGCGCCCGGCGTGGCTTACCGCCCTCGCTGCCCTCATCGCCGTCGCGGTGCTCGCCCCGGCAGCCAGCCAGGACATCAGCTTCTATCGGATCGGCACCGGCACGACCGGCGGCACCTATTTCCCGATCGGCGGCATCATCGCCAGCGCGATCTCCGGTCCACCCGGCGCCCCGCCTTGCGAGCTGGGCGGCAGTTGCGGGGTGTCCGGCCTGATCGCCGTAGCGCAGGCCAGCACCGGCTCCGTGGAGAACCTGCGCAACCTGATGGACGGCTCCATCGAGATCGCCCTGTCCCAGTCCGACGTCGCCTATTACGCCTTCACCGGGACCGGCGTGTTCGCCGACCGCGAGGCCTTCGGCGGCCTGCGCGGCATCGCCAGCCTCTACCTGGAGAAGGTGCATGTCGTGGTGGCGGCCGATAGCGCCATCGAGACGATCGCCGATCTCGCCGGCCATCGGGTGGTGCTCGGCGAGGAGGGGTCGGGCACCCTGGTCGCCTCCCGGCTGATCCTCCAGGCGCACGGGCTCAGCGAGGCCGATATGGAACCGCTGTTCCTGGCGCCGGAGCCGGCGGCCGACGCCATCTTCGCCGGATCGGCGGACGCCATGGTGTTCGTGGCGGGGGCGCCGATCCTGGCGATCGAGGATCTGGCGCGGCGCACCGACATCCGCCTCATCCCGATCACCGGCGACGGGGTCGACAATCTCCGGCGCGAGCAGCCCTTCTTCGCCGAGACCACTTTGGCGGAGGGAACCTATGCCGAGGTGCCGGGCGTCGACACCATCGGCGTCAGCGCGCTCTTGGTGGCGACGGAGGCGATCGATGCCGAGACGATCTACGGCATCACCCGGGCGCTGTGGCATCCGACCACCCGGACGCTGCTGACCACCGGCCATCCCCGCGGTGCCGAGATCGCGATCGACCAGGCGCTGGACGGCATGGCCGTGCCGCTGCATGCCGGCGCCATCCGCTACTACAACGAAGCCGGGCTGTTCGACGCCACGGAACCGATGTAGCGGGAAGCGAAGGCACCCGCGCGCCGCCTCAGCGCGCCTGGCCCGCCAGGTCCTCCAGGATCGGGCAATCCGGCCGTTCGTCGCCGCGGCACGCCTCGACCAAGGTGGCCAAGCTGGCCCGCAGAGCGGCCAAGTCGGCCAGTCGCTGGTCGATCTCGACCAGCTTGCGGCTGGCGAGTGCCCGCACATCGGCGCTGGCCCGCGCACGGTCCTGCCACAGCGACACCAGCGCGCGGCACTCCTCCAGCCCAAAGCCCAGCGCCCGCGCCCGCGCCACGAAGGCCAGCGTATTGAGCGCCCGGTCGTCGAACTCGCGATAGCCGTTGTCGCGCCGGATCGTCTCCACCAGGCCCAACCCGGCATAGTAGCGCACCGTCTTGACCGGCAGTCCGACCCGCGCCGCGGCCTCGCCTATGGTCGCCATCCCTGCTTGCCCCCACTGCCGAACCCGCGCCGCACCGCCCCTCGCCGCAAGCGGCGCTGGCTCACGAAAGCGTGAGGTCGTCGAACTTGCGCGCCGGACGCGCTAGATTGAAGCCTAGTTTATCATCTGCCGTGCGCATTTCGGCCGGCGGATGGGACCCGAGCGGCGACGCCGGGACGCTTGCCGGCCACGGCGATGCGCCCGCGGCAGAACCGAACCCGAGGATCAAGCAGCACAGCCGACGGTAGCCCGAACCCTTGTCCTCCGACTTCGTCGACGACCGCCCCGCCGGCACCCCGTCCGACGATCCGCTGAGCGATCTGCCGGCGGTCGTGCTGGCCAGACGCCTGGCGACCAGCGAAGCCGCACTGTCCCGCGTGACGGAGGCGGCGAACGATCTGTCGTGCCGGTTGGCGCGTGCGGAAGCCCGGCTGAGCGAGACCGAACAGGCCTTGGCCGATACCCAGCGCATCGCCCATGTCGGCGGTTGGCATTGGGACATCCGCCACGACCGCATAACCTGGTCGGAGGAGATGTACCGCATCTTCGGGTTCGGCCCCGACCACATCGTCGCCGACTACGACAGCGTGATCGGCGGCGTCCACCCGGAGGATCGGGAGGCCGTCGAGGCCGCCCTCCGGGAGACGATGCGGCCGGGCGAGCCGCGGGCCGTTCGCGAGTACTTCCTGCACCACCGCCTATTGTGGCCGAACGGTGAGGTGCGCTGGGTGATCGGCCGCGCCGAATGCGTGCACGACGATGCCGGCCAGCCGATGTCGATGAGCGGCACCGCCCAGGACAACACCGACCTGGTGCTGGCGCAGGCGGCCATCGAACGCGAGCGCGCGCAGCTCAACCGCCGGGTGGAGGAGCTGGAGCGCCTGCATGGCGCCCTCCAGCAGGCCCGCGACGAGGCGGAGGCGGCAAACCGCGCCAAATCCCGCTTCCTGGCGATGATGAGCCACGAGATCCGCACACCGCTGAACGGTGTCGTGGGGTCGCTTAGCCTGCTCGCCAACGGCGATCTCGACCCCGGCCAGCGCCGCGATCTCGGCCTGGCGCTGGCCAGCGGCGAGACCCTGCGGATGGTCGTCAACGACATCCTGGACTTCGCGCGCGATGAGGTCGGCAAGCTGACCTATGAACCGGCGCCATTCGATCTCGCCTGGCTGATGGAGGAGACGGCCGCGTTCTGGCGGCCGCGCGCCACCGACCAGGGCCTGTCGCTGTCCGTCCGGCCGGCGGCGGATCTGCCGCCCTACCTGGTCGGCGATGCGCGGCGGATCCGCCAGGTGCTGGACAACCTCATCGGCAACGCCATCAAATTCACCCAGGACGGCGGTATCGAGGTGCTGGCCCTGCGCGATCCCGACGACGCGGCGAACCCGGCCGCTCCGCGGATCCGCTTCGAGGTGATCGATACCGGGATCGGCATCGCCGCCGGCAATCGCGACCTGGTGTTTCAGGACTTCGCCCAGCTCGGCGACGTCCGCCAGCCCTTGAGCGCCGGGGCCGGCCTCGGCCTGGCGGTGGTACGCCGCCTGGTCGACCTGATGGGCGGCACGGTCGACATCGACAGCACGCTGGGCCGCGGCAGCCGGTTCAGGGTCTCGCTGGCCTTGCCGATCGCCGACTCCGCGGCGCCGACCGCGGCCGGCCCGGTAAGCGACGCGCCGCTTGCCGATTTCTCCGGACAGGGGCTCCGGGTGCTGGTCGCCGAGGACAACCGGACCAACCGCCTGTTGTTCCAGGCGATGCTGGAGCGGTTGGGCCTGGACGCCGATCTCGCGGCCGACGGAGCGGCGGCGGTGTCGGCGATCGGTGCGCGCGCCTACGACCTGGTGCTGATGGATGTGGCCATGCCTTGCCTCGACGGGTTCGCCGCGGCGCGGCAGATCCGCCGCCTCACCCCGCCCGCCGGGCGCCTGCCGATCGTCGCCGTGACCGCCTTCGGCGGCGACGAGGACAGCCGCCGCCTGCGCGACGTCGGGGTCAGCGACGTGCTGACCAAGCCGGTGACCCTGCCACGGCTGGCGGCGTGCCTGGCGCGCCATCTGCCGGCGGGCCCCCGCCGAGCGCCACTGGAAGCCGTCGACACCGCCGCGCCGGAGTCCGCGCCAGGCGAGACGCCCGGAGTGGCGAGCGTGCCGGCCGCCGCCGCGGCGCGGGCGATCGATGCGGAGGCGTTCCGCCGGATGGTCGTCGATGTGCGTCCGCAACGCCGTCCCGCCCTGTTGGCGAGCCTGCGCGAGGACATGGTCAGCCGCCTCGCCGACATCGCCGATGCCACCGGGCGGCGCGACCTGCCCGCCCTGGCACGCGCGACCCACGACCTGACCAGCCTTGCCGGCAGCGTCGGCGCCGGCCACCTGCAGGCGATGAGCCGATCGGTGCATGATCAGGCGCGCAGCGGCGACGGCGACCACGCCCTGGCCGACGCCCGGCAGATCGTCGCCGCCGGGCATGCCATGCTGGACGCCTTCGATCGGGCCTGTGCGCAGCTGCAGGGCGTGGCGGCGGCCGGATGACGCCCATGCACGGCTCGCCGGTGGACATCCTGCTGGTGGAGGACACGGCGTCCCTGGCCGTGCTCTACGACGAATGGCTCAGCCGCGAGGGCCTGACCATCGAGCGGGTCGCCGGCGGGGCGGCCGCCATCGAACGGCTGACCCGCCAGCGCTACCGGCTGATCCTGCTGGACCTGCAGCTTCCCGACATGGACGGCATGGCGATCCTCCAGCACGTCGCCGACCAAGCGCTGCCGAGCGCGGTGATCGTGGTGACCGCGCATGGCTCGATCGACCGCGCGGTGGAGGCGATGCGGCTGGGCGCCTACGACTTCCTGTCCAAGCCGTTCGACGCCAACCGCCTGTTGACGACGGTCCTCAACGCGCTGGCCCATGCCCGGCTGAAGGTCGAGATGACGCGGCTGCGCGACGCGGTCGGCCGCGACCGTTTCCACGGCTTCGTCGGCGGATCGCTGGCGATGCAGGGCATCTACCGGATGATCGAGACGGTGGCGGTGTCGAGCGCCGCGGTCTTCATCACCGGCGAGAGCGGCACCGGCAAGGAGGTCTGCGCGGAGGCGATCCACCGCGCGGGGCCCCGGGCCGGCGGCCCGTTCGTGCCGCTCAACTGCGCCGCCATCCCGCGCTCGCTGATCGAGACGGAGCTGTTCGGCCATGTCAAAGGCGCCTTCACCGGTGCCGTCGCCGACCACCAGGGCGCCGTCTTCGCCGCCGACGGCGGCACGCTGTTCCTCGACGAGATCTGCGAGATGGACGTGGCGCTGCAGACCAAGCTGCTGCGCTTCGTGCAGACCGGCCGGGTGCAGCGCGTCGGGTCCAACCGCCAGGAAGCGGTCGATGTGCGGATCATCTCCGCGACGAACCGCGATCCGCAATACGAGATCCAGGAAGGCCGTTTCCGCGAAGACCTGTTCTACCGCCTGCATGTGGTGCCGATCCATCTGCCCCCCCTGAAGGAACGGCCGGACGACATCCTGCCGATCGCCCGCTACTGCCTGGCGCAATACGCGCGCGAGGAGAACAAGCGCTTCGAGGACTTCGATGCGGAGGCCCAGGCGACGCTGACCGCCCATGCCTGGCCCGGCAATGTCCGCGAGCTTCAGAACGTCATTCGCACGCTGGTGGTGCTGCATCCCGGCGGCACGGTGACCGCCCGCATGCTGCCGACGACGCTGGCGCGGCCCGCCCCAGCGCCGGCGCCGGACTCGCGGGCCGACTCCGGCATGCACCCGATGCCCTCGGCCGCGCAGCAGCCGATCGCGCTGGGCGGCACGCTGGCGGCGATCGAGCGGGATGTCATCGAAGGCACCATCACATTGTGCGACGGCAACATCACCCGGGCGGCGGAGATCCTGGACATCAGCCCGTCCACCATCTACCGCAAGCGCCAGGCTTGGTCGCCCGCGGGCGACCCGGCGACGCCTCACGACGTCGCGGACGACCCGCCGGCCCGCCCGGCCAACCGCCGGTAGAGCGGGCGCAACGCCAGCGGCAACGCGAAGATCGGGATCTGCGCCAGCGCGAAATAGAGCGCGATCAGGCTGCCGGCCGGCATGTCGGCAACGGCGATCACCACGCCCATATTGCGGTTGCCGATCAGCACGCCCAGCGTCGCGGCATCGGCCCGGCCGACCAAAGGAACGGCCAAGAAACCGACCGCCTGCAGGCCCAGATTGACCCCCGCGACGACGGCCAGCAGGGCGAGCACCGCGCCGGGATCGGTGGCCAGCCGCGCCGCGGCGATATCCATCACCGCCAGGGCGAACAGCACCATCAAGACGACGAAACCGCCGGCCAACCCGTCGCCCGCCGCCTCGATCCGCGCCCGGCCGAACAGGCGTTGGGCGGCCAGCGCCACCGCCACCGCACCGCCGACCAGCAGCGCCAGGCGCACCGCCAGGGCCCCGGCGGAGATCGACAGCTCGATGCCGATCAGCGGCACCGCCAGCCAGGGCAGGATCAACGGCGTCGCCAGCGTGCCGACCATGGAGACGACCAGCGCCAGCGGATAGTTCAGCCCGACCATCAAGGCAACGAAGGCCGACGCCATCAGCGGCGGCGACAGGGCATAGAGCACGATCGCCTGGACCAAGTCCCCAGGCGCCCCCAGCGTGGCCAACAGCCAGGCCAAGGCCACCGGCAGCGCCGCCATGGCGAACAGGATGGTCGCTGCCAGCCGCCGCATCCGCGACAGCTCCGCCAGCACCAGCGGGATCTCCGCGCGCACCATGGTGGTCGCCAGGATGCCGAAAACGATCGGCGCCAGGAACGGGCGCACCAGCCCCGCCAAGTCCGGCAGCAACAGGCCCAGCACCAGCCCGCCCGGCAGGGCCGCCGGCCCCGCCCGGCCGATCGCCGCCAGGAGCCGACCCGCCGCCGTCACCGGTGCCGTCTCACGGGGCCGGGTCCCCCGGCAGGGCGGCCAGCACCGCGGCCAGGGCGGTGCGCGCCTCGGCGGCATGGCGGCCCAGCGTCAGCACCGCGCGCAACTGCCAGGGTCGGCGCGCCAAGCCGCCGACCGCCACCCAGGGCCGCCGGCTGCCGTCGCGCGCCACCGCGCCGATCACGGCGCGCGGGATGGCCGCGCGCACGCCGTCCGACACCGCGCGCAGCACCAGCACCGGCAGTCCGCGCGCCGCCGCCACCGCGCCCACCGCGTGGCTCTCCATATCGACAATCGCGGCCCCGCTGATCGCGTAGAGCGCCATCTTTGTGTCCACGCCCGGCACCACCCGGTCGCTGCCGGCAACGTCGCCGCCATGGACCGCCAGACCCGCCGCCGCCGCCGCTGCGGTCCACCGGGCGGTCAGCGCAGCATCGGTGGGATAGACGGCGCCGTCGGGCGCCAGGATGCGCGTCGCCAGCACGACGTCGCCGGTTCGGCGCACGGGGTCGAGCCCGCCGGCGATGCCCGCGCTGACCAGCACGGTCGCCCCGTCATCGGCGAGCGCCTCCGCCGCGCGGCGCGCCCGGCGCGGCCCGACGCCATGGCACAGGATGGCCAGGTCCGGCCGCACGGCGCGGAGCGCCGCCGCCTCCTCCTGCAGGCCGGTGACGATACCGATCCGCAATCCTGGGGGGCCGATGCGCACGTCCGGGGACACGCCGCCCGGGGGGCGGCCGCTCGCTCAGATGCCGTATTGCACGGTGCGGTCGTTGCGCCGCATCAGCGACCGGTAGCGCGACACCGCCCAGAGCGGGAAATAGGCCGCGTAGCCGTGATACTTCAGATAGAAGACCCGCGGGAACCCGACGCCGGTATACAGCTTCTCCTGCCAGCGCGCGCCGTCGCGCGGATGGCCGATCAGATAGGCGATGCCGCGGCGCACGGCGTCGCTGTCCGCCTGGCCGGCGGCCATCAGGCCCAGCACCGCCCAGGCGGTCTGCGACGGCGTGCTCTCCTTCACCGCGTCCTTTTGCGCCGGGTCATAGCTGGCGCAGTCCTCGCCCCAGCCGCCATCTTCGCGCTGGCGGTCGATCAGCCAGGCGACGGCACGGCTGACCATCGGCCCCGCGGGATCCTCCCCGGCGGCATTCAGCGCGCACAGCACCGACCAGGTGCCGTAGACGTAGTTGGCGCCCCAGCGGCCGTACCAGGACCCGTCGGCCTCCTGCTCCGCCGCCAGGTAGTCGAGCGCGCGCGCCACCGCCGGATGGCTGCGGTCGTAGCCGAGCTGACAGAGCATGCCCAGACACCGCGCCGTCACATCCGCCGTCGGCGGGTCCAACAGTGCGCCGTGATCGGCGAACGGGATGTGGTTCAGGTAGTGATGCGTGTTGTCGGCGTCGAAGGCGCCCCAGCCGCCATTCTCCGACTGCATGTCCAAGATCCATTCCGTCGCCCGCTCAATCGCGGTGGCGTTGGCCGCCTCGCCCTGGCGGTGCAACGCCATCACCACCGCGGCGGTGTCGTCGACGTCCGGATAGTGGTCGTTGGCGTATTGGAAGGCCCAGCCGCCGGGCCGCACATCGGGGCGCCGGTCGGCCCAGTCGCCGACGGTGTCCAGCACCTGGCGGCCGCGCAGCCACGCCGAGGCCCGCTTCAGCGTCGGGCCTTCGGGATCCTCCCCGCTCTCCAGCATCGCGTGGAAGGCAAGCGCGGTGTCCCAGACCGGCGACAGGCAGGGCTGCACATAGGCTTCGTCCTCGCCCAGGGTCAGCAGGTTCTCCACCGCATCGCGCGCCATCGCCGCGTCGGGGTGATCGGCCGGATAGCCCATGGCGTGATAGGCCATCACCAGATTCGCCATGGCCGGATAGATGCCGCCCAGCCCGTCGATGCCGTTCAGCCGCTCCTTGGCGAAATGCATCGCCTTCTCGATGGCGCGCAGGCGCGAGCGTTTGGGAAACAGCGGCTCCGCGGCCCGCAGGACCTTGTCGAGCGCCAGGAAGCAGTCGCCGATGGAGGTGCCGGTTGGGTTGACGTTGTAGCGCTTCTCCTCCTCCGGCGGCACGGTGAACAGCTCGCGGATATCGACGCCCAGCGGGTTGCGGGCCAGCGGCTTCAGCGCAGTCAGCACGATCAGCGGCACGATCACCGTGCGCGACCAGTAGGACACCTTCGACAGGTGGAAGGGGAACCAGCGCGGCAACAGCATGATCTCGACCGGCATCACCGGCACCGCCCGCCACGGCACCTGGCCGAACAGGGCGAGCGTGAAGCGTGTGAACACGTTGGATCGGGCCGCGCCGCCATAGGCCAGGATCGCCTCGCGCGCGCGCACCATATGCGGCGCGTCGACATCGTCGCCGATCAGCTTCAGCGCGTAATACGCCTTCACCGACGCGCTGATGTTGAACTCGCCCTCATGGAACAGCGGCCAGCCGCCATGGTCGCCCTGGATGCGACGCAGATAGCGGGCGATCTTCGGCTCGGCCTCGGCATTGGGCTCGCCGAGGAAATGGCGTAGCAGCACGTATTCCGACGGGATCGTCGCGTCGGCCTCCAGCTCGAAAAGCCAGTGCCCGTCGTCGCGGCTGGCCGACCGCAACTGGCCGGACATCTCCGCGATGACGTCATCCAACTGGCTTTGGAAGCTTTCGGCGTACGAGGACTGGTCGATGCTCACCTGATCGGGCTCCGGGTTCTGCACGGGAAAGCCGAAGGGGATGGGCCCGAGTTTCGCACCGCCGCAACGCTCGACACAAAAGGGCGAGCGACGGCGGGCGGAGGCCACCGTGGCCGGATGGCAGATCCGCGAACCTACGGCAACCCTTCGTGATTCGGCAAGTCCCTCACCCAGCCGGCCGATCCGGGCGCCCGATCAGCGCCGCCGCGGTGTGGCCGGAGGTCGCCGCCCCTTCCAGCGTCGCCGGCAGTCCGGTGTCGGTCCAATCGCCGGCCAGGACCAGGTTCGACCAGCGGGTCGCGGCCGGCGGCCGGCGGGCGATGTCGGCGGGGTCTTGGGCGAAGGTGGCGCGGCGCTCGCGGATCAGCCGGTGCGGCGGAACCACGCCGGCTTCCCCCGCCGGGCGGCCGAGCGCCGCAGCGGTCTCCCGCCACAGCGTGCGGGCCAGCGCCTCGGGATCGGCGTCGTCGAGATCGCCCGCCGCGCTGACGGTGACGCTGGCGATATCGCCCCGGCGAAACACCCAATGCGCCGTCCCGCCCAGCACGCCGACGAAGCCGACCGGCGCATCGGCGCGCGCGTCCGCCGGATCGGGCGGCAGCACGAAATGGGCGTTCAGGATGGTCTCTCCGTCGCCCGGCGTGCTGAGGTCGGGCACCAGCGCGCGCGCCGCCTGCACCGGCAGCGCCAGCACCACCCGGTCGCCGGGGCCGAGCGCGACGGTGTCGTCGGCGAAGGCAAGCGTGGTCGCCCGCCGCTCCCCAAAGGCCAGAGAGCGCAGCCGGCGCCCATGCTCGACGGCAACGCCGCGCCCGGCCAGCCAGGCGACCGCCGGGGCGATCAGCTCCGCCCCCAGCCCGCCGACGGCGATCAGCGGCCGGCATGCCGCCTCGCCACGCGCGAAGGTCCGCCACAGCACCCGGGCCAGCAGCCCCGCATCGGCGCGCGCCGGCACGGTGTTCAGCACCGCCAGCGTCAGCGGCTCCACGAACGGGCGCCACAGCGGATGGTTCGGGGCGACCAGATCGGCGACCGTCGCGCCCAGCGGCGGCCGCAGCAGCCGGGCAATGCCGAGATAGTCGCGCGCCCGCGTACCCGGCAGTCGCCGCCCGCGCCGAAAAATCCACCAGGGCACCGGCCCGGCGTTGGGCGCCAGGGTGAAGCGCCGGCCGTCGGCGAGATCGAGGAAGGCGAAGCGGGCGGGCGCCGGCCCGACCAGCCGGGCCGTGTCGCCGACCGCCCGCACGAAGGCCAGCAGGGCCGGATTGGCCCGCATCATCAGATGGTTACCGTTGTCGATCTCGACGCCCAGGCGGGCATCGCGCCAGGACCGGCAGCGCCCGCCGGCCAGCGGTGCCGCCTCGTAGAGGCGCACCCGGTGCCCGGCGCCCACCAGGCGCACCGCGGCGGCCAGCCCGGCGATACCGGCGCCCACCACATGGACGACCGCGTCGGCCGATTTGCCCATGCCTACCCGAATCGCCCGGCCGATCAGGAGCCGGAGGGCCGCCAGGCGGGTCGGAAGACCCCGCGGCGGAACGCAGCGATCGCCTTGGCGCGCTTGCTCAGCCGCAGCCGCTCCGTCGGGCGCTGCCAGTCGGCCGCCTTCAGCCGGCGCAGCGTCTCGTCATAGACGCCCATCATCAGCAAGGCCGGCGTCAGCCGCCCGCGCCGGCAGTCGGTCAGCGCCCGGTCGGCCTCGGCGAAGGCGTCCGCAGCCTGATCGGCGACCAGGCGGCAGGCCGCCGGCAGCGCCGGGTCGGCCAGCACCGCGGCGGGGGTGCCGGCCGACACGCCCGCGGCGGCCAGGGCCTCGGCCGGCAGATAGAGCCGGCCGCGCGCGGCATCCTCCGCCAGATCGCGCAGGATGTTGGTGAGCTGCAGCGCCCGCGCCAGCGCCAGCGCGAAGCCCGTCGCCGGCGGCTCCGTCGCGCCGAAGACGCGGATCGACAACAGACCGACGGAACCGGCGACCCGCCGGCAATAGAGGTCCAGGCGGTCCCCGTCCGGCGCGACGATGTCGGCCGCCGCATCCATCGCCATGCCGTCGATCATCGCGACGAACTCCGCCGCCGGCAGGTCGTAGCGCGCCACCGGCCCGGCCAGCGCCACCGCCAGCGGCCAGCGCGGCCGGCCGGCATAGAGGCGGTCGATCTCCGCCCGCCAGGCGTCGAGCTGGGCCAGCTTGACGGCGGGATCGCCGGGCTCGTCCGCGATGTCGTCGACCTCCCGGCAGAAGGCGTAGATGGCGAACATCGCCTCCCGGCGCAGCCGCGGCAGCATGCGCATGCCCAGCGTGAACGAGCTGCCGGAGCGCGCCACCCGCTCGCGGGTCTGGGCGATCGCCGCCGCCTCGCCCGGCAGGGCCGCGGCGTCGAGGCCGGTCACGTCGCCACCCCCGCCGGCCCCGACCGCCGCCGGCGCAACAGCACGGCCAGCACGCCGCCGAGGCCGGCGGCGGCGAAGTCGCCGCGGCTCAGCGCCACGCGCCCGGCAATCGGATCGGCGCGGTCGAGCCGCCCCGCAAGCCGCACCGCAAGCCGCCAGATCACCGCCGATTCCATGGCCAGCCGGCGGCTGACCAGGCCGGCGGCCAGGGGCTGGGACCGCGCCAGCAGCGGCCGGGTCGCCGCCAGACAGCGGTCGATGACGCTGCGCAAACCGGGCGACGCGGCCGGCCGGTCGAGCGCCGCAACGGTCTCCCCGGCCTCCGAGAGCCAGTCGCCGGGCAGATAGACCCGGTCGAGCGCGCGCAGGTCGTCCTGCAGGTCCTGCAGATGGTTCAGCACCTGCAAGGCATCGCACAGCGGGTCGGAATGGCGGTAGAGCGCCGGATCCTCGCCATGCAGGTCCAGGAGGTACCGCCCGACCGGCGAGGCGGAGCGCGCGCAGTAATCCATCAGCTCGCCCCAATCCGCATAGCGGCCCTTGACCGCGTCCTGGCGGAAGGCGCTCAACAGATCCAGCCCGTGGCGGGGGGTGACGCCGCATTGGGCGAGGCTCGCCCGCAGGTCGAGCGCGATGGCGCAGGCCGGGTCGTCATGCTCGCCGGCCAGCGCCGCCGCCAGCGCGTCGAGCCGAGCGACCTTGTCCGCCGGCGCCAGCCGCGGGCTGTCGGCGATGTCGTCGGCGCCGCGGGCGAAGCGGTAGAAGACCGCCACATGCGGGCGCAGCCGCGCCGGCAGCAGCCAGGAGCCGACCGGGAAATTCTCGTCCGCCGCCGACTTCCCGGACGGGTCCTCGACCGATCCGGGGGGGGCAGCAGTGCGGCGGGCAGGGTCGGTATCGGGCATCGGCCTGGGGGCGGGCAGTTCCGGCGTTTCGGCTTGAGACAGACCGGCGGCGCGCCGGCCTTGTCAAGAGCGACGACGAGAGCGGCCTACGAAGACGGCCGGCCCTGCACCCGGCCCTTCCAGTGTCCGCCGCGGCCCCGATAGTGCTGGCGGGCGCTGTCCAGCGTCATCAGCGCATAGAGGAAGGCCGCGACCGGCAGCGCGGGCGCCAGCCAGGGCGTTTGCCCGCTTGCCCGCAGCGCCGGGGAGAAGCTGGCCGCCATCAGCGCCCAGCCGATGGCACCGATCGCGGCCGGCAGCGCTGCCCCCGCGGCGAGCCCGCCCAGCGCCAGGACAGGCGGCACGAGATAGGTCACCGCCAGCCCGACCACCGTGCCGGCGAGGCGGAGCGGCGCGTGGTCCAGTTCCGTATAGGCGGTGCGCGCCACCATCGCCCAGATCGGCGCGAGGCGGGCATAGGGGCGCAGGCTCTCCACCCGCGCGCTATGGGCGAGGTGAATGGCGGGGCGGCCGGACGGCCGGCGCTTGATCCGCCGGGCCAGCGTCACGTCGTCGATCAGCGCGTCGCGCATGGTGGAAAGACCGCCGGTTTCCGCCAGTGCCGCCCGGCGCACCAGGATCGCGCCGCCGGCCGCCGCCGCGGTGCGCCGCGCGGGATTGTTCACCCAGGCGAAGGGATAGAGCTTGGCGAAGAAATAGACGAAGGCGGGGATCAGCAGGCGCGCCCATCCCCGCTCCGCCCACAGGCGCACCATCACCGAGACGAGGTCCGCCCGCCGGTCCAGCGCCACCGCCACCATCCGGACGAGCGAGCCCGGATCGTGGCGGATATCCGCATCCGTCAGCAGCAGCCAGGGCGCCGGCGCCGGACGGTCCGCGCTTTCCCCTATGCCGGCATTCAGCGCCCACAGCTTGCCCGACCAGCCGGCCGGCAGCGGCGGGGCCGACAGGATGGCGAGGCCGTGCCCGTCCGCTCGGGCCCCTGCCGATCCCGCCAGGCGCTGAGCGATCGCCGCCGTCCCATCCTCGCTGGCGTCGTCCACCAGGACGATGTCGAACGGCCCCGGATAGTCCTGCGCCAGAAGCCCGGCGAGGCAATCGGCGATGGTCGCCGCCTCGTTGCGCGCCGGCACGACGGCGGTGACCGCCGGCCAGCCCTGCGGCGGCGGACTGCCGGAATCGGCGTCCAGCCGCTCCGCCAGACGCCAATAGCCACCGCGCGCGACCAACAGCCAGACCCAGATGGCGACCGCAACCAGACCGATCGACAGGACGAGAGGTGAAGCCATCACGAAGGCAAACGAGAACGGGTTTTCGGCACGGGGCGCACGAGGGGTATCGGGCGCAACGGCCGACCGCAAGCGCCACAGCGCCGCGATCCTGCCGCAAGCTTGCCCCAAGGCTGACGGAGACCCCTGTTCTTAATGCCGGCGCGGGCGCGAAGGATACGCCGGCGGTTCACCGGCCGTCTTGTGCCGCGGCGCCGCGGTCCCCACTCTCAACCCCGCTGGCGGGCGGCAAACCCGCCGTCTTCCTCTTGAACCGCTCTGGCTGGAGAGCTTGGCCGATGCGCCACCCCGCGACCCTGTTGATGCGCGCGGCCCTGCTGGTCTTGACCCTGGTTTGGCCGGCCGGCGCCGCGCTCGGCGAGGACGCGCCGGGCCCGTCCGCGCGGGTCGCCCTGGTGCTGGGCAACGGCGCCTATACCGAGATCCCCGCCCTGCCCAACGCGGTGAACGACGCCCGCGCCATGGCGGCGCTCCTGCGTCAGACAGGCTTCACGGTGCTGAGCGCCTATGACGCCGACCGGTCAGGCATGGAGCAGGCGCTTCGCCGCTTCGGCGAGCAGGCCGCGGGGGCGGAAGCGGCACTGGTCTACTATGCCGGCCACGGGCTGCAGGCCAGCGGCGGCAACTACCTACTGCCGGTCGGCGCGACGGCCGACGAGCCGGCGGACCTGCGCTATGAGGCGGTCGCGCTGTCGCTGATCGAGGCGGAGCTGGACGACAGCGGTGCCGCCGTTCGCATGGTCATCCTCGACGCCTGCCGCGACAATCCGCTGATCGAGCGGCTGGCGCGCACCGCCGGCCGGCTCGGCCGATCGACGGGGGCGACGCGCGGGCTGGCGCCGATCCAGTCGACCGCCGGCACGCTCTACGCCTATGCCACCGCGCCGGGCGAGATCGCGCTGGACGGCGACGGTCCGCACAGCCCGTTCACCGCGGCGCTGCTGGAGTGGCTGCCGACGCCGGGGCTGGAGGTCGGCCTTGTGTTCCGCCGGGTCCGCGCCTCGGTGATGGCGGCGACCGACGGCGCCCAGGTGCCTTGGGTGGAAGAGGCGATCGTCGGCGAGTTCTACTTCGTGCCGGCCGAAGACGCCGGCCCAGTCGATCCCGGCACGGCGTCGGACGGCACCGGCGACGCCGCGCCGTCGGAAGTCGCCTTCTGGGAAAGCGTGCGCGCCAGCGACGATCCCGCGGATCTGCAGGCCTATCTGGCGCGCTATCCGGACGGCCTCTATGCCGACTTGGCGGAAAACCGGCTCGCGCGGCTGGAGGCGGCGGCCTGGCCGCCGCAACTCGCCAGCGATCCCGCCCATCTGGCCGAGGCCGTGCCGGTGGATGTCGGACGCATCCGCCTCAGCTTCGACCGGGCGATGGTCGGCGATCTCGGCTCCCTGGTGACCGCACCGGACATGCCGTTCCCGATCAGCGGCCTGACGGCGGGGCGCTGGATCGACGACCGCACCTTCGAGGTGTCGATCGGCCCGTTGCTCGCCCGCACGACCTACGGCCTGCGCATCAACAGCGCGACCCATCACGGCTTCCGCATCGCCGAGACCGGCCGCCCCTGGCCGGAAACCCTGATCCGCTTCACGACGGGCCCGGGCGACCCGAGTACGCTTCGGCCCGGCGCAGCAGACGACGCCGGTTCAGAGCCATGATAGCTCGAAGCTTGACCAATATGTCAGATTCTGCACAAGGAGCGATAAGATCATAAACTGCAAAACTATTCTACAGTAAAAGCCCTCATCTCATCTCTGGAGTTTAGAATTGGCGGGCCATTTGCACCCACCAAAATTTCAATTGCCAATATTCTGCGTTCATAACTGTTCATATTTTCGAATCTTTCTTCTACTCTGGAGATATGACCATCCACACGAACAACAAACACATCATGACTGCTCCTTACATCCGAAATCAGATCTCTAATTTCAATCACGACATTGTAGAAACCAACAATTCCACCGACAACGACCAGCATAAATATTGGGATAATCTTATCTGCATGCTTAATAGACCAAGGCATTTTAACACCTTTCTTTTCTTTTTAATCTAATTGACTTAAAATTGAACGCTCTAGATCACTATCAGATCCATATTCTGCACGCGCCTCGCTTAGCAAATTCTGCAAAACAAGACTCGCTTCTTGTTGTCTATCTTGAGATTCATAGAAACGAATTACACTGATTGCAACAGTGCTCGCGGCCGGGTGAACAATCCCCAAATTTTGCGAGCTTAACTCCAGTGCTTGACCCAAATAGGCTTCGGCCTCCGCTATATCCCCTCGTGCTCTGAACACATTCCCCAGATTAACCATGGAAATAATAGAGTCTGGGTGCTGAGGACCAAATTGACCTTGAATTAGAATTAGCGCCCTTTGAAAATACCGCGTCGCCTCTTCAAATCGGCTTTGCTTAGCAAAATGCGTCCCTATTCTGTTCATGAGGCCAATCATGAAAGGATGGTCGCTATCAAAGACTCTGCTTCCATGCTCCTCGACCATCAAGTACAAATCTCTTGCTTCATCGAATCGCCCAAGCTCATCGTAGACGGAAGCCAAGTTCCTCGATGTTGTTAAATTTACTTCATCAGAATTCCCGAACTTATCAATCTGTAACTCCAACACCCTCTCAAGAATACTCGCTGCTTCTTGATGATTATCCACATCTGAATGCGCAATCCCAAGATTATTCAAACTGTCCAGATATCTTAGATCTTCAATCCCATAAACCTGCCTATACATATCAGTAACTTGCTGATAGAGCATCAATGCCTCTTCATATTTCCCAAGATCACTATACAAGATCGCTAAATTGTTCATATTAGCCAGAAATTGTGGATCTCCCTCTTCTAATATTTGGTTAGATAAAAATATCGCCTCCTTCAGTTCATCCACCGCCTCTTCAAGCATACCCAAGGAACTGTAGATGGCGGCCAAGCTGCTAATGCTCGCGATAGTTCTTTCATCCTCAAGCCCAAAAGCACTTCTTGCAATTTCTACACTTCTATCGGCGAGAATCCTTGCTTCCGTGAAATGCTCAGCCTCCATCGCCGCAAGCGCCTGAGCGTGTATGGATGCCCAGCTCAGCTCGGAGGCTTCGGCGGGCTCCGTAGGTTCGGCCCCCGCCGATATTGCACTAAGAAGACCCAGGGAAGAGACAATTATCGCGACAAAAAACCTGCTGATTCCGATTTCTTGAGGCATGACATCACCCGTAAATCGTTTCACTATCGATATCCTCTCTCGCAATGGGGCGCAATGAGAGATTCTGAGGCAGGATAGGTCATGTTGGTTTAGAAATTACCCAGCCGCAATTTGGCTTGCTGTTCTGCGTGGCGAGATCGCAACCCGCTGAGGAGAGGCGCCCTCTCCTGCAGATCCTTGCATCAATCGACGCCAACGACCCTGGGCGGCGGAAGAAACTGCACGTCTCAGTCTAAGCCCGCAGATAGTGCAGGCCGGCGGCGAAGGCGTCGGTGATGCCGGGGCGGGCGTTGATCGCCATGCGGTAGCCGGTCTCGATGGCGGCGATGCGCTCGGCATGGGTACCGTGGTGGCCCGGGTCGTGGAACGCCGTGTCGCCCGACGCCTCCCAGCCGCGTCCGAGCGTGACGAGCTGCTCTTCGGAATAGCCGTTGGCCCGCATGCCGACATAGAAGCCGGCCAGGAAATCGGCGTGCAGCTCGACGTATTTGACCGTGCTGTGCATCCCCATCAGCCGATCGTAGCCGCGGCCGTTCTCGTGGAAATACTGCTTGATGTGCCCGAACTCATGCGCGCACACGGCCATCACCAGGATGTCGCCGAACTGCGACTGGCGCAGAAAGCTGTTCATGAAGGTCTGGCCCATCAGCACCGTGCCGCGGGTGTTGGGCATGTAGGTCTGGTTGGTGGCGTAGGCATTCGGCGCGCCGGTGTCGTCGAAGAACCCGAAGCCCGGCCGTTCGTCGAACTTGCCGGCCAGGTCGGCCAGCATATGGCCGAAGGCCGTGTCCAGGCGCTGATCGCCCGAGGACGGCATGATCTGCGGGACGTCGTCGGTGATCGCCCAGAGATTGCGGGTCTCCCCAGACCCCAGCACGTCTTCCGCCTCGTCGGTCGACAGCGAGCAGCCGCCGCCGCCCGCACGGCCCGGCACGGTCTGGCCGGGGATCGTCTGGCCGAGCGGGCGGTTCTGCTGCCCCTCGCCGGTCGCCAATGCGTGGCGGCAAGGCACACCGATGACCATCAGCGTCGCCAGCGCGCGCAACGCAGCGCGGCCGAGCGGCCGGCGCCCGAACCGGGCGTCGTGCAACCCGCCTCCGTCCAACACGCCACGATCGGTGGCCATCGCGGCCGACACTGCGCAGCCTGGGTCGGGTTGGCGTAGGGTCATGCGTTGGCTCCTTCCCTGTCAGGCGCGCTGCCGATGCCGCCACCGGCCCGCCATCCTTACCCCGGTTTGCGGCCATAGTGTGTAATGGTCATCACAGCCGCGTCGCTTGACGGCCGGGCGGGGAGTTGTGATCGCCGGCGCATGGCGGCATCCTGACGGCGGAGACCGGCGGCGGCCGCCGCAATCGACAGGGGGCGAGCGAGGCAGTCATGCGAAGGATCGGCGGCTTGGCCACGGCGCTCTTGTGGGGCGCCGCCGTAGCGTTGCTGGGTGTGGCGGCCGACACCGCAGCCTGGGCCCAGGACAGCGACTGCCCCACCGTCTGCCCGGACGGCTCGCGACCGTATTTTTGCGTCTGTCCGGTCCAACCCGACGGGCCGACCGTGCCCTCCACCACGCCCAGCGGCCCGACCGCGCTGCCCCAGCCGCAGGGCGACGATAGCTGCCAATGGGCCTTCGACG
>JANQSN010000014.1 GCA_028284045.1 Alphaproteobacteria bacterium | reverse complement strand
CTAGTGGTTCGAATCTGACAGATGCGTCCCGCATCTGTCAGTGAATTCGAACCACAAGACTATGAATCTAGTGGTGCTTCTGGCGAAGCGGATGGGAACCATCCGTTTCGGCCGCACCACGAGTGAACAGGTTTGACGATCGATGTCCCGCTCCTGGATCATCGCCGCCGTGGTGGCCGTCGCCGTGGTCACATGGATGCTGACCGGCCAGATCGGCGACACCCAACCCGCCCCGGCCGCCGGCGCGCCCGCCGCGGTGATCGCCCCGGCAGCGCCGGACGACACCCCGCTGATGCGCGTGCGCACCCGGACCATCGCGGCGGAGACCATCACCGACACGCTGATCGTCCAGGGCCGCACAATGGCGGACCGCCATGTCACCGTGCGCGCGGAGATCGCCGGGACGGTCGCAGCCGTCCTGGCGGACCGCGGCGACCGGCTGGCCGCGGGCGACCCCATCCTGCGGCTCGCCGAAGACGACCGAAGCGCCGCGCTGGCCAGCGCCGTCGCCCTGGTCGCCCAGCGCCAGATCGAATACGACGCGGCCGCGCGGCTCAATCAGCGCGGCCATTCCGCCGACACCGAGGTCGCGGCGGCCCGCGCCCGGCTCGACCAGGCGATCGCCGAGCGGACCTTGGCGGAGATCGCCGTCGACCACCTGATCATCCGTGCCCCCTTCGACGGCGTGCTGGACGATCGGCTGGTGGAGATCGGCGACTATGTCGATATCGGCGATACCGTCGCGCAGGTGTTGGATCTCGACCCGATCCGCGTGGTCGGCCAGATCTCCGAGCGGCATCTCGGGCGCATCGGGCTGGGCACCGAGGCGGACGTCGACTTCCTGACCGGTGCGGCCGGCAGCGGCGCGGTCGTCTATATCGGCCGGATGGCGGAGGAGACGACCCGCACCTTCCCCGTGGAGGTGGACGTCGCCAATCCGGACTATGGCGTGATCGCCGGCCTGACGGCGGAGATCCTGTTGCCGCTGGGCGAAGTCCGCGCCCATCTCGTCAGCCCGGCCGTGCTGACGCTGGCCGATGACGGCACGCTGGGGGTCAAGGCGATCGATGGCGACGACCGCGTCTCCTTCCATGCCGTGGAGATCCTGTCGAGCGACGACGCGGGGGTCTGGCTCGGCGGCCTGCCGGACCGGCTGCGGCTGATCACCGTCGGTCAGGAATTCGTCGTGCCCGGCCAGACGGTCGCGCCGGTGGACGAAGGCCGCGTCCGCGACGCGCCGGACACCCCGGGCGGATCGGCGGAGCCGCTGACATGAACGCCCTGATCGCCGGTGCGCTGAGCCATTCGCGCACGGTCCTGTCGGCGCTGGTGCTGATCCTGCTGTCCGGCGCCTACGCCTATGTGACCATCTCCAAGGAGAGCAATCCCGACATCAACATTCCGATCATCTATGTCTCGCTGTCGCTGGACGGCATCTCGCCGGAGGATGGCGAGCGCCTGCTGGTGCGCCCGATGGAGGAGGAGCTTCGCGGCATCGAGGGCGTGAAGGAGATGACGGCCAACGCCTTCGAAGGCGGCGCCAATGTCATCTTGGAGTTCACGGCGGGCTTCGACGCCGGCGAGGCGCTGACCGATGTGCGCGAGGCGGTCGACCTGGCGAAGCCGGACCTGCCGGAGGAAGCCGACGAACCGACGGTCAACGAGGTGAATTTCAGCCTGTTCCCGGTGATCGCCGTCACCTTGTCGGGCGAGGTGCCGGAACGCACGCTGGTGCGCCTGGCCCGCCAGCTCCGCGACCGGCTGGAGGCGCTGACCAGCGTCCTGGAGGTCAATATCGGCGGCGACCGCGAGGAGCTGGTCGAGCTGGTCATCGATCCGATGCTGGTGGAGAGCTACGGCCTCAACGGCGCGGAGGTGATCGACCGGGTCGCCCGCTCCAACCGCCTGGTGCCGGCCGGCAATCTCGATACCGGCCTCGGCCGCTTCGCCATCAAGGTCCCCGGGCTGTTCGAGAGCCTGCAGGACATCGTCACCCTGCCGATCGCCGCGGTCGGCGACGCCGTCGTGCAGTTCCAGGACATCGCGGAGATTCGCAGCACCTTCCGCGACCCCGACGGCTTCGCCCGCATCGACGGGGAACCGGCGGTGGTGCTGGAGGTCTCCAAGCGCACCGGCGAGAACATCATCGACACCATCGCCGCCGTCCGCGCGGTGGTGGCGCAAGAGAGCGCGCATTGGCCGCCGCAGCTCTCCGTCACCTACACGCAAGACCAGTCCAACGAAATCCGCATCATGTTGTCGGATCTGCAGAACAACGTGATCAGCGCGGTGGTGCTGGTGATGGTGGTGATCGTCGGCGCACTGGGCCTGCGCTCCGCGGGGCTGGTCGGCGTGGCGATCCCGGGATCGTTCCTGACCGGCCTGCTGGTGCTCTACGCCATGGGACTGACGGTCAACATCGTCGTCCTGTTCTCGCTGATCCTGGCGGTCGGCATGCTGGTCGACGGCGCGATCGTGGTCACCGAATACGCCGACCGGAAGATGGCGGAAGGGCTGCACCGGCGCGATGCGTACCGGCTGGCGGCCCAGCGCATGGCTTGGCCGATCTCCGCTTCGACCGCGACCACGCTGGCGGCCTTCCTGCCGCTCCTGTTCTGGCCGGGGGTGGTCGGCGAGTTCATGAAGTTCCTGCCGATCACGCTGGTCGCCACGCTGGCGGCATCGCTGGCCATGGCGCTGATCTTCGTGCCGACCCTGGGCAGCCAGGTGGGGCGCCCCGGCTCCGCCGATCCGCGCGCGATGGCGGCGCTGGCGGCCAGCGAGCAGGGCGATCTGACCAAGCTGCACGGCTTCACCGGCGGCTATGTACGTGCGTTGTCCAAGGCGCTCGACCATGCCGGGCTGGTGATCCTGGCCGCCGCGCTGGTCCTGGTGGGAAGCTGGGCGGTCTTCGCCACCCAGGGCAAGGGCGTGGAGTTCTTCCCCGATGTGGAGCCCGAGGCGGCGATCGTCCTGGTGCACGCCCGCGGCAACCTGTCGGTGGAGGAACAAGACGCGCTGGTCCGCGAGGTCGAGACGCGGGTTCTGGCGATGTCGGCGGAGTTCGACAGCGTCTACACCCGCTCCGGTGAGCTCGGGACCGGCTCCGACGTCGCGGAGGACGTGATCGGCCAGATCCTGATCGAGCTGAAGGACTGGCAGGAGCGGCGGCCGGCCGACGCGATTCTCGCCGATATCCGCGCCGCCACCGCCGATCTTGCCGGCATCTCCATCGAGACGCGCGAACCCGACGCCGGTCCGCCGGTCGGCAAGCCCGTCCAGGTGGAGCTGAGCGCCGCCGACCCCGCGATGCTGCCCGAGGCGATCGCGGTCTTGCGCGGCTACATGGAGACGCTGGACGGGCTGGTGGACATCGAAGACAGCCGCCCGGTGCCCGGCATCGAATGGCGGATCGCCGTCGACCGCGCCCAGGCCGCCAAGTTCGGGCTGGACGTCACCCAGGTCGGCAACGCCATCAAGCTGGTGACCAACGGGCTGGAGGTCGGCAGCTATCGCCCCGACGCGGCGGAGGACGAGATCGACATCGTCGTGCGCTATCCGGAGCGCTGGCGCACGCTGGAGCAGCTCGATCAGCTCCGCGTCGTCGGTCCCGACGGGCCGGTGCCGATCTCCAATTTCGTGGAGCGCACCGCGGAACCCGCCGTCGGCACGCTTGAGCGCACCAATGGCCGCCGGGTGATGACGGTTCAGGCCGACGTCGCGCCGGGCGTCTTGGCGGACGTGATGGTCGGCGAGATCCGCACCTGGATCGCGGCGGGCAATCTCGACCCGGCGATCGGCGTCACCTTCCGCGGCGAGGACGAGGAGCAAGCCGCCGCCGCGGATTTCTTGAGCAAGGCGTTCCTGGTGGCGCTGTTCATGATGGCGATCATCCTGATCACCCAGTTCAACAGCTTCTACAGCGCCTTCCTGATCATGTCGGCGGTGATCATGTCGACGGTCGGCGTGCTGCTCGGCCTGTTGGTGACCGGCCAGCCCTTCGGCATCGTCATGACCGGGATCGGCGTCATCGCGCTGGCCGGCATCGTGGTCAACAACAACATCGTGCTGATCGACACCTTCGACCGGCTGAACCGCGAGTCGAAGACGGTGCGCGAGGCGATCCTGCGCACGGGCGCCCAGCGCCTGCGCCCGGTCCTCCTGACCACGGTGACCACGGTGCTAGGCCTGATGCCGATGGTGCTGGCCGTCAACATCGACTTCGCCACCCGCGACATCACCGTCGGGGCCCCGTCGACGCAATGGTGGAAGAGCCTGGCGACGGCGATCGTCTTCGGCCTCAGCTTCGCCACCGTGCTGACCCTGGTGGTCACGCCGTCGGCCCTGATGCTGCGCGCCCGCGTCGCCGGCTGGTTCGGCCGCCGCCGCCGGGGGACCGCGGCGCCGGCCCTCACCGGCGCCGCGCAGCCCTGACGGGTTACTCGATCGGATCGGCGATTTCCGTGGCGCCGAGGACCACCGGCCGGCTTTCATCCGCCGTCCATTCGGTCATCGAACCGTCGTAGAGCGACACATCCTCGATCCCGGCGATCTCCGAGGCCGCGAACCAGGCGACCGAGGCCCAGTGCCCGGTGTTGCAGAAGGCGATCTGCGGCCCGTCGGTGGCGACATCGACCGACGCCAGCAGCGCTTCGACATCCGCCGCGCTGCGGGCGAACCCGTCCTCGCTCACCAACGTGCCGTTGGGCAGGTTGACGGCGCCCGGCAGGGTGCCGGGGCGCGCCACCGGACCGGCCTTGTCGTCGCCGACATACTGGCCGTTCGGCCGGGCATCGACGAGCGCGACCCCCTCGCCCGCCGCCGCGACGTCCTCGGCCGAGGCGATCAGATGCGGCTGGAAGTCCGCGGTGAAGGTCGCCGCCTCCGGCGTCACGCCGCCTTCGTCCAGCGGATGGCCGGCGGCCACCCAGCCGGCATGCCCGCCGTCCAGGATCGACACGGCGTCGTGGCCCAGCACCTTGAAGGTCCAATAGATCCGCGTAGCCGAGCCGAAATCCGTCGGCCCAACGCCCGCCGGCACGATCACCACATGATCGTCGTTGTCGATGCCAAGGCCGCCGATCAGCGCTTCGAGATCCTCAACCGGCGGCAGCATGCCGACCACGCCGTCGCGCTCCTGGCGCCACCCCGCTTCGGCATAGTTGGAGTAGACCGCGCCCTGAATGTGCCCGGCGGCATAGGTCTCCGCCGAGCCCCCGTCGATCCGGTTGCGGATGTCCAGCACCACCAGGTCGGCGGTGTCGAGCCGATCGGCCAGCCAGTCGGCGGTCACCAGAGGCTCGCCGGCGGCGGCGATCGGCGCGGAGAGCAGGACGGCAGCACTGGCCGCGGACAGGGCGAAGGGCTTGATCATGGCGATACACGGTCCCTGAAGAGGTCGGAGGTCTGCCAGACATAATTACGCACTCCGCGCCGGACAATATGCATAATTTACATTGAAGTTGTGTATTTTATGAAATCGACAATCTCGCCGCCGGTGATGGCGGTCACATCCACGCCTGACGTCTCATAGTATCGTGAGGACATCATTCACGCGGAACCGACCGCTCCATCAGACGGTCGCTAACGATGCAAGAGGAGAACTGAAGATGACCCGAACCCGTCTTGTTCTGTCCTTCGCGGCGGTCGGCCTTCTCATGAGTGCCTGCGCGAGCGGTCCGTCGGGATACGGAAGTTCCTATGGCAGTTCCTATGGCAATCCCTGCTCGGCCCAGAATGCGGCGATCGGCGGGGCGGGCCTGGGAACGCTGGGCGCCGGCATCGGCCTGCTGGCCGGCGGCACCACCGGCGCGGTGGCGGGCGGCCTGATCGGCGCCGGCACCGGTGCGATCGGCGGCAGCCAAGTCGGGTGCTGATTGCACGCTCGGGCCCGATGGGACCGCTGATCGGCACCCCCCGGGTGGGACGCCTCAGGCATGCCCACCCGGCGGTGCCGAGCCCGCGGCCACCGAATGAGATGCACAGTTGCTCGCATGACGACTTTTCGGAGTGCGACCAGCGTAAGAACGAGGGGTCTTACCGGAACCGGACAGCCTTGGATGAGAGGCGTCTATCCGGCGTCGCCCGGTGCGAGATCGGATGATCGCCGGCCGTCCGTCAGGCGTTGATCGGCAAGGCGACCGGGGCCGCGGCCGTGGTCTGAACCGGCCCGTCATCTGCCTTGGCCGTCGCCTGCAGCGCGGCCTGGGCGGGGCCCGCCGCGGATTCCGCGGCGACGGCGCGATCCGACGCCGGCCCAAGCGGTCCGTCGCCCGACGCCTTCGCGACCGTCTCCGCCCGCTCCGCGGCGTCGGCGATCGCCTCCATACGCTGGTAGAACTCCACCACCTGGCGGGCCGGAAAGCGCTGGACGAGTTGGCCATCGCTGATCTTGCGGTACTCGAAGACCACGCGATCGATGCTGTCATCGCGGCGGATATCCAACCGTACCGTCGGTTCCACCGTCCTGGGCGCAGCGGTCTTCGCGGCGCCAGCGGATCCCGCGGTCGGCAATCCGACCGGCAGCATCGCCGATGCGACCGAAGCCTGGCTGATATGGCCCAGAGCATTCATCGAGTTTCTCCTCCTTTATTATTCAATCACAAAAGAAGATCTCAAGCAACTATTAACTTTGGTTAATAAATAAAGCGCGGCGTTAATATGATCCGTATTTGTGCGAAATTAACCATACTCGCGAAGCCGTGCACCGCACGCGATCTCTATGCTTCGCGACCGCAAGGCTGTCAGGCGAGGCCGGGGATACTGTCGGCCAGGGTCTCGGTCAGCGGCCGGCGCTCCGCCCCGAACAACGCCTCAGCCGCGCTGCCGTCGAAGCGGACCTGGCGCAACGCCATCTCCACGCCCGCCACCGGTGCCTTGGGCGGCGCGCTGCCGGCCACGCCGGCCCAGGCCTCGCCGACGCGCGCGGCCACGCGGGCCAGCCACGGCGGCACGCGCCGGTTCGGCACGGGCCGCCCTGTCGCGGCGTGGAAGGCCGCCAGGAAGTCGGCGAAGGAGACGTCGTGACCGGCCACCAGGTAGCGGCGCCCGGGATCGCCACGCTCGCCGGCGGCCACGATGATGCGGGCGAGATCGCGGACATCGATGACGTTCATGCGCGTATCGACATAGGCCGGGCACCGGCCCCGCCAGAGATCCGCCAACAGCCGCCCCGGCGGCGTCGGTGCGGTGTCGCCCGGCCCCATCGGCACCGTCGGCAATACGGACACCGTCCCGTCGCGGATCTCGCCCGCGGCGGCGGCCAGCGCCACGGCCTCCGCCTGCCATTTCGATCGCGCATAGGCGCCGAACAGTGCCGAAAGCCCGGGGTCCTGCCGCGCATCGACGGTGGCGCCGACGGGGGTCGACCGACCGACCAGGATCGTCGACGAGGAGAGATGCACGATGCGCGCAACCCGGGCGGCGGCGGCGGCCTCCACCACACGGCGCGTTCCCTCGACATGGCTGCGCTCGTAGGCCGTGCCGTCGCGCAGCCAGAGCTGGGCGATCCCGGCGAGGTGAAAGACCGTACGAACGCCGCCGGTCGCCGCCCGGACCCGGCAGGGATCGTCGATCGAGCCGGTCACGGCCTCGACCCGGCCGACATGGCGGGCCAGCGGCGGCTGCAGATCGAACACCCGCACCGCCTGCCCCGCGGCCAGCAGCGCATCGACGACGTGACCGCCGATGAACCCGGCCCCGCCGGTGACCAGCACCGTCATGGGGCGGTCCCGGCCGGCGCCGCCCGCCGACACAACACCAGGGCGCTGTCGAGGACCGAGCCGACCAACAGGTGCCCGTCCGCGCCCACCGCGGCGGTGGCGGCCGACGCGAACTGGCCGCCGGGATCGCGGAACAGGGTCTCCACGGCACCGTCCTGCGGATCGACGGCCACGACATGGCTGGCGACATGGTCGACCAGACCGGCGAAGGCGAGCGCCAGCCGGAACAGGTCGGGATGAAGCGTGGTCAGCAACCGGCCGTCGGCCGCCCAGGACAGGTTGTCGGGTCCACCGCCGAGGTCGACGCGTTCGGCCTCGCCCTCTGCGCTATCGGACAGAATCGCCAGCGTGCCGCCGCGGGTCTCCGCCACATAGACGGTGCCGTCCGCCCCCCAGGCGACGCCGTTCGCGTGGCCCAGCCCCTCGCCGAGCCGCACCACCGGGGCGCCGTCGTCGAAGGACAGCCGGACCGCCCGCCCGCTGGCGGCATCGAAGGCGTCGCCGATCAGGGGCCAGCGCGGCCGGCAGGTGCCGTGGGTCTGGCTGATGATCGCGGTCTGCCGATCCAGCGCGACGACATCGTTGGCCCGACACGCCGCCGCGCCGCCGATCTGCCCCGCCGCCTCCAAGCCGCCCGGCAAGACGCGGAAGCGCGCCAGCCGGGTCAACCGGGACCCGTCCTCCGCCGCGTGATGCAGCACGGCGAACAGCCACAGCCACCGGTCGGACCGCCACAATGCGATCCCGTGGGGGCGCATCTGGCGGTCGCGATCCACTGTCCGGCTGATCCGATCGACGCCGACCGGCCCGCGGGCGGCCAAGAGAGCCGCCAAGGCAACGGCATAGATGCCGCCGCCGGCCGGCTCGTCAGCCGACACGCGGCGGTCGTAGGCGGAGATGAAGACCAGGCCGCTCGCCGGGTCATAGGCGACGTCCTCCGGCCCCGTCACCGCGGTTCCAGCCACCCGGTCGATCAGCGGCACCGGCCGACACAGGGCGAACCGGTTCGACCAGTCCGGCGGCGGCGCCCGATCGGTCCACAGCAGCAGAACCGCCACCGGCAGCGCCAAGGCGAGAAGACGGTTACGGCGGCGCATCGTCACGCCCCGGCCGGTGGCCGGATCCCGCCGGTTCGGCGAGCCGCCCGGGCGGCACTGCGGCCAGGTGCGGGGATTTTCCTTTGGCGATCGCCCAGGGATCCATCCCGGCCCCTCCCGTTCCCGTTCAATCGACAGCCGATGACCTGCCGTCTCTTAACGGAATCCGCCGTTCGACTGAAGGCCCCCTTGCAGCGTCGGTGACGGATCCGGGTGCCCGGGCCGGGCGGCCGCCCCGGCCGAGCGGGACTCACGACAAGGCCGGCTGAGCCATCGGGGCCCTCAACGGCCCGTTAATGAACGTCTCCTAAGTTCCGGGGTGACCGCGTTTTCCAGGCAGGAGCCAAGGCGATGTTGGGACGGTTGAACAGAGACTGTCGCCGAGTGCTGCAATCTCTCGACAAGTCTCAGGCGAGGATCGAGTTTGCCATGGATGGCACGATCCTGACAGCGAATGAGAATTTTCTGAAAACAGTTGGATACAAACTGTCAGAGATCAAAGGAAAACACCACCGCATGTTCATGCCGCCGGAAGACGTCACCGGCGATGCCTATCGCTCTTTCTGGAAAACGCTAAACCGCGGTGAGTTTTTCTCCGGGGAATACAAGCGATATGCCGAGGGCGGCCGAGAGGTCTGGTTGCGGGCCACGTACAATCCCATCCTGGATCGGCGCGGCCGTCCCTACAAGGTCGTGAAGTTCGCGACCGACGTGACGGACCAGAAGCTGCAGACGGTCGAGAGCGAGAGCCAGATCGCGGCGATCCATCGGTCCATGGCGGTGATCGCGTTCGACCTGAACGGCATGGTGCTGGATGCGAACGATGCCTTTCTGGCGGTCATGGGCTACCGCCTGGAAGAGATACGCGGACAGCATCACAGCCAGTTCGTCGAACCCGGCGCCAAGAACACGAGCGACTATCGGAGATTCTGGGAGGCGTTGCGCCGCGGTGAGTTCAACTCCGGAGAGTTCAAGCGTCTCGCCAAAGGCGGCCGGGAAGTCTGGATCCAGGCGACCTACAATCCGATTCTCGATATGAATGGCCGCCCCTTCAAAGTCATTAAGTTCGCGACGGACATCACCGACGAAGTGACGGAACGTCATCGACGCGAGCGTGCCCAGAAGAAGATCGCCGAAGATCTCGATTCGATCACGGCTTCAGTGGAGACGGCCTCGAACCAAACCGCGGCCGTGGCCGATGCGTCGACCCAGGTTTCGGCGAACGTTCAGACCGTTGCATCCGGCGCCGAGGAGTTGTCTGCCTCGATTGCGGAGATCACCCACCAGGTGACGCAGGCGCGGGAGATCTCCAGCGACGCCGTCGGCCAGGCGCAGCGAACCAATGAAATGGTGTCGGGCCTCGCCGCCGCTGCGGAGAAGATCGGCGAGGTGGTCGGCCTGATCACCGGCATCGCCGAACAGACCAACCTGCTCGCCCTGAACGCGACGATCGAGGCGGCGCGCGCCGGCGAAGCGGGCAAGGGGTTCGCGGTCGTCGCTGCGGAGGTCAAGGGTCTGGCCAGTCAGACCGCCAGGGCGACCGAGGACATTGGCCAGCAAGTGGCCGGCATTCAGGGGCAGACCAAAGACGCCGTCGACATGATCGGCGGCATCGGCGAGGTCATCGAACGCATCAGTGAGATTTCCTCTGCGATCGCCTCGGCCGTCGGGCAGCAGAGCGCCGTCACCCAGGACGTCTCGTCGACCATGCAGACCGCGTCGGAAGGTGTGAACGAGATCAGCCACAGCATGACGCAGATCGCCGAAACCACCGACCGGATCGACAGCTCGGTACGGCAGGTGAAGCAGGCGTCCAGCTCGCTGGTCTGACGGCCGGACGCGCAAGCCAGAGCCGCCGCAAGTCTCACGGCCCGACGCCGACCGGCTGGTCGATCCGGTGCGTCACCGCCAGCGGCTCGGCGGATCCGGCAGGCCCCGCGGGCCGGACGGCGAACAGCAGACTGTAGAGGACCGGCGCCACCCCCAGCGTCAGGATCGTGCCGACCAGGAGCCCGCCGGCGATGGCGGAGGCCATGCCGAAGAACAGCGGATCGACCCCGACGATCAACGGCGACAGGCCGAGGATGGTGGTGATCGTGCTCATCAGGATCGGGCGGACCCGCCGTCCGGCGGCGGCGACGATCGCCTCGAAGGGATCGGCGCCCGGCTGAGCGCGCTCGATCTCGATGCGGTCGATCAGCACGATGGCGTTGTTGACGATGATCCCGGCGAGCGCATAGAGCCCGAGCAGCGGCATGAAGCCGAAGCTGGCGCCGGAGACCAGCAGGCCGGCCACCGCGCCGATCAGCACCAGGGGAATGGTGGCGACGATGATCGCCGGCCGCCGGAAACCGTTGAACTGCGCGACGAACAACACCAGCATCGCGCCGATGCACAGCGGCAGATTGGCGGCCAGCGCCGCCCGCCCCTCCGCCGACTGCACGACCACCCCGTCCAACTCGATATGGTGGGCCGCCGGCAGCGTCGCCGCCAGCGCGTCCAGGCGCGGCTGGATCAGCGGCACCATATCCTCCGCCGTCAACTGCAGATTGCGCGCCTCGACCGTGACGGTGCGCACCATGTCTTCCCGCGCGATCACGGCGAAGTCGTTGGCGAGCCTGAGGTCGGCCACCTGCATCAGCGGCACCGGATCGCCACCGCCGCCGGCCGGATGGACCGGCAGCGTGCGCAGCCGCTCCAGATCGTGGCGTGCAGCGTCCCGGCCCCGGGCAATGATGGGAAAGATGTCGTCGCCGTCGCGGAACGCACTGACCGTCCGGCCGGAGAAGAACCCGTCCATCGCCCGCGCCACATCGGCCGACGTCACGCCCGCGCGCCGCGCCCGGGTCTGGTCGACGTCGACGACGAAGCGGCTGACCCGGTTCTCCCAATCGTGGCGGATCTCGATGGCCCCCGGCAGCGCCCGCAAGAGGCCCTCCACATCCGCCGCCGCCGCGTAGAGCACGCCGGCATCGGGGCCGCGCACCTGAACCTCCAGCTTCGTGCTATCCGAGGGTCCGAGGAACATCCGCGTCACCCGCGCGGAGACCTCCGGGAAACCGTCGCGGAACAGCGCGCGAAGCCCCGCGATGGTGGCATCGACATGCCGTTCCTCGCCGACGGAGAAGACCATGAAGGCGCGATGCGGGGCGGGATCGATCGGCGTCAGCGACAAGACGAAGCGCGGACCGCCGAAGCCGACATAGCCGACATGCCCCTCGACATGCCCCAGCCGGTCGCTGGCGTCGACCGCCGCCAGAATCTGGCGCATCACCGAGTCCGTCGTCCGGCTGGACACACCGGCCGGCAGGTCGAGATAGACTAGGACCTGCGCCCGGTCGCTCAGGGGAAAGAACCGCTTCGGCACCGTGCCCATGGCCGCGGCGGCCCCGACCAGCAGCACCGCCATGAGGGCCAGGAAGGCCCGGCGATGCCTGAGAATTCTTCTCAGAATCTGCTGATAGAATTTTGTTATATAAACAAAAAATTCGGTTCTCGGTCGCCGACTTTCACCATTCGCCGGGTGCGGGTCGATGCGGATGAAGCGATGGCAGAGCGTCGGCGTGACCGTCATCGCCACCAGCCAGGACACCGACAGCGTGATCAGAATGACCAGCGAGATGGCGCGCGTGTACTCCCCGGCCACATGGTCCGCCATCATCAGCGGCAGGAAGACCAGGATGGTGGTCAAGGTCGATGACAGCAGCGGGAGGGCCAGTTCCCGGCCGCTCTGGGCCAGTGCCTCGTCGCGGCTGGCGCCCTCCTCCAGCCGGCGCTTGAAGTCCTCGGCCATGACGATGCCGTTGTCGACCAGCAGGCCCAACGCGATCACCAGCGTCGCCAGGCTCATGCGCTCCAGCGTGAGGCCGGCGAACCCCATGATGGCCAGCGTCACCAGCATCACCGCCGGCACGATGGAGCCGACGATCAGGCCGGTGCGCACGCCCAGGAACAGGACCACCACGGCCAGGACGATGGCCAAGGTCTGCACGACGTTGCGGCTGACGCCGAAGACGGCGTTCCCGACCTGGACCGACTGGTCGGTGATGATTTCCAGCCGGTAGCCGACCGGCAGCGCCGCCGCCGTCTCGGCCACCAGCGCCCGCATCTCCGCCGCGAAGGCCAGCACCCGCCGGTCGGGCTGCATCGCCACCGCCAGCACGATCGCCGGCCGGCCGTTGTGGTAGGCGCGTTGCGGCGGCGGATCGACCAGCATTCGCCGCACCTCGGCGATGTCGGCCAGCGGCACCACCTCGCCGGAGCCGGGCAGCCGGATCAGGGTATTGCGGACGTCCTCGACGCTCTCGTAGTTGCCGCTGGGCTGGATGGCGAAGACCTGGCCGGCCGCCTCCACCTCGCCGCCCGGGGTGATGACGTTCTGGTCGGCCAGCGTCGCCGCCAGGCCGTCGGCGCTGATCCCCAGCTCCGCCAGGCGCGCCGGGTCGGCATCGACATAGATGCGCTCGTCGATCCCACCCAGAATGTCGATCCGCCGGGTGCCCGGCACCTGGTAGAGCACGTCGCGCACGTGATCGGCCATGTCGGCCATCGCCGCCAGATCGAACCCGTCGGCCGTCAGCGCCAGCGTCAGCACGGCGACGTCGCCGAAGTCGTCGTTCATCACCGGCGGCGCGGTGCCCTGGGGCAGATCCGGCGCGGCGGCGTCGATCTTCTGACGGACCTCGTCCCAGATCTGGTCCAGGTCGAAATAGACGTCCAGGATCTCGACATGGATGATCGAGATGCCGGTCATGGTGGTGGAGCGGATCTCCTCCACCTCCGGCACCTCGCGGATCGCCTCCTCCAAGGTGCGCGTCACCAGCCGTTCCATGCGCTCCGGCGCCAGCCCGGGAAAGGCGGTGGTGATGACGGCCTCGCGGATGGTGACCGCGGGATCCTCGCGCGCCGGCAGCACAAGATAGCTGGCGACGCCGAGGCCCATCAGCACCACCAGCAGCATGAAGACGACCGGCCGGCGCCGATGCGCTGCCTCGCTCAAGGTCATGGCGTGTCGCCTTGGCTAGCGGTTGTAGCGGGCCGGGCCATCGCCCAGCAGCGTCGCCGGCTCGCCGTCGACCAAGAAACTCAGCCCAGCGGTGGCAACGATCTCGCCGGCATCGAGACCGTCGCGGACCAGCACGCGGTCGCCGCCGATATCGGCAATGGCGATCGCCCGGCGCCGCACCGTGGCCGTCTCCGGATCGAAGACGAAGGCGGCATACCCTTGATCGGGACCGGCCATGAACGCACCCACCGGGATGGACAGGAGCGGCCCGGCCGGATGGTCCGGATCCGGCGCCAAGGTCAGCGCCACTTCCGCCGTCATGCCGGCGCGCAGGACGGCGGGCGCATCGACCAGGGAGAGCGTGGCGGGAAAGGCGTTGCGGTCCGTCGCCTCCGCCCCGATCTCGCTGAGCACGCCATCGAAGGTCACCCCGCCATAGGCCGGCAGGGTCACCCGGTGATGGGTCCCCAGGACCAGCCGGTCGACGACGGTTTCGGGCACGGCCACCACGACCTCAAGGCCGCCGCTGGCGCCATGAACCTCCAAGACCGGCGCGCCCGCGCCGACCTGCTGTGACGGTTCGGCCAGGCGCCGCGCCACGCGGCCGTCATAGGGCGCCGTCAGGACGGTGTCGGCGTGGTCCTCCGCCGCGATCGCCAGCCGGGCCTCGGCCCGGGCGACGCGGCTCTCCGTCGTGCGGAGCGCCGCGAGCGCCTGGTCATAGGCGGCGCGCGACACCCAGCCGTCGCTGTGAAGGCGCCGCTGGCGGTCATAGGCGGCCGCGGCCTCGATCCGCATCGCCTCCGCCTCCTCCCGCTCGCTCATGCGCTCTTCCAGCGCCAACGCGTAGTTGCGGGCGTCGAGGCTGGCCAGCACGTCCCCCAGCGCGAACCGGTCGCCGATATCGACCGTCAGGGTCGCGATCCGTCCGGCAACCTCGAAGCTGAGCGGCGCGCGTTGACGCGCCTCGACCACGCCGGCAAAGGCGCGGACGGGTGCGGCGACCGCGACCTCCACCGCCGCCCAGGCGATCGGACGCGGCGGCGGCGGCGCGGCGTGCGGCGGATCCTCCCCCGGTTGCGCGACGAGCAAGGCGCCGCCCCCCGCCAGCATCAGGACGGACAGGACGACCACGAACCCGCGACGCCACCGCGGAGCGCGGGGCTTCAACATGGCCATAGGCTCCCGATCACAGGGCAGCAATGTGACCGAACGGTTCGGTCAATCTCTCAGTCAAGCTTGACGCAACGTTCGGCAGTCGTCAAGATTGAACTGAACCGTTCAGTTCATTTTCGCGCATCAGTGCAATGGATCGCCATGTCGGAAACGCTCAGCCCCTCCCCCTCCACGAAGAAGGCCCACCAGATCCTCCAGGGCGCGCGCGAGGCGTTCCTGGAGCTCGGGTTCGAAGGCGCCAGCGTGGACGAGATCGCCCGCCGCGCCGGCGTCTCCAAGGGCACGCTCTACAACTACTTCCCCGACAAACGCGCGCTGTTCGGCGCTTTCATCGCCGAGGAATGCCAGGAGCATGCCCGCCGCGTCTTCCAGGCCGATATGCAAGGTCTGGGTATCGACGCGGTCCTAAGGCGGATCGCGCATGCCTATGTGCGGCTGCTGATTTCGCCCTTCGCCCAGGGCATCTTCCGCATCTCCGTGGCGGAGTGTCAGCGCTTCCCGGAAGTCGGCCACAGCTTCTACGCCGCCGCCCCGGCGCTGGGCATCCGCCGCCTGTCGGAGGTGCTGGACGCCGCCGTCGCGCGCGGCGATCTGGTGATGGGCGATATCGACCTCGCCGCCAACCAGTTCATCATGCTGTGCCAGGCGCGCGTCTTCCACCGGCGCCTGTTCGCCATCCCACCCGCGGTGGAACCGGCGGAACTGGACACCGTCGCCGACGCCGCCGTCGATGTCTTCCTCGCCGCCTACCGGGCGCCCGGACCCGGGTGATCGGCCGCCGGTGTCACCGCCGAGGCGGCTCGTCCCCGCCCGAAGCGTCACGCAATGATAAAGAGATACAACAGACCGCCGAAGGTGACGTACTTCACGGCATAGTAGAGTTTGCGATTGAACTTCTTCAGCGCCTTCATCTTCTTGCGGAACGGATAGATCACGCCGAAGATCCGATTCAGCACGCCGACGCGGTCGGTGTCGCTGTTCTTGGTCGCCGCAGCCCGCATCATGCGCCGGCAGAAGAACCGATTGACGGCCCGGGCCATGCGGTTGCGCATCGGCCGCTCGATGTCACAGAACAGGATGATCCGATCGCTTTCCGCTTCGTTGACCGCGCGGTGGATATAGGTCTCGTCGAAGACGATGTCCTCGCCGTCGCGCCAACTGTAGGGCGTGCCGTCGATATAGATCCGGCAGCGGTCATCGTTCGGCGTATCCAGCCCGAGATGGTAGCGCACCGAACCGGCATACGGGTCGCGATGAGCGACGAGCTGCCCGCCCACCGGCAACACGGTGAACATGGCGGCGTTCACCGACGGCAGCGACTCCAACAGCTTCACCGACTCCGGACACAGCGCCCGCGCCGATGGCATGAAGTCGTCGTACCACTTCAGATAGAAGCGCTTCCAACCCTTACGGAAGAAGGAGTTGAAGGCGAGGTCGTCGTAGTTCTGCGAGCCCTTGATGTCGCCGGCCTCCGACAGGGCCAGCGCCTCGCGCCGCAGCACCTCCCAGTTCTCGCGCAAGACTTCCACTTCCGGAAAATCGGCGGTGCGCAGGATCGGCTGGTTGGGAATCGCCGAGAAGCCATAGAGGAAGCAGTTGATCGGCGCGAAGAAGGTCGAGTGGTCGGTGAGCTGGCGGGTGAAGCGAAACCGCACCTGACCGCGGTAATGGACCCAGACGGCGGACACTACCAAGGCATAGAGGATCAGGAATTTCGGCGCCGCCGCCTCGGCGGCCAGCCGCGCGACCTCCTGCAAGAACCCGTCCATCGCAATCCCCGAAACAGAACCGATCGACCCTTCGACCGCCGGTCGGCAAACCCGGCCCGGCGGCCCTTGATGCAGATATCATATCGTTGCGGGTCATGGCAGAGGAAGCGCCGGCCGTTCGGGCGGGCCGCGCATCGCCGGTCCGACCCGCGTGAACCGACGGCACACCGTCGGCATCGGTCCGAAAAGTAGCGGCTCCGCAGAAGACCTTAACGAGAAGCTAACGTCCCTCGGTCACGCTTCGCTTTGTCGCGACCGGCCGGCAGGACATTCCACAAACCGACGGCCGGCATACGTCGAACAGAGGAGCGCGCCACCCGCCCGGGTGACCGCCCCGTTCCTGGGAAAGAACCGCCATGGCCGGGCCCGATGCGCCACCCCCCGCGACCCCGCGCTCGTCCCGCCGCCTTGGCATCGGCCTCAAGCTGATCGTGGCGTTCGGGGGCGTCGCGCTGCTGACGGTGCTGGCCGGCGGCGTCGCGAAGCTCGCCTTCGACGAGACCGCGTCGGCGATGACGGAGATCACCGACACTGCGGTGCCCGATCTGGTTCGTGCCCTGTCCTTGGCCCGGGACGGTGCGACGGTCGCCGCGACCATGCCCGCCCTGGCGGCGGTGACCGACCACGCGGCGCGCGAAGCGATCGGGTCGGCGCTGGGCGAGACGGTCGACCATCTCCACACGCGGTTGGACGAGATGCAGGCGGCCGGTGCCGACCCTGCGTCCGTCGCGCCCATCGCCGAATCGTTGGCTCGCTTGTCCGACATGCTGGCCGAGCAGGATCGCGTTGCCGCCACGATGATCGACCGCGACGCGGACCGGTCGGCGCTGATCGCCGCCCTGGCCGCCGCGGCCGGCAGCTTCGACCAAGCCTCCCAGCCGGTCGTCGCCGCCGCAGACCAGCGGCTGCGCGACCGGGCAGACGCCCTGGCCGACGCCGTCGAGACGAACCTGGACGGGCTGATCGGTGAGGCGCTGAACGCGCTGATCGGTATTCTCGACATGCGGGCGAGCGCGCCGTCGGCCGCCTTCATGCTCGCGCGGGCCAACGCCGCGCCGGACGAAGAAACCCTTCAGGCGCTGTGGGGCACCTTCACCCCACTGGTGTCCGCCATGCTGGCGAGCCAGCAACGCGCCGGCGCCGCCGGGAACGACGCGGCGGTCGCCGGCCCGTGGGACGCGCTGCTGGCGTTGGGCGTCGACGACGCCAACGTCTTCGAGCGTCGGCGCGCGGCGTTGACCGCGGCCACGCCGCCCGGATCGCCGGGCACCGCCCGACAGGCCGAACAAGCCATCGTCGCAGCCCTGGAAACCCTGCTGGCGGCCCTGGAATCGCCGGTGCGCGGCGCGCGGCTCGACATGGTCACCCAGGGCATGGATCTCAGCGACCTGGTGTTCGACGAGCTGGACGCGTTCATCGGCAGCGATCTGGCCGCCTATCGCCGGCTGCTCGACCTGCGCCGCGCGGTCGATCTGTGGGTCGGCCTGCTGAACGAGGCGGCGGCGACCGGCGATGCCGACCGGCTGCAGGACCTGGCGGCCCGCGGCGGCGCCGCGGCGGCGCGGGTGGCCGAGCTGACCGCGGCGATCGACGACGCGGCGCTGCGCGAGACATTGGCCGGGCCGATCGGCGCGATCGGCGATCTTTCGGCCGGCGGGCAGAGCATCTTCGCGGTTCAGACGGCGCTGATCGAGGCTCGCACGCGCGCCGCGGCGCTGGTGTCGACGGGCCGCGCGACCACCGAGACGCTGCGCGCAGCCATCGCCGCGGTGGTGGACACGGCCCAGGCCCGCATCGGCGAGGCCCGCGCGGCGGCCTTCGCCATCATGGCCGACGGGCGGCACGCCCTGATTGCCCTCTGCGCCGTCAGTGTCGTCGCCGCGGCGGCGATCGGCTGGCTCTATGTCGGCCGCCGGGTGGTCCGCCGGCTGGTGGCCTTATCGGGCGCCATGCAGGCCATCGCCGGCGGCGACCTGGACGCTCGGATCCCGGGACACGGGCCCGACGAGATCGGCGACATGGCCGAGGCCGTCGCGGTCTTCGGCGAGACCGGCCGCGAGCGTCGGCGCCTGGAGGCACAACAGGCCGAAGGCCAGCGCACCGCCGCCCGCGAGAAGCGCGCCGCCATGCAGAGCCTCGCCGACCAGTTCGACCAGGAAATCGGCCAGATCGTCGAAGCGGCCTCCGCCGACGCCGCCCAGATGCATGCCCATGCCCAGGCGATGGAAATCATCGCGCGGGAAACCACCGGCGAGGCGAGCACCGTGGCCGCCGCCATCGACGACGCGGCCCACAATGTCCAGACCGTCGCCGCCGCGACGGAGGAGCTGGACGCCTCGATTGGCAAGATCAACCGCCAGGTGGAGCATCAGGTGGAGATCGCCACCGCGACCGCCGGGGCCGCCACCACCGGCAATCGCGAGATCCGGGCCCTGGCGGACCGGGCGCAGGGAATCGGCGAGGTGATCGACCTGATCGGCTCGATCTCCGAACAGACCAATCTGCTGGCGTTGAACGCGACCATCGAAGCCTCGCGTGCCGGCGAGGCAGGTAAGGGCTTCGCCGTCGTCGCCTCGGAGGTGAAGTCGCTGGCCAACCAGACGACCCGGGCGACCGCCGACATCGCCGAGCAGATCCGCGCGATCCAGACACAGACCGACAGCGCCGCCGCGGCCGTCGGCCAGATCGCCGAGCGCATCGGCGAGATGACGGAGATCGCGGGATCGGTCTCGCTGTCCGTCAAGGAACAGCAGGCGGCAACGGCGGAGATCGCCCGCAACGTCCAGGAGGCGTCGGCCGGCACCCGGGCCGTCGCATCGGCGGTCGCCGGCGTGACGCAAGCCTCCGACCGGGCCGGCACGACGGCCGGCGAGGTCCTGACCGCCGCCGGCCGGCTCACCGAACAATCGACCACCCTGCGCGATCAGGTCTCGCGCTTCATCGCGCGCATCCGCGCGGCGTGAGCCCCCGGCGCCCAACCCTCACGGGAACGCGTCGATCGGCAGCTTAAGGTAGCGGGTGCCATTGTCCTCGGCGTCCGGCAACGCGCCGGCCAGCATATTGACCTGGATCGACGGCAGCAGCAGCCGGGGGACGGACAGGGTCGCGTCGCGCGCACGGCGCATGGCCACGAACGCCGCCTCGCCGATGTCGTCGCGCACATGGATGTTGGCTCCGCGCTCAGCCGCCACCGTGGTCTCCCAGGAATAGGCGTCCCGGCCCGGCGCCTTGTAGTCGTGGCACAGGAACAGGCGCGTTTCGGCCGGCAGGTCGAAGATCCGCCGGATCGAGCGGTAGAGCTGCGCGGCGTCGCCGCCGGGGAAGTCGGAGCGCGCCGTGCCGAAATCCGGCATGAACAGCGTGTCACCGACGAAGGCCGCATCGCCGAAGACGAAGGTCATGCAGGCCGGCGTATGGCCCGGGGTCGCCAGCGCGCGGCCGGTGATGCGGCCGAGGTGGATCGTCTCGCCATCGTCCAGCAGCCGGTCGAACTGGCTGCCGTCCCGCGCGATGGCCGGCGGTAGGTTGAACAGCGGCGCGAACCGCTGCTGCACGTCGACGATGCCGCGGCCGATGGCGACGGTTCCGCCGACCCGCCGCTTGAGATAGGCCGCCGCCGACAGATGATCGGCATGGACATGGGTTTCCAGGATCGACGCGACCGTCAGGCCGGCGCCGGCGAGATGGTCGATCACCGCGTCGGCGGCGCCGGTGCCGGTACGCCCCGAGGCGGGATCGAAGTCGAGCACCGGGTCGACGATGGCGGCGGTCCCCGTCTCGGGATCGCTGACCACATGGCTTGCCGTATTGGTCGCCTCGTCGAAGAAGCTGGTGACCCGGGGCCGGTCCATGGGTCTGGCGTCTCCGCGGCCGGCTAGTCGCTGCTGCCGCTGATGCCGCTGGCGAGGTTGGCGCCATAGGCGATCAGCAAGGCGCCGGACACCATGGCAGCCGGCACGTCCGCCCAGCGCAGGTCGAAATAGCCCTCTACCGGCTGATGGGTGCCGCGGGCCGCATAGCGGTGGGCGTAGAAGGCGGCGAGCGCCCGTGCGTAGGTCAGAGTCAGCGGGTTGGCATCCGGTGCCGACTCGGCCTCCGCGACATAGCCAAGCAGGGCGGCGCGGTACTCCCGCTGAACGCCGAGCGCCCCGCTGGGAAACAGATAGAGCCGGCGCAGCACGAAGGCGGCCGCCTCGGCCGCCGCCGGATCGTCCCGCGCCTCGGCCACCGCCACCAGGCCTTGCCAGGCCTCCACATTGTCCGGCCAGACCAGGGCGGCGGCCTGGTACTGCTGCTCCGCCGCGGCGAGGTCGCCAGCGGCCGCGGAGGCCGATGCCTCCGCCAGGAACCGGTCCGACGTCCCAGGATCGAACGGCGCCGGCCCCGCCGAGGCCGCCGGCGTCGGACCGGCACCGCCGGTTGAGGGTTCCGGCGCGTCGGCGCAGGCGGCCAAGGCCAGCGCGACGCCCAGCACGGCCGCGAAATGGGCGCGACGGCCGCCCCGGCGCCGGTCGAGCAGAGCCGGACGGATCCGCCGCCTCATGACCCGCCGACGGTCTGGCTCATCCGCTCCGCCACCCGGGACAAGCCTTGGTCCAACGGCAGCAGGGCCAGCTTGGGAAACGCCTTGAACACCGCGGTGATGTCGAAGTCGCGATGGGTGATCGGCCGGGCCCGCGGCACCGAATGGACCCGCTGCTCGCCCTGCATGACCGCCGCGATCTTGCGCGCCACGGTCGCCAGATCGATGGAATGGCCCGTCGCGATGTTGAGCACGCCGCGGCTGGCGTGGGAGAGGGTTTCGTCGACGACGCGGCAGACATCGTCCACCAGCACGTAGTCGAGGCGGTCCTCGCCCCCGCCGGGCATCCGGAGCTCCTCCCCCGACGCCGCCCAGCGCAGCATCCGATCGGGGCCGGGGCGATCCTCACCCGGCAGACCATAGACCTGGGCCGGCCGCAACACGGCGACGGGCACCTTGTGCAGCGATTGCAGCATGACCTCGCGCGCGCGATGCATCCCGCCCACCAAGTCCGACGCGGCGGCACAGCTCGCCTCGTTCACGTGATCGACATCCGGCGGATAGACCGCCTCGCTGCTGAGATAGACGATGTGGCCGACGCCGGCCGGCTCCACCTGGCGCACCACCGATGCGGCCACGCGCAGATTGGCCATGTAGCCATCCATGCGGTGCGGCGCCTCGATCGGCAGGTTGGCGGCCAGCACCACCGCCTGGCACCCCGCCATCGCCGCGGCGAGCCGGGCGTCCGCCGCCGCCTCGTCCCCGACCGCCAGATCCGCGGCGTCGACCCGGTGCAGGTCAACCCCTGCCGCGTCCAGATGATCGCTCAGGACGCTGCCGATTCCGGTGTCGGTCTGGATCACCGTCACGGCCGTGGGACGGGCCGGCGGCTTTGCCGTGTGCTCGAGCACTGACTTGGGTCCTCCCCGAGGCTTGCGTTCGGGTTTCGGACAACCGGACCGCGCTGAGTGTCCGTCGGACACGGACCGCCCGGTCGTACATCTTGGGCAGAGCGAACACTAGCATCGGGGCGGGCCGCACGACAGACCGATCGCCGCAGGAAAGCCGATGGCCGACGGCTTGCCGCCCAGCACGGAAACCGTTAGTCAGTGAGGGGAGCGGCGGTGTCGTCCCACCCAGTGGCGGCCGGCGGTGGTGTTAATGCCCTGTTTATCGCCTGTTCAAAATAATGCGCGGCGCGCGGCCCGTTTGATTTGCAATTTTTGGTAGAAAACCTCGTCGGGTGACCAGGAGAAACTGATGAATGACGAAGGTACGTCGGTCTTCTCTCCAAACCTGAAGATCCTCGGCCAGATCAAGACGCCTGACGACCTGGAGATCCATTGCGAGATTGAAGGGCCGGTGGAAGCGAAGAACGTCGTCATTGCCGAACGCGGGTTCGTTCGCGGCCTGGTCCGGGCCAACCGCCTTGTGGTGGCCGGCGGCCTCGACGGCAACTTCCTCGGCATGGAGGTCGAGGTGCGCGCCAGCGGCCGGATCAACGGCGATGTCGTCTGCAAGTCGATGACCATCGACAAGAACGGCGTCATCAACGGCAAATGCATCATGAGCGACGTCATCGACACCGCGGCGGCGCGGCCGTTCGAGGACGGCGAGTCGCGCAACCTGATCAAGCCGATCTTCGCCAACCGCAAGCGTCGGCGCGGCAAGGCCGGCCTGTTCCTGCGCCCGGAGGACGACGCCGCCAGCGGCGACGACCGGCCGGAGAGCAACGAGGCCTGATCCTCAGGCTCGCCCGCCCGAGCAGAAGGCCGTATCGCTCAGGCCGGCTGAGCGGCGGCGTAGGCGTCGACCGCGGCGAGATGCGCCCGCTTCTGCGGGTCGGGCAGGAAGGCCGCCTGAAAACTGTTGCGCGCCAGTTGCGTGAGCTCGGCCTTGGCCAAACCGAGGGCGGCCGCGGCGGCGCGATAGTTCTCCGCGACATAGCCGCCGAAATAGGCCGGGTCGTCGGAGTTCACGGTGGCCAGGATCCCGGCCTCCAGCATCGCCTTCAGCGGATGGTCTGCGAGGTCGTCGACGACCTGCAGCTTGACGTTCGACAGCGGACAGACGGTCAGCGGCACCTGCGCCTCGGCCAGCCGGCGCACCAGCGCCGGATCGTCCATCGCGGCGACCCCGTGGTCGATGCGCCGGGCGCCCAGCGCATCGAGCGCGCCGGTCACATGGGCGGCCGGCCCCTCCTCCCCGGCATGGGCGACGGTCAGGAAGCCCTCGGTCCGGGCGCGGTCGAAGACCGGGCGGAACGGCTCCGGCGGATGGTCGCGCTCCGCCGAATCGAGGCCGACGGCCAGGATGCTGTCCTTGTGGTCCAGCGCGGCGTGCAGGGTCTCCATCGCCTCCGCCACCGGGCGGTCGCGCAAGAAGCACAAGATCAACCGCGTCGTCATGCCGAGCGTCGGCGCGTGGTTGTCGAGCGCCTGGGTGATGCCCGCGAGCACGGTATCGAAGGCGACGCCCCGGGCGGTATGCGCCTGGGGATCGAAGAAGATCTCCGCATGGCGCACGCCGTCGGCCGCGGCCCGGTCGAGATAGGCCCGGGTCAGCCGGGAGAAATCCTCCGCGCGGCGCAGCACCGCCATGCCGCCATAGTAGAGATCGAGGAACGCCTGCAGGTTCTGGAAGTCATAGGCCGCGCGCGCCTCTGCGGCACTCCCATAGGGCAGCGCCACGTCGTTCTCCGCCGCCAGTGCGAACAGAAGCTCCGGCTCCAGCGTGCCTTCGATATGCAGATGCAACTCGGCCTTCGGCAGGCCCTGGACGAAGTCGGTCATGGCCCTTGCGCCGCCGAACGGGCGGCCCTTCCCTGTCTGGCGCGGGTTCGCGCCAAGCTTGCGGCCATGGTAGCAGACCGAAGGCACGAAAGGTCGTTGGCGGGAGAGGCATCATGCCACCGGGAGAGGATGCAAGGGTGCTGTTCGACGCGCCGACGATCGCGCGGCGGGTCGAGGGCCTAGCCGACGAGATCGTCGCGGCGATGGGTGAGCGGCTGGTCGCCGTCGGCCTCCTGAAGGGTGCCTTCGTCTTCCTGGCCGACCTGATCCGCGCACTGGACCGCGCCGGCGCGCGGCCGGGCGTGGAGTTCCTGCGGCTGTCGAGCTACGGGCTGGGCACCGTCAGCGCCGGCCAGGTCCACCTGATCGGCGACGTACCGACGGACATTGCCGGCCGCCGCATCCTGCTGGTGGACGACATCGTCGACACCGGCCGCTCGATCGCCTACGCCGCCACGCTGCTGCGCCAACGCGACATCACCGACCTGAAGACCTGCACGCTCCTGGACAAGCCGTCCCGCCGCGAGGTCGACCTGGTGCCGGACTTCGTCGGCTTCGAAGTCCCGGACGTCTTCGTCGCCGGCTACGGCATCGACTATGCGGAACGGTATCGCCATTTGCCGGGAATCGTGGCGGTGGAGGGTGCGAAGTAGTTCTAACTAGGCTTCCGCGAGCCCAACTTCATCTAGGCTCCAACAAGGAAAAGCAGCAATGGGAAGTAAATTCGACAGCGAGTTTAAAGACATTTAAGCTCGCGTTGCCGCAAGAATAGCAGCAGAAGATTTGGAAAATAGAATTCGGTCGTCTGCCGCTATTGAATCTGATACTAGAAATTATTACGAACATTACTACAATAGTCATTTGATTTTTGAGCAAAGAAAGTGGGATGCAGCAATAGCAAGCACGCGCGAAACTATTGTATTCGGTCGCTCTGTCGTCGCCGCATTATTGGCAATCAATGGAGGGGCAGCGGCCGGACTATTGACGCTTCTTGGCTATACAATAGCATCTAAAAACAAAAATGACCATCTATTTGAATCAATATTCATCGGGATTGAGTATTTTATCATAGGCATTGTTTTTGCAACTATTACATCAATGCTGTCGTACATGTCTCAATGGTTCTTCTCATCATTTAGTTTTAAGTTAGTTGTGGATGAAAATAGTGGAAATATACTTCGGATTCTAGAGTATATATTTCAAACCATTGCAGTGATCTCAGCCATTGCTGCTCTAACTATGTTCTGCTTGGGAGTTTGGCGAGGCGGACAACTCATGATACCAAACATTTAAGTAGAAGTTAGTATCTAGCAAAACCTCGAGATCTAAGCGCCAGAATGCAATTTCCCCTTACAATATCTGCCCGTAGATGAATTTTCACCAAGAACTCCAGGAACCGTCGGCTGCCGTTACTCTTCGTCATTGGTGACCGCTCAGGGGCTCGAACCCTGGACCTACTGATTAAAAGTCAGTTGCTCTACCAACTGAGCTAAGCGGTCGGATCGGGTGTGGTGGTGGCGCCTCGGGGGTGAGCCGCCGGCGCCGGCGGTGATATTGGTCGGCCGTCCGGGTCCGGTCAATGGCGACCCCCGGTGGCGGTTCGCGCGGACCTACTCGCCCACCGCCGTATCCATGCCGACGGCGAAGCGGGACTTCATGCGCATCGCGACCTTTGGGCCGACGAAATGGGAGATGTCGCCGCCCAAGCGGCCGACCTCCTTCACGAAGCGGGACGAGATGAACTGGAAGCGGTCCGACGCCATCAGGAACACCGTCTCGATCTGGGTGTTCAGCTTGGCGTTCATGCCGGCCATCTGGAACTCGTACTCGAAATCCGACACCGCGCGCAGGCCGCGGATGATGACGTTGGCGTTCAGGCTCTCCGCGAAATGCATCAGCAGCATGTCGAAGCCGATCACCTCGATCCGGTGGCCGGCATCGATGATCGGGCCGATCTCGCCGCGCACCATCTCCTCGCGTTCCGGGGCGGAGAACAGCGGCCCCTTGCCGGCATTCAGCGCCACGCCGATCACCAGACGGTCGACCATCGGGGCCGACCGTTTGATGATGTCGAGATGCCCATGGGTGATGGGATCGAACGTCCCCGGATAGAGGCCGATCCGCTCCGTCGCCATCGCCTGTGTCCTCCCCAGACCTTCTGTCCTGGTCCTACCGGCGCCGGGCTGCGCGAATGCGTGCTGCTCCGCACCCGCCCGCCGGACGCCCCGATCCCTATGCCTGATCCCTATGAGGGTCCCGCACCGCCGTCGTCGCCCTCCGGCGCGCCGACCTCACCGCCCGGGCCGGCCGTACCGCCGCCGTTGTCATCCGGCGCGCCCGCGTCGTCCGCCGGACCGTCCGCGTCCTCCTCGTCGTCGTCGACGGGGATGGCGGCGACGGAGACCACGCGTTCGTCGTCGGCCACCCGGAACACCGTCACGCCCTGCGTCTTGCGCGCGGCGATGCGCACATCGTCGACCGGGCACCGCATGAGCTGGCCGGCATCGGTAACCAGCACGATCTCCTGATTGCGGGTGACCGGGAAGCAGGTGGCGATCGCCTGGTTGCGCCCGCCCATCTCCATGTTCCAGATGCCCTTGCCGCCGCGCCCGGTGCGGCGGTAGCCGTAGCTGGAGCTGCGCTTGCCGAAGCCGGCCTCGCTGACGGTCAGCACGAACTCCTCCTCCGCCTCCAGCGCCTGGTAGCGCTCCGGCGCCAGCGAGATGTCGGGGCTGTCGACCTCATCCTCGCCGTCGGTCTCCTCACCGACCGCCTGACGGCGCTCGTTCGCCAATTTCAGATAGGCGCGACGCTCCTCCGCCGTGGCCTCCATCTGGCACAGGATGGAGATGGAGATCACCCGGTCGCCGTCCATCAGCCGGATGCCGCGCACCCCCGGCGAGGTGCGTCCGGAGAAGATGCGCACATCGTCCACGGGGAAGCGGATGCACATGCCGGCCCGGGTGGCCAGCAGCACATCATGGTCCGCCGTGCACACCCGGGCGCCGACAAGCCGGTCGCCGGCCTCCAGCTTCATGGCGATCTTGCCGTTGCGGTTGATGTTGGAGAAGTCGCTCAGCCGGTTGCGCCGCACGCCGCCGCTGTCGGTTGAGAACATCAGGTAGAGGTCGGTCCAGGCGCCCTCGTCCTCCGGCAGCGGCATGACCGAGGTGATGGTCTCCCCCGCCTCCAACGGCAGGAGGTTGACCAGCGCCCGGCCGCGCGCCGTCGGCGTGCCGACCGGCAGGCGGTAGACCTTCAGCCGGTAGACGATGCCGCGGCTGGAGAAGAACAGCATCGGCGTATGCGTACTGGCGACGAAAAGGTCCTGGACGAAGTCCTCGTCCTTCATCGTCATGCCGGCACGGCCCTTGCCGCCGCGGCGCTGGGCGCGATAGGTCGACAGCGGCACCCGCTTGATGTAGCCGGCATTGCTGACCGTGACGACCATGTCCTCGCGCTGGATCAGGTCCTCGATCTCCGCATCGGCGGCGCTGTCCTCGATATCGGTGCGCCGCGGCGTGGCGAAGCGCTCCTTCATCTCCGACAGCTCGCCATGCATCACCGACAGCATCCGATCGCGGTCCGACAGGATCTCCAGATAGTCGGCGATGCGGGCGACGATCTCGCGCAGGTCGGCGGCGATCTTCTCCCGCTCCAGACCGGTCAGACGGTGCAAGCGCAAATCCAGGATGGCGCGCGCCTGCGCCTCCGACAGCCGATAGGTGCCGTCGGGGCCGAGCGGGCGGTCGGGCTCGTCGATCAGCGCGATCAGCGGACCGATCTCCGCCGCCGGCCAGGCCCGCGCCATCAGGCCCTCGCGCGCCGCCTGCGGGTCCGGCGCGCCGCGGATCAGCGCGATCACGGCATCGATATTGGCGACGGCGACGGCCAAGCCGACCAACACATGGGCGCGGTTGCGGGCCCGGGTCAGCTCGAAGATGGTGCGCCGGGTAATCACCTCCTCGCGGAAATGCAGGAAGGCGTCGATCACCTGGCGCAGCGACATCAACAGGGGCTGGCCGCCGTCCAGCGCCAGCATGTTGACGCCGAAGGTGGTCTGCAGCGGCGTGAAGTGGAAGAGCTGGTTCAGCACCACCTCGGCATTCACGTCGCGCTTCAACTCGATCACCACGCGCACGCCGTCGCGGTCGCTTTCGTCGCGCAGGTCGGAGATGCCCTCTACCGACTTGTCGTGCACCACCTCCGCGATGCGCTCGATCATCCGCGCCTTGTTCACCTGAAAGGGGATCTCGCTGACGATGATCGCCTCGCGGTCGCGGCGGATCGGCTCGATCCGAGTGCGGGCGCGCACGGTCAGGCTGGCGCGGCCGTGGCGGTAGGCTTGGGCGATGGCCGCACGGCCCATGATGATGCCGCCGGTGGGGAAGTCGGGGCCGGGCACCAGCTCCAGAAGCTGGTCCAGCGTGATCTCCGGGTCGTCCAGGGTCGCCAGGCAGGCGTCGATCACCTCCCCCAGATTGTGGGTCGGGATGTTGGTGGCCATGCCGACGGCGATGCCGCTGGCGCCGTTGACCAGCAGATTGGGATAGCGCGCCGGCAGGACGACGGGCTCTTCCTGGCTCTCGTCATAGGTCGCCTGGAAGTCCACCGTGTCCTTGTCGATGTCCTCCAACAGCGCTTCGGCCGCCTTGGCCAACCGCGCCTCGGTATAGCGCATGGCCGCCGGCGGATCGTTGTCCATCGAGCCGAAATTGCCCTGCCCGTCGATCAGGGGCAGGCGCATGGAGAAGTCCTGCGCCATCCGCACCATGGCGTCGTAGATCGCGGCGTCGCCGTGCGGGTGGTACTGGCCCATCACGTCGCCGACGATGCGGGCGGATTTGCGGAACGGCTTGGTGCTGTCGTAGCCGTTCTGTTTCATCGCGAAGAGGATGCGCCGGTGCACCGGCTTCAGCCCATCGCGGACATCCGGCAGCGCCCGGCTGACGATCACGCTCATGGAGTAGTCGAGGTAGGAGCGTTTCATCTCCTCCTCGATCGCCACCGGGCGGATATCGAAATCGGGCGGGTCGGATGGGGTATCGGTCACGGCTGGCAATCCGGGTCAGGGCGGAAATCGGACGGTGGCGCGCTCGGGCGCACCCTGGTCGGCAGGCTATCGCGGCGGGGCGCGGCGAGGCGCCAGGGGCCGGGGCTTCGGCGACGGGCCGCACAGCATCATCGGCCCGGGCGATCGGTCCGCACGCCCCCTATTCCGGTCTCCTGCGAGACCTCCGGTGCGCGCGGCCCGGCGAGGATCGATCGTAGCGATTATCGGTCCCTAGTCCTGATCATTCTTGCTTGGTCGGCGCTCCGGATCCGCCGCCGGCGAGTTGGGCCCGATCAGCGTCGAACCGCCGCATCACCTTCACGAATCCGCCGCGAAACTAACACGTTTCGCATCTGCGAACAACGCCGCCCCATCACCGGATCCGGTCGCCCTGGTCGTACCGGTCGCGCCGGCTGCGCCAGGCGAATCGCAGCGTCTGCAGCGCCGCGGAGACGATGGAGCCCACCAGCACCGCCACCGCCAGACCGAAGACACCGCCCCCGCGATCGATCGCCATCCCCCAGCCGACCGGCAGCATCACGCCGTAATAGGCCACCGCATGCAGCACGGTGGGCCACAGATTGTCCGACCGCCCGCGAGACGCCAGCGACATGACCACCTGGGCGGCGTCGAACACCACCACGCCCCCCGCCACCGCCAACAGCGGCAGCAGGGTCGCCAACAGCACCGCATCGCGCGTGTAGGCGCTGGCGATCGGTTCCGGCACGACCAGGAGCGCGGCGCCGACACCGCCCAGCACGACCGTCGACAGGCCAAGACCGGTCCAGCCGGCCAGCGCGAGGTCCGACCAGTCGCCGCGCCCGAAGGCGATTCCGACCCGGACCGCCGTGGCGACGGCGATGCCGAGGCCCATCATGAAGGCGATGGCGACCACGTTCATCAGGATGGAGAAGGCGGCCAAGGCCGTCGCACCGATCATCCCGGCCATCAGGCTGAGCGCGGTGAAGGCCGTGGTCTCCACGCCATGGCTGACCGCCGCGGCATAGCCGATGCGGCGTTGCTCGGCCCAGCGCCGCCACTGCCAGCCCTGCCAGCGGCGCACCCCGAACGGCACCAACCGCGTCGCCGACAGGACATAGGCGACCAACGCCAACGCCATGAAGATCCGCACCAGCGTGGTCGCCCAGGCCGATCCGACCGCGCCCAGCGGCGGCATGCCGAGATGGCCGTAGATCAGAACCCAGTTCAGCGCCGCGTTCAGCAGATTTGCCGCGACGATCACCACCATGCCGGCCAGCGGCTGCTTCACCCCTTCCAGAAAGAAGCTGGACGCGGTGAAGGTCAGGGCGAAGGGCAGGCCGAGCCCGATGATCGCCATGACCGACGCGCCGGCTTGCCCCAGGGCCGGGTCCTGCCCCAGACACGCCAGGATCGGCTGGCCGGCCTGGCAGACCGCCGTTGCGATCAGGCCCAGCGCAAAGGCGTACGGCACCGCGCGCTGCCAGACGGCGCCGCAGGCGTACCAGTCTTCGCCGCCATAGGCCTGGGCGGTCCGGGCGACCGTACCGGTCAAGAGCCCGATGATGATGACCAGCAGGGTGACGGCGACGGTGTTGCCGAGTGCGAGATGCGCCAACTCATCGGTGGCGAATCGGCCGACCATGATGGTGTCGACCAGCACCATGACCAGGATGCCTGTGCGCGCCACCACCACCGGCGCGGCCAAGCGGACCAGCTCGCGCACATGCCCGCCGACGCGGGCAACCCACGGGCCGTCGAGACGGCCGCCGCCGGGAGGGTGGCCGCCCTCGGGACGGCGCGCCGGCGGACTCGTCAGAAGGGGATCTCGTCGTCCAGGTCGTCGGCCGGCGGACCGCCCCGGCCGCGATCGGCCGGCGGACCGCCGGCGTCGCCATTGCCGTAGCCGCCGCCGTAGCCGCCGTCATAGCCGCCCGCACGATCCTCGCCGCCGGTCCCCGCGCCGTCCCGGCTGTCCAGCAAGGTCAGTTCCCCGCGATAGGGCCGCAGCACAACTTCGGTCGAATAGCGGTCTTGGCCCGATTGGTCCTGCCATTTGCGGGTCTCAAGCTGGCCTTCCAGATAGACCTTGGAGCCCTTGCGCAGATACCGCTCGGCGATATTGACCAGCGGCTCGCTGAAGATGGCCACGCGGTGCCATTCGGTGCGCTCCCGCCGCTCGCCCGATTGGCGGTCGTTCCAGCGCTCCGACGTCGCGACCGACAGGTTGGCGACCCGGCCGCCGCTGGAGAAACTGCGGATCTCCGGATCGCGCCCGAGATTGCCGACCAGAATGACCTTGTTGACGCTGCCCGCCATCCCTGCCCCCCGAACCCGCGTTTGGCGATCGCCCGCCCGGCGACCGCTGGCTTCACAATCGGCCGTCCGAGCGAACCCAACGCCGGACCGGCCGAGGGTCGCAAGCTTACCCACCGCCCATCAGGGCGGGCAAGCGGCTGGGCCCGCCCATGATCACGGCGGCCGATGAAAACCGACCCGCGTTCAATTGGACCGATTACCGGCCGCGCGCAACTTGGAAGGCTGTGCAGGGAAGCCCCGGTTTGCCACAATCGGATCAGCGGGCATGACCGTTCCACTCTCCCGGCTGGCTGGAGACGTTTGGATCGGGGCGTCCCAGCCGGATGATACGATGAGACACCCCTGGGTGGACTGAGGCGGCGGGTTGCGCTCCGCACCCGGTCTGGGTCGATCCACGGGCATTCCCGCAATACCGTGCCTCTTGTCCCCCATCCCGGCGTCGCCGGGGCCGAAGCGACCGACGATGATCTTCGAGCTTGCCAAGGGCTTCTCGCTGCTGCTGGCGCTGAGCTTCGTCCAGCAATGGCTGGTCGAGCACGGCCCCGACCGGCCGCTCTACCGAGATATCCTGTCCGGTGTGCTGTTCGGGCTGATCTGCGTTGTCGGCATGGCCACGCCCCTGGTTCTGACCGAAGGCATCATCTTCGACCCGCGGTCGGTCATCCTGTCCATGGCCGGCCTGTTCGGCGGCCCGGTGGTGGCCGCCGTCGCCGGCACGATCGCTGCGGTCTTTCGCGGCTGGATCGTCGGCGGCGAAGGCGGGTTCCTCGGCATGGTGGTGGTCGCGGTCAGCGCCCTGTGGGGCCTGGGCTTCCGCGCCGCCATCGCGCGCGGCTGGATCAAGCTGAATGTCCTGACCCTTCTCGGCCTCGGGCTGGCGGTGCATCTGACGGCCGTCGGGATCTTCATGTTTCTCCCGCCGGAGATCGCCCGGGCGATCCTGGAGCGCGTGGCCGCACCGTTCCTGCTGGTCTTCGTGCCGGCGACCCTGGTGATGGGCCTGCTGCTGCGCGACATCCAGCAGCGCGCGGAGACCAAGCGCGAGCTGACGAACAGCGAGCAACGCCTGCAATACGTCTTCGACCATGTCGCTACGGCGATCTGCATCGAGGACCTGTCTCAACTGGATGCCGCGCTGGACCGGCTGCGGCGCCGGGGGATCCGCGACATCCGCCGCCATCTCGACGACCATCCGGACGTTGCCGCCCAGCTCGCCGCCCTGGTCGCCACGCGCGACGCCAACCCGGCCGCGCTGGACCTGTTCGAGGCGCCGTCGAAGCCGGCGCTGATCGACGCGCTGACCTCGACCTTTGGACCGGAGACGCCGCAACTGATCGTCGATCTGGTCGGTGCGATGTGGGACGGCGAAAGCGCGTTCCGGGCGGAGGCCAGCTATCGGACGCTTACCGGCCGGCCGATCACCACCATCTTGTCGATGCCCCTGCCGACCGGTCCGGAGGATGGACGGCGGGTGCCCGTCTCGATGGTCGATATCACCGAGCGGCGCGGCACGGAGAAGGCGATCATGGCGGCCAAGGCCGAAGCCGAACGCGCGAACCGGGCCAAGTCGGAATTCCTGGCGGCGATGAGCCACGACCTGCGCACGCCGCTGAACGCCATCGTCGGCTTTGCGGAGATGATGCGGATCGGCACGTACGGCCCCGTCGGCGACCCGCATTACGAGCAATACGTCGCCGATATCCACAGCAGCGGATTGCTGTTGGTCAGCCTGATCAACGACATCCTCGATCTCTCCAAGGTCGAGGCCGGCCACTACACCCTGAACGAGGACGTGCTGAACGTCGCGGAGATCATCGACGCGACCATCACCCAGGTTCGCGGCATGGCGGCCGACCGCGGCCAGTCGCTCGTCGCCGAGCTGCCGGACCCCGCACCGCGGTTGCGCGCCGACCATCGCGTAATCCACCAGGTGCTGAACAACCTGCTGACCAACGCCATCAAGTTCTCCCCGAACGGCAGCATCATTCGGATGACCGCCGGCCGGGGGACGGAAGGCGGCATCGATCTCGCCGTGATCGACCGGGGAATCGGGATGAGCGAAACGGACATCGAGAAATCGCTGCGCCCGTTCGAGCAGGCCGACAGCGAACATGCCCGGCGCCATCAGGGCACCGGGCTGGGCTTGTATCTGTGCCTGACCTTCATGCGGCTGCATGGCGGATCGCTGACCATCCAGAGCGAACCCGGGGTCGGCACCGAAGTGATCGCCCATTTCCCGGCGGACCGCAGGGCCGGGTAGCGCGGCCCCGTCTGCTCCCGCGAAAGATCGCCGTCAAACCCGCTGGCAGGGACCGGCCGCCGTGCTATCTCTCAAGGCCGACGCCATGGCCGGCGGACGTCCGATGGCGTCCGCAGCCGACGGCGGCTCCCGGTCTAGCAGGCGGACGGCATGGCGGAGACCCGCGTCATCTCGGTGCGCGGCGCGCGCGAGCACAATCTGCAGAACGTTGACGTCGAGCTGCCGCGCGACCGCCTGGTGGTGATCACCGGGCTCAGCGGCTCCGGCAAGTCGTCGCTGGCCTTCGACACCATCTACGCCGAAGGCCAGCGCCGCTATGTCGAGAGCCTGTCGGCCTATGCCCGGCAGTTCCTGGAGCTGATGCAGAAGCCCGATGTCGACGCCATCGAGGGCCTGTCGCCGGCGATCTCCATCGAGCAGAAGACGACCTCGCGCAACCCGCGCTCCACGGTGGCGACGGTCACCGAGATCTACGATTATATGCGCCTCCTGTGGGCGCGCGTCGGTGTCCCCTATTCCCCGGCTACCGGCCTGCCGATCGAGAGCCAGACCGTCAGCCAAATGGTCGACCGCGTCACCGCCATGGCGGAGGGCACCCGGCTCTACCTGCTGGCGCCGATCGTGCGCGGCCGCAAGGGCGAGTACCGGCGCGAGCTGGCCGACCTCGCCAAGCGCGGCTTCCAGCGCGTCAAGATCGACGGCACGCTTTACGAGATCGATGAGGCCCCGGCCCTCGACAAGAAGCTGAAGCACGACATCGAGGTGGTGGTCGACCGGCTGGTGGTGCGCGACGATCTCGGCAACCGCGTCGCCGACAGCCTGGAGACGGCGCTGGCGCTCGCCGACGGCATCGCGCTCGCCGAGAACGCCGATACCGGCGAGCGCACCGTGTTCTCCGCACGGTTCGCCTGCCCGGTCAGCGGCTTCACGATCGACGAGATCGAACCGCGGCTGTTTTCCTTCAACAGCCCGCACGGCGCCTGCCCGACCTGCGACGGTCTCGGCATCCGCATGGTCTTCGACCCCGACCTGATCGTCCCCGACCCGCACAAAAGCCTGTACGAGGGGGCGATCGCGCCCTGGTCCAGCGGCACCTCGCAATACTATCTGCAGACCCTCGACAGCCTGGCCCGGCATTTCGACGTCAGCACGCATGAGCCCTGGTCGTCGCTGCCGGATCCGGTGCGGCGCGCCATCCTGTTCGGCACCGGGCGCGACTCGGTCACCTTCCGCTACGATGACGGGCTGCGCCGCTATCAGACCACCAAGCCGTTCGAGGGCGTGCTGCCGAACCTGGAGCGGCGCTGGCGCGAGACCGAAAGCGCCTGGGTGCGCGACGAGATGGCGCGCTACCAGAACACGCTGAACTGCGAGAGCTGCGGCGGCTACCGCCTGAAGCCGGAGGCGCTGGCGGTCAAGGTCGGCGGTCTCAGCATCTCGGAAGTTGCCGAGATGTCGATCGCCGGGGCGATCGAGTGGTTCGCCGGCCTGGCCGAGAAGCTGACCGACCAGCAGCGCGAGATCGCCCAGCGTGTGTTGAAGGAGATCAACGAGCGGCTGGGCTTCCTGGGCAGCGTCGGGCTGACCTATCTCGCCCTCTCGCGCGCGTCCGGCACCTTGTCCGGCGGGGAGAGCCAGCGCATCCGCCTGGCCTCGCAGATCGGCTCGGGCCTGACCGGCGTGCTCTATGTGCTGGACGAACCGTCGATCGGCCTGCATCAGCGCGACAACGACCGGCTGCTGGCGACGCTCAGACGGCTGCGCGACCTCGGCAACACGGTGATCGTGGTGGAGCATGACGAGGACGCGATCCGCGCCGCCGACCATCTCGTCGACATGGGACCCGGCGCCGGCATCCATGGCGGCCGGATCGTCGCCGCCGGCACGCCGGCGGAGGTCGAGCGCGCCGCCGACAGCCTGACCGGCCAGTATCTCTCAGGATCGCGGGTGGTCCCCGTACCGGCGGCGCGCCGCACCGGCAAGCGCCAGGGCAAAGAGACGGCGGAGCTGCGGCTGACCGGCGCCAGCGCCAACAACCTGAAGGCCGTCACCGCCGCCTTCCCGCTCGGCACGTTCACCTGCGTCACCGGGGTGTCGGGCAGCGGCAAGTCGACCCTGGTGATCGAGACGCTCTATAAGGCGCTGGCCCGCGACCTGCACGGCGCGCGCGAGCACCCCGCAGCCTTCGAGCGCCTCGACGGCGTCGCCCTGATCGACAAGGTCATCGACATCGACCAATCGCCGATCGGCCGCACGCCGCGGTCGAACCCGGCCACCTATACCGGCGCCTTCACGCCGATCCGCGAATGGTATGCCGGCCTGCCGGAGGCCAAGGCCCGCGGCTACGGGCCGGGCCGCTTCTCCTTCAACGTCAAGGGCGGCCGCTGCGAGGCGTGCCAGGGCGACGGGCTGATCAAGATCGAGATGCACTTCCTGCCCGACGTCTACGTCACCTGCGACGCCTGCCAAGGCCGGCGCTACAACCGCGAGACGCTGGAGATCACCTATCGCGGCAAGTCGATCGCCGACGTTCTGGATATGACGGTCGAGGAAGGGGCCGACTTCTTCAAGGCGGTGCCGGCGATCCGGGACAAGATGACGGTGCTCGACCGGGTCGGCCTCGGCTACATCCATATCGGCCAGGCGGCGACCACGCTGTCCGGCGGCGAGGCGCAGCGCATCAAGCTGGCCAAGGAACTCGCCCGGCGCGCCACCGGCCGCACGCTCTACATCCTGGACGAGCCGACGACCGGCCTGCATTTCGAGGATGTACGACGGCTTCTTGAGGTGCTGCACGAGCTGGTCGACCAGGGCAACACCGTGATCGTCATCGAGCACAATCTGGAGGTCATCAAGACCGCCGACTGGATCCTCGACATGGGGCCGGAGGGCGGCGACGGCGGCGGCGAGCTGGTGGCTGCCGGCCCGCCGGAGGTGGTGGCCGCGGCGGAGCGCAGCCATACCGGCCGCTATCTCGCCAGCCACCTGCCGACGCCGACCCGCCGGCGGGCATGACACCCGCCGGGCGAGTCAGGCGATAGACGCTCAGCGGCAGTCCGGATCCGACCCGGCGGGGCACAGACCGGTGCCGATGCCCGGCTCGTCGCATTCCCCGTCATTGGGGAACATGCACACGGCCGCCGGATCGTCCGCGGCGGAGCCGTCGGCGGGTGCCGGGTCGACCGGCGTGGCCACCGGGGCGGCCTCGTCGACCGGCTTCGGCGCCGGCACCGCGGCCTGGCCCGGCCGGCAGTCGGCGGTATCGGTCCCGGCGGCGCACACGCCGGTGCCGATCCCGGGCTCGTCGCATTCGCCGTCATTGGCCCATTGACAGGTGTTGGTGCCAATCCCGGCACAGTCCAGCCTGTCCGTGCCGGCGGGGCACACGCCCGTGCCGATCTCCGGCTCGTCGCACTCCCCGTCGTTTTCCCAAGCACAGGTGTCGGCGGTCGGTTGCGGTGCCGGGAACGGTGTCGGCGCGCCGCCGCGCAGCGCCGCGCAGTCGGCCTCGTCGCTGCCGGCCGCGCACAGGCCGGTGCCGATGCCCGGCTCGTCGCATTCGCCGTCATTGACCCAGGGGCAGTCCTGCACCGTTTCGCCCGGCCGACAGTCCGCGCTGTCGGTACGCGGCGCACACAGGCCGGTGCCGATGTTCGGCTCGTCACACTCGCCGTCGAAGGCCCATTGGCAGCTATTCTCGTCCCCGCCCCCGGCCAGCGGCAGGCCCTGGCAGTCGGCGGTGTCGGTGCCGGGCTCGCACAGGCTGGTGACCGAGCCCTCGTAGCGGCCGTCGTCGCACTCCCCATCGAAGGCCCACTGGCAGCTATTGGCGGCGTCGCCGACCTCGCGCAAGCTGAGGCCGCGGCAGTCGCTGGCGTCGGTGCCATGGGCGCACACGCCGGTGATCGCCCCCTGATACCGGTCGTCGTCGCATTCGCCGTCATTGGCGAAGGCGCAGCTATCGTTCTCCGCGATGGGCACGCCGGTGCCGCCGCCGCAATCGGCCGTGTCGGTTCCGGCCTGGCAGAGGCCTGTACCGATGCCGGGCTCGTCGCACTCGCCATCGAACGCCCATTGGCAGCTATTGGCGATGTCCCCGGTCCCGACGGCGGCACAATCCGCGCTATCGGTGCCCTGCGGACACACGCCGGTGCCGACGCCGGGATGGTCGCATTCGCCGTCGAACGCCCATTGGCAGGAGTTGCCCGCCAGCTCCTCCGGGGTGCGCAGTTCCAGGCCCTTGCAGTCGGTCGCGTCGGTCCCGTGCTCGCACGCGCCGGTGACGTTGCCGACATACCGGCTGTCGTCGCACTCGCCGTCCATCGCCCATTGGCAGGTGTCCCCCGACGTCTGTGCCGGCGCCTCGGCGGCAACCAGCCAGAGCCCGGCGGTCAGGGTGGCCAGTCGCAGCGCCGGCGCGAACAGGCCGCGGCCGCGGAGTCGGATCAGCATGGCATTCGCCTCGCTCGCTTCGTGAGATCGCAAGGATCGGCTGGGTGCCTGCCCAAGGGTGGCCGCGAGGGGCCGCCCGCGGTGGCGTCGTCGGGATGGGCCTGCCGACCTCTTGGCGCCGGCAGAATCTAGGCACCCACGGATTGCGAAGGTAGTTGATGATGCCATAGCAAAGGACCGTTGCCTATCCCGGCCGCGCCGGCCCCGCAGGCCCCGCAGGCCGCACCGGCCCCGGTTGGGCGGGGATGGTTGCGCCGCGGGGACCGCCTCTCGATAGTGCCGGTCTGATCCGGGTCCCGTCGCATTGGCGGGGGGCGCGGTCCGCCGACCCGACTCGTTCGAGGATGCATGACCATCACCGCCGATCTCTCCGTCGACAGCGGCCCAAGCCGCGGCGCCGCAGCCCCGGTCCATGTCGTGGGCGCCGGCCTCGCGGGCAGCGAGGCGGCCTGGCAGCTCGCCGGTGCCGGTGTTCCCGTCATTCTGCACGAGATGCGCCCCCTCCGGATGACCGAAGCCCACAAGACCGACGCCTGTGCGGAGTTGGTCTGCTCCAACTCCTTCCGCTCCGACGACGCCCGCAACAACGCGGTCGGCCTGTTGCATGAGGAGATGCGGCGCGCCGGCTCGCTGATCCTGGCCGCCGGCGACCGCCACAAGCTGCCTGCCGGCGGCGCCCTGGCGGTCGACCGGGACGACTTCGCCGGCGCGGTAACGGCGGCCCTGACGGCCCATCCGCTGATCACGCTGGACCGGGCGGAGGTCCCGGGCCTGCCGCCGGAGACCTGGTCCAGCGTGATCGTCGCCACCGGCCCCTTGACCGCGCCCGGCCTGGCCGAGGCGATCGGCCAACTGACCGGCGAGGAATCGCTGGCGTTCTTCGATGCGATCGCGCCGATCGTCTATCGCGAAACCATCGATTTCGAGCGGGCGTGGTTCCAGTCGCGCTACGACAAGGTGGGCCCGGGCGGGACGGGCCGCGACTACATCAATTGCCCGCTCGACGCACAGACCTATGGCGCCTTCATCCAGGCGCTGCTGACGGCGCGCAAGACCGAGTTCAAGGACTGGGAGGCGTCGACCCCCTATTTCGAAGGCTGCCTGCCGATCGAGGTGATGGCCGCGCGCGGCCCCGACACGCTGCGCTTCGGGCCGATGAAGCCGGTGGGCCTGACCGATCCGGCGACCGGCCGGCGCCCGCATGCGGTGGTCCAGCTCCGCCAGGACAATGCGCTGGGCACGCTCTACAACATGGTCGGCTTCCAGACCAAGCTGGCCTATGGCGAGCAGACCCGGGTGCTGCGCATGATCCCCGGGCTGGAGCGCGCGGAATTCGCCCGCCTGGGCGGCCTGCACCGCAACACCTTCCTGAACAGCCCGCGCCTGTTGGACGGCCGCCTGCGGCTGAAGGCAGCGCCGCGGCTGCGCTTCGCCGGGCAGATCACCGGCGTGGAAGGCTATGTGGAGAGCGCGGCCATCGGCCTGCTGGCCGGCCGCTTCGCGGCGGCGGACCGGCTGGGCCGGCCGCTCGACCCGCCGCCGGCGACGACGGCGCTGGGCGCCCTGCTGGGCCACATCACCGGCGGGGCGGATGCCGCGACCTTCCAGCCGATGAACATCAATTTCGGCCTGATGCCGCCGCTCGACCCGATCCCGGACGTCAAGCGCCAGCCCAGGGGGCCGGAGCGCAAGGCGCGCCTGTCGGACCGCGCGCTCGCGGATGTCGACGGCTGGCTCTCCGGCCAGCCCCAGCCGGAACCGGTCTGGTAGCCGGGCAACGCGTCTGAGGCGCCCTCTGGCGAGCCGCCGGCGGCCAGGTCGGGCATGGGTCCGACCGATGCGCCGACGTCAATCCCGCGCGGCGATCGGCAACGGCGGCAGGCGCCGTTCGACCGGGGAGGACTGGATGATCGACGTGTTGGTCATGGCATAGGGCACGATCAGGTCGATCACACGCTCCATGTCCTCGATCGACTCCAGGTTCGCGCGGGCCAGGAAGCAGTCTTCGCCCGTCACGCGGTCGCATTGCGTGATCTGCGGAATACCCTGGATGATCTCCGCCACGCGCTGAAGTTCACCGGGAACCGGCCGGATGCGGAACCAGACCGCAATCGGAAGACCGATGGCCTTGGCAGACACGCTGGCGCTGTAGCCGGTGATGATCCCCGCTTCTTCGAGCCGCCTGACCCGCTCGGCGACGCTTGGCGAGGACAGCTTGACCTTGCGGGCCAGCTCGGCCGTGGAGGTGCGGCCGTTCTCGATCAGCGTTGTCAGAATGATCTCGTCGATCTCGTCCAGCTTTGCGTTTTCATATCCAAGGCGTTTCATGGGATTTCCCCATATTTCTGAAGGATTTTACCCACTTTAGCCTATGAACGCCCATATCAAAAGAGCGCCTGACCCTCCATAATTGAAAGGGAAAGGGTCTGCGCCATGTCATCCGGAGCCGTCGCTCCCTCCGGTCTCAATCGTGCCGCCAACGCCGTGCCACCTCACGCGTGGTTCGGCGTCAGCGCTGTCTTCCACTATCTCGGGCCATCTTTCGCGGTCTTGCTGTTTCCGGTCGTCGGCGTTCTGGGGGTGGCGTGGTTTCGGATCGCGACCGCCGCCCTCGTGTTCGCGCCGTTTACGAAGCCCTGGCGCACCCTCCGCCGGGCCGACGTGAAGACCCGCCGACTTCTGATCGGGCTCGGCATCTGCCTCGCCGTCATGAACACGTCCTTCTATCTCGCACTGGACACGCTGCCGATGAGCCTTGTCGCTGCGATGGAGTTTGTCGGGACCATTGGCGTGGCGCTTTGGGGGCTGCGCACCAGACGCAATGTGGCGGCGTTGGTCCTCGCGATTATCGGGGTCTTTGTTCTGATCGATGTGAAATGGGCGTCCAACCCGCTTGGGTTGTTCTGGGCAACGCTGAACGCCGCCCTCTTCGTCGGATACATCATCCTCGGCCACAAGGCCGCACAGGGCGGTGCACGCGACGGTGTCGAACGGCTTGGAGCGGCCATGGCGATCGCCTTCGTCATCTTGATGCCGATTGGCTTCATCGAGGCGGTGCGCGCTTTCGGGATGCCCCTGGTGGTGCTGGCAGGGATCGGCGTGGGCGTATGCTCGTCGGTCATCCCGTATGTCTGCGACCAGCTCGCCATGTCGCGGCTGCCGCGCGCCTCCTTTGCCTTGATGCTCGCCCTTCTACCGGCCACCGCCACCATCATTGCCGCTGTCGTGCTGGCGCAGATGCCGACACCGCAAGATCTTCTGGGCATCGCGCTTGTCATGATCGCCATCGCCATCCACCGACCCGCCCCGCCGCCGGTTCCGGTGGCTTGCCGACAGACCGCCGTCTCTTCGGCCGAGGAAACGGCGTGAGCATCTCGACGGTTCCAAAGCGGTCGGCGGGGGTCGCCTTCGGCGTTCTCGGCATGCTCGGCTTCAGCGGGACGCTGGTGACGACACGGGTCGCCGTCGCCGACTTCACCCCCCTCGACATCACCTGCGCGCGGATCGTGACGGCCGGCATGCTCGGGGCGGCGTTCCTGCTCCTCACGGATCGGTGGGCGCCACCACCGCGCCGGTTCGTGCTGCCGATCCTCATCGCAGGGTTGGGGCTGGCCGTGGGATATCCGTTCTTCCTTGCCCTTGCGCTGCAAACCGTGCCGGCGGTCCATGGTGCCGTGGTGACCGGACTGGCGCCGGCTGCGACGGCGGCCATCGCCGTGCTGCGGACAGGCGAGCGCCCGCCCCGGCGGTTCTGGATCGCCTGCGTGACGGGTTTCTGTGCCGTACTCTACTTTGCCTATGACGCCGGAGGCGGGCATGTCAGCCTGGCCGACGGGTGGCTGTTTGCCGGGATGCTGAGCCTAGGCATCGCCTACGTGGAGGGCGGGCGGGCATCACGCGCGTTGGGCGGCTCGGTGACCTTGAGCTGGGCCATGCTCATCCTCACACCCCTCGCCGCGGTCCTTTTGGTCTTCAGGGCGAACGCGATCGACGTAAGCGATGTTGCGGTCGAAAGCTGGGTTTCGCTCGCCTATCTCGGCGTCGTCAGCATGTTTCTCGCGTCGGTGTTTTGGTATCGCGGTCTCGCTCTGGGCGGGATCGCGCGGATCGGTCAGATAAATCTCCTTCTGCCGCTGACGGCTCTGGGATGGGCCGCCCTGTTCCTCGGCGAAGAAATCACAGGCACCGCCATCCTCTGCGCGGTCGTTGTTCTCGGGTCGATGCTGGTTTGCCTGAGAGCGCGGTCGGGTTAGCGGGGAACAGGTCCGTTTCCCCCAACCCGTGAGTCGCGTTCCGACGGTGCAGGCCGATCACCGCCCGCCGTCGCCGCCGCCGTCGCCGTCGATCTCCTGGGCGCGGGGATTGGGTGGCCGGGCGACCAGGGCGGCCATCTCCATCGGGCCGTCCTGCTGCGAGCGCACCACCAGATGCGGAAACGGCACCTCGATGCCCTCCGCGCGGAACAGGCGGTCGATCTCGAACCTCAGATCGCTGGCGATCGACAGCTTGAACACGACGTCGCCGGTGTAGCAGCGCAGCTCGAAGATCAGGCCGCTGTCGGCGAAATCCTGGAACAGCACGAAGGGCGCCGGCACTCGCAAGACCATCGGATGCGCGTGGGCGACCTGCAGCAGCAGATCGTGCACCCGGGCGGTATCGGTGCCGAACGCGACGCGGACGGCCACGTCGACGCGACCCTTACGATCCTTCAGCGTCCAGTTGACCACGGCGTTGGACAGCATGGTGGAGTTGGGAATGATCACCGAGGCCATCTCGAAGGTCTCGATCTCGGTGGCGCGGATGTTGATCTTCTTGACGAAGCCCTGCTCCGGCCCGACCACCACCCAGTCGCCGACCTTGATCGGCCGCTCGATCAGCAGGATGACGCCGGAGACGAAGTTGTTGACGGCGTCCTGCAGCCCGAGGCCGATGCCGACCGACAAGGCGCCGGCGATCAGCGCGACGCTGGTCAGGTCGATGCCCATGAAGCCGACGCCGACGGCGAAGGCGACCACCAGCCCGATATAGCCGGCCCCGGTCACCACCGAGTTCTGCAAGCCTTCGTCGAGGCTGGTCTCCGGCAGGATGCGCTCGGACAACTGGCGCTGGATCAGCCGGCTCGCCGCCAGGACCAGGACGAAGGCGATCAACGCCACGGCGATATCGGCCGGCGAGATCTGTACCTGGCCGATCGAGAAGCCGTCGAGGATGCCGAGCAGCCACAGCCGGAGATCGTCGATCGGCACGCTCCAGATCGGCGCGATCAGGATCAGTCCGCCCAGGAAGAGGACGGGGTCGAGCGCGGTGCGCAGCCAGAATTTGACCCGGCGACGCAGCCGGTGGTCGACGCCCAGCCGCTCCCGCAAGAGCCGCGAGCGCATCATCATGCCGACCAGCTCGCGCAACAGGCCGCGCAACAGGTAGACGAAGCCGATCACCAGCCCGCTGAAGATCAGGTTGATCAACAGGAAGCTGGCGAGCGCGCTGTAGCCCGCGACCGCCGCCGCCATGCCCAAGACGGCGATCAGCGGCACCAGCCGACGCAGCAGGGCGAAGGCGCCACCGCTCGGCGGGCGCGGCCGCTCCGCCGCTTCCGGCGCGAGCGCGACGGCGAGCGGACCTGCGTCTTCGTCGCGGTCGCCGAAGGCGTCGCGCGCCTCCGCCGCCGGCACGCGTTCCCAGAGGCTGGCGCGGCTCAACATCATCAGCGTGGTGCCCAGCACCAGGCTGGTCACCAGCGTGTAGACGGCGTCGAGCGCCGGTCCGACCCCAAAATCCTCCGTCACGCGCCGCATGAACAGATCGGCCGCGAAGACGACGACGAGACAGACCAGGATGCGGCTGAGCCGGGTTGCGTTGCCCGCGGTCAGGTTGGTCAGCCGCCAAGACGGCAACTCCGGCGACAGGACGGCGCCCTGCACGCCGATCACCAACACCGCGCTCATGGCGAACAGCAACGCCGCTTCCACCGCCTCGGCGAACAGCGTCCCGGCGGTCATCGTCCCCTGGACGATCAGCAGGAACCAGAGCGTCAGGCAGACCAGCGCCGGCACGAGGCCATAGGCGACGCCCTCGGCAAGGGCGGCCGTCAGCACCCGGAGATAGCTGGGATCGCCGATCTCCGGCTGTCGGCCGAGCCGGCGCAGCAAGAACCGGCGAATGGCCCAGGCCAGCAGCACGACCGCGACGACGATGACCAACACCCGCGCCAGCGTCAGGGTCGGCGCCTCCCCTTCCCCCAGGTTCTGCAACCAATCCCGCGGCGACGCGGCGAGCGAGACGGTCACCGCGAGAAGTTCCGGCAGCGCATCGCCGAGGGTGCGCGGATCGAGGGGAAACGGCAGCCGCTCGGTCAGCGCATTCCACAGCTCCGTCCGCTCGAACGCGGCGATCGCCGTCAGCAGCGCCTCGGCGCGCGCGACGGCAAGCTCCGCCAGGGCCGCGCGCGATCGCAGAATGGCGAGCTGGGTTTCGTATTGATCGCGTTGCTGGGTGACCGCGGCCGGCTCGGCGGTCTCGTTGGGCGGCGGTGCCGGACCCAGCGCGGCGAGCAGGCGGCGCAACTGGTCGCCCTCGCTCTCCGCCGACGCCTTGGCGACCAGGGCGTCGAGGCGCACCTGCTCGGCCAGTTCGCGGAACTCGCGGGAGCGTTCGCGCGAGTGGACCCGGGACTGGACGTAGCGCTGAACCTCGTCCAGCGACCGCGACCATTGCTCCGCGGTGAAGCGGAACGGCTGCGTCGGCTCCGCCGGCTGCGCCGCCGCGCCGCCGGGCGACAAAGCCCAGAACCCCAAAATCGCCAGAAGGACCAGGACGACACGCCTGACCCGAACGCCCTCACCCATACCGCCCCGTCCGTGCCGCGCTTGCCCGTGTGCCGGGAGACCGGCGCGGGCGGGACGGCAGCTTACGCCCTCCCATGAAGCCGCCAAAGCACAAGGCGCAGCGGGTCGAGAGGCTGCGGCGCGCCGAGCCGCGGGTCGAACACGTCGTGACCGCACCGGGCGAGCCGATCGAGGGATCGCCGTGTCTGCACGGCGCCGACCAGCGCCGGGCGCGCCCGCCGGGCGACCCGCAAGGGGCGCAGAAGGCCGCCTGCATGGCCAGCCACCTGGCCCACGACGCCCGCCAGCCGGTCGCGCGACCGGCCTTCGATCACGTCCTGCGGCGTCAGTCCTGCGTCCGTCAGCAGGTCGCCCGGCAGCAGAACGCGGCCCCGGCGGGCGTGGAACGGCACGGCGCGCAGCAGGCCGGCCAAGCCATAGGCCGGCCCGATCCCCGCGGCGGCGTCCAGCGCCGGCGGGTCCGCGGCGTCGAGACAGCGGAGCGCCAGGTGGATCAGCGGCACGGTGGTCGCGCCGGCATAGTCCCTCAGCGCGTCCAGCGTGGCGAAGCCACCGTCGTCGAGGTCGCGGCGGCGCGCGTCGATCAGCGCGTCGAAGGGTGCCCGCGGCAGGGCGTGCCGGTCGATGGCCTCGGCCAGCGGCTCCACCACCTCGTGGCGCCGCGGACGCCCAGCACAAATCCCCTCCAGCGCCTCACGCCACCATTCCAGCCGCATCTCCCCGAGCAGCGGCTCGCTGACCACCTCCTGCACCCGGGCGATCTCAAAGTTGAAGGCATAGAGGGCAAACAGCGCCTCGCGGCGGTCGGCCGGCGCCAGAAGGGCCGACCAGTAACGGTCCCGGTCATAGGCGCGCACCAGACGGCCACAAGCGCCGAGCCGACCCTCGATCGCCCCGCCGGTCGACAAGGGTGGATCCCCATCCCGGGAGGACGGGCGCCTAGGATCAATCGACATTCAGGACTTCCCTCCCCCTCGATGGGGGAGGGTTAGGGTGGGGGTGATTGTCGGGGTAGGGGTGATGTCGCCGCACGACGTCAGCGCCTGCAAGGCGCCCATCTCGCGCCGCAACGTCCGTACCCAACCAACGGCGGCGTCGAAAGGTGCTTCTTTATCAGGCGTCTCCACCGACAAGCATCACCCCCACCCAACCCTCCCCCATCGAGGGGGAGGGCTTCAATGGGCGGCGGCGATGAATGTCGATTCAGCCTAGTGTCCTGATCGAGAAGTTTAATGGATCATGTTCCCGAGATTCGAGGAGCATGATTGATGGGCAAGCCAGCGGTTGCGAT
>JANQSN010000061.1 GCA_028284045.1 Alphaproteobacteria bacterium | reverse complement strand
TGTCATGTCTTACGCGGTTGGGAAATTGCGTTCGTCTGGTGGGCGTGGTGGGCGCACAAGGACTCGAACCTTGGACCCGCTGATTAAGAGTCAGCTGCTCTACCAACTGAGCTATGCGCCCGACCCGTCACCAGGCGCGGGACAATAGGCGCCGGGCCGCCGGTTGGCAAGACGCGCGGTCAAGCTCGCCGTCACAGCCGGGCCTCGTGCGCGCGGCGGCTGATCCGAACGTCGCGGTGGATATAGACGCTCATGATCAGGCCGAAGCCGAACAGCACCGCCAGCATCACCGTGCCGCCATAGCTGATCAGCGGCATCGGCACGCCGACCACCGGGATCAGCCCCATCACCATCGCGGTGTTGATGAACACATAGAGGAAGAGGTTCACGGTCAGCCCCAGCGCCAGCAGCCGGCCGAAATGGTTGCGGCTGCGCAGGCCGATGACGAAACCGTAGATGAACACCAGCACGAACAGGCCGATCAGCGTCATGCTGCCGGCGAAGCCGAACTCCTCCGCCAGCATGGTGAAGATGAAGTCGGTCTGACGCTCCGGCAGGAAGTTCAGGTGGCCTTGCGTGCCCTCCAGGAACCCGCGGCCGAACAGGCCGCCGGAGCCAAGCGCGATCTTCGACTGCAGGATGTGGTATCCCGCACCCAGCGCGTCGCGCTCCGGATCGAGGAAGGTCAGGATCCGCTGGCGCTGGTAGTCGTGCAGCATCTGCCAAACCAGCGGGATCGAGCCGAGGCCGAGCACCACCACCACGGCGAATTTCCACAACCGCACCCCGGCCAGGAAGAACAGCGCCCCGCCGATCATCATCAGCATCAAGGCGGTGCCCAGATCCGGCTGCTTCAGCACCAGGGCAACCGGCAGAGCGACCAGCAGCAGCGGCACGACCAACCGTGTCGGGCGCCACACCTCCTCCAGGGTGGGCCCGTGGAAATAGCGGGCGAGCGCCAGCACGACGGCCACCTTCATCAGCTCCGACGGCTGAAGCTGGATGACCCGCAGGTCGATCCAACGCTGCGCGCCCATGCCGATCTCGCCCATCACCTCCACCGCGACCAGAAGCGAGAGGCTGGCGAAATAGAGCGGGTAGGCGAGGCGCAGCCAGATCCGGATATCGATCACCGCGACCGCGATCATCATCACCAAGCCGACCACGAACCGGCCGATCTGGCGCGACGACCAGGGATCGAAACTGCCGTTGCCGGCGGAATACAGCATGGCGAAGCCGATCGCGCTGATGGCGCAGATCACCAGCACGAGGATCCAGTTCACCTGCCACAGCTTCTCGCCCAGCGTCATGCGCGGGGCGTCGCTCGACAGATCGCCATAGGTCGGGGTCATCGCCGGCTATCCCCGGTCCGCCGGCGCGGGAACGCGCGGGGCGACGCCCGCGGCGACGAGGGGGCGGGCCGGGTTCAGCTCCTGCGCTCTCAGCAGGATATCCCGCGCGATCGGCGCGGCGACGGAGCTGGAGCCGCCATGCTCCACCACCACGCAGCAGGCATAGCGCGGCCGGTGCAGCGGGGCGAAGCCGACGAACAGCCCATGATGGCGGTCCCGCCAGGGCCGGTCTTGCTGGCGGATGATGCCGGCGGCGCGTTCCGCCATGGTGATGCGCCGGACCTGGCTGGTGCCGGTCTTGCCGCCCATCTCCAGCCCTTCCTCGGCGATCTGGAAGCGCCGCGCGGTGCCGGCGCGGGTCACCGCCTCCATCCCCTCCACGACGACGGCCAGGTTCTGCGGGGCGACGCCGATCTCGGGCGGCTCCTCCGCCCAGACCTCTTCGCCGAGGCGGTAGGTCAGGTGCGGGCGGATGGCGCGACCGCCGTTGACCAGCCGAGCGGTCATCACCGCGAGCTGCAGGGGCGTGGCGGAGACGTAGCCCTGGCCGATGGAGCAGACGACGGTCTCGCCGGGCTGCCAGGGCTGGCCCAGCGTCGCCATCTTCCAGTCCCGGGTGGGCATCAGGCCCGACCGCTCGCCGGGCACGTCGAGACCGGTCTCCTGACCGATGGCGAAGCGGTTGGCCATGGCGGCGATCTTGTCGATGCCGACCCGGCGGCCGATCTCGTAGAAATAGGTGTCGCAGCTCTGGGCGATGGCGCTGACCATGTCCATGCTGCCGTGACCGCCGCGGCGCCAGCAATGGAAGCGGTGGCTGCCAAGGTCGAGATGGCCCGGGCAGAAGACCGTGTTGTGCGGGCCGGTCGATCCATCCTCCAGGGCCGCCAGCGCCACCAGCATCTTGAAGGTCGATCCCGGCGGGTACTGCCCGGCGATGGCCTTGTTGGTCAGCGGCACATAGGGATCGTCCATCAGACCGCGCCAAGTCGGCCCGTCGATGCCGGTGGTAAATAGGTTCGGGTCGAAGCCCGGATGGGAGGCCAGCGCGAAGATCTCGCCGTTCAGCACGTCAAGCACGACGGCCGTGGCGCTGTGCTCCGTCTTCAGCCGCTCCTGGACATAGTTCTGCAGGCGGATGTCGACGGTGACCTGGACCTCGGAACCGGGAGTCCCTTCATCGCGGCTCAGCTCGCGGATCACGCGGCCAACGGCATTGACCTCGACCTGGCTGGTGCCGGCGCTGCCGCGCATCATCTGGTCGTGCTGAAGCTCCAACCCCGTCTTGCCGATGCGGAAGCCGGGCAGCCGCAGCACCGGATCGCCGGTCAGATCCTGCTCCGTCACCGCGCCGACATAGCCCAGCACATGGCCCGTCGACTCGGCGAAGGGGTAGCTGCGCAGCTCCCCCACTTCGATCGCCAGGCCCGGCAGTTCGGGGCTGTTGACGTCCAGGCGGGTCACCTGGCCCCAGGACAGGTTGTCTTGCACGGTGATCGGCACGAAGGCGGGGCTGCGGTCGGCGTCGCGCAGCACCCGCAGCCGCTCCGCTTCGCTCAACGGCACGATGGCGGACAGCCTGTCCAGGGTTTCCGCCACATCGCCTGCCTGCTCCTCGACCATCAGGACGCGGAAGTTCTGGTGGTTGATCGCCAAGGGCACGCCGAAGCGGTCGAGGATCTGGCCGCGCGAGGGCGGCAGCAGGCGCATGTTGATGCGGTTCTCTTCCGCGAGAACCCGGTAGTGCGCGTTCTCCTGGACCTGCAGCACGTAGAGGCGCGTGCCCAGCACGCCGAGCAGTGCTGTCTTGAAGCCGCCCAGCACCAGGGCGCGCCGGGTCAGGTTGCGGTAGCGGTCGGTGTCCCGGTCCATCGCGAGCACTTCAGGCGGACGGCGGCGGCGGCGTCATCGTCCGCAGCACGGGGTGAAGGCACACGGCGACGATGGGGTAGGCGGCGCCGGTTACTAGGGCACGGTAGATCGCCGGGCGAACCGGCAGAATCTCCCCATAGAGACCGCTGATGATCAGCCACTCCAGGCCGACGGCGACCGCCGCGATCATCGCGAAGCCCGACCAGACCACCAGCACCGGCATCCCCGCCAGCACGCGGCGCTGGCTCAGCACCAACCATCCGATGGTCAGGAAGACGAAGCCCGAGACGCCGAGCGGACCGCCGGTCAGCAAGTCCTGAAACAGCCCGACCACGAACAGCACCGGGAAGGTGATCAGGTCCGGGCGATGCAGGATCCAGTAGTAGACGCCGATCAACGGCAGCAACGGCGCCACGGCCCCGTAGCCGGGCAACTGCAGCGGCATGACGCCCAGCATCACCAGCACCAGCAACGACAGCGACGGTGCGGCGGCGCGCGCCCACAGATCGAGCTTTTGCCAGGGCGAACGACCGATCGTCCCCATGGCCGTCCCCCGTCCCTCAAGGACCGCCGCCGGGAATGCCGCGCATCGCGGCACCACCGGTATGCGCCCGGAAGTCGAGGACGCGGACATGTTCCAGGCGGCTCAGGTCTTCGAACGGCTCCACCCGCACCAAGCCGTCGCCGATCGACGCGACGACGCCCACCGGTAGTCCCGGCGGGAACAGGCCGCCATGGCCGGAGGTGACGATTCGGTCGCCCGCCAGGGGCGCACTGTCCGGCGGCAGGTAGGCGAGGCTGGGCTGATGCGTGTTGTCGCCGGCCAGCACGGCGCGCTGGCGCGTCCGCTCGATCAGCACGGGGATCCGGGCGTTGAGATCGGTCAGCAGCAGGATCCGGGCGGAGCGTTCGCCGGTCTGCACCGTGCGCCCGACCAGCCCGCGCCCGCCGACCGCGGCCATGCCGTCGCCGACGCCCGCGCGCGTGCCGACATTGACGGCCAAGCTGCGCACGAAGGCGCCGCTGTTGTCGGCGATGACGCGGGCGGTGATGAAGGCGTGGGTCTGCTCGGGATGGAAGTTGAACAGCGCCTGGAGATTGAGGTTCTCCGCCTCCAGCCGGTGCGCCACAGCCTCGTAGTGCTGCAGCTCCGCCACGCGGGCGGCGAGACGGGCGTTCTCTTCCCTGAGCGCCAGGAAGGCGCGGGCGTCGGCGATGACCTGGTTGACCGCGGCCACGGGCCGCGCGGCGGCGTCCAGCATCGGCGCCACGGCATCCGTCACCCGGCTGCGTAGGTTTTCGACGATCACAGCGTCGATCTTGCCGATCATCATGACGCCGACCGAGGCCAGCAGCAGCACGGCCAGCGAGAAGCGCTGGGCGATCGCCCTGAGCGCGACGATTCTCGCTACCGATCGAGCCTGCTGCCGCACGGGGCGACCCCCATTTCCGGATCGCGAAGATCCCAGGATACCACGACTTCAGGCCATAACACACACGCAGAAGCCAAACAATAATCGCCGGCGCGAAATCTGCGACCTATCGCCAGGGCAACGGTCTCATACCTGGCAGCGCTGGCGTTGCCGGGGGTAGGGACTTGAAGGATATTGATGCGATCTTGAGAGCGATGATGCGGACGAGATGCCGCAGAGTGATCGTCGTTAACGAATTATAAACACATGCCCCGACTAAAGGCGGACGGCGTGAGTCGCCACAAATGGCAGCTCAGTACATATTGATCAGCACGTTGCGGAGCGTCTTCATTTCTTCCAGCGCGCGGCCGGTGCCGAGCGCCACGCAAGACAGCGGGTCGTCGGCGATGGAGACGGGCAGGCCGGTGCTCTCGCGCAAGACATAGTCGAGGTTGCCGAGCAGCGCGCCGCCGCCGGTCAGCACGATGCCTTTGTCGACGATGTCGGCAGCCAGCTCCGGCGCGGTATGCTCCAGGGCGACCTTCACCGCCTCGACGATGGCGCTGACCGGTTCCGCCAGGCTTTCCGCGATCTGGCGTTCGGAGATGATCAGCTCCTTCGGCACGCCGTTCATCAGGTCGCGGCCCTTGATTTCCAGGACCGGGCCGTCGCCATCCTCCGGCGGATAGGCGGAGCCGACCTCCTTCTTGATCCGCTCCGCGGAGCCTTCGCCGACCAGCAGGCTGAAATTGCGGCGGATGTAGCCGATGATCGCCTCATCCATCTTGTCGCCGCCGACCCGCACGGAGCGGGAATAGACGATGCCGCCCAGCGACAAGACGGCGACCTCCGTCGTGCCGCCGCCGATGTCGACGACCATGGAGCCGGTGGGCTCCGTCACCGGCAGGCCGGCGCCGATCGCCGCGGCCATCGGCTCCTCGATCAGGAACACCCGGCGGGCGCCGGCGCTTTCGGCGGATTCCTGAATCGCCCGGCGTTCCACGGCGGTGGAGCCCGACGGCACGCAGACGATGACCTGCGGGCTGGCGAAGCTGCGCCGGTTATGCACCTTGCGGATGAAGTGCTTGATCATCTCCTCCGCCACCTCGAAATCGGCGATGACGCCGTCGCGCAAGGGGCGGATGGCCTGGATGTTGCCGGGGGTGCGGCCCAGCATCTGTTTGGCCTCGTCGCCGACGGCCAGCACCTGCTTCTTGCCGCGCAGGGTGGCGATGGCGACCACGGACGGCTCGTTCAGGACGATGCCGCGGCCTTTGACATAGACCAGGGTGTTGGCGGTCCCCAGGTCGATGGCCATATCGGCCGACAGGAATCCCAAGAGATTGGCGAACATCGGATGGGCTCGACCCTTCAACGAGCATCGGCGGATGCTGGCCGGGCCCGGCCCGGCCGATCCGCGCCCGCCGGCCGGGAACGCGCGCGGCCTTAATCGGGATGCGAAAACGGCGGGGCCATAAGCCCCGCCGTCTCAGTGCTTAGGCCAAGCCCCGGGGCGGCTCAAGCGGAGAGTGCCTCCGGCGCCTGGCGCTCGCGCTTCACCAGCAATTTGTTGAGCGCATGGATGTAGGCGCGGGCCGAAGCGACCAACGTGTCGTGGTCCGCACCCTGGCCGATCACCGTCTTGCCGTCCTCTTCCAGGCGAATCGTCACTTCGGCCTGGGCGTCCGTACCCCCGGTGACGGCATGCACCTGGTAGAGCGCCAGCGTCGCCTGATGCTCGACCAGCGCGCTGATCGCCTTGAACAGCGCGTCGACCGGGCCACTGCCGGAGGTCTGCGACCAGCGTGTCTCGCCGTCGACTTCCAAGACGATCTGGGCGGAGGGCTGGCCGATCGAGCCGGCCATGATTCCCAAGGAGACGAAGCGGATGTGGTCGTTGATGCGGGTCAGCTCGTCGTCGACCAGGGCGACGATGTCCTCGTCGAAGATATCCTTCTTATGGTCGGCCAAATCCTTGAAGCGGACGAAGGCATCTTCGAAGGCATTGTCGCCGATATCGTCGACGCCCAACTCGCGCAGCTTGGACCGGAAGGCCGCGCGCCCGGAATGCTTGCCCATCACCAAGGTAGAGCGGACCAGGCCCACCGATTCAGGCGTCATGATCTCATAGGTCCCGGCGTGCTTCAGCATGCCGTCCTGGTGAATGCCGCTCTCGTGGGCAAAGGCGTTGGCGCCGACGATCGCCTTGTTGGGCTGCACGGAGAAGCCGGTGATGGTCGAGACCAGGCGCGAGGCGCGGGTGATGCCCTCGCTGCGGATGCCCGTGTCGATGCCGAAGACGCCGTGGCGCGTGCGCAGCGCCATGACGATCTCCTCCAACGCCGCGTTGCCGGCGCGTTCGCCGATGCCGTTGATCGTGCACTCGACCTGGCGCGCGCCGGCCTCGACGGCGGCCAGCGAGTTGGCGACCGCCAGGCCCAGATCGTTGTGGCAATGGGCGGACAGGGTGATCCGGTCGGCGCCGGGCACCCGGTTCAACAGATCGGTGAAGATCGCGCCGAACTCCGCCGGCACCGCATAGCCGACGGTGTCGGGGATGTTGATCGTCGTGGCGCCGGCCTTGATCGCCGCTTCCACGCAGCGGCACAGGAAGTCCGGATCGGTGCGCGAGCCGTCCTCCGCACTCCACTCCACGTCGTCGGTGAAGCCGCGCGCGCGGGTGACGCTGGCGGTCACGGCGTCGAGCACCGCCGCCGGCTCCATCTGCAGCTTGTGCTTCATATGCAGCGGGCTGGTGGAGATGAAGGTATGGATGCGCCGCCGTTCGGCTGGGCGGATGGCCTCGCCGGCGCGGTCGATGTCACGCGGCTGGGCGCGGGCCAGGCCGCAGATCACCGGCCCCTGGACCTGTTTGGCGATCGCCTCGACCGCCTCGAAGTCGCCGGTGGAGGCGATCGGAAACCCGGCCTCGATGATGTCGACGCCCATCTCGGCGAGCGCGTGGGCGACGCGCAGCTTTTCTTCCTGGTTCATCGAGCAGCCGGGCGACTGCTCGCCGTCGCGCAAGGTCGTATCGAAGATGCGCACGGATCGGCCGGTTTCGGCCGTTTCACTCTGGCTCGTGGGGCTCATGGGAATGCGTCCTCGGTGTCGAAAGCGGTCTTCAGGATCGTCTGTTCGCCGCCAGCCGCCGGAAAGCCGGGCCGGTCTCGCCCCTGACCGCGGGAGGATCGTCGGGTGGTTCCTGGAGGCCCATCAGGGCAGAGAAACCGAAGGCGCGATCCTCGACAGCCGCGGGTCAGGGGCGGCTAAGTCGCGTCCCTAGACCGAGGAGAAGCAGGCCCCGAATCGCACCGCGCCCACACGCCACACCGTTCGCGCCGCGAATACGGCGCGTCGGGGCAGGGCAGTGGGTCGGGTCCATCGGCATCATCGGCCTGTCGGCTCGGTTCACTCGCTCTTCGTCACACCTGATCAACTGACAGATCCGCCGGGGGATGGCAAGCCCGAATGGGCGGCCGTCCGCCGCGGACCGGGCTAGGCCTCGCGAACCCGCGTCATGAAGGCGGTCATCCGCGATGAGAGATCTTCCGCCTGGGACTTCAGATCCTGCGATGCCGTCAGGACGTCGTTCGCGCTGCGTCCCGCGCCGACCGAGGCTTCGGAAACCTGGACGATCGCCGTGGAGACCTGGTTGGTGCCGGTCGACGCTTCTTGGATGTTCCGGCTTATCTCGGACGAGGCGGCATTCTGTTCCTCGACCGCGGCGGCGACGCTGGAGGCGACATCCTGGATCTTCTGGATCTTCGCCGTGATGTCGGCGATGGCCGAGACGACGTCGCCCGTCTGATCTTGCACCGCCTTGATCTGCGCGGCGATCTCGTCGGTCGCCTTGGCGGTCTGGGTGGCCAGCGCCTTCACCTCCGAGGCGACGACGGCGAAGCCCTTGCCGGCCTCCCCGGCGCGGGCGGCCTCGATGGTCGCGTTCAGGGCCAACAGGTTGGTCTGCTCGGCGATGCGGGTGATCAGGCTGACGACGCCGCCGATCGCATCGACCTGTCCGGCCAGGCCGCGGATGCGCTCCTCGCTGGTGGCGACACCGGCGACCGCCTCATCGGCGGCATCGCTCTGCACGGTCATCTGCCGGCTGATCTCGCCGATGGAGGTTCCCAGCTCGTCGGCCGCCGCGGCGACGGTCTGGACGTTCGCCGAGGCCTCGTCGGCGGCGGTGGCGACCGTGGTCGCCTGCCGGCCGGTCTCCTCCGCGATCGTGGAGAGGGAGTCGGCGGACCGCAGGAGGGTGGCCGACTCCGCCGACACCGAGGTGATCACGCGGCCGACATTGCCCTCGAAGTCGTCCGCCAGCTTGTGCAGGTCGGCGCGGCGCTGCTCGGCGGCGCGCTGCTCCAGCGCCTTCTGCTGTGCCTCAAGCGCCGTCTTCTCGATGGCGTTGGTCCGGAAGACCTCAAGCGTTTGCGCCATCACGCCGAATTCGGTGCGCGAGCCCGTGAAGGGAACCTTGAAGCCCGTATGGCCATCGGCGAGATGGCGCATCGCCTCCGTCATCGCGCCGATGCCCTTGGTGATCGAGCGCGACACCAGGAAGACGACCGTCGCGGTGACGAGAACCGCCGCCAGGACGACGAGGGCGCCGGACCGCACCTCCGCCCAGACGCGCGCCGCGACGTCGTCGACATAGCTGCCGGTGCCGATCGCCCAGCCCCAAGGCTCGAACACGGCGATGTGCGCCAGTTTCGGGGAGGTCATCTGATCGGAGCCGGGACGGCGTCCGACATAGCCGACGAAACCGCCGCCGTCGCGCGCGGCCTCCACGAACCGCCGATAGATCGGCGTGCCGTCGGAATCCGTCAGGCCCAACATGCTGGTACCGATCTGTTCGGCCCGATGCGGGTGTGCCACCAGGATGCCGTCCAGATCGTTGATCCAGAGGTAGTTGGTGCCCTCGTAGCGCAACTCCGCGATTTCCGCCGCGGCGCGGGCGCGGGCCTCCGCCTCCGACAGCGTCCCCGCGGCGGTCTCGTCGAACCGCGTCTGGGCGATCGACAGCCCGATCTCCGTGACCATCTCCAAGCGTTGTTCGACTGCGCTGTGCAGCTCGGCGCGGATTTCCGCGACTTTCTCCGCACCCAGAAACACCAAGCCGACCAAACCCACGGTGGCGACAATGATGAGGCGAAGCTTGATGGTCAGTCTGCTGAGCACGGCGGGACCCCCAAGGGAAAGTCAACCCTTGGAGATCCCGCTAACACAGTGCGGCTTTCATAAAACTTAACGACTAACGGTAAACTTGTGTTGGCAAACACGACCGTTAATTCAGGTGTATATCCGGTTAGTTCTTCGACTTGTCGACCAGTTTGTTGGCGGCGATCCACGGCATCATCGCGCGCAGGGTCTCGCCGACCTGCTCGATCGGGTGCTCGGCGTTGCGGCGGCGGACCGCCTTGAAGCTGGTCTGGCCGACCTGGTTCTCCAGCATCCATTCGCGGGAGAACTGGCCGGTCTGGATCTCCGACAGGATCCGGCGCATCTCCGCGCGGGTCTCATCGGTGATGATGCGGGGCCCGCGGGTGTAGTCGCCATACTCCGCCGTGTTGCTGATCGAGTAGCGCATGTTGGCGATGCCGCCCTCATAGATCAGGTCGACGATCAACTTGACCTCGTGCAGGCACTCGAAATAGGCCATCTCCGGCGCGTAGCCGGCCTCTACCAGGGTCTCGTAGCCGGCCTGGATCAGCGCGGTCAGGCCGCCGCACAGAACCACCTGCTCGCCGAACAGGTCGGTCTCGCATTCCTCGCGGAAGGTCGTCTCGATCACGCCGGCCCGGCCGCCGCCGATCGCCGCGGCGTAGCTGAGGCCGATGTCGAAGGCCGCCCCCGTCGGGTTGCGGTCGACCGCCAGCAGGCAGGGCACGCCGCCGCCGCGCTGGTATTCCGAGCGCACCGTATGGCCCGGTCCCTTCGGCGCCACCATGAAGACGTCGAGGTCCGCCCGCGGCTCGATCAGGCTGAAATGGATGTTCAGACCATGGGCGAAGGCGATGGCCGTGCCGTCGCGCAGGTTCGGGGCGAGGTGATCGCGGTAGAGCGCGCCTTGCAGCTCGTCCGGCACCGCCATCATCACCACATCGGCCCAGGCGGCGATCTCCGACGGGGTGGCGACGGTGAAGCCGGCGGCTTCGGCCTTGGCGGCGCTGGCGGAGCCGGGGCGCAGGCCGATCCGGACATCGCCGACGCCGCTGTCGCGCAGATTGGCGGCATGGGCGTGGCCCTGGCTGCCATAGCCGAGGATGGCCACCTTCTTCGACTTGATTAGACCGACATCGGCGTCGCGATCATAGTAGACGCGCATGGGTGAACGAACCTCCGGGACGTGCATTCTTGACAATGTCGGGCCGCGCAAGGGCGGACCGGGAACGGATCGGCCGTTAGGAGCCGTCCAGCAGGCCGGTGCGGCCGCGGGCCATGGCGGCCACCCCGGTCCGGCTGAGATCGGCCAGCCCGAGCGGGCGCATCAGCCCGATGAAGGCATCGATCTTGCCGGACGCGCCAGTGACCTCGAAGACGAAGCTGTCGGGCGTGCTGTCGACCACCCGGGCGCGGAAGATGTCGGCGATCCGCAGGCTTTCGATGCGGTTCTCGCGGTTGTCGGCGGTGGCGACCTTGATCAGTGCCAGCTCGCGCTCGACCGACGGGCCATCGTCGGTCAGATCGCTGACCACGTGGATCGGCACCAAGCGCGAGAGCTGCGCCTTGATCTGCTCGATGATCATCCGGGTGCCGCTGGTCGCCAGCGTGATCCGCGAGCGGCGGTTCTCCGGATCGACCTCGGCGACCGTCAGGCTCTCGATATTGTAGCCGCGGCCGGAGAACAGGCCGATGACCCGGGCCAGGACGCCGGGTTCGTTGTCCACGAGAACGGCGATGGTGTGCCGTTCGGTCGATGGGTCTTGCGGGGACATGAGGGGGCCTTCGACGGGCAGGTACGCGGCAGGTACGCGGTTGAACGGGCGAGGGCGCGGGCGGCGGCGGTATCACCCCACCGCCCGCGCGCATGCGGGCGGCGCTATACCAGAACCATCCCTTCCTCGGAAGTGCGCTGCTCCCCACGGTCGTCGGGCCCCAGGATCATGTCGTAATGGGCGGCCCCGCCGGGGATCATCGGGAAGCAGTTCTCCTTCGGATCGACATGCATGTCGACGATCACCGTCCGGTCGATCGCCATCATCTCGGCGATGGTGTCGTCGACCTCCTCGACCTTGGTGGCGCGCAGGCCGACCGCACCGAAGCTTTCCGCCAGCTTCACGAAATCGGGCAGGCTGTCCATGTAGCTTTCCGAATAGCGCTCGCCATGCAGCAGCTCCTGCCACTGGCGCACCATGCCCATCCAATGGTTGTTGGTGATGAACACTTTGACCGGCAGCCGGTACTGGGCCAGCGTCGACAGCTCTTGAATGTTCATCATGATCGACGCCTCGCCGGCGATGTCGATCACCAGCGCGTCGGGATGGGCGACCTGAACCCCCATGGCCGCCGGCAGCCCGTAGCCCATGGTCCCCAGGCCGCCGGAGGTCATCCAGCGGTTCGGCTGGTTGAAGGGCACGAACTGGGCGGCCCACATCTGGTGCTGACCGACCTCGGTGGTGATGTAAACGTTTTCGCGGTCCGCGGTCAGCTCGGCCAGCCGCTTGATGGCGTGTTGCGGCTTGATCACCGCGCCCGGCGTCTTGTCCTGGTTGAAGTAGAGGCAGTCGCGTGCCCGCCACTGCTTGATCTGTCCCCACCAGGCATCCAGCGCCGGCCGATCGGCGCGGTAGCCGCGCGCCTGCCAGATCCGCACCATCTCCGCCAGCGCCTGGCCGGCATCGGCGACGATCGCGAGATCCACCCGCACGTTCTTGTTGATCGAGCTGGGGTCGATATCGACCTGGATCTTGGTGGAGTTCGGCGAGAACTCCGACAGCTTGCCGGTCACCCGATCGTCGAAACGGGCGCCGATATTGATCATCACGTCGCAATTGTACATTGCGAGATTGGCTTCATAGGTGCCGTGCATGCCCAGCATGCCGAGGAACTGGGGATCGTTGGCCGGGAAGGCGCCGAGACCCATCAGCGTGTTGGTGCAGGGATAGCCGGTCAGCCGCACCAGTTGGCGCAAGGCCTCCGACGCCGCCGGGCCGGCATTGATGACGCCGCCGCCGGTGTAGAAGATCGGCCGCTTGGCGCCGGCGATGATCTCCATCGCCCGCTCCAGCGCCGTCGGCTCCGCCGACACGGTCGGGCGGTAGGTGCGGTGCACCACGTCCTCCGGCGCGACATACGTGCCTTCCGCGAACTGCACGTCCTTCGGCAGGTCGATGACCACCGGGCCGGGCCGGCCGTTGCGCGCCACGTAGAACGCCTCGTGCACCGTGCGGGCGAGGCGGTCGACCTCCTTGACCAGGTAGTTGTGCTTGGTGCACGGCCGGGTGATGCCGGTGGTGTCGCATTCCTGGAAGGCGTCGTTGCCGATCAGATGGGTCGGCACCTGACCGGCGATGCAGACGATCGGAATGCTGTCCATCAGGGCATCGGTCAGTCCGGTCACGGCGTTGGTCGCGCCGGGGCCGGAGGTGACCAGGACGCAGCCGACCTTGCCGGTGGAGCGGGCATAGCCCTCCGCCGCATGGACCGCGCCTTGCTCGTGGCGGACCAGGATGTGGCGGATCGCGTTCTGGGCGAACAGCGCATCATAGATCGGCAGGACCGCCCCGCCGGGATAGCCGAAGATGACGTCGACATCCTGGTCGCGCAACGCCTGCATCAGGATCTGTGCACCCGTCATGCGATCTTCGCTCATCGCTCTCGACCTCGTTCAGCCCAGCCCCGGTTCCGCCGGGGCGCAAGAAGAGCGGCCGGCACCCCTGTTTCAGGGGTCGCCGCGAACCGCTCGCCCATGATCGGACGGCGCCTGGCGCGGGCAGGCTCGACCGGAGATCGGCGAACCCGACCGGCGGGTCCCGAAGGCCCGTCGGACGGCTTGCGCCCCCGAATGCTGCACCGCAAAGCGCCGGAGGCCAGACATTAGTCCCGAGCCCGGGCGAGGGTCAACCGAGATCACGCACCATCGTGACAATTTTCCGGCATAGAGTTTCCGAAAGTTGCTCTTCGACGACATGCCATTGCGCAGCGCCGGTGTGCGATCCCGGCGACTGGTGGCGAAACCAGGTCATCTGGCGCTTGGCATAGTGCCGGGTGGCCACCGCCGCCTGACGGATCGCCTCGGCCTGGTCGATCTCGCCGGCCAGGTAGCGGGCGAAGGCGGGCACGCCCAGCGCCTTCATCGCCGGCCTGTCGGGCGGCAGGCCCAAGGCCAGGAGACGGGCGACCTCGGCGATCGCGCCGTCGCCCACCATGCCGGCAAGCCGCCGGTTGCAGGCGCCGTAGAGCGGGCGCCGCGGCGGCATGATGACCAGGCCGACGAAGCGCAGCGCCGGCGGCGGCGGGGTGGGGGGCAAGGCCTGCCAGTCGGCGATGGAGCGACCGGTCGCCGCCAGCACCTCCCAGGCCCGCACCAGGCGTTGGCTGTCGCCGGGCGCGAGCCGTGCGGCCATCGCCGGGTCGACCGCCGCCAGCCGGCGATGCAGGCCGGGCGCGCCGCCGGTGCGGAGCAGCGCCATCGCCTCCGCCCGCACGGGCTCCGGCACCGCCGGGACCGGCGACAGGCCCTCGATCAACGCCTTGAGGTAGAGGCCCGTCCCGCCGACCAGGATGGCTTGGCGGTTCGCCGCCGCAGCCTCGGCAATAGCGTCAAGCGCGAGGGCTCGCCAGGCCGCCGCGCTGAAGCCGGCCGCCGCGGGTACGATGCCGTAGAGCCGATGCGGCACTAAGGCATGGTCGCGCGGACCGGGCCGGGCCGTCAGGATCGGCAGCTCGCCATAGACCTGCATGCTGTCGGCGTTGACGATGACCGACGGGCGATCCGCCGCCAGCGCCAGGGCGATCGCCGACTTGCCGGCCGCCGTCGGCCCGGCGACGACGATCACGGGCACGCTGCCCGGGCACCGTCTGGACAGGGCGTGGAGCGCCGGGCCAGAGTGCGCCGCCGCCGGGTCCCCGGCGCCCGCCTGCGCCGCCGGAGCCGCCTTATGGCCTCGATCCTCACCCTGATCGGCGTTCATCCGGGAGACCTCACCGCCGATCTCGTCGATCACGTGCGGGCAGCCCTGCATGTCGCCGGTGCCCGGACTCCGCCGGCCGACTGGTTGTCGCCGGGTCGGGCCTGCGACATCGCGGTCGACCCTTTGGCGCCCCCGGTTGCCGCGGCCGCGGCCCGCGCGGCGCTGGGCGACGCGGCCATCGATGCCGTCGCCCAGGACGGTACGCACCGGATGAGGCGGCTGCTGATCGCGGACATGGACAGTACCATCGTTGCGGAGGAGACGCTCGACCTGATGGCCACGCTCGCCGGGTTGGGCGACGCCATCTTGCCCATCACCGCCCGCGCGATGAATGGGGAGATCGATTTTGCCGAGGCGTTGCGGGAGCGTGTCGCGCTTCTGGCCGGGCATTCGGCCGGGCTGATCGACGCGGCGCTGGCGAGAACGCGGCTGACGCCCGGGGCGCGGGCGCTGATCGCCACCATGCGTCGAGCGGGAGCGCATACCGCGCTGGTCTCCGGCGGTTTTTTGGACTTTGCGGACCGGGTCGCCGACACCCTCGGCTTCCATGAGACCCATGCCAACCGGCTGGAGGTGGTGGACGGCCGGCTGACCGGCCGCCTGCTGGGCGAGATCGTCACCCGCGACACGAAAGAGGCGATGCTCCGCCGCCGGGCGGCATCGCTGTCGGTCCCGCTGGCGGCGGCGCTGACCGTCGGCGACGGCGCCAACGACCTGCCGATGCTGAAGGCCGCCGGCCTGGGCGTCGCCTTCCGGGCCAAACCCTCCGTTCGGGCGGAAGCGGCGGCGGTGATCGACCACGGCGATCTGTCGGCGCTGTTGTACCTGCAAGGCTATCGCGATGCGGAGATCGTTTGGCCTGCGCAAGAGCGCCTCGCCCTCGGCGCCGAGGGCGAGGCGGCGGGGGCCGGCTGACGCGGCGGTCCTCTCAGCGACCGTCCGCCACAGCATCCTCCGCCACGGCCGTCGCGATCTCGGTCCCCTGCAGCGGCGTCGGCACATAGGGGGCTTGCGCGTCGCCGGGCAGGGCGGCGCGACGGGTCATCCGCCACAGCGCGAACAGCGCCAGCGCCAGATGACTCGCCGCCAGCCAGAGATGGAAGGCCGCCGGGCCGACCTGGGCAAGCAGGGTGCCCACGATCACCGGGCCGATCACCGAGCCGATCCCCAGCAGCAGGACCAGCCCGCCGCTCGCCCCGACCATCTCGTCGGCGGACAGATAGTCGTTGGTGTAGGCCAGCGACAGCGAGTGCACCGACAGCGACAACCCGCCGAACAGCGCGACGATCGCCATGGCGAGCGGCGTGTCCACGGTGCGGACCTGCATCGCCAAGAGGGCGGCGAGCCCGGCGGCGGCGGTCACCACGGTGATCACCCGGCGGCGGTCGAAGCGGTCGGACAGCCGGCCGATCGGCCACTGCAGCACGGCCGCCCCGGCGATCAGCAGCGCCATGAACAGGGCCGTGTCCGCCACCGTCAGGCCGATGGACCGGGCATAGACCGCGCCCATGCCGAAGATCGTTCCATTGGCCAGCCCGGCGACGAACACCCCGGCGACGCCGAGCGGGGAGGCGGCGGCCAGCCGGCGCAAGGATACGGCCCGTGCCCCGGTGCTGGCCGGCAGCGGCACGGCGCTGAGCAACAGCGGTACCACGGCCAACGAGATCAGCACCGAGACCAGGATGAACAGATCGGCCTCGCCGATCTCCGCGAGATTGAGCAGCAGTTGGCCTAAGCCCATCCCACCGAAGGTGACGCCCATATAGAGCGCCAGAACGCCCCCGCGCGTCCGTTGCGGGGCGCGGGCGTTCAGCCAACTCTCCGCGACCACGAACACGCCGGCGTAGCAGAAACCGGTCAGAAAGCGCATGGCGCCCCAGGCGGTCGGCGTTACGAAGACCGCGTGGACCAGAATGGTGACCGAGGAAATCGCCGCCATCGCCGCGAAGACGCGGACATGGCCGACCGCGCGCACGCCGCGCGGCGTCCACAGCGAGCCGGCGAGCAGCCCGGCGAAGAACGCCGCCATCACCAGGCCAGTGACCGTCGGATCGAAACCTTCGGCCGCCGCCCGCACGCCGATCAGGCTGCCTTGCAGCCCGTTGGCCAGCATCAACAGCGCGATGCCGAACAGGAGGGGCCAGATCCCCACCAGCGTCTGTCCGGATGTCTGGCCCGTCGTCATCGGAACGCTGGGGTCACCCCCCTCAAGATCGCCGGTCTACAGGATCGCCTGTATCCCGTAGCCGATGGCAAAGGCCAGCAGGGCGGCGCCGAGGCCGACCGCCAGCGTCTCCACGCCGGAGCGCCACCACGGGGCCGTCGCCCAGATGCCTTTCAGCGCACCGATGACGAAGAACACGGCGGCCGTCAGGGCGATGGCCGTGGCGAAGGGGTCCGTGAGCCCGAAGATCAGCGGCACCAGCGGCACCAGGCCACACAGCATGAAGGCGACGAAGGTCGCGGCGGCCGCGCGGCGCGGCGACCGCGGCTCGGTCGGCAACCCGTATTCCTCGGTCATCATGGTGTCGATCCAGCGTCGGCGGTCGGCCGTGATGACCGCCACCGCCCGCTCCAGATCCGGGCCCTCGAAGCCCTTGGCGGCGAAGATCTGGCGGATTTCCTCCGCTTCGCCTTCCGGCGCCAGGCGGATATGGCGCTCCTCGATGGCGCGCAGGCGCCGGTACTCGTCGCCTTCCGCCTTCGTGCTGGTGTAGTTGCCGACCGCCATGGAGAACCCATCGGCGACGACATTGGCGATGCCCAGGATCAGGGCCACACGGTCGGAGAAGCCGGCCCCGGCGGCGCCCGCCACGATGGCGAAGGTGGTGATCGCCCCGTCGATCCCGCCATAGACCCAGTCGCGCAGATAGCTGGTCCGCGGCCCGCGCGCCAGCCGCCGGCGAATGGCGTCGGCGGAGTGCTCATGCTCCAGCACCGGCAATGGGTTAGGGGTCCTCGCTAAGGCGTCGCGCGAATTTCCAGTCGGTTCAGCCTTGAACGCCGACGGCAACGAAGCGCAGATCGCCGCGCCGGTCGATCAGCATCAGGACGGAGCGTTGACCGGCATCGCGCGCCTCGTTGACCAGGCGGGCGACATCCCCCGGGCTGGCAACCGGCTCCTGCCCAACCTCCAGGATAACTTCGCCGGTGATCAGGCCCTGGGCCGCCGCGACGCCATCGCCGTCGACATCGGTGATGACGACACCATCTGCGACGGATCCGAGATCGTATTCCTGGCGGACATCGTCGCTGAGCGGGCTCAAGGTCAGGCCCAAGAGATCCAAGGTCGCCGACTCGTCGCGTTCGGGTTGCTGCGGCGCTGAGGCGAGGAGTCCGCCTTCCTCCGCGGCCTCCAACTCGCCCAGGACCACCGTCACGTCGACGAAGGCGCCACCGCGGAAGACCCGAACCGTCACCTCCTTGTCGACCGCCGTGGCGGCGACGACCCGGGGCAGGGCCCGCATGTCCGGCACCGCCTGGCCGTCGAACTCGACGATCACGTCGCCTTGCTCGATGCCCGCGGCGGCGGCCGGACCTTGCGGATTGACGCTGGCGACCAGCGCGCCGCGGGCCTGGTCGAGGCCGAGATTCTCCGCGATCTCCTCGGTCACCGTCTGGATGCGGACCCCCAGCCAGCCCCGCCGGGTGCGCCCGAACTCACGGAGCTGGTCGACAACCTGGCGGGCCATCACCGACGGGATGGCGAAGCCGATGCCGACCGAGCCGCCCGACGGCGAGAAGATCGCCGTGTTGACGCCGATCACCTCGCCATCGGTGTTGAACATCGGCCCGCCGGAATTGCCGCGGTTGATCGAGGCGTCGGTCTGGATGAAGTCGTCATAGGGGCCGGCGTTGATGTCGCGGGCGATGGCGGAGATGATCCCCGCGGTCACCGTGCCGCCGAGGCCGAACGGGTTGCCGATGGCGATCACCCAGTCGCCGACCCGCATCTCGTTGCTGTCGCCCCAGGCGATGCTGGTCAGCACCTCCTCGGACTCCACGCGCAGCAGCGCCAGATCGGTCTTGTCGTCTCGCCCGACGACGGTGGCCGGCAGATTGGTGTCGTCCTGCAGGATGACCGTGATCTCGTCGGCCCCTTCGATCACGTGATAGTTGGTGACGACATAGTTGCCGTCGACCACGAAGCCGGAGCCCAGCGAGGTGGCACGGCGCGGCGGCGCATTGCCGGGCCGGTCATCGAAGAACTCGTCGAAGAAATCCTCGAAGGGCGAGCCCGGCGGGAACTCGAATTCCGGAATCGGCCCGTCTGCGCGGCCCGCGGCCTGGGTCGTGGAGATGTTGACCACGGACGGCAACAGCCGCTCCGCCAGATCGGCAAAGCTGTCGGGGGCCTGCGCCAGCGCGGGCGGCGCCGCCACGACGGCGGCGGAGACCAGGAAGGCCAGGCCGGCAAACAGCCGGGCGATCCGCCGTACGGGGCTGCCCGCGACCGTACCGGCGATGGATCGGGGGACGGCGGGGCCGCGTGACGGGCCGGCGCTGGCGATGCTGTGCCTCATACGTGTCTCTGGTCTTCTGAAGCTGCGGCGCGCTGAGTCCGCGCGTCTGTCAAGGGGGAGGGCTGCCCGAACGACCCTCCTGCGCGCCGGGTGGGTCGGGCGCAAGGGCGGCGAATGTCCGGTTGCCTTCGCTTGCAACACGCCATTGTGGTCGAAATATGGATCGGGCGCCGCCCGCCGGGGATCGGTAGAAACCGACGGCGAACGGCGCCCGATATCCGCTTTACCAAATAGCCCTTGGCCGCCAGGTCAGTTGACGGTCCCGTTGGTGGCCGACGTCTCTTCGGCTGGGACAGGTGTCCCCTCGGCCTCGGCCTCCGCGGGCTGGGCAAGCTGCGCGGGCGGCGCTTCGGCCGGCGCCGTCGGTGCTGCGTCGCCGACCTGGTCCTCTTCCTCCCCGGCGGGCGGCGTCCCACCGCCCCCCAACGCGGCGATGGCCGAGCCGTCGATGTTGTGGAAGAAGCGGAAGAACTCCCCTTCCGGTGCCAGCACCATGGTGGTGTCGTCGTCGCCGATCGACGTGCGATAGGCCTGCAGGGTGCGGAAGAAGCCGAAGAATTCCTCGTCCTGGCCATAGGCTTCGGCGAGGATGCGGATCGCCTCGGCATCGCCCTGACCGCGCAGGATCTGCGCCTGGCGCTCGGCCTCCGCCAGCAGCACCGTCACCTCGCGATCCGCACGGGCGCGGATCTGCTGGGCCTGCTCCTCACCTTGCGCGCGGAACTCCGCCGCCTCGCGCTGGCGTTCCGACGCCATCCGGTCATAGACGCTCTGCACCGTGTCCTGCGGCACATCCGCGCGGCCGAGGCGCACATCGATGATGTCGACACCGAAGGCCGTCTCCGTCAGCGCTTCGACCTCGTCCTGGATCTGACGCATGATGTCGGCGCGTTCGCCGGACAGGACGGCAAGCTGGGTCTGGTTGCCCAGCACGCGGCGCAGCGCGGCGTTGGTGACGGTGGAGATGCGCGCCCGGGCGCCGTTCTCGTTGGTCACCGACTGGAAGAAGCGCAGCGGATCGGTGATCTGATAGCGCACGAAGGCGTCGACATCGAGGCGCCGCTGGTCGGCCAGAATGACCTGCTCCACCGGCGGGTCGACCTCCAGGATGCGGCGCTCGTAGCGGCGCACCTCCTGGATGAACGGCACCTTCAGGTTCAGCCCGGGTTCCTGCACCACCTGCTTCGGCTCACCGAACTGCACGACGATGGCCTGTTCGGTCTCGCTGACGGTGAACAGCGCACCGGAGGCCAGGATGCCGGCAACGATGACGACGATGCCGAGAATGCCAAGTCGCTTGCCCATGATTACTGGTCTCCCGTCAGCGCCGGGCGCCGGTTCAATTCACCCAGCGGCAGATAGGGCACGACACCCTGGGATCCTTCCGCCTCGCCGTCGATCAGCACCTTCTGCACGCCGGCGAACACCTCCTCCAGCGTCTCCAGATAGAGCCGCTGCGCCGTCACGTCCGGCGAGATGGCGTAGGAGGCGAGGATCGACAGGAAGCGCTGGGCGTCACCGTCGGCGCGGCTGATAACCTGCTCGCGATAGGCCGTCGCCTCCTGAACCAGGCGTTCGGCATCACCACGGGCCCGCGGGATGATGTCGTTGCGGTAGGCCTCCGCCTCGTTGCGCAGGCGCTGCTGGTCCTGGCGCGCGCGCAGCACGTCGTTGAAGGCATCGACCACCGGGCTCGGCGGATCGACCCGCTGAAGCTGGATGTCGGTGACCTCAATCCCCGCGCCGTCGCCGTAATTGTCCAGCGTCTCCTGCAGGAGCTGGCGGGTCTGCTGCTCGATCTCCTGACGGGCCTCGGTCAGGGCGGGCTGAATGTCGGTTCGGGCGATGATCTCGCGCATCGCGCTTTCCGCGACGACCTTCACCGTCTCTTCCGGGTTGCGGATGTTGAACAGGTAGTCGCGCGCATTGCTGATGCGCCACAGCACCGTGAAGTCGATGTCGATGATGTTCTCGTCGCCGGTCAGCATCAGGCTTTCTTCCGGCACGTCGTTGACCCGGGCGGAGCCGGTCACGTCGTTGCCGCTGCGGAAGCCGACATCGATGCGATTGATGCGGGTGACCGCCGGGGTGAACACCGACTCGATCGGGGAAGGCAAGTGATAGTGCAGGCCGGAGCCGACATCACGCACATACTCGCCGAAGCGCAGGACCACGCCCTGTTCTTCCGGCTGGACCCGGAAGATCCCGGTGCTCAGCCAGATCGCCGCGACGATGGCGACGATGATCAGCACCCCGCGGCCGCCGCTTACGCCGCCGGGAATCATCCGGCGCATCCGGTCCTGGCCGCGGCGCAGCATCTCTTCGAAGTCCGGCGTGTTCGGACCGCCGCCACCGCCGGGACGTCCGCCCCAGGGGTTCTGGCCGCCGCCGCCGCCACCTGAGCCCCAGGGGCCGCCGCCCCCGCCTTGTGAACTCCAGGGCATGACCTGTGACGCGCTCCTTCCAAGTCGGCATTGGCCGGAACGGCGTCGCCCCGCTAAGGCGTCGCCGCTGTGTTGTTTCGCGATGAGCCGCCGCGGCGGCGCGCCGACTGGTTAGCGCGACCTTGGCCGGGGTTTCCATCCGTTTTGTCGCCGGCTACATCAGAAGCCGGTCGTGGGGCTCTGGCCGTCCCGCCCGGAACGGGTGTCCGGGACGCGCGCTTGGGCCTACCAGGCGAATGTGGCCGCCGTTACGGAGTTTTCAACCTTGAACACGGTTAGCGTCGAAGCGGTCCAGCAGGCTCTGGCCACGATCAGCGATCCCGATCGCGGTTCGGACATCGTCTCGCTCGGCATGGTGTCGCCGCCGCAGATCCGCGACGGCCATGTTCTGGTCGCGCTGGAGGTGCCAGCGGAACGGGGTCCCGCCCTGGAGCCGCTGCGCCGCGAGGTGGAGAAAACCTTGGCGGCCTTGCCGGGCGTGTTGTCTGCAACCGTGGTGATGACCGCACAGCGCGGCGCCGGCGGTCCGGCGGGTGCACCGCCCCCACCGCAGGCGCGCCCCGCACCGCCGGCGGCCGGTCCGGGCGGCCCGCAGCGCAAGTCCGGCACGGGGCGCATCACCCTGCCCGACGTGCGCTTCCTGATCGCCGTCGCTTCGGGCAAGGGCGGGGTCGGCAAGTCGACCACGGCGGCGAACCTGGCGCTCGGCCTGTCCGCCAACGGGCATAAGGTCGGCCTGTTGGACGCCGACATCTACGGGCCGTCGATGCCGCGCATGATGGGGATCAGCGGCAAGCCGAACTCCCCGGACGGCAAGTCCCTCGACCCGATGCACAATTACGGCCTCAAGGTCATGTCCATCGGTTTCCTGGTGGAGGAAGAGCGACCGATGATCTGGCGCGGCCCGATGGTCCAGTCGGCGCTGACCCAGATGCTGCGCGACGTGAACTGGGGGGCGCTGGACGTGCTGGTGGTCGACCTGCCGCCCGGCACCGGCGACGCCCAGCTCACCATGGCCCAGCAGGTGCCGCTGTCCGGCGCCGTCATCGTCTCCACGCCGCAGGACATTGCCTTGCTGGATGCGCGCAAGGGGCTCAACATGTTCCGCCAGGTGGACGTGCCGGTACTCGGCATCGTGGAGAACATGAGCTATTTCGTCTGCCCGCATTGCGGCGGCCAGTCGAACGTGTTCGGCCATGGTGGCGCGCGGGCGGAAGCCGGGCGGCTGGGCGTCGATTTCCTGGGCGAGATCCCGCTGACCCTGGCGATCCGCGAGACCTCCGACGACGGCGCGCCGATCGTCGTCTCGCAGCCCGACAGCGCGGATGCCGACGCCTATCGGGCGATCGCCGCGGCGGTGTGGGACAAGCTGGCCGGGGCCACGCCGCGCCAGGCGCCGCGGATCGTCTATGTGTGATCGAGCGTTGAGGATGACCAGCGATGACCGTCGCCACTGCCGATGACACCGAGGTTCAGGCCGCACCCGCGCGCGCGCCCTTCGACTGGCAAGATCCGCTGGGACTGGACGCGGAGCTGAGCGAAGACGAGCGGATGGTGCGCGACACGGCGCGCGCCTATTGCCAGGACCAGTTGCTCCCCCGGGTGCGCGAGGCCCACCGGCACGAGACCTTCGACCGCGCCATCATGACGGAGATGGGCGCGCTCGGCCTGCTCGGCCCCACCATTCCGGAGGCCTATGGCGGGGCGGGCGTGTCCTACACCTGCTATGGCCTGATCGCGCGGGAGGTGGAGCGGGTGGACAGCGGCTATCGCTCCGCGATGTCCGTCCAGTCCTCGCTGGTCATGCACCCGATCCATGCCTATGGCAGCGAGGCGCAGCGCCGCCGCTACCTGCCGAGGCTGGCGACCAGCGAGTGGGTCGGCTGTTTCGGGCTGACGGAGCCCGATGCCGGCTCCGACCCCGGCGCGATGAAGACGCGCGCCCGGCGGGTGGCCGGCGGCTGGCGGCTCAGTGGGTCGAAGCTGTGGATCACCAATTCGCCGATCGCCGACGTCTTCGTCGTCTGGGCGAAGGACGACGAGGGCGTCATCCGCGGCTTCGTCCTGGAGAAGGGGATGGCCGGCCTGTCGGCGCCGGCGATCGAGGGCAAGTTCTCCCTGCGCGCGTCGCTGACCGGCGAGATCGTCATGGACGATGTGCCGGTCGGTGACGACCACCTGCTGCCCGGCGTCAGTGGGCTGAAGGGGCCGTTCGGCTGCCTCAACAACGCCCGCTACGGCATCGCCTGGGGGGCTATGGGCGCGGCGGAATTCTGCTGGCATACGGCCCGGCAATACGTGCTGGACCGGCCGATGTTCGGCCGACCGCTGGCCGCCAACCAACTCATCCAGAAGAAGCTGGCCGACATGCAGACGGAGATCGCGCTCGGCCTTTCGGCCGTCTTGCGGCTCGGCCGGCTGAAGGATGCCGCGGCCTGCCCACCGGAGGCGATCAGCCTCCTGAAGCGCAACAATTGCGGCAAGGCGCTGGAGATTGCGCGGACAGCCCGCGACATGCTGGGCGCCAACGGCGTCGCCGACGAGTACCACGTGATCCGCCACGTCATGAACCTGGAGGCGGTGAACACCTACGAGGGCACCCACGACATCCACGCCCTGATCCTCGGCCGCGCCCAGACCGGCATCAGCGCGTTCTTCTGATCCACCGACCGGCGGCTACCACGAAGGCAAGCACGGGGGCTGCCGGCGACGGGCACCTCGACCGGATTGTCCGCCGCCGTGCGAGGGTTCGATGGACTTCATCAAGTATCCGCGGACCCGGCATATCGAAGGCTCCCGCCTACAGGTCGGCGATATTGCGGACGACAAGCCCCTGGCCGAGCTTCGCGGCGTCCGGCTCACGGTCGAAGAGAAGGTCGACGGCGCCAATGCCGCCTTGTCCTTTGACGGCAACCGCCGCCTGCTTCTTCAGAGCCGGGGGCACTATCTGACCGGTGGCGGCCGCGAAAGACACTTCGATCTCTTCAAGACCTGGGCACACACGCATGCCCATCGATTATTGTCCACACTCGGTACGCGCTACATCATGTTCGGCGAGTGGTTGTACGCAAAGCACACGGTATTCTACGATCAGCTACCGCACTATTTCTTGGAATTTGCGGTTCTTGACCGTGAAACGGAGCATTTCCTGTCGACGCAGGCGCGCCGCGATTTGCTGTTCGGGCTTCCCGTAGTGCCGGCGCCGGTAATCCACCAGGGTGAAGTTGCGTCCACCGCCGCCGTCGATCGATTGCTCGGTCCGTCCCGCTTCAAGTCAGCCGATTGGCGCACCGCACTGTTGGCGGCGACGCAGAAGAGCGACAGCCGCCCCGACCATGTGCTGAAGCAGACCGACGACAGCGATCTGGCGGAGGGCCTCTACCTGAAAGTCGAGGAAGGGGAGCGGGTGACGGAACGCTTCAAGTTCGTCCGCGGCGATTTCGTGCAGGCGATCCTAACATCGGACAGCCATTGGCAGGACCGGCCGATCCTGCCCAACCTCCTGGCGGGTGGCGTCGACATCTTCGCCGATGTCCTGGGAATACCTGGAGCCTACGATGACCCATCGGCTCTTTAGCGGACAAAGTGGTCGCTAGTGGTGAGAATCACGTGGAAGAGTCCGACCAGACTGACCGATCTCAGCCATTCATCGGCGGAAGGATGGGTTCGATCCGTCTGATTCTCACCGCTTGCGATACTCGACATTTATATTGAGGAACTTCCAGCCGACGTTAGGAGGTGAGAGAGAAAGGAGAAGGGCCGTAATACCAACGGCACCAGATTTTGACTCTGGGGGATTCCTTTTTTCGGGGCGGCGTGATTCATGGTTGGCGAAGGAGGGTCGCCATGCCTGCCATTCAGCTCCGGGATGACTATGACGCTGCCGAGCTTCGCCGACTGGCCAAGCAAAGCCGGAACAGTCGCCAGACCCGACGCCTTCTGGCGCTGGCCGCCGTCTATGACGGCATGAGCCGAGCCGCGGCCGCGCAGGTCGGTGGCATGGACCGCCAGACGCTGCGGGACTGGGCCCATCGCTTCAACGCCGAAGGCCTCGACGGGCTGACGGATCGCCCGCGGCCCGGCCGCGAGTGCCTGCTGAACGAGGCACAGATGACGGCGTTGGCCGGCATCGTCGAGACGGGCCCCGATCCGGCCGTGCACGGCGTCGTCCGCTGGCGGCGGATCGACCTGAAGCGGGTCATCGAAGAACGCTTCGGCGTGGTCTACAGCGAGCGGGCGATCTCCGATCTGCTGGCCCGGCTCGCCTTCTCCCACATCAGCGGCCGGCCCCAGCATCCGGCGCAGGACGAGCGCGTGATAGCGGGGTTTAAAAAAACTTCCCGCGTACGTTCGCCGCACACATAGCCGACCTGCCCAAGGGCAAGCCCATCGAGATCTGGTTCCAGGATGAAGCCCGGCTCGGCCAGAAGAACGGCCGTGTCCGCCTCTGGGCGAGAAAGGGAACGCGGCCGCGTCTGCCGGCCGATCAGCGCTACGAGAACGCCTACCTGTTCGGCGCGATCTGCCCAAGGCTCGGCAAGGGCGCTGCCCTCATGCTGCCCAGAACCAACATCCCGATGATGCAACTGCACCTGGAGGAGATCAGCCGCACCGTCGCCGCCAAGGCCCACGCCGTCGTCCTCATGGACCGCGCCGGTTGGCACAAGACCGACAAGCTGAGGGTTCCCAAGAACCTCACCATCATCCTGCTGCCGTCCCGCGCGCCGGAACTGAACCCGATCGAGAATGTCTGGCAGTACCTGCGCCAGACCTGGCTCTCCAACCGCGTCTTCGAGACCTACGACGCCATCCTCGACGCCGGCTGCGACGGCTGGAACAGGCTCATCGCCCAGCCTGAGACCATCATGTCCATCGGAATGCGCGACTGGGCTCACACAAGTCAGTAATTATCGCCGTTGGTATAACACCATATAGGCCACCAAACATGAGCAAAGCCAAATCACCGCTCGAAATCAAAATCAATCGACCCGGCGACTGAGATCTCAAAACTAAGGATTTTACCACAATAGTTGATCGGATGACTTATTCTAGTTGTATGTTCGCCGATGAATTTCGAACCGGAAACATACCCCGTCGCCTCGGCGTAGTATGAAATCGGTACCTCGATTGGTACTATATTAGTTTGGCCGGTCATCGGGTTTGAGATAGCTGTTCCCGGCGGGATTGTTCTATTAATAGTACATTCGAAGATACTTGGAACAGTCGGATCCAGTGAAACTTCTTCATCTCGACATATATATCTATAATACTCCAATTCAAACTGCTTAGCAAATTCGTCGTGTGACTTATCTCCATGCGTCATCTTGACATCAGCAAAAATCGTTCCATCCGACAACCTGCCACAACGGTCGCCAATAAAAATACCTATTGCACTCTCATAGGATTCTTCAATCTGTCTGATTATCTGAGGAGGCAAAAGAACTTCCGTTCCCTCAATTTTTACTACGCAACGCACTTGATTCTGCATCGATCTTCCCTTGAGTATTCTGGCGGAGGGCCCAAACCCGGGCGCCAGTGGCCTTCCAGTTTCAACGAGTAGACGAGGATAACGACGCGCGAATCCCGCCGGCGACAATAAATTGTATATCGCGTATCGTTTTTCCTCAATTTGATCATAATCAATGCTCAGAATCGGATCAGCATTAGGATGCCGTCTTGTTTCGAAGACAACGAAACTCATGCCGTTGCAGATTGCAAACATAGGAGCTCGGATCTGGGGAACGCTAGCGTATGTGTAAGCTTGATCGATATCGTCCATCCCAACCACCTCCGATCCCGCCTTCGCCTCCAGGATCCAGTTTCCGATCTCGCGAATCTCTAGAATGTAGTCAGGACGACCCTTTAGGATCGGATCGGTCTTCGAATTCTTGTGGCCGAGGAATAGGTGAGGGTAGCGCCAGATAATGTCCTGCTCACGGTACACGTTGTGCGGTGTTTGTGTTTTGTAACCGAGAAACGAGATGATTTTCTCGTTGATCTCAGCATTAACCGCGGCTTCATTCAACTTCAAGATGTCGAGATCACTACGCAAACCTATGAGGGGTAGTTGCATGGTATTCAACACCTATAGTCGGAGTTCCGCACTGTCTTTTGTGCTCCTCTAATGCGATACGATACTATGTTGCCTGGCGGTGAGCACTGGTCAAATTCGCCCCCCAAACGGTCTAGTGGTGAAGATCGTACAGATGGGGTCCGGCCTGATTGGCCGACTTCCGCCATTCATCGGCGAAAGGATAAGTTCGATCCGTCCGATTCTCACCACTACCGCCCCCGAAAGGCCGGCGGGCGGTCGACGGCGAGCGGCGGCACGGGGCCGTCCCAGCGGTCGATGGCGACCAGGCAGGTCTGTGCCGTCGGGCCTTGGGCAAGCCGCGAGGTGCCGACGTCGCGCGTCAGGACATTGGGGTTGCCGTGGCGCTCCAGGCCGCCGGGATGGCCCAGAGTCTCCGGGTCGTACCAGGCCCCCGTCGACAACCGCACGACGCCGGACCGGATCCCGGGATCGAGGGTGAGCCCGGCCAGGCACGCGCCCCGATCATTGAACACCTTGACCACGTCGCCGTCCGCGAGGCCATGGGCCGCGGCATCGTCGGGGTTCATGGCGAGCGGCTCGCGGCCGGCGACCTTCGACTCGCGGCTCGTCATGCCATGGTCGAGCTGGCTGTGCAGGCGGGTCGCCGGCTGGTTGGAGATCAGGTGGAACGGGAACCGCGCCGCCGACGGCCCGCCCAGCCACTCCGCCGGTTCCCGCCAGACCGGATGGCCGGGACAGTCCGGATAGCCGAAGCCGGCGATGGCCTCGCTGAAAAGCTCGATGCGGCCGGATGGCGTGGGCAGGGCGGCCCCCGCCGGGTCGGCGCGGAAGTCGCCCAGCAGCACCTGCCAGTGCGGGGCGATCTCATCCTCCGCGACGCCCGTGTCGTCGGTGCCGAAGTCGAGGCGGCCGCGCTGCCAGAACACCTCGAACGGCGGCGCCTCCGGGATCTCGCGGCGGAGGCCGTCGTAGAGGCGGCGGAGCCAGCCGGTCTCGTCCAGCCCCTCGGTGAAGGCATCCTCGATGCCGAGGCGCTGCGCCAGCCCGGCCAGAATGGCGTGGTCGTCTCGTGCCTCGCCGACCGGGTCGAGGATACGGGGCATCGCGACCACGACATCGTCGGCGGAGGAGCCGCTGAAGTCGTTGCGCTCCAACGTCGTCGTCGCCGGCAGGACGATGTCGGCATGGCGCGCCGTGGCGGTCCAGAAGGGGTCCTGGACAACCACCGTTTCCGGGCGCTGCCAGGCCTCCACCAGGCGGTTCAGGTCCTGGTGATGGTGGAACGGGTTGCCGCCGGCCCAGTAGACTAGGCGGATGTCGGGATAGGTCAGGCGCTGCCCGTCATAGTCCACCGTCCCGCCGGGATCGAGCAGCATGTCGGCCAGCCGCGCCACGGGGATGAACCGGTCCAGCGGATTGGACGGCTGCGGCAGACTGGGCAGGCGGCGCCGGCGCGCCCCGTTGCCGATGGTGGCGACGCAGCCATAGCCGAGGCCGAAGCCGCCGCCGGGCAGGCCGATCTGCCCCAGCATCGCCGCCAGCGCGATGACCAGCCAATAGGGCTGCTCGCCATGGTCGGCGCGCTGCACCGACCAAGTGGCGGTGATCAGGGTGCGCCCGGCGGCCATCCGGCGCGCCAGCCCGCGCAGCCGCTCGCCCGGCAGCCCGGCGATCGCCCCCGCCCAATCGGCGTCCTTGGGCTGCCCGTCGGCGGCCCCGGTGAGGTAGTCGCGCAACACCGGCCACCCCACCGTGTAGCGCGCCAGGAACGCCTCGTCGGCCAAGCCTTCCACCGTCAGCGTGTGCGCCAGGCCCAAGAGGATCGCCGCATCGGTGTTCGGCCGGGCGGGCAGCCAGTCGACCGGCACGCCATCGAGGTCGTCCGCGATTGGCGAGATCGAAACGAAACGGGTGCGCTGCCCGGCCTTCCCCAGCCATTCTCGCAACCCGTGCCGGCCGACGCCGCCGGAAGAGATTTGCGACGTCCGCGTCGGCAGTCCCCCGAAGCAGACCATCAGGTCGGTATGCCGGGCGATCACCGGCCACGACGTCGCGCCGTCCTGAATGGCCTTGTAGGGCAGGCCGAGGACGCGCGGCACGATCACCTCCGCCGCGGCATGGGAATGCGTATCGACGCAGCGGACATAGCCGCCGGCCAGCGCCAGGAAGCGATGAAGCTGGCTCAAGGCGTGGTGGAACCGTCCGGCCGACGCCCAGCCGTAGGAGCCGCCGTAGATCGCCGCCGGCCCGTGGCCGTCGCGGACCCGTACATGCTCCACCGCGACCAGGTCCAGAGCCTCGTCCCACGACACCTCCACGAACGGCTCCGCCCCGCGCCGCCCGGACGGGCCGCCCGATCGGCGCCCGTCCAGCCAGCCGGCGCGAACCGCCGGGCGGCGGACCCGGAGCGGGCTAACGATCGCGTCGGCAAGCGAGCGGCCGATGGGCGAGGGGTCCGGATCGTCGGCGGCCGGCCGGACACTCAGCCCACCCGTCGACGTGGTGTCGACGTCGTAGGCCCCCCAATGAGTCATGGTCAGCGGCACGCCACTCGCCTCCTTAGGGTGGTCACCCGATGGTCCGGAAACCCATCAATTGATCCAGCACACCGATCCTCTCTTGACCGCGGACGCGGGGGATTGTCCATTCAACGTCGCGGCATCCTCGTCGGCAAGTTCAGCGAGACCTCGTGTTTGCCGGTGGCGTCCGCCGCTTGAGTCAACCGGTGATCGGCCCCGCCCGGGGCTGGCAACCGCCGTTGCACCGGACCGGATCTCTCCCCCGCCCGTGCCGGAGTCCAACGACAAGATCCACAACGTCAGGTGAGGAACGACAAATGCTCAAGCTGCACGACGCTCCCCTGTTCAAGACGGCCGTGGTGGCGGTTGCCGCCGCCGGTTTCGCCCTGGCGGCCATGCCGACCGATGCCGAGGCACAGGACCGCCACCGCTGGCGCCTGCCCAGCGCCTTCCCCTCCAGCCTGCCCGCGCTGGGCGACAACGCGCCGTTCGTCGCCGACCTGCTGCGCACTGCGACGGAGGGTCGCATCGATCTGAATGTCGTCGAGCCCGGCGAGATGGTCCCGGCGCTGGAGCTGACCGAGGCGGTCGGCCGCGGCCAGGTCCAGGCGGGCTACAACTGGCTCGGCTACGACCAGGGCCGCATCCCGTCCTCGCCGCTGTTCTCCGCGGTGCCCTTCGGTATGGAGCCGTGGGAGTACAGCGCCTGGTGGTACTATGGCGGCGGCCGGGAGCTGGGCGAGGACATCTACCACGCCAACACCGTCCACCCGATCTTCTGCGGCATCACCGGGCCGGAAACCGCCGGCTGGTTCAAGGAGCCGATCGAGAGCCTGGACCAGATCGACGGTCTGAAGATCCGCTTCGCCGGCCTCGGCGGCCGGGTGATGGAGGCGCTGGGCGCCTCGGTGACCATGCTGCCGGGCGGCGAGATCTTCCAGGCGCTGGAGCGCGGCGCCATCGACGCCTCGGAATTCTCCTTGCCGATCGTCGATCAGCGGCTGGGCTTCAACCAGATCGCCACCTTCAACCACTATCCGGGCTGGCATCAGCCGTTCACCGCCTTCCACATGATCGTCAATCTCGATCTCTGGAACGAGATGACCGAGGCCGACCGCGCGATGATCGACATGGCCTGCATGGCCGGCGTGACCCGCAACCTGGCGGCCTCGGAGGCCTGGCAGGGCGAGATCATCGCCGGGTTCGAGGATATCGGCGTCACCGCGACGACCCTGTCTGACGAAGTGCTGTTTGAGTTGCGCGCGGTGTCGGAGCAGGTGTTGGCCGAAGAGGCGGCCAACGACGAGGACTTCGCGCGGGTCTATGAGAGCCAGCAGGCGTTCACCGAGAACTACGCCTACTGGAAGCGTCTCGGCTACCTGCCGCGCGACTTCTGATCCTCATGCGGCGTCCGGACCGGCGGCGGTTGACCATCGCCGCCGGTCCCCCGGGCAGCCCGGCGGCTGCCCAAGCCCCCATCCCCCAACCCGTGCCGATCGGACGCTCCCCCCAGGCACGCCGGCGTCCCCCGCGGACCCCGGCGGCGCCCGCGGCTGCGCCCTGACGCGCCTGGCGCCCGAGACGTCCATGACCCCCACCGACACGGATGAACCGACCCCGGGCGACCGGCCCCCGATGGGCCACGAGATCGACCTCGGCGGGCCCAAGGAACTGCCGCATACGCGGCTGTCGCGGCCGTTCGACCGCGTGGTGACCAAGGTCGGCGACTGGACATCCTGGTTGTGGGGCATCCTGGTGCTGGTGATCGTGCTCAACGTCACCATGCGGTATCTGTTCGCTGAGGGCCGGGTCGAGCTGGAAGAGCTGCAATGGCATCTCTATGCCGTCGGCTTCTTGGTCGGCCTCAGCTACTGCGTGGTCAGCGACACCCATGTGCGCGTCGACGTCTTCCATACCGGGTTCTCGCTGAAGGCGAAGGCGTGGGTGGAGCTGTTCGGCATCCTCCTGTTCCTGCTGCCGTTCATCATTCTGGTCCTCTACTTCGGGGTGCCGTTCGTCGAACGGTCGCGCGAACTGCAGGAGATCTCCGACGCGCCCGGCGGCTTGCCCTTCTGCATGGCGCTCGGCGAGACGGCGGAGCTGTGCTTGCCGATGCGCTGGCACATCAAGCTGTTCCTGGTGATCGGCTTCGCGCTGCTGCTCGCCGCGACGGTCGCCCGGCTGAGCCGGGTCACCAGCTTCCTGTTCGGCTACCCGCGGGCCTTGCGGGCGAGCCCGCCCGACAGCGCCGCCCGCGGCTGAGGAGCTCGTTCACGCCATGGAATTCAACGAGATCCTCGCCGTCGCGATGTTCGTCGGTTTCATTCTGCTGCTGTTCGCCGGCTTTCCCATCGCCTGGGTGCTCGGCGGGATCGCGGTGATCTTCACCGGCATCGCCGTGTTCGTCGACAGCTACATGCAGGATTGGCTGTTCGAGACCTTTCCGAATACCTGGCTCGACCTCAATTGGCGCTATACGTCGCTGATCGTCGACAACATCTGGGAGCAGATGCGCAACTGGGTCCTGGTGGCCTTGCCGATGTTCATCTTCATGGGACTGATGCTCGACCGGTCGGGCGTGGCCGAGAAGCTCATGGAGAACTTCGTGAAGGTGTTCGGCAGCCTGCGCGGCGGGTTGGCGGTCACGGTGACGCTGATCGGCGTGCTGCTCGCCGCGTCGACCGGCATCATCGGCGCCTCGGTGGTGCTGCTGGCGCTGCTCGGCCTGCCCGTGATGCTGAAGAACAACTATCAGAAGGAGTTGGCGGTCGGCACCGTGGCCGCGACGGGCACGCTGGGTATCCTGATCCCGCCCAGCATCATGCTGGTGCTGATGGCCGACCGGCTGTCGATGCCGGTGGGCAACCTGTTCCTGGGCGCCCTGTTCCCGGGGCTGGTGCTGGCCGGCCTCTACATCTCCTACATCGTCATCATATCGATGATCCGACCCAACATGGCGCCGCCGCCGCCGGACCGCGAGCCGTTGACGGTGCGGAACATCATCGGCGTGTTCCTGGCTGTGCTGCCGCCGGCGGGGCTGATCCTGGCGGTGCTCGGGTCGATCTTCTTCGGTGTGGCGACCCCGACGGAGGCGTCGGGCGTCGGCGCCTTCGGCGCGACCTTGCTGGCGCTGGCCAACCGGCGCCTCAATCTGCAGGTGCTGCGCGAGGTGATGCGCGACACCACCAAGACCACCGCGTTCATCTTCGCCATCATCCTCGGCGCCACGGCGTTTGCGCTGGTGTTGCGCGGCCTCGGCGGGGACGAGTTGATCGAGCGGTGGATCCTCGGCTTGGATCTGGGCGCCGTCGGCACCGTGATCGCCATTCTCGGCGTCGTCTTCGTCCTCGGCTTCGTGCTCGACTGGATCCAGATCATCCTGATCGTGCTGCCGCTGGTCGGCCCGATCGTCGCGGAGATGTGGATGGATCTGGGCTTCGCCGAACAGGGCCAGGTGCTGGTCTGGTTCACCGTGCTGTTCGCGGTGGTGCTGCAGACCTCGTTTCTGACGCCGCCGGTCGGCTTCGCGCTGTTCTACCTGAAGGGCGTGGCCCCGCCGGGCATCACCGTCGGGCACATCTACCGCGGCGTGGTTCCCTTCATCGTCCTGCAGCTCATCGGCGTCGGCCTGATCTTCACCTTCACCCAGCTGGTTACCTGGCTGCCTGAGGCGGCTTACGGGAACTAATCGGGGTGATTTTCCAGATCCAGGACCAGGACCTTCAGCGTGTCCAGCATCTGCGTCAGATGCTCTCGGTCCGTCGCGCGGTCCTTGGCTGCCTTCGCTGAGCAGTAGATCACCTCCGCCAAACGCGCCACCGAGAGCCCGCGGCGCCCGATAGCGTCCGCCATCGGCGCCAGGCTGCCGGCGATGGCGTGGCGATAGTCGGCTTCCGCCGCCTGGATCTCGTCGCGGGCCGCGGCGTTCAGGCCGTCCAGAATGTCCTGCGCGTGGGGGGAGGTGCTCAGCATCTCGAACGGGGTGACCACCATGTGCCGGAAGATCGCGTCCAGCCTCCGCCCGATCGATCCTGCACCCGCACAGTCCGCCGCGATGGCCGCGACCGCGCGTTCGTTGAACGCCCGGATCAGTGCGCGAACCAGATCGTCCTTGTTGGAGAAGGCGTTGTAGAGGGTCTGGCGGGCAATCTCCGCCTCCTGCGCGATGTCGTTCATCGTCGTGCGCTTCACGCCATAGCGCAGGAAGACCCGGGTCGCCGCCTCGATGATCTTTGTTTCACGATCGGTCATACTGGACATATTGACATTCTCAATCTGAATGTCAAATTAGACACACGGACTTTGAATGTCCATTCGTCGAAATTCGGAGGATTCCTCCCATGCAGAACGTCGCGCTGATCACCGGCGCCTCCAGCGGCATAGGCCGCGCGCTTGCCGAAATCCATGCCGAGGCGGGTGGCGACGTCGTTGCCGTCGCCACCAACGCGGATCGACTGCAGTCCTTGAAGGGGTCGTTGGAGGCAGAGCACGGCATCACCGTCATGACGATCGTCCAGGACCTCACGGCCGACGGGGCCGCCCAAGCCGTCTACGATGCGGTGCGGGACGCCGGCGTGGCGGTCGACTACCTGATCAACAATGCGGGCTTCGGCGGTCACGGCCGGTTTCACGAGCGCGTCTGGGCGGACGATCTGGCGATGATCCGGTTGAACATCGTCGCCCTGACGGCGCTGACCCGGCTGTTCCTGCCGGATTTCATCGCCCGCAACCGCGGGCGCGTGCTGAACACGTCCTCCACCGCCGGTCTCGTGCCGGGCCCGCTACAGGCCGTCTACTTCGCCACCAAGGCGTATGTGAACTCGTTCGGCAACGCATTGGCCGGCGAGCTGCACGACAGCGCGGTGACCGTCACCAACCTGCTGCCGGGCGCAACCCAAACGGGTTTCGCGGCGACCGCGGGATTGGACAAAACAGATCTGTTCGCCAAGACCGCATCGGCTGAGTCGGTTGCCCGGGACGGCTACGCCGCGATGATGCGCGGCGATCTGGATGTCGTCAGCGGCCTGCCGGTCTCGCAACGCCTGACCCTGCGGCTGGCGCCCTTCCTGCCCAAGCGCATGATCCTGGACAGGGTGCGACGGCAGCAGGAAGCCAAGGCCTGAGCGAGCCCGGACGGACACCTAACCCATCAGACCCGCCACCCCCTCGGCCATGCGCGCCGGATCCCAGACCGCGGCGCGGTGCAGGGCGTCCTGCAGCATGGCCTTGTACTCGACCTGCGGGATCTCGCGGCCGCCGAAGCGCGCCAGGTGGTCCGTCGTGAACTGCGTGTCCAACAGGCTGTACCCGCCGGCGCGCATCAGGCCCACCAAATAAACCAGCGCGATCTTGCTGGCATCCCGGTGGCGGCTGAACATGCTCTCGCCGAAGAAGGCGGCCCCCAGCGCCACGCCGTAAAGCCCGCCGGCCAGCGCACCGTCGATCCACACCTCGACGCTGTGGGCATGGCCCATATCGTGCAGGCCGCCGTAGAGCCGCAGGATGTCGGCGTTGATCCAGGTCTGCAGGCGTTCCGGCCGGCGCTCCGCGCAGGCCTGCATCACGGCGTCGAAGGCACCGTCCAGCCGCACCTGGAACCCGCCCTGGCGCATCGACCGCCTGAGCCGGCGCGGAACATGGAAGTCGTCCAGGGGCAGGATCCCGCGCAACGGCGGATCCAGCCAGAACAGCCTGTCGCTGTCGGCCGTCTCCGCCATCGGGAAATAGCCGTGGGCGTAGGCCTTCAACAGCAGTTCGGGCGTGATCTCGATCGATCGGGTCATCGCCTTTGCCTGGCCTCCGCCTGGACCGCACTTAGGGGGCCCAGCGAAGATTTGGCGATTGTCGGCGCCCCCGCAAGCCCCTGGGCGATCAGGCGGATCGTTCGGCGAGCCAGGATTCCAACCAGCGGATCGTGTATTGGCCGCTGCGGAACGCGGGATCCTGCACGATCGCGACATGCAGCGCCTGGTTGGTCGCCACGCCGCTGATCACCAGTTCCTCTAGCGAGCGGGCGAGGCGGGCGAGGCACTCGTCGCGCGACCGGCCGCGGACGATGACCTTGGCGATCAGGCTGTCGTAGTAGGGCGGCACCGTGTAGCCGTCATAAAGCGCGCTGTCGACCCGAACGCCCAGACCGCCCGGCGCATGATAGCTGTTCACCCGGCCGGGCGAGGGGATGAAGGTCTCCGGATGCTCGGCATTGATCCGGCATTCGATGGCGTGGCCGTCGAACGCGATCTCCTCCTGCCCATAGCCCAGCGGTTCGCCCATGGCGACGCGAAGCTGCTCGCGCACCAGGTCGACGCCGGTGATCGCCTCGCTGACCGGGTGCTCGACCTGCAGGCGGGTGTTCATCTCGATGAAGTAGAAGGCGCCGTCCTGGTAGAGGAACTCCAGCGTGCCGACGCCACGATAGCCGAGCCGGCGCACCGCATCCGTCGACAGCCGGCCGATCTCCGCGCGCGCGGCGGCGCTCAGCACGGGCGAGGGGGCTTCCTCCACCAGCTTCTGGTGGCGGCGCTGGACGGAGCAGTCGCGCTCGCCGAAATGGACAACATTGCCGTGCTGGTCGGCGAGGATCTGCACCTCGATATGGCGCGGGTCGGGCAGGTATTTCTCGATATAGACCGAGTCGTCGCCGAAGGCGGCCCGCGCCTCCGCCCGGGCCAGCGACATCTGGGTCGACAGCTCCTCCGCGGTCCAGGCGACCTTCATGCCGCGCCCACCGCCGCCGGCCACCGCCTTGATGAGCACCGGATAGCCCATGGCGTCGGCCACGGGGCGGGCCTCGTCGAGGTCCTCCACCACGCCGTCGGAGCCCGGCACCGTCGGCACGCCGAGTTCGATCATCGTCCGCTTGGCCGCCACCTTGTCGCCCATCACGTCGATATGCGCCGGCGACGGGCCGATGAAGGTGAAGCCGTGCTCTTCGACGATCTTGGCGAACCGGGAATTCTCCGCCAGGAAGCCGATGCCGGGATGGATCGCGTCGGCACCCGTCACCGCCGCGGCGGACAGGATCGCCGGGATGTTGAGATAGCTGTCGCGCGCCGGCGGCGGGCCGATGCACACGCTCTCGTCGGCGAGGCGCACGGCCATTGCCTCGCTGTCGGCCGTGGAGTGCACGGCCACCGTGTGAATGCCCATCTCGCGGCACGCGCGGTGGAGTCTCAGCGCGATCTCGCCGCGATTGGCGATCAGCACCTTGCGGAACATGGGGCAAGCACTCTTGCGGACTGTCGGGATCGCGCGGCCGGTCGGCCGGCGGCGGGGACGGGCGGACCCGCTATTCGATGCTCATCAGCACCTCGCCGTATTCCACCGGCTGGGCGTCCTGCACCGATATGCGGGTAACCCGCCCGGCCTGGGCGGCGCGGATCGGGTTCATCACCTTCATCGCCTCGATGATCAGCAGCGTGTCGCCCTCCGCGACCTGGTCGCCGATCCGCACGAACGGGGCGGCGCCGGGCTCCGGCGACAGATAGGCGGTGCCGACCATCGGCGACACCACGCTGCCCGGCGGCACGGCCGGCGGCGACTCGAACAGCGTGGGTTGCGCCGTCTCCACCGGTTGCGCCGGCGGCGGGGCGGCGGCCGGGGCCGCGGCAACGGTCACGGTCGTCTGGCGACCCAGCCGCAGGCTCTGATCGCCGTCGGACCACTCCACTTCGGTCAGGCCGGCGTCGGCCATGATCGTCGCGAGACGCCGGATCAGATCGGAGTCCAGGATGAATTGAGACATGAGCGTGCGCTCTCTAGCCTTTGATATATCGGGCAATCGCGTCCAGGGCCATCAGGTAGCCAGGGGGACCGAACCCGCAGATCACGCCGTCCGCCGCCAAGCTGACATAGGAGTGGTGACGGAAACCCTCGCGCCGGAAGATGTTCGACAGATGCACCTCCACCACCGGCTGCCCGGCCGCCCGCAGCGCGTCCATCAAGGCGACGGAGGTGTGGGAAAGACCGCCGGCATTGACGATCAGCCCGGCGGCGGTGCCGGTTGCCGCCTGCACCCAGTCGATCAGCTCCCCTTCGTGGTTGGACTGGCGGAAATCGACCACCAGGCCCAGCGCCTCGCCATGCGCCGCGCAGGCGGCCGCGATGTCGCTCAGCGACTGGTTGCCGTAGATCGCCGGTTCCCGCGTCCCCACAAGGTTGAGATTGGGGCCGTTCAGCACCAGGACGGTGGGCCGGTCGGAAGCGGGCAACGAAAGCGGTTCCTCATGCCAGGGGGTTACGGCGCGCGAGCCGGATAACACAGGCCGCGCCCCCCCGGCAACGGCGGTCCCGGACCGGTAGGGGCGGCGGGGCGCTAGTAGAACACGCGGGCTTCCAGGGCCTCCAGCGCGTCGGCCGGCACTGGAAACCCCGGGGTCTGCGACGCTCGCCAGGCGCCGAGCGCGGCCAGGACGCTGTCCAGGGCGTCCCCGCCGGCCTGGTCGATGACGATATCCCGGACGGTGGCGTCCAGACGCACCCCAAGGTCCGAGAGCGCCGTTGCCAGCGCGCGGCGCCGCGCGATCGCGGGGGCGTCGGTGCCCTTGTAGGCCGGCCGATAGAGCCCCTCGGCCTTCAGCGTCGACGCCGGGCAGCATTCGGCGAGGACTAAGCGTGCCTCGGGCCGGGCCAGCACTCCGGCCACGGCGACCTCAGGCAGCGCCGCCAGCGGGGCCAGGATGTCGCGGATGCCGTGAAACGTCTGCCGATAGAGACGCAGGTTGTAAGGACAGAAGGGAGTCTTGGCCTGGTGATCGGTGCGTCGGCGCAGCTCGCCTTGCGGATGCGCGCGGCGGCAGGCTGCCCGGAAAGCCGCCGCGTCGGCATACCGGCTCGCGAAACCGGCGGCGAAGCGTGGCCAGTCCCGACCCTCCAGCAGCGGCGCCGGCAGCGAGAAGGGAAAGTCGCAGCCGACCACGGCGGGTGTCGGTGCCGCGAGCAGACGGGTACGGAGCGCGCGGTAGACGGTCTCGCGCACCTGCCCAGCGCCGGGCAAATCGGCGGCCGGCATCACGCTGTCGATCGTCAGCGCCGCACCCTGCGGCCGGCCAAGCGCCAGCCAGATCGCCTGGCCCGGGCGCTCCGCACCGCTGAAGTCGAGTCCGATGACCGAGGCCGGCGGCCCCGTCACGGCAGCGCCGCGGCGACCAGATCCAGCGCTCGGCGCACCGTGGCCATCCGGATGCCGCCGCGGTCGCCGTCCAGCAGCAGCCGGGTCGCCGTGGCGGGTCGGTCGGCGACCGCCAGGCCGACGAAGACCAGCCCCACCGGCTTCGCGTCGCTGCCGCCGCCGGGACCCGCGACACCGGTTGCGGAGATCGCGATGTCGGCGCCGGTCATCCGGCGCGCGCCATCGGCCATGGCGCAGGCGACGGCATCGCTGACCGCGCCCTCCGCTGCGACCAGCGCCGCCGGCACGCCGAGCAGCCGGGTCTTGGCCGTGTTGGAATAGGTCACCAAGCCGGCCTCAACCACGTCCGAAGAGCCGGGAACGGCGGTCAGCAGTCCGGCGATCAGCCCGCCGGTACAGCTTTCCGCCGCGGCCAGACGCCATCCTGCGCCGCGCAGCCGGTCGAGCAGGGCGGCAGCGGCGGCGAGGTCGTCGGCGGCGAAGGGGGCGCCTGGGATCACTGGCCGGGACCCGCCGCCGGGAAGGCCAGCGTGGCCGTCGCCTGGGCGGCGATGCCCTCGCGCCGGCCGGCGAAGCCCAGCCGCTCCGTGGTCGTCGCCTTGACGCTGACACGGGACGCGTCGAGGTCGAGCAGGGACGCCACCCGCGCGCGCATGGCGTCGCGATGCGGGCCGATCTTCGGCGCCTCGCAGATCAGCGTCACGTCGACATGCGCGATCCGCGCGCCCGCGCCGCGGACGCGATCGGCGGCATGGACCAGGAACCGGGCGCTGTCGGCGCCGCGCCATTGCGGATCGCTGGGCGGGAAATGGCTGCCGATATCGCCGTCGGCCAACGCGCCCAAGATGGCGTCCGTCAGCGCGTGAAGGCCGACATCGGCGTCGGAATGGCCGCTCAGCGCCGCGTCGTGGTCGATGCGAACGCCGCACAGAATGACGGCGTCGCCCGGCACCAGGCGGTGCACGTCGTAGCCGTGGCCGGTGCGCGTCTCCGCCGGTGCGACGATCCCGCCCTCGGCCACCGCCAGCAACTGGGCGGCGCCGTCGAGATCGGCTTCCGTCGTGATCTTGGGGTTGTCGGCCGCGCCCTCCACCACCGCCACCGACAGGCCGGCGGCTTCGGCGATGCCGGCGTCGTCGGTCGCCGCCAGGGCGGCGGCGCCGACCGCCGCATAGGCGTCGCGGATGGCGGCCAGGTGAAAGCCCTGCGGCGTTTCCGCCCGCCACAGCCCGCTGCGGTCGACGGTACCGACGGATCGGCCCTCGGCGACGCGCTTCAGCGTATCGGTCACGGGGCGCGCTGCCAGAACCGCCGGGCCGTCGTCGAGGGCGGCCACCACCCGGGCGATGGTCTCGGCATCGACCAACGGCCGGGCGGCATCGTGGATCAGCACGCGGTCGCTATCGCCGGCGGCGGCGATCGTCTCCAGCCCGGCCAGCGACGAGGCCTGGCGCGTCGCCCCGCCGGCAACCGGCGCCGGCAGCGCCAGATCGTCGACCGCCATGTCGTACCACGGCCGATGGTCGGGATTGATCACCACCTGGACCCGGCCGATCGCCGGATGGCGCAGGAATGCGAGCACCGTGCGGCGCAGGACCGGCGTACCGGCGAGAAGGCGGTACTGTTTGGGAACCTCGCCGCCGAACCGCTGGCCGGAGCCGGCGGCGACGATCAGGGCGGAACAACGGGGCATGGCGGGTCGGCGGCAGGCGGCGGGTGGAGCGTCGGGCGCCGGACAGTAGACCCGGAACCCCGGGCCGCCAAGGGCCGCGGAGAGGCCCGCAAGACGGCCGTCCGGCGGGGAAAACAGTTGCGGGCGTGGACCCTGCTGTTACGGTTGAGCGCTCGGCGCCGTCGGCCCCATTTGCCGCCATCGCCCCCCCGACTACCGACCTTGCGAGCGACTTGCCCCATGGCTTGCGGCCTCCGCGCGGTGCTTGACCGGTATCCGGTGCTGCTGGCGCCGATGTCGGGCATTACCGACCCGCCGTTCCGCGCCGTTGTGGCCGCAGAGGGGGCCACGGAGAGGGCCACGGAGAGGGATTGTCTGCTGATCAGCGAGATGATCGCCAGCGCGGAGCTGCTGAAGGGCGAAGCCACCCGCCGACGTGCCGCGCGCGAGGTCGGCGCGGCCGCTGGCGGCGCCGGCCGGCCGCATATCGTCCAGCTCGCCGGCCACGATCCGGCGATCATGGCCGACGCGGCGCGTCTGGCCGTCGATCTCGGCGCCGACATCGTCGACATCAATTTCGGCTGTCCGGCCAAGAAGGTCGTGGGCAAGCTGGCCGGCGCCGCTCTGATGCGCGACGAGCCGCTGGCAGAAGCCATCACCGCCGCCGTGGTACGCGCCGTCGACCGGCCGGTGACGGTGAAGATGCGCCTAGGATGGGACGAGACGTCGCTGAACGCGGCGGTCCTGGCACGCCGGTTGGCGGATGTCGGGGCGGGCTGGATCACCGTGCATGCCCGCACCCGTGCGCAAGCCTATGGCGGCCAGGCCGACTGGCGCCGCGTCCGCCCGGTGGTCGGCGCACTGTCGATCCCGGTGATCGTCAACGGCGATATCCGCGACGCCGCCTCCATCGACCGCGCCCGGCGCGACAGCGGTGCCGCCGGCGTCATGATCGGGCGCGCGGCGATCGGCGCGCCGTGGATCCTGCGACAGGCGGCGGCCCATATCGCCGGCCGCGGCTGGCCGGCACCGCCGGCGGCCCCCCGACGCCTCGCCATCGCCTTGGACCATTACGCGCGGATCCTCGCCTGGTACGGCGCACCCCGCGGCATCGGCCTCGCCCGCAAGCATCTGGCCGCCTATGTCGACGGCGTGCCCCAGGCCGCCGAGTGGCGCCGGCGCCTGTTCGCCGAGACGGACCCCGACGCCGTGCGCCGGCTCCTGGTCGCAGCGCTGACGGGGGCAGACGATCGCGCGGACCACCGCCACGCTGCCTGATGACCGCACCCGCCGACGATCCATCCCCCGTCGCGCTCTCGGATAGGCCGGGACGCCGGCGCGCTCCGGCCTCGCCGATCGACCCGGGCAGCGTGCTGGCCGCCATCCCTCACCCGGTGGTGGTCGTCGATCCGTCCCTGGTGATCTGGTATGTCAATCTGGCCGCGCAGCAGTTTTTCGACGCCGGGGAGGGGGGGCTGATCGGCCAGCCCCTGGCCCAGATCATCCCCAGCGACAGCCCGCTGACCGCCATGGTCACCCAATGCCTCTCCGGCAACCGCAGCTTGTCGGACTACAGCGTCGCCCTGGAGACGCCGAAGATCGCCGGCCGCGTGGTCACGGCGACGGTCGCGCCGATGGGCGACCCGCCGACCCACGGCGCGATGACGCTGCAACCGATCTCCATCGCCCGGCGGATCGACAACCAGCTCAGCCATCGCAACGCCGCACGGTCGGTGACCGCCATGGCCGCGGTGATGGCGCATGAGGTGAAGAACCCGCTGTCCGGCATCCGCGGTGCGGCCCAGCTTCTGGAACAGTCGGTGGGTCAGCCCGACCGCGAGCTGACCCGGCTGATCTGCGATGAGGCCGACCGCATCGTCGCCCTGGTCGACCGCATGGACGCCTTCTCCACCGACCGCTCGCCGCGGCGCGAGGGCGTCAACATCCATGCCGTGCTGGAGCATGTCCGTCGCCTGGCACAGAGCGGCTTCGCGTCCGGCATCCGCTTCACGGAGCGCTACGACCCCTCGCTGCCCCCGGCGCACGCCCATCGCGACCAGCTGATTCAGGTCTTCTTGAACCTGGTCAAGAACGCGGCGGAAGCGGTGCCGCCCAGCGGCGGCGACATCGTGCTGTCCACCGCCTACCAGCGCGGCGTCAGCATCGCCGTCTCCGGCACCAACCGGCGCCTGCAGTTGCCGCTCTTGGTCTCCATCCAGGACAACGGCCCCGGCATTCCCGACGACCTGCACGATCACCTGTTCGACCCGTTCGTCGGCACCAAGCCGTCGGGCAGCGGCCTCGGCCTCGCCCTGGTCGCCAAGATCATCGGGGACCACGGCGGCATCATCGGCTTCGAGACCCGGCCCGGCCGCACGGTGATGAAGGTCTCGCTGCCGATCCATCACGCCGCGCCCACGGCCGACGAGGAGGTACCGGCATGAGCGTCGGCGTCATCCTGGTCGCCGACGACGACCGGTCGATCCGCTTGGTCGTCACCCAGGCCCTGGCCCGGCGCGGCTACGAGGTGCGTAGCACCGCGCGGGCCGCGACCTTGTGGCGATGGGTGGAGGAGGGGGAAGGCGACGTCGTCATCACCGATGTCGTGATGCCCGACGAGAACGGCCTGGAGCTGGTGCCGCGCATCCGCCGGCTGCGCCCGGAGCTTCAGGTCATCGTCATGAGCGCGCAGAACACGCTGCTGACCGCCATCCGCGCCACCGAACGCGGCGCCTTCGAGTACCTGCCCAAGCCCTTCGACCTGGCGGAACTGGCCGCCGTGGTGCAGCGCGCGATCGACGCCGCGCAGCCGAGCGCGCGCAGCGAGCCGGCGGCGGAGGCGGAGGACTCCCTGCCGCTGATCGGCCGGTCGCCGGCGATGCAGGAAATCTACCGGGTGATGGCCCGGCTGATGGCCACCGACCTGACAGTGATGATCACCGGCGAGAGCGGGACCGGCAAGGAACTGGTCGCCCGTGCCATGCACGACTACGGCAAGCGGCGCGATGGCCCGTTCGTCGCCGTCAACATGGCCGCGATCCCGCGCGAGCTGATCGAGTCGGAGCTGTTCGGCCACGAGAAGGGTGCCTTCACCGGCGCGCTCGCCAAAGCGGCGGGCCGCTTCGAGCAGGCGAATGGCGGCACGCTGTTCCTGGACGAGATCGGCGACATGCCGATCGAGGCGCAGACGCGTCTCTTGCGCGTCCTGCAGGAGGGCGAGTTCACTTCCGTTGGCGGTCGCCAGCCGATTGCGGCCGATGTGCGCATCATCGCCGCGACCCATCGCGACCTGGGCACGCTGATCCGCCAGGGGCTGTTCCGCGAGGATCTGTTCTACCGCCTTAACGTCGTGCCGATCCGCCTGCCGCCTTTGCGCGAGCGTATTGAGGATATCCCCTTGCTGGTCCGCCATTTTCTCGCCCAGGTGCGGGGCGAGGGTCTGGGGCCGAAGACGCTGGACGGCGAGGCGATCTCCCGCCTCAAGGCACATCGCTGGCCCGGCAATGTGCGCGAGCTGGAAAACCTGATCCGCCGCCTGGCGGCGCTCTACGCGCAGGACGTGATCGGTGGCGAGGTGGTGCGCCGCGAGCTTCAGGGTGCGGGCCGCGTGGTCGTGGAGGAGGAGCCGCCAACCGACCGGGGCGAAGGGCTGGCGGGCGCAGTGGAGCGCCACCTGACCGACTATTTCGCAGCGCATCGCGACGGGTTGCCGTCCGCCGGCCTCTACGACCGGGTGATCCGCGAGGTGGAGCGACCGTTGATCGTCCAGAGCCTGAAGGCCACCCGCGGCAACCAGATCCGCGCCGCCCAGCTTCTCGGCCTCAACCGCAACACGCTGCGCAAGAAGATCCGCGAACTCGACGTGCCGGTGTCGCGGGGCCAGAAATGACCGCCGATATCGGCGTGACGGAACCCCATCGCGGCCCCGGCCTGCTGGCGCGGCTGTGGGATTGGGACCAGCGGACGCGGCTATCCGGGCGGATCGCCCAAGTCCTGATCGTGCTGGGCGTGATCGCCGGGCTCGCCACCTATGGCGCGCTCAGCGAAAGCCCGCCGATGGGCAGCAACCCCGAGATCGTCACGCTGCTGCTCAATCTGGATCTGGCGATCCTGCTGATGCTGTCGGCGCTGGTGGCCTACCGCTTCACCATGGTGTGGGCGGGACGGCGGCGCGGCGCGGCCGGATCGAAGCTGCATATGCGGTTGGTGGCGCTGTTCAGCGTGCTCGCCGTCGCACCGGCGATCACCGTGGCGGCGTTCTCCGCGCTGTTCTTCCATCTGGGCGTGAACACCTGGTTCTCCGAACGGATCGCCACCGCGGTTGCGGAGAGCCAATCGGTCGCCGAAGCGTATCTTGAGGAGCACCAGGCCGTCCTGCAGGCCGACGCGCTCGCCATGGCCAACGACATCAACCGAGAGGCGCCGCGGCTGGTGGCGGATGCCGTCTATGGCAACCAGCTTGTCTCCACCCAGGCGATGTTGCGCAGCCTGACCGAGGCGGCGGTGATCGATGGTGCCGGGCAGGTGATCTGGCAGGCGCCGTTCTCGCTGTCGGTGATGTTCGCGTCGCCGGAAGAGACGGCCTTCGTCGCGGCGCGCGGCGGCGAAGTGGTGCTGCTGCCGACGCCCTCGGACGACCGGGTCCGCGCCCTGATCCACCTGCCGAACTTCATCGACACCTATCTGCTGGTCGGCCGGCTGATCGAGCCGGAGGTGATCGCCCATATGGAGCGCGCCCAAGGGGCGGTCGCCGAATACTCCGACCTGCAGACCCGCCAGTCGCAGCTTCAGATCACCTTTCTGCTGATCTATGTGGTGATCGCGCTGTTGCTGCTGATGGCTGCGGTTTGGATCGGCCTGTCGATCGCCGATGCGCTGGTGCGCCCGGTCGGGGCGCTGATCGACGCCGCGGAACGGGTGCGCGCCGGCGATCTGGGCGCACGGGTGGCCGAGGCCGACGGCAAGGACGAGATCGGCAGCTTGGGACGCGCCTTCAACCGCATGACCCATCAGCTCGGCCAGCAGCGCCAGGACCTGATCGACGCCAACGCACAGCTCGACCACCGGCGCCGCTTCACCGAGTCGGTCCTGGCCGGTGTGTCGGCCGGCGTGCTCGGCCTCGACGAGGCGGGGCGGATCGACCTGCCCAACCGCTCCGCGCTGGATCTCCTGGACATGACGCCCGACGCGCTGATCGGGCAGCGTGTCCAGGCGATCCTGCCGGAACTCGACGGCCTGATGGCGGAGATCCGCGCGCGGCCGAGCCGGACCGTGGTTACGCAGATCCAGATTTCGCGCGCCGGTGAGTCGAAGACGCTGCTGGTCCGCATCGTGGCGGAACGGGAAGGGGCGGCGACGCTGGGCTACGTGGTCACCTTCGACGACGTGACCGAGCTGTTGTCCGCCCAGCGCAAGGCCGCCTGGGCCGATGTCGCCCGGCGCATCGCCCATGAGATCAAGAACCCGCTGACCCCCATTCAGCTCTCCGCAGAGCGGCTGCGCCGCCGCTATCTGAAGGAAATCGCCGGCGATCCTCAGGTCTTCAACACCTGCATCGACACCATCATCCGGCATGTCGGCGATATCGGGCGGATGGTCTCGGAGTTCTCCGAGTTCGCGCGGATGCCGGCGCCGGTATTCCGCCCGGTGCGGCTGGCGGCGGTGTTCCGCGACACCGTGTACTTGCAGAAGACGGCGCATCCGCATATCCGGTTCGCCATCGACGGCGATGTCAGCGGCCTGCCGGAGGTGCTGTGTGACGAAAGCCAGGTGACCCGGGTCATGACCAATGTGCTGCAGAACGCGGTCGACGCCATCGAAGGCCGCGCGGCGGCGGAGGGCGAGACGCTGCCGCCGGGCGAGGTGACGGTGCGCCTGGCGGCGGCCGGTGGCGCCCTGGAGATCGAGGTGGCGGACAACGGGCGCGGCCTGCCGGCCCAGGATCGCCATCGCTTGACCGAACCCTATGTGACGACCCGGGCCAAGGGCACCGGACTGGGCCTTGCGATCGTCAAGAAGATCATGGAGGACCATCGCGGCCGCTTCACCCTCGCCGACCGGCCGGGCGGCGGGGCGCGGGCCTTACTGGTCTTCCCGATCGGCGGGGTGGCATCCCCGGCGACGACGGCCGCCGCCGGCTAGACCGACCGGCGCGTGACACGGCTTCAGGCGGGGGACTCGTGAACAAGCCGACCCTGGGTGACGTCCTGGTGATCGATGACGAGGCGGATATCCGTCTCCTGATCGCCGGCATCCTGGAGGATGAAGGCTACACCACGCGCGGCGCCGGCAGTGCCGACGAAGCGCTGGAGTTGATGCAACGCCGCATCCCCAGCCTGGTCGTCCTCGATATCTGGCTACAGGATAGCCGTCTCGACGGTCTGGAGCTGCTCGACCTTCTCCAGCGCGACTTCCCCGACGCGCCGGTGGTGATGATCAGCGGACACGGCACCATCGAGACCGCCGTCGGCGCTATCAAGCGCGGGGCCTACGACTTCATCGAGAAGCCGTTCAAGACCGACCGCCTGCTGCTCCTGGCCGAACGCGCGATCGAGAGCGCTCGGCTGAAGCGCGAAAACGCCGATCTGCGCGCCCGCACCGACGAGGTCGAGCTGATCGGCCGGTCGGCCGCCATGGTCCATCTGCGCCAGCAGATCCAGCGGGTGGCGCCGACCGGCAGCCGGGTGTTGATCACCGGACCCGCCGGCGCCGGCAAGGAGGTCGCCGCGCGCACCCTGCATGGCGCCTCGCGCCGCGCCGGCAGCCCCTTCGTGGTGATCAACTGCGCGGCCATGGAGCCCGACCGCATCGAGGAGGAGCTGTTCGGCCACGAGCCCGGCCACGCCCGCGATGGCGAGGGCCGCAAGGTCGGCATTCTCGAACGCGCCCATGGCGGCACGCTGCTGCTCGACGAGGTCGCAGACATGCCGCTGGTGACCCAGGGCAAGATCCTGCGCGTCCTGCAGGACCAGAGCTTCCAGCGGCTCGGCGGCACTGCCACCGTGGACGTCGACATTCGGGTGCTCGCGGCGACCAGCCGGGATCTGCCGACCGAGATCGGCCTCGGCCGGTTTCGCCAGGACCTGTTCTATCGCCTCAACGTCGTGCCGATCGCGGTGCCGGCCTTGCGCGAATGGCGGGAGGACATCCCGCTTCTGGCCGCCCATTTCATGCAGCGCGCGGCCCGCACCCAGGGCCTGCCGGTGCGCCGCATCGGCGACGACGCGATGACCGCACTGATGGCCTATGCCTGGCCGGGCAATGTCCGCCAGCTTCGCAATGTCGTCGACTGGCTGTTGATTATGGCCGGCGACGACCCCGACCAGCCGGTGCGCGCCGACATGCTGCCGCCGGAGATCGGCGCGATCGCCCCGCCGGTGCTGCGCGGCGACTTCACCGAGGACCTGATGGGCTTGCCGCTGAAGGACGCCCGCGAGGTCTTCGAGCGGGAGTATCTCAAGGCGCAGGTTCGCCGCTTCGGCGGCAACATCAGCCGCACCGCGGAATTCGTTAAGATGGAACGCTCCGCCCTGCACCGGAAGCTGAAGGGCCTCGGCCTCGACGGCGCCGACCGGCCGGCCAAGGTGGCGGGCGCATGATGACCGCCGGTCGACGTCCATGAAGGTGATCATCTGCGGCGCGGGCCAAGTCGGCGCCAACATCGCGCACTACCTTGCCCAGGAAGCCAACTACGTCACCGTGGTCGACCAGTCGGCGGAGCTGACGCGCAAGCTGTCCGACACGCTGGACGTCCAAGCCGTGGTCGGCCACGCCTCCAGCCCCCAGGTGCTGGAGCGGGCAGGGGCTGCCGAAGCCGACATCATCATCGCCGTCACCCAGTCCGACGAAGTGAACATGGTCGCCTGCCAGGTGGCCCATTCGCTGTTCAGCGTGCCCACCAAGATCGCGCGGGTGCGCCGGCAGGCCTATCTGGAGCCGATCTACGCCGATCTCTACAGCCGCGAGAACATGCCGATCGACGTGATCATCTCGCCGGAGATCGAGGTGGCACACGCCGTGGTGCGGCGCCTGGAGGTGCCGGGCGCCTTCGACATGATCCCGCTGGCCGACGGCTTGGTGCGGGTGATCGGTGTGACGTGCACCGAAGACTGCCCGATCGTGAACACGCCGCTGCGCCAGCTCACCGGGCTGTTTCCCGACCTGCATATCGAGATCCTGGCGATCATCCGCGACGGCCGGCCGATCGTGCCGGACAGCCTCGACCAAATGCTGCCGGGCGACGAGGTCTACTTCGTCACCGAGCGCAGCCATATGCGCCGCGCCATGGCCGCCTTCGGGCATGAGGAGACCGCGGCGCGCCGCGTGGTGGTGATCGGCGGCGGCAATATCGGCCTGACGCTGGCGGAGGAGATCGAGGCCGACCACCCCAACATGACGGTCCGCATCATCGAAGCGAACGACGCCCGCGCGCAGAGCATCGCGCTCAACCTGTCGCGCACCACGGTGCTGACCGGCAGCGGCCTCGATCCGGAGATGCTGCGGGAGGCCAATGTCCACCTGGCGGAGATGGTGGTCACCGTCACCAGCAACGACGAGGTCAATGTGCTCGCCGCCCTCTTGGCCAAGCATGCCGGGGCGAAGCGGGCGATCGCCCTGCTCAACCACCAGACCTATCTGCCGCTGATCAACCGCGCGCTGCCGATCGACGCCGCAGTCAGCCCGCGCACCATCACCGCCTCCACGGTGCTGCAGCATGTGCGGCGCGGCCGGATCCGGGCGGTCCACTCGATCGGCGACGGCTTTGCGGAGCTGATCGAGGCGGAGGCGCTGGAGACCTCCGACCTCGTCAACACGCCGGTGCGCGATATCCAGCTTCCGCCGGGCACGCTGATCGGCGCCTTGGTGCGCGACCGGACGGTGATCATCGCCCGCCCCAACACGGTGGTGAAGCCGCATGACCGGGTGATCCTGCTGGCCCGGTCGGAATCGGTCCGCAAGATCGAGAAGCTGTTTGCCGTCCGTCTTGAGTTCTTCTGATCCGCTCCGCCGAGGAAACCCCCGATGCCGCGCGTCGCCTATGTGAACGGCCGTTTCATCCCCCTGTCGCGCGCCGCGGTGTCGGTGGAGGACCGCGGCTACCAGTTCGCCGACGGGGTCTATGAGGTGATCGCCCTGAAGCAGGGGCGGTTCGCCGACGAAGACGGGCATCTCGACCGGCTCGGCCGGTCGCTGGGGGAACTGTCCATCGCCTGGCCGATGCCGCGCCCGGCGCTGTGCCTGGTGATGCGCGAGCTGGTGCGGCGCAACCGGGTGCGCAACGGCGGGCTCTACATGCAGGTGACCCGCGGGGTGGCGCCGCGCGACTTCAAGTTCCCGCCCCCGCGGGTGCGCCCCAGCCTGGTGATGACGGTGCGGCCGGCCAATCTCGATCCGGTCGAGCGGCTGGCCAACGGCGTCCGGGTCATCAGCCTGCCGGACATCCGCTGGTCGCGCCGCGACATCAAGTCGGTGGCGCTGCTGCCCCAGGTGCTGGGCAAGCAAAAAGCGCACGAGGCGGGGGCCTTCGAAGGCTGGATGATCGACGATGACGGCTTGGTGACGGAGGGCTGCTCGTCGAACGCCTGGATCATCACCCGCGACGGCGTGCTGGTCACCCGCCACGCCACGACGGCCATCCTGAACGGGATCACCCGTCAGGCGCTGTTGCGGATCGCCGGCACGCTCGGCCTGCCGTTCGAGGAGCGGGCGTTTTCGCTGGCGGAGGCGTATGAGGCGCGCGAGGCGTTTCTCAGCAGCGCCTCCACCTTTTGCCAGCCGATCGTCGAGATCGACGGCCGGCCCGTCGGCAACGGTCACCCGGGGCTGCTGGCGCAGCGCCTGCGGCAGAGCTATGTCGACGGTGTGATGGCGGGGTCGCCTGTCATCTAGGGCATCTTCGCTGACGGCCGGAAACGCCTGCGTTTTTGGTCGATCTGCTAAGCCCTTGGCGGACCATCGGGTTCGCCCTATATGCGATAGAAGATTGCGGGGCCGGTGCCGTCGACGCCGCAGTTGCGCGCCCACCAACCAAAATCAATGCTAAAGGATGCCGCGCATGTCCGAAAAAGCCCAGAATGTACAGGACGTATTTCTGAATCATGTTCGCAAAAACAAGGTTCCGGTGACGGTATTCCTTGTGAACGGCGTGAAACTTCAGGGAATTATTACTTGGTTCGACAACTTTTCCGTTCTGCTGAGGCGGGATACACACTCGCAGTTGGTGTACAAACATGCGATCTCGACGGTAATGCCGGCGCAGACAGTGCAACTTTTCGAGCCGAGCAAGGAAGAAGCGTCGGAGTGAGCGACCGTCCCACCGCCGGGACAGACGGCGGTACCGACACAAACCGGCATCGGCGCGGCGATCGCGTCAACGCGCTGGTCTTGCTGCCGGACCGCAAGGAGCTTGGCGGCGATTCGGGAACCGGGCGTCCAACGGTGTCGCCGGAGATCCGGCTCGCCGAAGCGGTCGGGCTGGCCGAGGCGATCTTCGTGCGCGTCGTCGACGCTCTCGTGGTCCGCCAGGCGACGCCGCGGCCGGCCACGCTGATCGGGGCGGGCAGCGTCGCCCAGATCGCCGACACGGTGCGCGATGGCGAGATCGACCTGGTCGTGGTCGACGCCACACTCACCCCGGTGCAGCAGCGCAACCTGGAACGTGCCTGGAAGGCCAAGGTCATCGACCGTACCGGGCTGATTCTAGAAATCTTCGGCGAACGGGCGCGTACGGCCGAAGGCCAGCTTCAGGTCGAGCTGGCCCATCTCAGCTACCAGCGCTCGCGCCTCGTTCGGTCCTGGACCCATCTGGAGCGCCAGCGCGGCGGTGCCGGCTTCCTGGGCGGCCCGGGCGAAAGCCAGATCGAGCTGGATCGCCGCCTGATCGACGACCGGATCGCCCAGATCCGCCGGCAGCTCGCCCAGGTCCGGCGCACCCGCGGCCTGCATCGCCAAGCCCGCGGCAAGGTGCCGTTCCCGGTGGTTGCGCTGGTCGGCTACACGAACGCGGGCAAGTCCACGCTGTTCAACCGGCTGACCCAGGCCGAGGTCGTGGCGCGTGACATGCTGTTCGCTACCCTCGACCCGACCATGCGCCTGGTCGATCTGGACCACGGCCGCCAGGCTATCCTGTCCGACACGGTCGGGTTCATCGCCGACCTGCCGACTGCGCTGGTGGCCGCGTTCCGCGCCACGTTGGAGGAGGTTCAGTCGGCCGATCTGATCATCCATGTCCGCGATATCGCCCATCCGGCGACCTTGGCGCAGAAGGCCGATGTGGAGAGCGTGCTCGACGGTCTTGGCGTCGACGCCACCGACCGTACGCGGGTCGTGGAGGTCTGGAACAAGCTGGACCAGTTGGATGACGCCGCGCGCGAACGGGTGCGCGCCGGTGCTGCTGCCAGCCCGGACGTCGTCGCCATCTCGGCCTGGACCGGGGAGGGGATCGACGATCTGAAAGCAGCGCTGGCCGGCTTCCTGAACCGCAGCCGCGCGGTCGTGTCGGTCGCGCTGTCGCCCGCCGACGGCAGCACGCTCGCCTGGCTCTACCGCCATGGCGAGGTTCTGTGCCGCGACGACGGTGCGGCGGCGTTGACCGTCACCGTCCGCTTGGAGCCGGCGGATATCGGCCGCCTGACCGACCGGCTCGGCGCGGAGCGGGTCCGACCCGCGCCGCTGTCCCCTGTTGCGGCAGGGCAATTCGTGGCACAAGACGCGCGCTGAGCCACCGGGCGGATCGGCGACAGTCGTACGCGCCGCCCGCCAGATCCCGCCGGAAATCCGTACCCGCTGACCCCGATTCCGGACGCCCGTTCAAGGACCTTCGATGAGCGTTTCCCGCGCGCTGCCTGATCTGGAGACCGTTCTCGGCATCATCCGCACCGTGCTGGCGGAAGAGGCCGTACCCCGGTTTCGCAATCTGGGCGAGGCGGATGTGCGGGCCAAGACCGGTCCCGGCGACCTGGTCACGGTCGCCGACGAAGCGTGCGAACGGCGGTTGTCGGAGGCGTTGACCGAGCTGCTGCCGGGATCCGAGGCGATCGGCGAGGAGGGGGCGGAGCAGGATCCGACGATCACGGCCGCCCTGCGCGGCGACGCGCCGGTCTGGGTGATCGATCCGATCGACGGCACTTACAACTTCGCCAACGGCGTCGACCGGTTCTCGTCGATCGTCGCGCTCGTGGTCGGCGGCGAAACGCAGGCCGGCTGGATCGTCAATCCGATGAACGACGAGGCGGTCGTCGGCGCGCGCGGGCAGGGTGCCTGGATGGCCGGGCGGCGACTCGATCTCACCGACCAGCCGGGCGCGACCACCCCCGACGGACTGGCCGAGCTGATCGGCACCTACAGCCTGCCGCCGCGCAACGCAGTGCTGCGGCCCTTCGCGGAGCGGATCCGCCAGAGCCTGAAGATGCACCGCTGGATCGGCTCCGGCGGCCTCGACTACATCGAGCTGATTGCCGGGCGCGCCCAAGTCGCGCTGTTCGGCAGCCATGGCCGCCTGAAACCCTGGGATCACGCGGCCGGGCTGCTGTTGCACGCCGAGGCCGGCGGCTACAGCGCGCTGATCGACGGTACGCCGTATCGGCCCGGCTTGACCGCGGGCTGTGTGGTGGCCGCACCGGACTCGGAAAGTTGGGAGCAGGTGATCAGCCTGCTGACGATCGAGATCAATACACAAGAAAACGGCGATACTCATTGATTCAAAAAAGATATTTCTCGGTAATTAACCTTGTTCCGTAGCTTTGACGCGCTGCCAGAGCATTTCTAGTTCACTCAGATCGACCCCGTACGAACGCCCGTCGGCCGCCAAGATGGCCTCCATCGCGCGAAACCGGCGCTCGAACTTGGCGATGGTCCGCCGGATCGCCTGTTCCGGGTCGACCGATAGGTGGCGCGCCAGATTGACCACCGAGAAGAGCAGATCGCCCAGTTCGTCCGTCACCGCCTCAGGGTCGGCGCCGTCGTCCAGCGCCGCCTGAAGCTCCGCCTGTTCCTCCGCGATCTTGTCCAGGATCGGTGGCGCTTCCTGCCAGTCGAAGCCGATGCGCGCCGCGCGGCGCTGCAGCTTCAGCGCCCGGGTCAGGCCGGGCAGGCCAAGCGCGATGCCGTCCAGCACGCTGGCCGGTGCCGATGTCGCCGGCTGTCGGGCCCGCCTTTCGGCGGCCTTCTGGGTCTCCCAGCGCTCCGTCATCTCCGCAGCGGTTCGCACCGTGGCATCGCCGAAGACATGGGGATGGCGGGCGATCATCTTGTCGGCGATGGCATTCGCCACGTCGTCGAAGGTGAAGCTGCCTTCCTCCGCCGCCATCTGCGCGTAGTAGACGACCTGCAAGAGCAGATCGCCCAGCTCGTCCTTCAGATCCGCCTTGGTGCCGTTCTCGATGGCGTCGGCGACTTCGTAGGCTTCCTCCAGCGTATGGGGCACGATGGAGGCGAAGGTCTGCTCCAGGTCCCACGGACAGCCCTGGTCGGGATCGCGCAGACGCGCCATCACCGCGAGGATGCGATCGATCCCGGCGCTGGTGCCGGTTTCGTTGGCCGTCGGGCCGGCGGTGGGTTTCGGAGGCGCCATGCGGGGCCTGTCGCTCCAACTGCGTCGCGGATCGCCAAGAGGGGGTTTAGCATCGCCGCCGGATCGGTGCAGCCTTGGGGACGCTACACAGATCCGTTAGTCGGATAATATATATTATGGAAAATAGGATGTTCGATCGGCACAGCCGCTCTTCATCCCCCTCTGTGCACTTTTCCAGTATGGTTTGGCCGGCTACCGACCGGCCCCACCGCACCCATAACAGCGGACGGACAAGGGAGCGACTGCCGCACCGATGACCCTGGGCGCCCAGAAACAGGACCTCCGCCACGAGCTGCGGGCGCTCGCGGACCAGGCGCGCCGCCTGATCGAGGTCGATGGCCGCTGCTTGCCCAGCCTGTCGGCGAGCACCTACGGGCGCGACTGGGTCGCCCCGTTCCACGGACCGGAGGCTCTGATCCGCGCCGGCCAGGCCACCCAGATCATCCGGTCGGCCGATCGCACCGGCGATCTCGCCGTACAGCGCTTCCTGGCCGACCGGCAGGCGCGCCTTGGCACGGCGCAACTCTGCTACGGCTATCCGTTGCGGATCGGGCCCGGCGGCGAGCTGATGCCGCTGTTGTCCATCGCCGTCGGGTTCGGCCTGGCGCCGGGCGGCGGCGTGATCGTGCGCCCGACGCCGGGCGCCCGCCTGGCGCTCAACCACCGGGCGGTCGAGACCGCCGGCCTGTCGCCGATCTCCGTCGAGGCGGCCGTCCTGCCGTCCGACGACGATCCGCAGACCTTGGGCACACGCCTGGACTATCTGCTGGCGCTGCTGGGCGTCGATGCGACCGCCCGAGAGGCGCCCATGCGGCCCTATGACCCCGCCGCGACGGCGCCGGACGAGGCGGCCGATGGCTGGATCAACGCCGCGATCCTGTTCCACCGCCGCCCGGATCCGCGCGAGGCGGTCTTGGCGGCGGATCTCGCCCGCCTGGCCGACCAGCCGATGCCGGAGGCCACGGCCTTCGGCGCCTGGATGGGCACCGCCCCGTCGGACTTCGCCGCCCGGGCCGCATCCATCGAGCCGCTGCCGCTGGTGCCGCTGCCGCTGGAGTCCGGCACCCTGCTGCGGCGGTTGATCGACCTGCCGGTCGCGCTGGTGGAGATGCTGCCGGACAGCGGCCGCTATGGGCTGATCCTCGATCTCTTGGCCAGCGCGGCGGCGGCCGGACATCGCGTCCTGTATGTCTGCGCCAGCCCGACCGCCGCCGACCACGTCAATCGCACCCTGCATGCGCGCAGCGGCGGTGATCGCCCGATCGCCGTGCCGCTGAGCCGACCCGGGCCTCAGCGCCTGCCCGCCCCGCTGATCTGCCGGCCGGCCGACGACACCGCCGAGCCACGGTTGGTGGACCCGCTGCGCGCCGCCAATGAGGAGCTGACGGGTCTCGGCGAGGAAGTCGCCGCCGCGCGGCGCGAGCTCGACGATTTCCTGGCGGCCGATGGCGTCATGCGGCGCCTGTCGGCGGCGCGCGACGACCGCTGGGGCGCCCTGTTCGACCCGCGATGCCCGCTACCTACCGACGTCTCCGGATTGGCGGCGCTGACCGGACAGGCCGATCCGTCCGCGCGGGCGCTGGCGGGGGCGCTCGCCCGGGTGCGCGACGCCCTGCAACGGGCTGGCGAAGAGCGCGACGCCGCGGCGGCGGCGGTCGGCGCGCTGGAGAGAACGCTGGCCGGCGCCGACCCGGCGGCCCTGCGCCGCGCGGCGGGGCAAGTCGTCCTGGCGGTCGAGACGCGCCAGGCGGCAACCGCGCTGGACGACGCGCGCGAGCGCCTGGCGCGCTGCCCATCCATGGCGGTGTGGGAAGAGCGGTTCGCCCGCCTGGGCAGCGAGGCGGCGCTGTGCGCCCGCCAGCTACTGTCCCGCCGGTTCGCCCGTGCCGCCACACCGGCGGAGACCGCGGCCGTCGATCAGCTCGCTGGCCTTCTATCGGTCCTGTGGGGCGTCGCCGACGGGACCGCCGGCGCAACTCAACGGATCGAGCCCGCACATCTGGCGGCGGTCGCCGACGGCTTCCCGGTGTGGAGCGGGACCGCCGAGGCCGCGGTGTCGGCGCTGCCGCTGGCGACCGACCTGTTCGACCTGGTGATCGTCGACGAGGCGGATGTCCTGCCCCCTGCCCTGTTGCCGTTGTTGCTCGTGCGGGCCCAGCGCGCCGTCATCATCGGCACCCGCGACCGCGCCACCCGGCGGGAGACGGATGCCTTCACCTATGCGCGCAACCTCTTCGCCACCGCCCCGCTGGTGCCGCGCGAGCATCGCTGCTGGACGCCGCGGGTGGCCTGCTATCTGAGCGAGGCGTTCCACGACGGACGGCTGCGCATCCTCGTCGACCGCGCGACCTTGGAACGCCAGGACACGCGGACGGCCGTCCTGGCCGGCATCCATTGGTACATGCCCGGCGGCGCCGACGAAGGGGGCGTCTCGGAGACCCAGGAGATCGACGAGGCCCTGCGCCTCTTGGTGCATTGGCAGCGCGCCGGCGTGCTGGGCGGGCGCCGGCCGCTGACCGCATCGGTGGTCAGCCCCTGGTCCGGCCGGGTCGACCGGCTGCGCCGCACGCTCGACCAGTTGTCGGCGAGCGGCCTGGACGGCCTGGAGACGGTCGCCGTGGGCACCCCCGACGAGGTGCGGGGCCGAACCACCGACCTGTTGATCCTGTTGCCCGGCATGGAACGGGGCATGGACCCCGACCGCATCCGCTTTCAGGCCGATGACGCCACGCTCTATCACGACGTCGTCGGCATGGCGCGGTGCGGCGTGCATGTCGTCGGCAGCCGCGCGCAGTGCCGCGAGGCCGGCGGCGCCCTGGCGGCGTTGCTGGACCATCTCCCGCCGACCCGGCCCGGCGCGGACGAGACCGCCGCACCCCGCGACGTGGATGCGCGCGCCCGGCTGGATCACCTGTTGCGCGACGCGGGCCTGGCCTTCCTGGAGATCGCCGGGGGCCTGCGCGTGTTCACGGTGTTCGGCGGCGTCTACGACCTTGTGCTGTCGGACCAGGCCCCCTCACCGCCGAACCGGCCGACGGCGACCGGCGCGCTCGCGGTCCTGACCCTCGACCCCGACACGATCCTGTCGACCCCCGACGTGATCCGCGAGCGGCTGATCCGCCTCGTCTAGGATCCTTTCAGGCGACGAGCCGGGGCATCTGGTCGGCCATCACCTCCACCGCCAGCCCGTCATGCCCGGGAACGACATTGTCGGGCAGCTTCGCGCACAGGCGGCGATAGTCCATGGTGTGGTTCATATGGGTCAGCACCGCCAGGCCGGGCCGGACCATGCGAATCCACTCCAGCGTCCGGTCGAGATGGGCGTGGCTGGGATGCGGCTCCTCGCGGCAGGCGTCGACGATCCACACCGGCACGCCGTGCAGCGCTGCCAACACCTCGTCCGACAGCGTCGACACGTCGGTGGAATAGGCGATCGGGCCGAAGCGGAACCCCAGCGAGGTGCCGCGGCCATGCGCCTGCTCGAAACTGGTGATCCGCCCGGCCGGCCGGTCGATCGACGCCGGCATCTCCTGCAAATCCAGGATCGGCCGGTAGAGCCCGCGGTCCATATCAACCGTCGTGATCGCGTAGGCGAAGCGTTCCTCCAGCGCCGCGATGGTCGCCCGGTTGGCGAAGGCCGGCAGCGGTCCCTGCCGGCGGAAGGTCAGCGGGCGAAGATCGTCGATGCCGTGGACATGGTCGGCATGCTCATGGGTGAACAGCACGAGGTCCAACGCATCCAGCCCGGCCGCCAGGAGCTGGTCGCGGCAATCCGGCGTGGCATCGACGAGGATGCGCTCCTCGCCGAACTCCACCAGCAAAGAGGGCCGCGTGCGCCGGTTGCGCGGCTCGTCCGGATCGACGGAACCCCAGCCGATGCCCAAGACCGGCACGCCCAGCGATCCGCCGCAGCCGAGCAGCCGGGCGGCGATCCGCGGCGGGCCGGCAGGCGTGCGCGCCCCGCCCTGCCCACCCGGATCGCGGCGACTGCCCTCCGCGCTCAAGCGGCCATCCGATCGGGCGGCGGTACCTTGGAGAACAGACGGAAGAACGCCGCCGTGGTGCTGCGGGCGATCTCGTCGGGGGCGACCTGCTTGATCGCCGCCACCCGCTCCGCCGTGTGGGCGACGAAGGCGGGCTCGTTGCGCTTGCCGCGCTTGGGCACCGGCGCGAGATAGGGGCTGTCGGTCTCCACCAGCAGGCGGTCGAGCGGGATGTCCTGCACGATCGCCCGCAGCGCCTCGGCGGCCTTGAAGGTCACGATGCCCGACAGCGAGATGTAGAGGCCGAGCGCCAAGGCCGCCTCCGCCAGCGCCCGGCCGCCGGAAAAGCAGTGGATGACCCCGGTCAGCGGCGGCAGGTCGGTGCCCGCCGCCCCCTCCGCCAAGATCGCCGCGGTATCGGCGTCCGCCTCGCGGGTGTGCACGATCAGCGGCAGCCGGGCCAGGCGCGCCGCGCGGATATGGCGGGCGAAGCTGTCGCGCTGCCGGTCGCGCGCGCTGTGGTCGTAGTGGTAATCGAGGCCGGTCTCCCCGATCCCGACGATCTTCGGATGCGCCGCCAGGGCGACCAGCCGGTCGGTTTCCGTCTCGCCTTCCTGGTCGGCCTCATGCGGGTGCACGCCGACCGCGGCGTAGACCGGGGCGAAACGCTCAGTGATCGCCAGGGTCGTCGCCAGCCGGCTCGGCCGCGTGCAGATGGTGACCATGCGCGCCACACCGGCGCGCGTCGCACGGTCCACGACCGCGGACAGGTCACCGCCGAAATCCTCGAAATCCAGATGACAATGGCTGTCGACCAGCATGGGCGGCGCCCCAACCCCTCGTTCTCGCTCAGGCGCCCGCGGCCGGCGGGTCGTCGGCGTCGGCCTCCACATAGCGCGGGAAGATACCCACGGGTGGCGGCAAGGCGGTCCCCGATTCAAGGCGCCCCTCGTCGCCCAGATCGGCGAAGCGCCGCGTCGCCGCCGGCACCGACAACAGCCCCAGCAGCCGGTCCATCGCGTCGGGCATCACCGGCTGCAGCAGAATGCCCAGCCGCCGCAAGGTCTCGCACAGCGCGTAGAGCACGGTGGCCATGCGATCCGGGTCGGTCTTGCGCAAGGCCCAAGGCGCCTGTTCGTCGACATAGCGGTTGGCGTCGCCGATCACCGACCAGATCGCCTCCAGCGCACGGTGAAAAGCCTGGCGGTCCAAGGCTTCGCGCACGGTCGCCAGCAGCGCCGGCCCGGCCGCCGCCATCAGGCCCGTATCGGCCGGATCGAAGGCGCCCGGCGCGGGCACGCTGGCCTGGCAGTTGCGCTTGACCATCGACAGGACGCGTTGCGCCAGATTGCCAAGATCATTGGCCAGATCGCTGTTGATCCGCTGAACCAGGCTGTCATGCCCGATATACCCGTCGCTGCCGAACGGCACCTCGCGCAACAGATAGTAGCGGGTCTGGTCGAGCCCATAGCGGTCCTTCAAGTCATAGGGCGAGACCACATTGCCCAGCGACTTCGACATCTTCTGGCCCCGGTTCAACAGCCAGCCATGGGCGAACACCCGGCGCGGCAAGGGCAGTTCCGCCGCCATCAGGAAAGCCGGCCAATAAACCGCGTGGAAGCGTAGGATGTCCTTGCCGACCATGTGCAGATCGGCCGGCCAGAATTGCCGGTAGAGCGCTGCTTCCTCGTCCGGATAGCCCAGCGCGGTGATGTAGTTGGTCAAGGCGTCCAGCCAGACATACATCACATGGTCCGGGTCGTCCGGCACCGGGATGCCCCAGTCGAAGCTGGTGCGGCTGACCGACAGATCCTTCAGCCCGCCGCGCACGAAGCTCGCCACCTCGTTCATCCGGCCTTCCGGCAGGACGAAGTCGGGGTGGCGTTCGTAGTGCTCCAGCAATCTCTCCTGAAACGCCGATAGTCTGAAGAAGTAGCTTGGTTCTTCGACCCAGGCCACCTCCGCGCCGGAGGGCGCGACGCGGGCGCCGGCGGCGTCGGTGGTCAGCTCGCTCTCGTCGTAGAACGCCTCGTCGCGTACCGAGTACCAGCCGGCATAGCTGCCCGCGTAGAGATGGCCGCGCGCCATCATGCGCTGCCACAGGGCGCGGCAGGCGGCATAGTGCCGGTCCTCGGTGGTGCGGATGAAGTCGTCGATGGCGCAGCCCATGGCGTCGGCGAGGTCGCGGAAGTTCCGGCTGACCCGGTCGGTCAAGGCGCGGGTGTCCACCCCCGCGGCGGCGGCCGATTTCTGGACCTTCTGCCCGTGCTCGTCGGTGCCGGTCAGGAAGTGTACGTCGAAGCCGTCGAGCCGCTTGAAGCGCGCCAGCACATCGCAGGCGATCGTCGTATAGGCATGCCCGATATGCGGCCGATCGTTGACGTAGTAGATCGGCGTGGTGACGTAGAAATGCGGTTGGCTGCTCATGGGGCCGTGCTCATGGGACCGTGCTCATGGGGCCGTTGCGTCCGCGCCGATCCATCGGCTCATTCGGGGCGGCGATGGCCGGGGGCGACGGTCCCGATCAGGGCCGAAGCGACGGCCCCCGCGCGCCGGGATGGGTCGCCGCTTCGATCAGCGCGAAGGCGCCGAGCACGGCCTGCTTCCTGTCCATATTCGCATTGCGCGTACGCTCGCGCAGCGCGGCGATTTTCTCCCACAGCTCGATCCACCGATCAAGCGAGGTGATCCCGGCGATCCGGTCCAGCGGCGGCGGCACCGCCCCATCGGCCGATGCGGCGTGGCGCGCCACGCGGGCAAGGGCGTCGACCAGCAACTCGCTCCACAGCGCGAAGGCGCCCTCCCCCGCCTTCGCGCCCAGACGCTCCGCCACCGCGTCGATCGCCGACCAGTCGAGACGGGGCGCGTCGCCAAGCCGGTCGAGGATGTCACGCCACAGCGCGGCCCCGTCGCGGTCGGCGAGCTGCAGGGCCCGGCCCGGCGATCCCGCCGCCAGGGAAACGATCAGCCGGCGATCCTCGTCCGACAGCGCCGGCCGGCGGTCCGCCAAGAGCGCGGCCACCGCCGCGTCGGCCAAGGGCGCCAGCCGCAGCCGCCGGCAGCGCGACCGGATGGTCGCCGGCAGCGCACCGGGGCGCCCGGCCAGTACCAGCATCACCGCCCGGTCGGGCGGCTCCTCCAAGAGTTTCAACAGCGCGTTGGCGGCATTGCGGTTCATCCGGTCGGCTTCGTCGACGATCACCACCCGCCAGGCCGCCAGCGCCGGCGTCAGGTGCAGGAAGGGGCCGATACGACGGATCTGGTCGACCGCCAGGTCGCCCTCCGGCGCGCCGCCGGCCGTGTCGGGGTCGATCACCAGCAGGTCGGGATGGCTGCCATTGCGGACCTTGCGGACGCCGGGATCGTCCGGGTCGCTGTCGAGGCCGTCAACAGCGGGCACCGGGCCGGGGGCCGGGTCCCCGAACAGGCCGGGCGGTTCGGCTGCGTCGGCCCCGCCGCCTGGTCCCTGCGCCAACAGCCGGCGGGCGATCCGATAGGCCAGGCTGGCCTTGCCGACGCCCGACGGTCCTTCCAGCATCCAGGAGCCGGCCGCCCGTCCCGCGGCATAGGCGCGGGCGAAGGCGGCCTCCGCCGCCGGCTGGGGGATCATCGCCGCGGTGAACCGCGGATGGTCGCCATCCGTCGCGGCGTCCTGGCCATCGCCCCCTGCCCTGCCGGCGGCGCGGCGGCTCATGGCAGGCCCAGCCGCCGATCGATGGCCGCCAGCGCCGCCGCGGTCACCGCCGCCGGCGCCGCGGCGGCATCGATCAGGACACAGCGATCGGCCTGGCGCCGCGCGATGTCGCGAAAGGCCGCCCGCACGGTCGCCTGGAAATCCGCATCGAAGCGCTCGTAGCGCGAGCCGGGGCCGCCGCGGGTAGCCCGCCGGCGATCGGCGGCCTCGCCGGGCAGGTCGAAGATGAGCGTGAGATCCGGCGTCAGCCCGTCGACCGCCAGCGCGTGCAGCCGGTCGACGGCCGCCTGTCCGAGCCCCTGGGCATAGCCCTGATAGGCCATGGTGCTGTCGGCGAAGCGGTCCGTCAGCACCCAGCGGCCGGCGGCGAGCGCCGGCAGCACGCGATGCACCAAGTGCTCGCGCCGGGCAGCGTAGTGGAGGAGCGCCTCGCTCATCGGATCCCAGCGGTCGCCCGGCCCACTGACCAGCAGCTCCCGGATCGCCTCCGCCCCCGGCGTGCCGCCCGGCTCGCGCGTCGCTACGATGTCGAGCCCGCGCGCCTGGAGGGCCTCGCCGATGGCGGCGATCTGGGTGGATTTGCCGGCACCGTCGGCGCCCTCGAAGGCGATCAGCCGGCCGCGCCGGGTGGCGTCGGGCCCGCCCGCCGCGCCCTCAGGGCCTCCGTGCACCATTCCCCACGCGGCCGCTACTGCAGCCAGCCGAACACCACGTGCCCGGCGGCGCTGGCAACCCTGCCCAGGAATCCCTGGCGCGCCACCGCGTCGCCGGCGAGCAGCGGCACCTCATGCACCACGCTTCCGTCCACCGAAACGATCAGCGTGGCGATCGGCTGGCCGGCCTCGATCGGCGCCGGCACCGGCTCCACCACCCGCGCCGACAGCGACAGATCGCCAGCGCCGCCGCGGCGGAAGGACAGCCGTAGATCCTCCCCCACCACCAGTGGCACCTGGGCGGGTGTGCCCATCCAGGTCTCGGCGTACTGAACGACATCATCGGCGCGGAACAGGTCGCGCGATTCGAACTCGCGGAAACCCCATTCGATCAGGCGTTCCGCCTCCTCCGCCCGCGCCGTCTCGCTCTCCAGGCCGTTGATCACCAAGATCAGCCGGCGGCCGTCCTGTACCGCCGAGGCGGTCAGGCCATAACCCGCCTCCTGGGTGTGCCCGGTCTTCAGGCCGTCGGCGCCGATATCCCGGCGCAACAGCGGATTGCGGTTGTACTGGACGATCGGGTCGCCGGTGTTGATGTCGGTGCCGTAGGTGAACGCCAGCTCCGAATAGTAGTGGTAATGCTGGGGAAACCGCTCGATCAGCGTCTCGGCCAACAGCGCCAGATCGCGCGCCGTGGAGTAGTGGTCGGGATGAGGCCAGCCGGTCGCATTGGCGAAGCGGCTACCGCTCATGCCGATCTCCGCGGCGCGCGCGGTCATCCGCTCCGCAAACGCGGCTTCGGAGCCCGCCAGCGCCTCTGCCAGCACGACCGAGGCGTCGTTGCCCGACTGCACGATCACCCCGCGGATCAGGTCTTCGACCCGGACCCGGTCGTTCACCTCCACGAACATCTTCGAGCCGCCCATGCGCCAAGCGGTCTCGCTGACCGGCAATTCGTCGTCGAGGGAGAGCTGTCCGCTCTCCAGCGCCTCGAAGACCAGGAACATGGTCATGACCTTGCTCATCGACGCGGTCGGCATGCGCGTGTCGGCGTTGTGCTCCAGCAGCACCGTACCGGTCGACGCGTCGATCAGAATGGCCTCCCGCGCCCGCGTCTCGATGGCGTCGGCGGAGACCGGCAGCAGCGCCGCCGCCGCAACCAGCAGCATCGCCAGAATGCGCAGGGCACCGGTCGACCGGGTGGCCACCGCTGCCAGAGGCCGCCGGGTCATCGTCCCCTCCCTCAAGATCAGCGGACCAACCGGGCGTTGGCGTGGCCCGCGCCGACGACCTGGCTCAACACGCGCGAGGCTTGGTCGGCCGATGCATAGGGCCCAAGCTGAACCTGATAGGTCGCCACGCCGCCCGCGGTCGTCTCGACGATGGTGCCGCGGTCGATCGGGCTCAGCGTGCCGACCAGGCGACGCGCCCCGGCGATGTCCGGAAAGCTGCCCGCATGGATGAAGACGGGGCCGGCAGCCGGCGCTGGTGCGGCGGGCGCCGCGGCCGGCCGGGCGCCGCGGGCGGCGGCAGCAATGCGCTGGAGTTCCTCGTGGTCGACCTCGCGCTCCGGCGGGGCGGCCGAGGCGACCACGACACCGCCGCCGCGGCCGTACCGTGACGCCAGCTCGCGGCTCTCCGCGGTCAGCACCTGAACCTGCACCTCCGCCACGCCGGCCTGGGCAAAGCCGAGAAGCTGCGCCGCGCGCCGCGAGACGTCGATGATCCGCCCGCCGACGAACGGCCCGCGATCGTTGATCCGCAGCACCACGGAGCGGCCGTTGTCCAGATTGGTCACCCGAACCAGGCTCGGCATCTGCAGGGTCGGGTGGGCCGCCGTCAGCGCGTCCTGGTCGAAGATCTCGCCATTGGCCGTCTGATTGCCGTGGAAGCCCGGACCGTACCAGGACGCGAGGCCCCGCTCGTCGTAGTGGAAGTCTTCCTCAGGCGTGTACCATACGCCATTGATTTGATAGGGATTTCCCACCTTGTAGTGGCCGCCGGCGGCCCCGCGATCCGCCGTGGCGCCGGTGGGTGCCGCGATATCCGGGCTGCCGCAGGCCGCGGCGGCGAGGCATACGCCGATCAGCGCACCGAGCCTTGTGCGGCCGAGCGCGCCGCGGCGCATCCGGTGGTAAACCTGTGCCATGGCGGCAAATCTCCTCAGCCGTTCGGCCGACATGTTGGCCGGTACGCTTGCGGGGCGTCGTCGGCGATGTCAAGCGGAGCGGCCATGGCGCCCGGCGCGCGCGGTGCTTACCGCCGGGCGAAGCCCTCCTGGGCGCAGGCCAAGAGCGGACCCAAGCTGGCGATGCGCCGGACGATGCGGTTGGCGCTGCGGACATGGGCCGAATTCGGCTGGCCGGCCGCACGGCCGAGCGGATTCGGCAAGGCGGTCGCGAGCAGCCCCGCCTCACCCAGGGTCAACGTTGCGGCCTCGCGGCCGAAATGGCGGCGGGCGGCCGCCTCCGCGCCATAGATGCCGGGACCCCATTCGGCGATGTTCAGATAGACTTCCAGGATGCGCTGCTTCGGCCAGAGCAGCTCGATCTGCACGGTCAACCAAGCCTCCAGAGCCTTGCGCAGCCAGCCGCGATCCGGCCAGAGGAAGAGGTTCTTGGCGGTCTGCATGGTGATCGTGCTGGCCCCGCGCAGTCGCTCGCCGCCCTGCCAATCGCGCCACGCCTCCCCCACCGCCTGCCAATCCACCCCGCCATGCTCGCAGAAGCGGTTGTCCTCCGCCGCGATCACCGCATCGGCCAGATGGCCCGCGATCGCGTCGGCCGGCACCCAATCATGGTCGTGACCGTGACCCTCGATCAGGCGGATCAGCATGAGCGGCGTCACCGGCGGATCGATGACGCGGAACACCAAGATTAAAAACGCCGGACCGACCAGGACGCCGGCCAGCAGGTAGAAGAGCCAACGCCGGAGCCGCCGCAGAAGGCGGTTGGGCGCCGGCCGCGCCGGGCGCGACCGGCCGCGCCCCGCCCTACGAGCCATCATCGGACCCATGGCCGGCCACCTTGTCGACGTCCGACGGAGCCGGGAGGGTCAGACTGCCGTCGGGGTTGAGCGGCCAGAAGGGATTCATGGCCAGCTCCCAGACGTGACCGTCGGGGTCGGCGTAGTACCCGGAATAGCCGCCCCAGAACACGTCCTGGGGTCGCTTCAAGGCGGTGGCGCCGGCTGCCAAGGCCTCGCCAAAGGCTTGGTCGACCGCCTCCCTGGTGGCGAAGTTCTGGGCCAGGGTCATCGCCCCGGTGCCAAGCGGCGCATCCGCACGGTCCTGGTCGGCAGCGAGACTGGCTCGGGAGAAGAGCGCCAGGACCGTCCCATGCATCTGGAAGAAGACGATCGTGTCTTCCGAACTGGGATGCGGCTGCCAACCGAGCCTTTCATAGAACCGGCGTGACCGCGC
>JANQSN010000046.1 GCA_028284045.1 Alphaproteobacteria bacterium | reverse complement strand
GGAGATGGCGACGATGTGCTGAGCGGTGGCGCCGGCGCGGACGTCTTCCGGTTCGCGCCCGGCGGCGGGCGGGACGTCGTGACGGATTTCGAGGCCGGCACGGCCGGTGGCGATGTCGTGGACCTGACCGCCTACGCCCAGTTCGCCAGCTTCGCCGACCTGCAGCAGCGCATGCAGGATGCCGGTGCCGACATGTTGCTGACCCTCGACACGGGCGAGACGATCACGTTCCAGGGCCGCACCGCCGCCGATTTCGACGCGGGGGACTTTCTCTTGGTGGCGTAGTCACCGAGGCGCTTGGCGCCAGAGGAGCGCCGTTTGCCGGGGCAACCCTCGCGCCGTCGCGCTCGGGAAACCTTCCTATCGACCGCCCACTGGGCGCTCGATTGCCAGCCTTCGGCGTGCACCGGAAGGTTTGGTGGGCCCGGCAGGATTCGAACCTGCGACAACACCGTTATGAGCGGCGCGTTCTGACCACTGAACTACGGGCCCGTCGGTGGCAGACCCATTGCGGGCCGGCCGGCACCGCCAAGGGCGTTACCATAACGTGTGGCTGATAGCAGACAATGCCGCACCCGACCAAGGGTCGCGGCGGCTTGCCCGATGGACGGCGCGGGTTCCATAGTCCCGCGCAGCCGAGACAAAGGACAACAGGACCCATGGACCGCAATCCCTGGCGCGCGCGCGCGGTGCGTATCGCCGTCGTCTCCGTCGTGGTGGTGGTCGCGGCCGCCGCCGTCGCCTGGTTCCAGGGGCCGCCGGCCCGCACCACCGCCGACCCCGCGGCGTCCGACGGCCCGGCTCCGGCGCAACCGGTAGCCACCGCGCCACAACCCGTCGGCGGCCCGTTCAGCCTGACCGACCACACCGGCCAGCCGGTCAGCGACGACGACTTCCGCGGGCGCTATATGCTGGTCTATTTCGGCTTCATCTTCTGCCCGGACATCTGCCCGACGGAGCTGTCGACCATGGTGCGGGCGATCCGGGCGCTCGGGCCCGCGGGCGACGAGATCGTGCCGATGCTGATCACCATCGACCCCGCCCGCGATACGCCCGAGGCGCTGGCCAACTATGTCTCGCTGTTCGACGAGCGGCTGATCGGGCTGACCGGCACCGACGCGGAGATTGCCGAGGTGGCCGACGCGTACCGGGTTTTCTATGCCCGGGTTCCGAGCGAGGCCGACAGCGAGCATTATCTGATGGACCACAGCGCCTTCGTCTATCTGATGGGTCCGGATGGGCAGAACGTGGCGGTGTTCCCGCAAGGCGTCGGCCCCGATCGCATGGCCGAGGCCCTGGCGGCGGAGATCGGCGCAGACCTGGACGCCGCCGCAGGAAGCTGACGGCGTACCGCGGCGCCGGCGTACGGCGTACGGCCGCGCCGATCAGGCTAGGCCTGTCAGGCGGCCCGCATCGGCACCAGCCGCGGGTCCAGCAGATCGCGCAGGCCGTCGCCCAGCAAGTTCAGGCCCAGCACCGCCAACGCGATGGCGACGCCGGGATAGACCGCCTGCATCGGCGCCAGGAACATCAGCGTCTGGGCGTCGAACAGCATCTTGCCCCAGGACGGGGTCGGCGGCTGGACGCCGAAGCCGAGATAGCTGAGCCCCGCCTCCGCCAGGATGGCGACGGCGAATTGCACGGTCGCCTGGACCAGGATGGCGCCCGCGGCGTTGGGCAACAGATGGGTCAGCGCGATGTCGAGCCGGCGGCGCCCCAGCGCCTGGGCGGCGCGCACGAAGTCGCGCACCGCCACGGCCCGGACGGCGCCGCGGGTCACCCGGGCGAACACCGCGACGTTGAACAGCCCGATGGCGACGATCGCCGTGGCCGCGCCGGGGCCGACCAGCGCGGTGATCAGCACCGCCGACAACAGCGCCGGGAAGGCAAACACCAGATCGACCAGCCGGCCGATCGCGTCGTCCGCCCAGCGCCCCCGCCAGGTGGCGGCGACCAGGCCCAAGGGGACGCCCAGGCCGGCACCGATGCCCACCGCGATCAGCCCGACGGTCACCGAGGTCGTCGCCGCCGCCATCATCAAGGACAGCGTATCGCGCCCATAGAGATCGGTGCCCAGCCAATGCGCCCCGCCCGGCGGCGCGAACCGGCCGGCGATGTCCTGCAGCGCCGGGTCCTGCGGCGTCCAGGCCAAGCTGAGCAGCGCCACCGCCAACAGCCCGCCGGTCAGCACACCGCCGACGACCAGATTGGGATAGCGCGCGATCTGCAACAGGCGGCGCATGCCGGCCCCGCTACCGGTCGGCCAGCCGCGGGCGCGGATCGATCGCCGCGGCGGCCAAGTCGACCAGCAGATTGACGGCGATGACCAGCGCGGCCAACAGCACCACCACGCTCTGCACCACCACCAGATCGCGCTGGCCGATCGCCTGCACCACCAGCCGGCCCAGCCCGGGCAGGGTGAAGACGCTTTCGATGATGATCGCCCCGGCGATGAGGAAGGCGAATTGCAGGCCGCCGATGGTGACCATCGGCACCAGCGCGTTGCGCAGCACATGGCGCACCAGCACGGCCCGCCGGCCGAGCCCCTTGGCGCGGGCGGTGCGCACGAAGTCCTCCGCCAGCGTCTCCAGGAGGGCGGCGCGGGTGACGCGGGCGAGGATCGCCGCCTCCGGCAGAGCCAGCGCCAGCGCCGGCAGCACCAGGGCCGACAGGGCGGCGGCGGCCTGGTCCTGCCAGCCGGGGAAGCCGCCGGCCGGGAACCAGCCCAGCTCGACCGCGAAGACGAGGATCAGCAGAATGCCGATCCAGAAGCCCGGCACCGCCACACCGAGCTGGGCGAAGCCGAGCACGCCGTAGTCGGCGAAGCGGCCCCGCCGATCGGCCGCCAGCACGCCCAGCGGCACCGCCACCGCCACCGCCAGGCCCATCGCCAGAACCGCCAGCGGCACGGTGACCGCCAGCCGGTCGGCGATCAGCGCGCCGACGGCCACGTCATAGGCGTGGCTGACCCCGAGATCGCCGGTCAGCAGCCCGCCGACCCATGCGGCATAGCGCTCGACCACCGGCCGGTCGAGGCCCAGCTCGCGGCGCAGCGCGGCCAGCGTCTCCGGCGACGCCTCCGTCCCCAGCATGACCAGCGCCGGATCCCCCGGCAGCGCCGTCATTGCGGCGAACACGACGACGGAGGCGGCCCACAGGGTCACCAGACAGACGGATACCCGCCGCGCGAGGAAGCTGGTCATCGGGCGCTCCGACAAGCGGCGCCGGGCCGGCAACCACCAAAGGGACGGGACGGCCGGGCAAAGTCAATCGCCAATTCGAACAACAACTAAGGGCATAACCGGGGGAACAGGTCCCTGGACAACATGGGAATAATGGGCCGCACAGATCGTGGGATAAGCTGTGGGTAAGTGGTGGAACCATGGGTGGGCCGCGATCGGCCCGCCCAACGGCAACCGGAGGAAATGGCCATGACCCCACACGCCGGCCTGACGGGCGGATGCCAGTGCGGGGCGATCCGCTACGCCGTCACCGGTCCCATACTCGGATCGGATATCTGCCACTGCCGGATGTGCCAGCGCGCCGTGGGCGGACCGTTCCTTGCCTGCTTCGCGGTGGTGGCGGCGGATTTCACCGTCACCCGCGGCACGCCGAAGATCTTCCGCAGCTCCAACCTGGCCGAGCGCGGCTTCTGCGGTGATTGCGGCTCGCCGCTGTTCTTCCGGTTCGTCGGCGGGGCGCGGATCAGCCCGACGCTGGCCAGCCTCGACGATGCCGACGCGGTCGCACCCACCCATCAGGTCTGCACCGACGCCCGGGTCGCCTGGCTTGAGACCGTGGCGACCCTGCCGGAGCGGCCGCCGGGCGGCACGGCCCCGGTCGAGAGCCGTCAGTTCGACCCCGGGGTGGCTTGCGACACCGCCTCCGAATATTGATTGACTGATCAATCAATCTTGTCGTTCAACACGCGCTCAACCGCCGATCCGATCGGCGCGTCCACTGGCCAACAAGCCGGAGAGGTCAGCCCGATGCGCGCCCAGCCCCCCGCCTCCCACTTCATCGCCGGCGCCTATGTGGAGGATGCCGAGGGCGCGCCCTTCGACATCGTCCACCCGGCCGACGGCGCACCCATCGCGCGATTGCACGCGGCGACGCCGGCGCTGGTCGACCGGGCGGTGGAGAGCGCCCTGGTAGCCCAGCGCGAGTGGGCGGGGCGCCGGCCGGCCGATCGCGGCCGCGTGCTGGCCGACGCCGCACGCCTGATCACCGAGCGCAACGAGCCGCTGAGCCGGCTGGAAACCCTGGACACCGGCAAGCCGATCCAGGAAACCCGCGTCGCCGACCCGGCGTCGGGCGCGGAGGTGCTGGGCTTCTTCGGCGGCCTGGCCGGCACCATCGGCGGCGAGACGGTGTCGCTGGGCGACGACTGGGCCTACACCCTGCGCGAGCCGCTGGGCGTGTGCGTCGGCATCGGCGCCTGGAACTACCCGATCCAGATCGCTTGCTGGAAGGCCGCCCCGGCGCTCGCCGCCGGCAACGCCATGGTGTTCAAGCCGTCGGAGACCGCGCCCTTGTCGGCGCTGAAGCTGGCGGAGATCCTGATGGAGGCCGGCGCCCCGCCGGGCCTGTTCAATGTCGTGCAGGGCGCGGGCGCGGTGGGCGAGGCGCTGGTCGGCGACGACCGGGTGGCCAAGGTGTCGATCACCGGGTCGGTTGCCACCGGCCGACGGGTCTACGCCCAGGCGGCGGCGGGGATGAAGCATGCGACGCTGGAGCTGGGCGGCAAGTCGCCGCTGATCGTGTTCGACGATGCCGATGTGGAGGATGCCGTGTCCGGCGCCCTGCTCGGCAACTTCTACTCCGCGGGGCAGGTCTGCTCCAACGGCACGCGGGTCTTCGTTCAGGCCGGCATCCGCGACCGCTTCCTGGCGCGGCTGCTGGACCGCACCGAAGCGCTGCGCCTGGGCGACCCGCTGGACGACGCCACGCAGATCGGGCCGCTGATCTCCGCCGCGCAGCGCGACCGGGTGCTCGACTACATCGCGACGGGCCGCGCGGAGGGGGCGACGGTCGAGATCGGCGGGGGTGCGCCGGCCGACCCGGCGCTCGCCGCCGGCTTCTATGTCGAGCCGACGGTGTTCAGCGGTGTGCGCGACGACATGCGCATCGCGCGGGAGGAAATCTTCGGCCCTGTCATGAGCTTGCTGGATTTCGTTGATGAAGACGATGCGATCGCGCGCGCAAACGATACTAGTTACGGTCTTTCTGCCGGTGTCTTCACCCGAGATCTGAGCCGCGCCCATCGCAGCATCCGCCGCCTTCAGGCCGGCACCTGCTGGATCAACACCTACAATCTGACGCCGGCGGAAATCCCCTTCGGCGGCGTCAAAGCGTCCGGAATCGGCCGCGAAAACGGCCGGGCAGCCCTGGATTTCTATACCCAGGCCAAGTCCGTCTACGTCGCCATGGGGCCGGTTGAGAGCCCTTACTAGACACGGGCGTAACCGGGGCACGGGGGCGGACCCATGCAAGCGGATTTCGTGATCGTCGGCGCCGGCTCCGCCGGCGCGGCCCTGGCGGCCCGTCTCAGCGAGGACGGCCGCCATGACGTGCTGGTGGTGGAGGCCGGCGGGACCGATATCGGCCCCTTCATCCAGATGCCCGCCGCGCTGTCCTATCCGATGAACATGCGCCGCTACGACTGGGGCTTCGCGACGGAGCCGGAACCGCATCTCGGCGGCCGGCGGCTGGCCTGCCCGCGCGGCCGGGTGATCGGCGGCTCCTCCTCGATCAACGGCATGGTCTATGTCCGCGGCCATGCCCGGGATTTCGACCATTGGGCGGCATCGGGCGCGCAGGGCTGGGCCTATGCCGACGTGCTGCCCTACTACAAGCGCCTGGAAAGCTGGCATGACCGCGGCCATGGCGGCGATCCCGCCTGGCGCGGCGGCGGCGGACCGCTGCATGTCGGCCGCGGCCCGCTGGCCAACCCGCTGTTCCGCGCCTTCATCGAGGCCGGCGCCCAGGCCGGCTTCGCCCGCACCGACGACTATAACGGCCGCCAGCAGGAAGGCTTCGGCGTCCTGGAGCAGACGATCTGGCGCGGCCGGCGCTGGTCGACCGCCAACGCCTATCTGCGCCCGGCGCTGAAGCGCCGCAATCTCACCCTGCTGCGCGCCACCGCCCGGCGCGTCGTCATCCGCGACGGCCGCGCCGTGGGCGTGGAGGTGGCGCGCGGCGGCCGGATCGAGACGCTGGAAGCCCGGCGCGAGGTGGTGGTCGCCGCCTCGGCGATCAATTCCCCGAAGCTGCTGATGCTGTCTGGGATCGGCCCGGGCGATCATCTCGGCGATCTCGGCCTGCCCGTGATCGCCGACCGGCCGGGTGTCGGCGCCAACTTGCAGGACCATCTGGAACTGTACGTTCAGCAGGAGTGCCGCCAGCCGATCACGCTCTATGCCCAACTCAACTGGCCGTCCAAGCTGCGGATCGGCGCGCAATGGACCTTCTTCAAGACCGGCCTTGGCGCCAGCAACCAGTTCGAGAGCGGGGCTTTCGTCCGCTCCACCGCCGGGATCGACTACCCGGACATCCAGTTCCACTTCCTGCCCGTCGCGATCCGCTATGACGGCAAGGCGCCGGCCGAGGCGCATGGCTTCCAGGCGCATGTCGGGCCGATGCGCTCGCCCTCGCGCGGCCGCGTCCGGCTGAGCGCGCCCGAGGCGGACGCCACACCCTCGATCCTGTTCAACTACATGGCCGATCCCAGCGACTGGACGGTGTTCCGCCACTGCATCCGGCTGACCCGGGAGATCTTCGCCCAGCCGGCCTTCCAGCCCTATCGCGGGCGGGAGATCGCGCCAGGCGATGCCGTTCAGTCGGATGACGCGCTGGACGGCTTCATCCGCGCGCATGTGGAGAGCGCCTATCACCCCTGCGGCACCTGCCGGATGGGGGCGACCGACGACGCCCAGGCCGTGGTCGATCCCGAATGCCGGGTGATCGGCGTCGACGCCCTGCGGGTCGCCGACAGCTCTGTCTTCCCGCGTATCCCCAACGGCAACCTGAACGCGCCGTCGATCCTGGTGGGCGAGAAGGCGGCCGACCATATCCTCGGCCGCGACCCGCTGCCGCCGGATCCGGCCGAGCCGTGGATCCATCCGAACTGGCAGGACAGCGACCGGTGACGGACCTGGACCGGTTCGTCGCGGCGCAAGCCACCACACACGCCGCCGCCGAGGCGGAGATCGCGCGCGGGCGCAAGACCAGCCACTGGATGTGGTACGTCTTCCCGCAACTGCGCGGGCTCGGCACCAGTGCGAATGCCTGGACCTACGGCATCGCCGACGGTGCGGAGGCCGCCGCCTATCTGGCGCATCCGCTGCTGGGCGACCGGCTGCGCCGGATGGTCAGGCTGCTGATGGCCCATCGCGACCGGCCGGCCGAGGCGATCCTCGATGCGATCGATGCGCTGAAGCTGCGCTCCTGCCTGACGCTGTTCCGGGACACCGCCGTCGACCCGGCGGACCGCCGGCTGTTCGCCGATGCCCTGGACGCGTTCTACGACGGTGCAGCGTGCCCCGAGACGCGCCGCCGGCTGGCAGGCACCGGCCCTCCCTCCCCCTCGATGGGGGAGGGTTAGGGTGGGGGTGATGTCGCCGCAAGACGTCGGCGCCTGGGAGGCGCCCATCTCGCGCCGCGACCTCCGTACCCATCGAATGGCGCCGTCGGAAGGTGCTTCTTGATCCGGATTCTCCACCGACCAAGCATAACCCCCACCCAACCCTCCCCCATCGAGGGGGAGGGCTTTAATGGGGGACGGCCTTGGGCAGCACCGGTACCGCTACCTCGTTGCGGCGCAGCGGCGACGGATACCAGGGCGGATCGTAGAGATAGGCGGTCGGCGGGCCGTCGGCCGCCCAGTCGCGCGAGCCGTCGACCGTCGCCACCAGCAGGCGCTGGCGCGTGTCCAGCACGTCCGCCCCGCGCGCGCCACTGAATCGCAGGACGGCCATCGACCGCGCCGGCAGCCGCACCAAGCGAACACGGTCGTCCAGCGGATCCGGGGCCGCGTCCGACGCGACGGTCGCGGGCAGGAAGAACCGCATCGTCAATCGGTCGCCAGCCTCTTGCGTCTCCACCGGCGCCGTCATGGCGATAGTGGCGCCGTCCGCCAGCTCGATCGGCGTGGTCATGGCGATCGACTGCGCCGGCCGGTTGTTGCCGCCGATATAGTCGAACAGCACGCGGAAGGCGGCGTTGCGCGCGTCGCGGCCGGCCGGCACCGTCACCTCGGCGGCGACCAGGGCCGGGTACTCGCGGATTTCCACCGACCGGCCGATCCGATCGACCACGGCATAGTCCGGCTGCTCCGTCGACGCACGGGTCTGCAAGAAGGCGCACGCCCCCAGCGCCGCCACGCCGGCCGCCAACACCGTGACCGTAAGGACCGTCCTGACCATCGTGCGCCTGCTCTTCATCCGCCGGGGCTCTCCCGCTCTACGCACCGACCCGCCGGTCCGGTTCACCGCGCGGGGTAGAAGATCCCACCCAGCGCGCACGCGTCCGGCAGGTCGTGCCCGGGCGGCAGGTCGCGGTTCTCCGCCAGAAACGCGGGCAACAGATGCGTGTGGGGTCCGTCGGGCGAGCGGCCGTTGGGCGGTGGAATCGGCGTCAGGATCTCCGCCCGGCCGAGCGGCGTCTCGATCACCCGCGCCGGGCCGGCCGCGACGATCGCGTCGCCGACCTCGCCCATCCAATCGGGCCAGGGGGTACCGGCCGCCGCCTCCAGCCGGGCGATCAGATCGTCATCGCCGGTGCGGACCGCGTAGCGCATGTGCGGCCGGCCGAGCCCCAGATCATAGAGCCTCTGGTCGCGATCCCCGGGCACGATCGCCGCGGTATCGGGGCCGAGCGGCGTCAGCGCCGTTGCCGGCTGAGCCCGCACGCGGGCGCGCAGCTTGGCCAGGATGACCCGGCCACCGGCCGCCTGCCCGGGCGTGGTCGCCCCATCGGCAAAGCTGTAAGCGCGAATCCGCGGCCCCAAGGTCAGCGAGAGACGCGCCCGCGGCGTCGCGGCGACGAAGCGGTCGCCCTCAACCCGCCGGGTCAGCGGCTCGCCCGGCGACACCAGGAACTCCGCCACCGCGCCATAGCAGCCCAACAGCCAGGTGCCGGCCCCTGGCGCCAGGCTGTCGGCGACGAACCGCGCCAGGCTCTGCCCATCCCAGGCGAGCTGGCGGGTGGTCTGCCCCATGGCCGAGAAGCGCGCCGGCATCACCTGCCAGACAGCACCGCGCGCGGCCGGCGACAGCGTACGCCACTCCGTGATCTCGTCCATCGTACGGGCACAGCCCCGGCAATAGCCGCTGACGTCGTCCAGCGTACAGATGCTGATGCACGGACTGTCGCCGCGCGGGGTCGCCCCCGCCGCCAGCGCCGCCGCGGCATCGGGTGCCAACCTTTCGACGGGATCGGGAACAGCGGTCACCGGTAATCCTCTCCCAAGAACCCCGCGGCGCGCGCGTCAGCCGTCGACCAGCCGGGCGAAGTCCAACGCGGAATACGTGATGATCAGCGCCGCACCTGCCCGCTTGAAGGCGGTCAGCATCTCCAACAGCACCTTGTCTTCGTCGATCGCCCCGGCCTGGGCGGCGAATTTCAGCATCGCGTACTCGCCGCTGACATTATAGACGCAGATCGGCAGCGGCGATGCGTCGCGAAGGCGCGTCACCACGTCGAGATAGAGCAGCGCCGGCTTGACCATCAGGATGTCGGCGCCCTCCGCCTCGTCCAGCGCGCTTTCGCGCAACGCCTCCCGGCCGTTGCGGTAGTCCATCATATAGGTGCTGCGGTCGCCCTCCAGCGAGGTGCCGCCGGCGGCGCGGAACGGCCCGTACATGTCGGAGGAGAATTTCGACGAGTACGACATGATCGGCATCATGGTGTGCCCGGCGGCGTCGAGCGCCCGGCGGATCGCCGCCACCTGGCCGTCCATCATCGCCGACGGGGCGATGATGTCGGCCCCGGCCTCCGCCGCGATCACCGCCTGCCGGCCGAGATTCTCGATCGTCGTGTCGTTGTCGACATAGCCGTCTTTGAGCACGCCGCAATGGCCGTGATCGGTGTACTCGCAAAAGCAGGTATCGGCGACCACCACCAGCTCCGGCGCGGCGCGCTTGGCCGTCGTGATCATCCGGGCGACCAGTCCGTCGTCCCGCAGCGTCTCGCTGCCCACCGCATCCTTGTGGTGGCTGACGCCGAACAGCACGACCGAGCGGACCCCGGCATCGGCGACGCGCCGCACTTCGTCGGCCAGATCCTGCTCCGGCACCCGGGCGATCCCCGGCATGGTCGCGAGGTCGGAGCGGTGGTCCTCCTCCTCCTCCACGAAGATCGGGTAGATCAGGTCGTCCAGCGACACCGCGGTCTCCGCCACCAGGTCGCGCAGCACCGGGGTGCGCCGGAGGCGGCGTAGGCGGGTTTGCGGAAACATCGGCTCCTCTCTCCTCATCGCTTCGAGGCGTCGCCCGGGATCGATGGGCCGGGCCCCCAGTCCCCCGCGTCAGCCACCCTGATCGAGCAGCGGACGCGCCCCGCGGTCGAGAGCTTCGGCCGCCGCCTCTGCCGCCACACGGTCGGGGTCCTCGGCCGATCCTTGCGCGCGGCCTTCCAGCCAGGCGCTGCCGTCGGGCGCCAGGATGCGCCAGGTCAGCACGAGCTGCGCGCCGTCGCGCCGCGCCCAGGCGCCGACCGCGGAATGGCAATCGGCATCGAGGCGGGCGATCAACCCACGCTCCGCGCGCCACACCGCCTCCTCCGCCGGGTCGACCAGGGGGGCGGCCAGGGCGGCCACCTCCGGCCGGTCGGCGGCGTGCTGTAGGACGAGCTGGCCCTGCCCGGCCGCCGGCATCATCTCTGACGGGTCGAGCCGCACCCGGTCGCGCACCGCCAGGCCCAACCGTTCCATCCCCGCCTCCGCCAGCACGATGGCGGCGAGATCGGCGGACCGGTCCAGCTTGTCCAGTCGCGTCGGCACATTGCCGCGATGCGCGCGCACGGCGAGGTCCGGCCGGCGCCGCCGGATCTCCGCCACGCGGCGCGGGCTGGCGGTGCCGACCGCCGCCCCCGCCGGCAGGTCGTCGAGGCCGGAGACCGAGACCCCCGCCTCGCCGAGCCGCGCCGACGGTATCAGGAGATCATGCGCCGATTCGCGCCCCAGCACGGCCCGCAGCACCGTGGCGGGGGCGATCTTGCCGGGAACGTCCTTCGCGGAATGGACCGCAATGTCGATGCGGCGCTCCAGGATCGCCTGCTCGATGCCGACGATCCATTGGTCCTTGCCCTGGGTGGCCGCCGCCTCGGTGCCCTGGGCGGCGTCGCCCGGCGTGGTCAGCGGCACGATTTCGATGTGCAGGGGCTCGATATCCAGGGGTGCGGCATGCGCTGCCCGCAGCGCCGCCGCCACGGTGTCGGCCTGCAGTCGGGCGAGGCGGCTGGGCCGCGTGCCGATGCGCACGGCGCGCAGCACGGCGGTCGGGGCTTCGGGGCGTTCGGACATCGCGGGTGCGGCTTTGAGTCGTTCAAGAAAGGCAGGCAAGAAGGGCAGGCGGGACGCCTCCTGGAGCGTACGACCGTTCCCTTAGACCATCGCAGGGGGCTTGGACCATAGCGAATGCCACTGCCCGGTTGTGCAAAGGCCACGGCCAAGTTGACAAAGCGCGGCCGCTCGGCCATCGGTGGCGACCATGAAGACCATCGCCGGCCTTACCGGGCCCGTCCATCCGCCCGCCGCCGGCGGTTCGCCGCGCCAGCTCGTGGTGTTCTTCCACGGCGTCGGCGCCGACGGCAGCGACCTGATCGCCCTCGCCCCCTTCTTCGCCCAGGCGCTGCCGGAGGCGGAGTTCCTCGCGCCCGACGGCCCCGAACCCTGCGATATGGCGCCCTTCGGCCGGCAATGGTTCAGCCTGCTCGACCGCGAGCCGGCGGCTTTGGTCTCCGGCGTCCGGCGGAGCGCGCCGGCGATCGACGCCTTCCTGGATGCCGCGCTGGCGGAGTACGGGCTGACCAACCAGCAGCTCGGCCTGGTCGGCTTCAGCCAGGGCACTATGGCATCGCTGCATGCGGCGCTGCGCCGGCCGGAACCGGCGGCGGCGGTCGTCGGCTTCTCCGGCGCGGTGCTGGAGGGCGAGGGCATGGAAACGGAGGTGACCGCCCGCCCGCCGGTCCTGCTGATGCATGGCGACCAGGACGAGGTGGTCTCCCCGGCCGCCTTGCCGATGGCGGAGGCGGCGCTGACCCGCTACGGCGTGCCGGTCCAGGCGATGGTGCGCCCGGGCCTCGGCCACGGCATCGACCCGGAGGGGGCGGTGGTCGCCCGCCAGTTCCTGGCACAACATCTCGGGGTCGCGGCCCCGGCGTGACGCGGCCCGGCCGCCCCAGGCCGCCGACAGCGCCCGGATACCCATGCCGAAATGACAGCGCCATGACATTTCGCCTCCGGCGCGATGCTAGATGTTGCGCTGCCGGCGGGGTGTGCGTATCAGGGTGGTGCCGATGGCGAGGTGGCCTGGTCGGGCCGCTGGTCATCGATGCTCCGCCGGCAGGTCGAGTAGGGCGATGGCGCAACCTTCCCTCGAAAGCTGTCCCGCGCTCGTGCTCAATGCGGACTTTCGTCCGCTCAGCTATTTTCCGTTATCGCTGTGGCCCTGGCAGGAAGCCATCAAGGCGGTCTTCCTGGACCGGGTGAACATCATCGCCACCTACGACCGCTTCGTCGCCAGCCCGCGCCTGCGCATGGCGCTGCCCAGCGTGATCTCGCTGAAGGACTTCGTCGCCACCAGCCGGCGGCCGGCCTTCACGCGGTTCAACGTGTTCCTGCGCGACCGCTTCACCTGCCAGTATTGCGGCCAGCCGTTTCCCAGCCATCAGCTGACCTTCGACCATGTCGTGCCGCGCTCGCGCGGCGGCCAGACGACCTGGGAGAACGTCGTGTCGGCCTGCGAGGGCTGCAACCTGCGCAAGGGCAACCGCTTGCCGGAGCAGGCCGGAATGTATCCGCTGGTCCGCCCGCAACAGCCGACCACCGGCCAGCTTCAGCGCAACGGCCGCGCCTTCCCGCCGAATTTCCTGCACGAAAGCTGGCGCGATTTCCTCTACTGGGATACCGAGCTGGATCCCTGGTGATCGGCCCTTCCGGCCGGCCGGTGCGGCGGCGCCAGTCGAGACCAGCAACCCAGTTCGTCACCCTTCATCGTCATGCCCCGACTTGATCGGGGCATCCACAGCTCTCCACGGGCAACATCGTACGCAACGGCGCGTGGCGGTGCCCCTGGCTGGCCCGTGGATGGCCGGGTCGAGCCCGGCCATGACGGAATCGCAGTGGTGAGGGCGCGGTCCCTCCCCCGGCTACGACGCGGCTTCGAAAAGCTCCGCAACATACTCCCAGTTCACCAGGCTCTCCACGAACGCCTCCAGATACTTCGGCCGGGCGTTGCGGTAGTCGATGTAGTAGGAGTGCTCCCACACATCGCAGCCCAAGAGCGCGGTGCCGCCATAGGCCATCGGGCTCTCGCCGTTCGGGGTCTTGGTGACGCCGAGCTTGCCGTTGTCCATCACCAGCCAGCACCAGCCGGAGCCGAACTGGCCGACGCCCGCCTGGATAAACTGCTCCTTGAACGCGGCCACGCTGCCGAAGTCTTCGATCAGCTTGGCTTCCAGCGCGCCCGGGATGGCGCCGCCGCCATTCGGCTTCATCCACTTCCAGAAATGCAGGTGGTTCAGGTGCTGGCTGGCGTTGTTGAACAGCGCCGTGCGCTCGGACTTGCCGTAGCTCTCGCGCACCACCTCTTCCAGGCTCTTGCCCTCCAGGCCGCTGCCCTCCAAGAGCTTGTTGCCCATGGTGACATAGGCCTGATGGTGCTTGCCGTGGTGGTATTCCAGGGTCTCCGCCGACATGACGGGGGCCAGGGCGTCCTGGGCGTAGGGAAGGGCGGGAAGCTCGAAGCTCATCGTCTTGACCTCGTCTGGCGTTGTGATGTCGTTCCGGTCGCGCGATCGGAAGGGGCCCGGCGGCGAACGCCGCGGTTGGGGATCCGGCGGGGGCGACCATAATGCGGGTTGCGGCCGCGGTCGATGGCGCGGTGAACCGCAGGAGAGAGGCCGATCGACCCATGGCGGAAGGCGGGAACGACGGGCGCCGTCCGCGCCGGCGCAGCGCGGCGCCGCGCGCCACCGCCCATCGCATCGGGCGGGCGGCGCCGGCCAGCCTGGCCAGCCGGCGACCGCCCGGCGCCCGGCTGCCGCGTCCGGCCGGACGGCGGGAGGCCGCGGCGCTGGAGGCGCTGGCGCGTGCCGCGTTCCGCCCCGTCGCCCCGCGCTTCGGCACCTATTCGCCGCTGACCGGGCTCGACATCGGCCGGCTGATCGCCGAGCGCACGGTCTATGTGCTGGACGAGGAAGCCGCCCCGGGCGACGAAATCGCCGAACCTGCGGCCCTGATGGTGGCGCGGCCCGGCGACCGCGTGCTGGTGATCCGGCTGGTGGCGGTGCGCCCGGACCGGCAGGGCCGCGGCCTCGGCCGGGCGCTGGTCGCCTATGGCGAGGCGTTGGCGCGGCTGTCCGGCCTCGGCCGGGTCGAGCTGATGGTGGAACAGGTGCTGTGGGAGCAGGTAGCCCGCTACGCCCGGCTCGGCTACCAGCCGGTGGACGAGCGCGAGGTCGACGGCGTGGTCCGCCTGACCCTGCGCAAGGATATCGGCTGACCGCACGCCGCGCCGGAAACCGTTCCGGAACCGGCCAGCGGCGTTTTGCTGCACTGCAAAAAGCAGATTGTCCGTCCGGCGGGGAACGGGTATCGTCCCACAATTAGGCCTTGAAGTTTTGCCTCTTGCTCCCTACGCGCCGGTCGGCGAAGATCGCCGGAGGGCGGGTCGCAAGCCCCGGGGATCGGTCGCCGGTCCCCGTCCAAACGCGGCCGCCGCCGGTTGAGGAAGCGTCGCGGCGAGCCGGGCGGATCTCAATCGGCCTTCCTATCCGATCCCCTGGGGGTTGGTCCCGTCTGGACCCGCGCAACGCCGCCTCCCCCCAACGTCCCGGCCCACCGGGGACCAAGCGGGCCCCTCCTCCAACGCCCGGAGCGGTATGGAATACTTCCTCCAGCAGCTGATCAACGGCCTGACACTGGGCTCGATCTTCGGCCTGATCGCCATCGGCTACACGATGGTCTACGGCATCATCGGCATGATCAACTTCGCCCATGGCGACATCTTCATGGTCAGCGGCTTCATCGCCTTGATGAGCTTCATGATCCTCGGCATCGCCGGGGTCACCTGGGTGCCGCTGGCGCTGGCGCTGGTCCTGGTCATCGCGATGATCTTCACCAGCGTCTATGGCTGGACCGTGGAACGGGTGGCCTACCGGCCCTTGCGCGGATCGTTCCGGTTGGCGCCGCTGATCTCCGCGCTCGGCATGTCGATCTTCCTGCAGAACTACGTGCAGCTTCTGCAGGGCGCGCGGTCGAAGGCGATGCCGCCGATGATCGAAGGCGGCTTCACGCTGATGGAACGTGCCGACGGCTTCACCGTCGACCTCAGCTATGTCCGGCTGATGATCATCGTCGCGACGCTGGTCTTGATGATCGCGTTCACCACCCTGATCGCCAAGACCTCGCTGGGCCGCCAGCAGCGGGCCTGCGAGCAGGACAAGAAGATGGCCGCGCTGCTCGGCGTCAATGTCGACCGGACGATCTCGCTGACCTTCGTCATGGGCGCCGGCCTGGCCGCCGTGGCCGGGTGCATGTATCTGCTGCTCTACGGCGTCATCGACTTCTATGAGGGCTTCGTCGTCGGCATCAAGGCGTTCACCGCCGCCGTGCTGGGCGGCATCGGCTCGCTGCCGGGTGCCATGCTGGGCGGGCTGATGCTCGGGCTGATCGAGGCCTTCTGGTCAGGCTACGGCTCGGTGGAAGGCAAGGATGTCGCCGCCTTCGGCATCCTGGTGCTGGTCTTGATCTTCCGGCCGAGCGGCCTGCTGGGCCGCCCCGAGATCGAGAAGGTCTAAGGCAAGCCCCATGACCACCAGCCTCGACAAGGCCGCCGACGCGGGCGGCCCGGCACCGGCGGCCGACGACGGCGGCTCCGCGGCCGCGCGGCGGGCGATCGACTGGCGCGCCCTGCTGATCGAAGCCGGCATCACCGCCGGCATCGTCTTCATGCTGTCGATCACGCTGGTCGGCATCCATATCGCCAATGTGACCGGCGGTCTGGCGATCCTGACCCGCTTCGCCGATGTCGTGGCGGCGGTGGTGCTCGCCTTCGTCGGGCGCGTCGGCATCGTGCTGATCCGCGAGGGCCAGCCCATCCCGGTGCTGATCGGCGGCGTGGCGGCCGCGATCCTTGGCCTGTTCGTGCCGCCGATGTCGCTGATCGGGCCGATCTTCTCCGCCCTGACCGGCGGCGAGTGGACGCCGTCGGTGATGCTGCAGGTGGTGCAGGTCGCCGGCGGCGTGGTGATCGCGCTGCGCGCCGCCTGGGTCACCTGGCGGACCCGCGGCACGCTGGCGGAGCAGGACCAGCGGACCGGCGGGGTCGACCGCTTCGGCGCACAGGTGCAGCGCGCGACCCGCTTCATCGGGCCGATCGCGGTGGTCTTCGCCTTCTCGCTGCCGTTCCTGTTCTACGATCGCGCGACCATCGACCTGGCGACCCTGGTGGTCACCTACATCATGCTGGCCTGGGGGCTGAACATCATCGTCGGCCTGGCCGGGCTGCTCGACCTCGGCTATGTCGCCTTCTACGCGGTCGGCGCCTATTCCTACGCCCTGCTGGCCACCGAGTTCGGCCTCAGCTTCTGGATCTGCCTGCCGCTGGCCGGCGTGTTCGCGGCGACGGCCGGCTTGATCCTGGGCTTTCCGGTGCTGCGGCTGCGCGGCGACTACTTCGCCATCGTCACGCTGGGCTTCGGCGAGATCATCCGCATCATCCTGTTGAACTGGACACAGCTCACCGGCGGGCCGGACGGCATCAGCGGTATCGCCCGGCCGAGCTTCTTCGGCATCGCCGACTTCACCCGGCGGCCGGCGGAGGACCAGCTCGCCTTCCATGACTGGCTGGGCATCGAATTCGACGGCATCCACCGGATCATCTTCCTCTACTACCTGATCCTGGTGCTGGCGCTGTTCGTCAACTTCGTGTCGATCCGCATCCGCCGGCTGCCCATCGGCCGCGCCTGGGAGGCGTTGCGCGAGGACGACGTCGCCTGCCAGTCGCTGGGCATCAACCGGCGCAACATCAAGCTGGTGGCCTTCACCATCTCCGCCAGCTTCGGCGGCCTCGCCGGCTCCTTCTTCGCCACCCGCCAGGGCTTCATCAGCCCGGAGAGCTTCCAGTTCATCGAGAGCGCGATCATCCTCGCCATCGTCGTGCTGGGCGGCATGGGCAGCCAGGCCGGCATCGTGCTGGCGGCGATCTTGATGATCGGCATGCCCGAGGTGTTCCGAGAGCTGGAGCAATACCGGATGCTGGCCTTCGGCGCGCTGATGGTCACCATCATGGTGTGGCGGCCGCGCGGCCTGTTGTCCCATCGCGACCCGACGATCTCGCTGGCCGCCGGCTCCAAGCCGCCGCCCGACGCGGCCAAGCGGGGGGCAAGACCATGACCGGGGCTGGCGCGGCGACGCCGCTCCTGGAGGTCGAGCACCTGACCATGCGCTTCGGCGGCCTGGTGGCGATCGACGACGTCTCCTTCGCCGCGGCGCCGAAGGAGATCACCGCGATCATCGGCCCCAACGGCGCGGGCAAGACCACCGTCTTCAACTGCCTGACCGGCTTCTACAAGCCGACGGAAGGCCGGCTGACCCTGCGCCGCGACCGCCAAGCCCTGCTGCTGGAGCGCATGGAAGGCCACCACATCGCGGTCAAGGGCGGTATCGCCCGCACGTTTCAGAACATCCGGCTGTTCGCCAATATGAGCGTGCTGGAGAACCTGCTGGTCGCCCAGCACTACCGGCTGATGACCGCCTCGGTGTTCTGCGTGGCCGGCCTGTTGCGCCTGCCCGGCTATACCAGGGCGGAGCGCCGGGCGGTCGACAAGGCCCGCGCCTGGCTGGAGCGGATCGACCTGATCGACCGCGCCGACGAGAACGCCGGCAACCTGCCCTATGGCGCCCAGCGCCGGCTGGAGATCGCGCGGGCGATGTGCACCGACCCGGTGCTGTTGTGCCTGGACGAGCCGGCCGCCGGCCTCAACCCCCGCGAGACGGCGGAACTGAACGACCTGATCACCGGCATCCGCGACGAATTCGGCATCGGCATCCTGCTGATCGAGCACGACATGAGCGTGGTGATGCGGATCTCCGACCACGTCGTCGTCCTCGACTACGGCTGCAAGATCTCCGACGGCACCGCGGACTTCGTGAAGAACGACCCGGCGGTGATCCGCGCCTATCTCGGCGCCGACGAGGAAGAGCAGATCGCCATGCCGGCGGGCACGCCCGCCGATGGCTCCGGGCCACCCGGCGGCGGGGAGGCGCGGCCATGAGAGGCAGCGACGCCGCCCTCCTGTCCGTCTCCGGCGTGCACACCTTCTACGGGTCCATCGAGGCGCTGAAGGGCGTCAGCCTCCAGGTCGAAGCCGGCGAGATCGTCACCCTGATCGGCGCCAACGGGGCCGGCAAGTCGACCCTGCTGATGACCATCTGCGGCGACCCGCGCGCCGCGCGCGGCACCGTCCGCTTCGACGGGCGCGACATCACCCGGCGGTCGACCTATGAGATCATGCGCTCCGGCATTGCCCAGTCGCCGGAAGGGCGGCGCATCTTCCCGCGCATGACCGTGCTGGAAAACCTGCAGATGGGCGCACTGACCGCCGACCCGGCGCATCTGGAGGAGGACCTGGAGCGGGCGTTCGCCCTGTTCCCACGGCTGAAGGAGCGCCAGCACCAGCGCGGCGGCACGCTGTCCGGCGGCGAGCAGCAGATGCTGGCGATCGGCCGCGCGCTGATGAGCCGGCCGCGCCTGCTGCTGCTCGACGAACCGTCGCTCGGCCTGGCGCCGCTGATCGTGCGCCAGATCTTCGAGGTGATCGGCGAGATCAACCGGACCCAGGGGATGACGGTGTTCCTGGTCGAGCAGAACGCCTATCACGCGCTGAAGCTGGCCCATCGCGGCTATGTCATGGTGACCGGCGAGGTGACGCTGACCGGCACCGGCGCGGAGCTGCTGGCCAACAAGGAGGTTCAGGCGGCCTATCTGGAAGGCGGGAGCTGACGCGATGGAGACCGCGATGGAATTCCAGATCGGCAACACCCTGGTCGACTATCTGTTCGTCGTCGCGCCGGCGGCGATCGTCGCCTTCCTGACCGGCCAGGCGCTGGCGAATGGCTGGAGCCCGCTGTGGAAGGTCGCGCCCTATGCGCTGATCCTGGCCTTCGCCAACCGCTTCCTGGACTGGGCGCTGTTCAACGGCGAGGCGGAGACGCTGGCCGGCTATTTCGCCGATTGGCGCATCGCCGGGGAAATCGTGCTGTTGTTCGTGCTGGCGGCCGCGGCCTTCCAGATGACCAAGAGCTACAAGATGGTCACCCAATACCCTTGGCTCTACCGCCGCGCCGGCCCCTTCGCCTGGCGCGAGCGATAGGGCCGCGATCCGCGGCGCACCAAGGCGCCAACCGGCGGATCTTGCCCGGGTCGCCGTCGCGACGGTAGGGTCGCCGCCATGGCGGCCTCCAACTCAGACGGCCCGCCGGGCGGTGTCGCTACGGCCTTTCACCGCGAGGAGATCGCGGGCTTCCGCCGGGCGCTGATCGGGCGCATCGCGGCGATGGGCTGTGTGGCCGTGCTGATCACCGTGCTCGTCCCCTGGCCCGGCCCGCTCTACTACTACGCGCTGCTCGCTCTGTTCGTCCTCATCGGGTACGCCGAATACGCCGTCGCGCGCGCCGCCTGGGGACATGCCTGGCACCAGTATCTGCTGACGACGATCGACTTCGCGCTGCTCGCCTTCACCCTGATCTACCCGAGCCCGATGGTCGCGCAGGACCTGCCGGTCCCGGTGACCCTGAATTTCGGCAGCTTCATCTACTTCTTCACGCTGCTGGCCGGCCTCGCCTATGTCTACAAGCCCACGCTGGTGCTGTGGGGCGGGGTGGCCGGGGCGCTGTCGTGGAGCGTCGGCATCCTCTGGATGATGAGCCTGCCGGGCTCGGTGTGGACGCAAACGGCGAACCCGACCACCCAAGAGATCCTGGATCGCTTCGCCGATCCGTACTTCATCGATCTCGACGTCCGCCTCCAGGAAGTCGCGATACTGCTGATCTGCGCCGGGCTGCTGGCGCTCGCGGTCGGCCGCGCCCGGCGGATCGCCCTGCACGAAGCCGCGCTCGCCCAGCAGCGCGCCAATCTCGCCCGGTACTTCCCGCGGCGGATCGCCGACATGCTGGCCGGCAGCCCGCGGCCCTTCGCCGAGCCGCGCCAGCACGCGGCGGCCGTGCTGTTCGCCGACCTGGTCGGCTTCACCCATTGGTGCGAGCAGCGGTCCCCGCGCGAGGTCATCGCCTATCTCAGGGCGGTGCATGACGACCTCGCCCACATCGTCTTCCGGCACGGGGGCACGCTGGACAAGTTCATCGGCGACGGCGTGCTGGCCACCTTCGGCACGCCGGAGCCGTCGGAGACCGCGGCCGGCGACGCCATCGCCGCGGCGCTGGCGATGGTCGACCGGTTCAACGCGGACCGGCCGAACCGGCACGGCGCGGCCCTGCCGCTGTCGGTCGGCGTGCATTACGGCCCGATCGTCCTCGGCGACATCGGCAGCCGGGAGCGCATGGAGTTCGCCACCATCGGCAGCACCGTCAACGTGGCGAGCCGCCTGGAGCACGCCACCCGCGACCACGGCTGCGCGGCCCTCTTGAGCGGCGCGCTGGTCGACGCGGCGGCGGCCGAGGCCGCCCGGGACCAAGCGTCCTGGCACGGTCGGTTGGTCCCGCGCGGCCCCATCGCCATCCGCGGCCTGTCCGAGCCGATCGCGGCCTACGCAATCACCGGTCCCCAGGAGACGTCGCGCACCGGATAGTGGCCCGAGAGGCGAACGGATCTTGCGAATTGTCCCGAACGATCATTCTCAATTCCCGTCTGTGACCGTTTTCGATACAATTGATCCCGAGTTCGACTGTCGAGAAGGAAGAAATCACCCGAGGGAGAAATCGTCGGTATCTGAGGAGTACGAGCGGTGTTCATGCGCTTTTCACGCTACGTCCCGATCTCCTGGAGGTGCCAAGATGACTTCGACCACAATCGACCAAACGTACGATTTCCGATCTCTGATCGCGCCCTTGGCGGAGCCCGGCGCGATTGACGGACCGCTGGTGGAGGCGGCCCAACGACGCAACGTCGTCCTGGATCAATTGTTCTACGACATCGGCGCGCTGGGGCTTGAGGAGTGCGACTGGCTGGTCCGGGAACGCAACCGCAAGGCCGCGATCCTGGTGGTCTGGCCCAAGGGCGCCCGGGGTCCCGTCAGTATCCGCAAATATCCCGACCATGGCGCACTCTCCGCCGCGCCGGGCGCGCCGGTCACGCGCTTCTGCGTTGCGGGCGTCGGCGGCTCCGATCTCGGGGCGGCGGCGCTGGGGCGCAACCTCGCCGACCATTATGGGGAGCCGGTCGGCGCCATCGTCGCCGGCTACGACCTCGCCGACGTGGTGGGCGAGGGGCTGGGTGGCTGGCTCCTGCTGGGCGCGGTCGACCGCTGGCGCTCGCTGATCGACGACTGGCAGCGCTGGTGGCTGGGTCCGACGGATGCGGCGGAGGTCCCCGCGGCGGAGACGCTTTACCGGCTGCTCACCGACCCGGACCGACGGATCCGCAGCCTGTTCGCCCATTCCCGAGGCGGGCTTGTCCTCGCCGAGGCCCTGCAGCGCCTGGCCGACACCGGCGCCGCGCCGGCGCGCGAGGCCGCCAAGGCCATCGACATCACCACCGTCGGGGCCGTGATGCGGCTGCCGGCCGGGTTCGAGCGGGCGGTTCAGTTCCTCGGCACGCTGGACTGGATCGGCCAGGTCAACTCCCATCTCGACCGCGCCTACCGGCCGGTGCCCGGGGCCGGACACCACCTCAACAGCGCGCTGCCGCTGCATGCCAGCGTCGACGCCCTGCTGGCCGAGGCGGCGGCGGCGGGATCGGTGCGGTCACGGACCCGCAAGGTGGCGGCGTAGCGCGGCAGGGGCGGCGGCCGGGGGATCACGCCGCCCGTACCGTGAAGACCCGGACGGACTGCTGTCGGCCCCGGATCGCCTGGGGACCGAGATCGACCAACGGCCAGGGGGCGGCCGGGTCCGGCCGGCCGCCGGTATCGAGCAGTCCGGCGCGACGCACCACCGCCTCGCTCATCAACACGGTCGTGCCGAGGTTCTTGTTCAGCGCCTCCAGCCGCTGGGCCAGGTTCACCGTGTCGCCGTAGACGGTGTATTTCAGCCGGGCGTCGCTGCCGACGGTGCCGGCGGTCACCGGCCCGCAATGCAGACCGATGCGGGTCGGCAGCAAGATGCCGCCTTGCGCGCCGGCGGCGAAGCGCTGCCCTGCGGTCAACGCCGCCAGCGCGACCGCCGCGCGAACCCCGTTCAGCGCGTGGTCGCGATCGGCATCGGGCAGGTTGAAGACGGCATGCATGCCATCGCCGATGAAATCGGTGACCCAGCCGCCCGCCGCCTCCACCGGCGCCACCGCCTGCACGAAATAGTCGTTGATCAGCGCGATCGCCTCGTCGGCCGACAGGCGCTCCACCCGCGCGGTGAAACCGGTGATGTCGCTGAACAGCACGGTCGCCTCCCCGGCCTCCCCCGCCATCCGGCCGCCCTCGGCGCGGCCGGCCGCCAGCACCCGGCTGACGATGGTCGGCGAGACATACTTGCCGAAGGTCTCGCGCACCCGCTCGCGCTCGCGCAGGCCCTCGATCATGGTGTTGAAGCTGCCGGCCAGCCGGCCGATCTCGTCGTCGGCCAGAACCGGTGTCGCGATGTCCAGCCGGCCCGCCTGGACCGCGCCGACCGCCGCCCCCAGGCTCTCCACCGGCCGGGTCAGCGCCCGGGTCAGGAAGATGGCGGTGATGCCAGCGGCGATCAGCGTGCCGACCACGTCCAGCACCACCGCGCCGGTCACCGACAGGCCCTGGGCCCGGCGGATCGGCTCGAACACCCCGACGTCGAGCAGGACGGCCGCCGCCGGCACGCAGGTCAGCATGATCAGCGCGAAGACGATCTTGCCGCGCAGGCCGCGCCCGCGGGCCGGCACGATCAGGCCGATGCGCCCGAACAGGTCGCGCCGTGCCGACGCCGTGGCGTCGCTGGCCGCGAAATAGACGTAGAAGACGAACTGCAGCACATAGGCCAGCGCGAACCAGCCCACCGCCCCCAGGCGCAGCCGGTCCGACAGATCCGCCAGCGTCGCCGCGTCCGGCAGGAAGACCCGGTAGTGGAAGGCGGCGAGGCAGTAGACCAAGCCGACCCCCACCGTCCACGCCACCGACAGGCTGGGCAGCCGGGCGAGCCGCCGCGCCGCCGCCGCCCGCACCGCCGGATCGCCCGGACGGGCCAGCGCCCGCGCCAGCGGCCGCGCCAGCCACCAGGCCCCCAGCCCGTTGAGGACGACCAGGATCGCCAGATTGCAGATCAGCGCGTCCGCCAGCGCCGCCGGCCGCGCCGCCAGCACGACGTAGCAGCCGGTGAACGCCAGATCGATCGGCGACAGGCCGAGCATCAGCAGCGTATAGCGATGATCCGGCCGCATGCGGGTCTGGCAATTCTCGAAAGTCCGGGCGCCCAGGTTCGCGCGCCGGGCGAGGCTTGCCGGTTTTCCGTGGCCAAACCGGGGCAAACCACCGCCGAGGCGGGTTGCCCGTCCCGACCCGCCAGCCTATGGTGCGCGGTGGCCGCACCGGCGAGGCCCTGGCCGGCGCGGCCTTACCTTCTTCGCGGCGTCAGGCACGCGCGAGCGTCCCCGCCGATCCTTGCCCACCGATCGCGACACCGGCCGTCGCGTCGGCGTATCCCCCGCCCGTGCCGGGTTCCCGTAAAGCGCGCTCGATGGTCCGGCGCAACCCGTCCCCCAGGGGACGCAAGCCGAAGCCGGATCAGGCGGAGCGGCCAAGTCAGGCACAGCCAAGAGGGACGGATCGCAGCTCATGAATATCCACGAATATCAGGCCAAGGAGTTGTTGCGCTCCTACGGCGTGGCGGTGCCGCGCGGCCATGTCGCCTACACCCCGGCCGAAGCGGTGGAGCGGGCCGAGGCGCTGGGCGGCCCCGTCTGGGTGGTCAAGTCCCAGATCCACGCCGGCGGCCGCGGCGCGGGACGCTTCCAGGACGACCCTGACGGCAAGGGCGGCGTGCGCGTCGTCAAGTCGATCGACGAGGTGCGCGAGAACGCCGGCAAGATGCTGGGCCATACGCTGGTCACCAAGCAGACCGGCCCCACCGGCAAGGAGGTCAAGCGCCTCCTGATCGAGGAAGGCTGCGACATCGCGCGGGAGCTGTATCTCAGCCTGCTGATCGATCGGGCGACCAGCCGGGTGACCGTGATCGCCTCCACCGAAGGCGGCATGGAGATCGAAGAGGTCGCACACCACCACCCGGAGAAGATCATCACCCTGCCGCTGGACCCGCTGACCGGCCTGAAGGGCTTCCAGGCCCGCCAGATCGCCTTCGGGCTCGGCCTGCAGGGCGACCAGATCAAGAACGCGGTGAAGTTCCTGATGGGCATGTACCAGGCGTTCATGGAGCTTGACGCCTCGACGGTGGAGATCAACCCGCTGGTGGTCACCGGATCCGGCGACGTGATGGCGCTCGACGCCAAGATCAACTTCGATTCCAACGCGCTCTACCGGCATTCCAACGTCGAGGACCTGCGCGACGAGAGCGAAGAGGACCCGCACGAGTTGGAAGCCAACCAGCACGAGCTGAACTACATCAAGCTCGACGGGCAGATCGGCTGCATGGTCAACGGCGCCGGGCTGGCGATGGCGACCATGGACATCATCAAGCTCTATGGCGGCGAGCCGGCGAACTTCCTGGATGTCGGCGGTGGGGCGACGCGCGAGCGGGTGACCGCGGCGTTCAAGCTGATCCTCTCCGACTCCAATGTCGAAGGCATCCTGGTCAATATCTTCGGCGGCATCATGCGCTGCGACGTGATCGCCGAAGGCGTCGTCTCCGCGGCGCGCGAGGTGCATCTGCATGTGCCGCTGGTGGTGCGGCTGGAAGGCACCAATGTCGAATTGGGCAAGAAGATCCTGGCCGATAGCGGCCTGCCCATCATCGCCGCGGACAACCTCGCCGACGCCGCGGAGAAGATCGTCAAAGCCGTTAAGGAGGCCTGAACCCCATGGCCGTACTCGTCGACCGCGATACGCGGGTGATCTGCCAGGGCTTCACGGGCAGCCAGGGCACTTTCCATTCCGAGCAGGCGATCGCCTACGGCACGCAGATGGTCGGCGGCGTCACGCCGGGTAAGGGCGGGACCACGCATCTCGACCTGCCGGTGTTCGACACCGTGGCCGACGCCGTCAAGGCGACCGGCGCGACCGCCAGCGTGATCTACGTGCCGCCGCCCTTCGCCGCAGAGGCGATCCTGGAGGCGATCGCCGCCGACATCCCGCTGGTCGTCTGCATCACCGAGGGCATCCCGGTGCTCGACATGGTGACGGTGAAGCGGGCGCTCGCCGGCTCCAACACCCGGCTGATCGGGCCGAACTGCCCGGGCATCATCACCCCCGACCAGTGCAAGATCGGCATCATGCCGGGGCATATCCACACCGCCGGCAAGATCGGCGTGGTCAGCCGCTCCGGCACGCTGACCTATGAGGCGGTGGCCCAGACCACGACGGCCGGGCTCGGCCAGACCACCTGCATCGGCATCGGCGGCGACCCGGTCAACGGCACCAACTTCATCGACTGCCTGGAGCTGTTCCTGGCCGACCCGGCCACCGAAGGCATCGTCATGATCGGCGAGATCGGCGGCTCGGCGGAGGAAGACGCCGCCGACTTCTACAAGCAGTCGAAGACCAAGAAGCCGATGGTCGGGTTCATCGCCGGCCTGACCGCCCCGCCGGGCCGGCGGATGGGCCATGCCGGCGCGATCATCAGCGGTGGCAAGGGCGGTGCCGACAGCAAGATCGAGGCATTGCGCTCCGCCGGCATCGCCGTGTCGGACAGCCCGGCCGCGCTGGGCAGCACGATGCTGAAGGCCATGGGCGGCTAGTGCCGCCCATCTGGGGAAAAGGCCATGGGCGGCTGAGGCCGCCCATCAAGTAAGACGGGCGGCCCGGCGCCGCGAGACCGGTCGATCCCGGCGGTCACCGATCCGGCAGCGGTTCACGGGTCGGTGACCATCGGGTGATCGTGGCGCGAAGGGGTTTGACGGTAACGGTTTTCCGGTAAGGTTGGAATTGGACTAGATCAACCTGCGTTCGGGTGGAATCATCTGAACGCAGATAAGTTGATCTAATTCAGAATGTTAGATCAACCGGGGCGGCCGCGCGACCTGTTCTCGCCGAGACCGCCCCAACCCAGCCGTGCGGCTCGCCGCCGGCAGCCGTCTGGAGGGAGGGATCGGCCGGCACCAGCCGCCAGGACGCCGGCCGCCAGGAGATTAATGGGAAGCCAAGCCACTCAGTCGTCGTTTCTGTTCGCCCATAACGCCGAGTTCATCGCCGATCTTTACCGGCGCTTCAGCCGAGACCCGACCAGCGTCGATGAAAGCTGGGCCGCGTTCTTCGCCAAGCTCGGCGATGCGGAACGCGCGATCCTCGCCGAAGACGCGGGCCCCTCCTGGAGCCCGGCCAACGGCAACGGCCACGCCGCCCCAACCGGCGACTACGCCGAAGCGCTGCTGGCCAGCACCCCGCAGCCGCCGAAACCCGCCCACACTCAGGACGGCGCGGCGGTCACCCGCGAGAGCCTGACCGCCGCAGCGCAGGATACGCTGAGCGCCTTTCTGCTGGTCCGCTCCCACCGGGTGCGCGGCCATCTGGAAGCCCAGCTCGACCCGCTGGGCTTGGCGCCGGTGGAAACCCATCCCGACCTCGACCCGGCGACCTATGGCTTCTCCGCGCGCGACTGGGACCGGCCGATCTTCATCAACACGCTGGGCTTCGAGACGGCGACGCTGGGCGAGATCGTCACCCGGCTGAAGGAGACGTACAGCGGCCGCATCGGCGTGGAGTACATGCATATCCAGGAGCCCGACGAACGCGCCTGGATCCAGGAACGCATCGAGGAGATCCACAACCGCACCGAGTTCACCGTCCGCGGCAAGCGCGCGATCCTGGAACGGCTGACCGACGCGGAGACCTTCGAACGCTTCCTGCACACCAAATACACCGGCACCAAGCGGTTCGGCCTCGACGGCGCGGAGTCGCTGGTGCCGGCGATGGAGCAGGTGATCAAGCGCGGCAGCCAGCTCGGCGTGCAGGAGATCGTCATCGGCATGGCCCATCGCGGCCGGCTGAACGTGCTGGCCAATGTGATGAACAAGCCCTTCGCCGCGATCTTCGCGGAGTTCCAGGGCCAGCCGGCGCATCCGGAGGACGTGCAGGGCTCCGGCGACGTCAAGTATCACCTGGGCACGTCGGCCGACCGCGAGTTCGACGACAAGACGGTGCATCTGTCGCTGACCGCCAACCCGTCGCATCTGGAGGCGGTGAACCCGGTCGTCCTGGGCAAGGTCCGCGCCAAGCAAGCGCAGTACGAGGACCCGGCGGGCGACACGGTGATGCCGATGCTGCTGCACGGCGACGCCGCCTTCGCCGGCCAGGGCGTGGTGGCGGAGACGCTGATGATCTCCGAGCTGCGCGGCTACCGGGTCGGCGGCACCATCCATTTCGTGATCAACAACCAGATCGGCTTCACCACCTCGCCGGGCTATGCGCGCTCGGGTCCCTACCCGACGGACATCGCGCGCAGCGTCCAGGCCCCGGTGTTCCACGTCAACGGCGACGACGCCGAGGCCGTCGTCCACGTCTCGCGCATCGCCACGGAATTCCGCATGCGCTTCAAGAAGGACGTGGTGGTCGACCTGTTCTGCTATCGCCGCTACGGGCACAACGAAGGCGACGAGCCCGCCTTCACCCAACCGCTGATGTACCGGACGATCGGCGGCCATCCGACGATGCGGCAGATCTACGCCGACCAGCTCGTCTCCACCGGCGTGCTGAACGCGGGCGAGCCGGAAGACTTGGTGCGGGCGTTCAACGAACGGCTGGAGCAGCAATACGAGTCCGCCGCCGGCTACAAACCCAATCGGGCCGACTGGCTGGGCGGCGCCTGGTCGGACATAAAGATCGCCAAGCCGGGGCCGCGGCGCGGCACGACGGGCATCGGCCAGGGTGTGTTCCGCGAGGTCGGCCAAGCCCTGGCGACGGTGCCCGATGGCTTCCACCTGAATTCCAAGATCGGCCGCCAGCTCAAGGCCAAGCAGCGCATGATCGAGGAGGGGCGCGGCATCGACTGGGCGACGGCGGAGGCGCTGGCCTTCGGCTCGCTGGCGGTGGAGGGCGTGCCGGTGCGCCTGTCGGGCCAGGACAGCGGGCGCGGCACCTTCTCCCAGCGCCACTCCGTGCTGATCGACCAGGAGGATGAGCGGCGCTGGGTGCCGCTGGCCAATATCCGACCCGGCCAGGCTGAGTTCAGCGTGCACGACAGCCCGCTGTCGGAATTCGCGGTGCTCGGCTTCGAATACGGCTTCTCGCTGGCCGAGCCGAAGGCGCTGGTCTTATGGGAGGCGCAGTTCGGCGACTTCGCCAACGGCGCCCAGGTGATGATCGACCAGTTCATCTGCTCCGGCGAAGCGAAGTGGCTGCGCATGTCCGGCCTGGTGATGCTGCTGCCCCACGGCTACGAGGGCCAGGGGCCGGAGCATTCCTCCGCGCGGCTGGAGCGGTTCTTGATGATGTCCGGCGCCGACAACTGGCAGGTGGTCAACTGCACCACGCCGGCGAACTATTTCCACGTGCTGCGCCGGCAGGTCCACCGCAGCTTCCGCAAGCCGCTGGTGGTGATGACCCCGAAATCGCTGCTGCGGCACAAGGACTGCGTGTCCGACGCGGCGATGTTCACCGGCGACAGCACCTTCCACCGCGTGCTGTATGAGGATGCGGCGCTGGCGCCGCGCGAGGAGATCCGCCGCGTCGTCCTGTGCTCCGGCAAGGTCTTCTACGACCTGAAGAAGGAGCGCGACGACCGCGGCCTGAAGACCGTCACCATCGTGCGGCTGGAGCAGCTCTATCCTTTCCCGGCGGAAGTGCTGGCGGAGGAGCTGGCCAAGTACCCCAACGCCGACGTCGTCTGGTGCCAGGAGGAGCCGGCCAATATGGGCGCTTGGTTCTTCGTCGACCGGCGGATCGAGCGGATCCTGGGCGAGATCGGCCACAAGGCCGCCCGGCCGAGCTATGCCGGGCGCGACGAGGCCGCCGCCCCGGCCACCGGCTCGCTGCGCCGCCATGTGGAGGAGCAGCAGGCCCTGGTCGACGCGGCGTTGAGCGTGCCCGACTGACCCCGCCTGTCGCAGGATGAACAACAGGCGGGCGCGTTCGATCGCTCGCCGGAAGACACGAAGGAACGAGGCCCGAACCCATGGTGGAGATCGTCGTCCCGGCTCTCGGCGAGTCGGTCACCGAAGCGACCGTTGCGCAATGGCTGAAGGGCGTCGGCGACCCGGTGGCCCGCGACGAGGCGGTGGTGGAGCTGGAGACCGACAAGGTCACGCTGGAGGTCAACGCCCCGGCCGCCGGGACGTTGAGCGAGATCCTCGCCGCGGAGGGCGACAGCGTCGCGGTGGGCGCAATCCTCGGCCAGCTTTCCGCCGACGGCGGCAAGGTGACCACCAAGCCGGCCGCGGCGTCGGCGGCCGAGGCCACCCCCGCGCCAGCAACGGCGGGCGCCGGCGACGGGCCAGCGGTGATGCCCGCGGCGCGCAAGCTGGCCGCCGATCACGGCGTCGATGCGGCAGCGCTCAGCGGTTCCGGCAAGGGCGGGCGGGTCACCAAGGCCGATGTCCAGGCGGCGCTGGACGCGGGCGCCACCGCCGCGGCGGCGCCGGCGGCGCCGGCCACCACCATCGACCTGCCCAGCTTCACCCGCCCGGCCGCCGTGGAGCGCCCGCGCAAGGAGCTGGAAGAGCGGGTGCGCATGACCAAGCTGCGCCAGACCATCGCGGCGCGGTTGAAGCAGGCGCAGACCAACGCGGCGATGCTGACCACCTTCAACGAGGTGGACATGACGGCGCTCGGCGCCGTGCGGCGCGAATACAAGGACCTCTTCGAGAAGCGCCACGGCGTGCGCCTCGGCTTCATGTCGTTCTTCGTGAAGGCCTGCGCGGTCGCGCTGCAGGAGTTCCCGGCGGTGAATGCCGAGATCGACGGCACCGACATCGTCTACAAGAACTACTACGACATCGGCGTCGCGGTCGGCACGCCGCAGGGGCTGGTGGTGCCGGTGGTGCGCGACTGCGACCGCCTCGGCTTCGGCGACATCGAGGCGAAGATCGGCGAGCTGGGCCGCCGGGGCCGCGACGGCAAGCTGTCGATGGAGGAGCTGACCGGCGGCACCTTCACCATCACCAATGGCGGGGTGTTCGGCTCGCTGATGTCGACGCCGATCCTCAACCCGCCGCAATCGGCGATCCTCGGCATGCACAAGGTGCAGGACCGGCCGATGGTGGTGGACGGCCAGATCGTCGCCCGGCCGATGATGTATGTGGCGCTCAGCTACGACCACCGCATCATCGACGGCCAACAGGCGGTCAGCTTCCTGGTCCGCGTGAAGGAGGTCCTGGAGGACCCGCGGCGGCTGTTGATCGGCGTGTAGGGCGGGGCAGGCGTCAGCGCTCGGCCCGCCGATGGCGTGGCTGCTCGACCCAGCGGTCCTGCCTTGGGTTCACCTTGCGACGTTCGGCGGTGTGTTGGTGTCGCTGGTAGCTTTGGCCGTGACGTTGGCAAACGTTATCCGCGCCCGGCACACCGCTGAACGGGTTGAGATCGCGACCCAGGAAACGCTGCGGGCCGTTCGCCAATTCGATACCTTGTTGGCGATTACCGCGGCCATGGAGATGATCGAAGACTTGAAGCGAGTTCATCGCGATGGCGTCTGGGTCGTCGCCTTGGAGCGATATCCGCTGGTTCTGCGACAGATCGACCTGATCCGTGAAGCCGGACCGGACTTGGCGGAGGCTGGTCGCGTTGACTTGCAGCGGATCGGAAACGACATTAGGGACATGGCTCACATTGTCGAATCCCTCATCGCGAGGAAAATTGAGAAAGTAGAGACTGAAGCACTCAACGCCAAGCTGACGGATGCCGTTCGCAAACTCCATCGATTGCAGATTCAGATCAGGCGGCAGCTCGGAGTCTAGACATGAAATCTCCAAATCGCATCGAGTTGGTCAAGAAATTATACAATCTAACAAGACAAGGAAAAATTAATTGGGAATCGACCGCGTTGGACAATCAATTCGCCGTTCACTTTCCAGAATCATCTGTTCTAATCATTGAAAATGAAAGTCAATTTCTTTTCAGTTATCATATCGAGGTTACAAATAGAAGGGCAGATACTGTCGAGAAAGTTCATCAAAATGATCTGGGAAATATCTTAGATCTTGAGGAGCTCTACATTATTGCTAGAGACAACGCGTTAGAAATCGAGTCGTCGATCGATCACGTTCTCTCGCAGTTAGAGTCGATCGAGAACACTTAACCGGGCATAGCGCCTCAATGCACCGTCGCGCTGGCGGGGTGCTGGTGGGATGCGCTGTCGGCCGGGTGCATCGGCACCGCCAGACCCTCCGGCGTGACCGGGCGTGCCGGGAAGCTCAAACCCTTCGCCAGGTATTGCGAGGCCACGCGGCGGGCGACGACGGCGGCGCCGATCAGCACGTCGGCGTTGAAGATCTCGGCGGCTTGGCGGGTGAAGCCGGTGTCGTCGCCGCCCTGGGCTGCCGCCAGCAGGCCGATCAGCCGCCGTTCCCCGTCGCCGAGATGGGTGCATTTCGGGCAGCGAACATCCATGGCGATGCGCGAATGGCTGCCGACGAAGCACATCAGGTGATGCAGCGGCGTCGCCGCGTCGACCAGATCGACCGTCGTCAGGCTGGCCAGCACCGCCGCGGCCGGACAGTCCTGGCTCTTGATGGCGCGTACCCAGACGCGCACACCGTTCACCACCAGGGTCTCCGCCGGCGACAGCGACGCGACGGGTTGGTTGACGCGCAAGGCGGGCAGGCCGCGCGGCTCGATCGCGATCAAGGGGGAATCCTCCGGGGTCGACATCGTGACGGAACGATAATGCGACTCATTCGCATTCGCAACGTCTGTTTCCGGAGGCGGCGGCACCCAGCCCCCTTGCGGAATCCGTCCCTAGAGGCGTAACCGCGAAGGTCGCGCCGGCCATCCGATCGTGATAAGAGGGCTTTTAGGACCCAAGCGCCCGAGGATCGGAAAACCGCGCCTGTCCGATCACTCGGGATCCATGTCGATCCCCCCGAATGTCCGATCGCCGCCTGACCCATCGCCGACCGCATAGCCGCGTGCTCATCTACAGCCACGACACGTTCGGGCTGGGGCATCTGCGGCGGTGCCTGGCGATCGCGCACTCGCTGGTCGAGCACGATCCCGGCATGTCGGTCCTCATCCTCTCCGGCTCGCCGATCATCGGCAGCTTCGAGTTCGCCGAGCGCGTCGACTTCGTGCGCATCCCCGGCGTCATCAAGCTGTCGGACGGCGACTACACCTCGCTGAAGCTGCGCATCGACGTCACCGAGACGCTGGCCATGCGCGCCTCGATCATCGAGCACACGGCGGCGATCTTCGATCCGGACCTGTTCCTGGTCGACAAGGAGCCGTTGGGCCTGCGCGGCGAGGTGCGCGGCACGCTGGAGCGGTTGAAGGCGCGCGGCACACCGCTGGCGCTGGGCTTGCGCGATGTGCTGGACGAGCCCGGCCAGCTCGCCCCGGAATGGGAGCGCAAGAATGTCGAGCCGGCGCTGACCGACCTCTACGATACCATCTGGGTCTACGGCTTGCCGCAGGTGTGCAACCCGCTGGACGGGCTGGACCTGCCGCAGTCGGTGCACGACAAGGTCACCTATACGGGCTATCTGCGCCGCCACCTGCCCGACGCGCGCTATCAGCCCGTCTCGCCCTTCGCCAAGCGCCCCTTCATCCTGGTCACGCCCGGCGGCGGCGGCGACGGCGACGGGCTGGTCGACTGGGTGTTGCGCGCCTATGAGGCGGAGGCGACCGGCGGCCGGCGGCTCGACCACCCCGCGCTGCTGGTCCTCGGCCCGTTCATGCAGCGCGAGCGTCAAGCCGAGTTCATCGCCCGCGCCGGGGCGCTCGACCGGGTCGAGACGACGACCTTCGAGGTGCATCTGGAAGCGCTGATGCACCAGGCGGTCGGCGTCGTCGCCATGGGCGGCTACAACACCTTCTGCGAGATCCTGTCCTTCGACAAACGCGCGCTGCTGGTGCCGCGGGAACGGCCGCGGCGCGAGCAGGTGATCCGCGCCCAGCAGGCCGGCGCGTTGGGGCTGGTGCGCATGCTGCCGGCCGGCCGCAGCGACGACACCGATGCCATGGCGGCGGCCTTGAACGCACTGGCCAGCCAGCCGCGGCCGTCGGAGGTGGTGGTGCCCCGGCTGCTCGACGGGCTGACCAAGGTCAACCACCTGGTCGACGCGCTGGTCACCCAGGAACCGGACACCGCCGGGGACGCCGACCCGGATGCCGTACGCGCCCGACAGCGCGCCTGATCGGCCAGGCCCGGCAAGCCGGCCGGAAACCCCGCCGGCCGCCTTGACCGGTGTGACCGCGATCGTCGTGAAGGGCTATCCGCGGCTGTCGGAAACCTTCATCGCCCAGGAAATCCTGGCCCTGCAGCAGCGCGGGCAACGCCAGCTCATCGTCTCGCTGCGCCGACCCACGGACAAGGCGGTCCACGCCCTCAACACGCAGATTACCGCACCGGTGCTGTATCTGCCGGAATATCTGCACGAGGAGCCGCGGCGGGTGTTCGCTGGCCTCGCCTGGGCGCGCCGGCAGCCGGGCTTCGCCGCGGCGCTGGCCGCCTTCCGCCGGGATCTGCGGCGCGACCCAACCCGCAACCGGATCCGCCGGTTCGGCCAGGCCTGCGTGCTGGCGCGGGAGCTGCCGGCGGCCGTCGACTGGCTCTATGTCCACTACCTGCACACGCCGGCCTCGGTCGCCCGCTATGCCGCGCTGATCACCGGCCTGCCGTTCAGCCTGTCCGCCCATGCCAAGGACATCTACACCACGCCTGACCGGGAGATTGCCGACAAGCTGGCGGCGGCGCGCTGGGCCGTTACCTGTACCGCCGCCAACCGCGACCATCTGAACCGCCTGGCGCCACCGGACCGGCCCGTCGCCCTGGTTTATCACGGACTCGATTTCGGGCGCTTTCCGCGGCCCGCGGTCGAACCGAAGCCGGCCCGCGACGGCAGCGATTCGGCCCTGCCGGTCCGCCTGGTCAGCGTCGGCCGGGCGGTGGAGAAGAAGGGCTACGACGACCTTCTGGCCGCGCTCGCCGCCCTGCCGGCGGGGCTGAGCTGGCGCTTCACCCATATCGGCGGCGGCGCGGGCCTGGACGCGCTGAAGCGCCGGGCGGAGGCGCTCGGCCTCGACGCGCGGATCGACTGGCGGGGCGCGCTGGCGCAAGACCGGGTGATCGCCGCGCTGGTCGACGGCGACCTGTTCGTGCTGGCCTCGCGCATCGCGCGGTCTGGCGACCGGGACGGCTTGCCTAACGTGTTGATGGAGGCGCAGGCGGTCGGTCTCGCCTGCCTGTCGACGCGCGTCTCGGCGATCCCGGAGCTGATCGAGGATGGCACCACCGGCCTCCTGGTCCCGCCCGGCGATCCGGCGGCCCTGACGGCGGCGCTGACCCGGCTGATCACCGACCCGGGATTGCGCGACCGTCTGGCGACGGCGGGCGCGGCGCGGGTCCGGGCGCGCTTTTCCTTCGACGTCGGCATTGATGCGCTCGCCACGCGCTTCGGCTTGCCCGCCGGCGCCGCCCGCGCCGTCGCCGACGATCCGGCGGCGTGAGGATCGCCTTCTACGCGCCGATGAAGCCGCCCGGCCACCTCGTGCCGTCGGGCGACCGGCGCATGGCGCGGCTGTTCCTCGCCGCCCTGGCGGCGGCCGGCCATGACGCCCGCGTGGCGTCGCGCCTAAGAAGCTGGGACGACGGCCGCACACCGGGCCGCGCGGCCGCCATCGCCCGGCGCGGCCGGGCGCGCGCCGCCGCGCTCGCGGCCGGTTTGCAGGGCGGCGGCTGGCGCCCGGATCTCTGGTTCACCTATCACTGCTACCACAAGGCGCCCGACCATCTGGGGCCGGCGGTGGCCGACGCGCTGGCCATCCCTTACGTCATCGCGGAGGCGAGCCACGCGCCCAAACAGGCGGCCGGCCGCTTCGCCGCCGGCTTCCGCACCGCCGAAGCCGCGATCCGCCGCGCCGACGCCGTCTTGGCGATGACGGTGGAGGATCGCGCCGGCCTGGCCGCCATCGTCGCGCCGGACCGGCTGCACGCGTTTTCCCCCTTCGTCGACACCGGCCCGTTCCACAGCGCGGACCGCGCCGCTGCGCACCGCCGCTGGTTTGGCGACGCGGACGGCCCCTGGCTGCTGACCGTCGCCATGATGCGCCCCGGCGACAAGCAGCGCGGCTACGCCCGCCTCGCCGACGCCCTGCACCGTCTCGATGCCTGCGCACCCGACCGACCCTGGCGGCTGGCCGTCGCCGGCGACGGACCGGCGCGCGAGACGATCGCGGCCGCGCTGCCGCACCCGCGGTGCCGCCTGCTCGGCCGGATCGCCGCCGACGATCTGCCCGATCTCTACGCCGCCGCCGACCTGTTCGTCTGGCCCGGCGCCAACGAGGCCTATGGCCTGGTCTTCCTGGAGGCGCAGGCCGCCGGCCTGGGCGTCGTCGCCACGGCCGAACGCGCGGCGGGCGAACTCGTAGCGGACGGCGAGACGGGCCTGCTGGTTCCCCCAAACGACGCCGACGCACTGGCAACGGCGCTGGCCCGGCTGCTCGATGACCCGGCGCTGAGGCGGCGGATGGGCCGCACGGCGCGGGACCGATCGGCCGGCTTCGACCTAGCCGCAGCATCGCGGCGGCTGGGCGGCCTTCTCCACCCGCTGATCGGCGGATCGCCGTCGTGAGCGCGACCGCCGTCCGCCTGACGCTGCTGCGCCACGGCCCCACCGACTGGTCGGCGGCGCGGCGCCTGCAAGGCCGCGTCGACCGCCCGTTGAGCGCGGCGGGCCGCGCCGCCGTGCAGTCCTGGCGCCTGCCCGCCGCGGTGGCGGGTGCCGCCGCGCTGACCAGCCCGCTCGCCCGCGCGCGGGAAACCGCAGCCCTGCTCGGCCTCGACGCCGCCGTGGAACCCCGGCTGATCGAGGCCGGCTGGGGTGCCTGGGAGGGCCGGCGCCTTGCCGATATCGCCCGCGATCCCACCGCCCGGCTGGCGGAACGGGAACGCGACGGCCTCGACTTCCGCCCGCCGGGCGGCGAGAGCGCGCGCGACATCCAAAGGCGCGTCGCCCCCCTGCTGGCCGAGATCGCCGCCGCCGGGCGCCCGGTCCTGGCCGTCACCCATAAGGGCGTGGTCCGGGCGATCTACGCACTGGCCACCGGCTGGGACATGCTGGGTCCGCCGCCGCACCGCCTGGCAGAGGCCGCGTGCCACCATTTCTGCCTGCGGTCGGGTGGCGGCGTGGCGATCGAGGCGCTGAACGACCCGCTGGTGCCGGCGCGGGCGGAGGTCGCCCGGTGACGCCGGTCTTGTTCCATGTCCAGCACCTGCTGGGCATCGGCCATGTCCGCCGGGCCGGGCTGATCGTGCGCGCCCTACGCGCCGCCGGCCTGCCGGTGACCGTGGCGATGGGCGGGCCCGCCGACCCTTTCCGAGATACCTTCGGCGATGCCGAAATCGTCGACCTGCCGGCCCTGCGCGCGGCGGACGCCGCCTTCTCCGGCCTGGTCGACCACGCCGGATGCCCGCCGGGCGCGGACCTCTGGGCGCGCCGGCGCGACCGGCTGATGGCGCTGCTGGCGGACCGGCGGCCCGCCGTGGTGATGACCGAGACCTTCCCCTTCGGCCGCAACGCGCTGGCCGCGGAGTACGAGGCACTGCTGACCGCGGCCCGCACGCTGTCCCCGCGGCCCGCCATCGTCGCCTCGGTGCGCGACATCCTGGTGGACAAGGGTGATCCGGCGAAGCGACGGCGCATGATCCGGCGGGCAAAGCGCTGGTACGACGCCGTCCTGGTCCATGGCGACCCCGTGCTGGTCGACCTGACCCGCACTCTGCCGGAAGCCTCAGAGATCGCCGACCGGCTGACCTATACCGGCTATGTCGCCGCCCCGGCGGACGCGTCGCCGGCCCCACCGGGCGGGGACGGCCGCGACGAGGTGATCGTGGCGGCCGGCGGCGGTGCGGTGGGTGCACCGCTGATGCGGGCCGCCCTGGCCGCCCGGCCGCTCAGCCGCGCCGCTGGGACATTGCGCTGGCGGCTGCTGGCCGGCCCCGACATGGACGCCGGCGACACCGCGCGGCTCTGCCAAGACGCCGGCCCCTGGGTGATCGTGGAGCCGGCCCGCGCCGACTATCCCGCCCTCCTGGCCCGCGCCCGGCTGTCGGTCAGCCAGGCCGGCTACAACACGCTGATGGACGTGCTGGCGGCGCGCTGCCGCGCCGTCGTCGTGCCCTTCGCCGGGCCGACCGGGGCAGAGAGCGAGCAGCCGCTGCGCGCCCGGCTGATCGCCGAGCGGCGGCCCCTGGCGGTGGTCGCCGAGGCCGACCTCGACCCGCCCCGCCTGGCCGCAGCCATCGATGCCGCACTGGACGGACCACCGCCGCCGCCCGTCGCCGTCGACATGGACGGCGCCGCCGCCACCGCCCGTCACATCACCGTCATCGCTGGACGGTTTTCCTCAACCATCAGCGCCCTATAATGCCGGCCGATCAGCCAAGCCGGGTCCGGATGCCGTCGCCCCCTCCCCCAAGCGCCCGTCAGACCCCAGACTTTGGGGCCACCGACCTTGACGCCGCCCAGGCCTGGGCGCGCCTCGACGCCGCGTTGGACGCCGCCGCGGCGACCGGGCGTTCCGTCGATCTGTGGTGGCGCGACGACGACGCGGTCGCCCCCAACCCGGCGCTGGACCGGCTGTTGGACCTCGCCGCCGAAACGGCCGTGCCGATCGCGCTGGCGATCATCCCGGCCCATACCGGCGACGAATTGGCCGCCGCGCTCGACCGCCGGGCCGGCGACGGCGCCGAAACCACTGCGCTGGTGCATGGCTGGCGCCATCACAACCATGCCCCCGACGACGCCAAGCAGACCGAGATCGGCGATCACCGCCCGCTTGACACCGTGGCGGCGGAGCTGGTGGCGGGCCGCGAGCGCCTGGCCGCCCTGTTCGGTCCGCGCGCCCTGCCGGTGATGGTGCCACCCTGGAACCGCATCGGTGCAAGTGTGATGGCCGCACTGCCCGATCTCGGCTTTATCGGGGTCAGCGGCTTCGGGGCCGAAGGGGCCGCACCGGCGCCGCTGGTCGAAGCGAATGTCCAGCTCGACCCCATCGCCTGGCACGACGACCGCCGCTATGTCGGCGATGCCCGCCTGCTGGACGACCTGGTCGCGGAGATCGCCAAGGGACACGGCCGGCCGATCGGCCTGATGACCCATCACTGGGCGCATGACGACGCGCTGTGGGCGTGCCTGGCGCGGCTGGCCGGCGTGATCGCCGCGCACCCGGCGGCGCGCTGGCGGCCGGCCGGCGCCGTCTTCGCCGGCGGTCCCGCCGCCGCGTCGGCCGCCTGACGGGGACGACAGCCCTTGTCCCCCACCATCCATCGCTACCCCCAGGGCGACATCGTCGCCGACTATGTGCGCGGCGGCCTGGGCCTGGCGGCGACGGCGCTGCCGCTTCTGCTGATCGACCTGGCGGTCTGGGTCGCGGTGATCTTCGCCGGCCTCGCCGCCCTGTTCGCCGTGTTCCTGCTGCGCGCCGCGGAACGCCATATGACGGTGGTCGAGACCGGCGCCGAGGGCATCGCGTTGTCCGGCCCGCGCGGCCGCGCCATTGCCTGGGACCGGCTGAACCGGTTGAGGCTCGCCTACTATTCCACGCGGCGCGACCGCCAGCGCGGCTGGATGACCCTGACGCTGAAGGACGGCCGCCAGTCGATCTCGCTGGAATCGACGCTGACCGGCTTCGACGCGCTGACCGAACGCGCCGCCACCGCCGCGCTGGCCAACGGCTTGGACCTCGACCCCACGACGCTCGCCAATCTCGACGCGATGGGCATCGATGCCGCGCCCGACGCGACCGATGGCGACGACACGCCGACCCCATCGCCGGACGCGCGAAACCCCGGCTGGGTCAGCATCCTCAAAGAGGAGGTCGACCGGCCCGACGGCGGCCGACTGCCGCGCCGCAGCACGGGCGCGGCGGCGGAGGGGGACGCGTCATGAGCCGGCTGTTGAGCGTGGAGGATCTCAGCATCGACTTCCGCGTGCCCGGCGGCACACTGGCGGCCGTCAAGGGCGCGACGCTCTCAGTGCAGCGCGGCGCCTCGGTTGCCCTGGTCGGCGAGAGCGGCTCCGGCAAGTCCGTGCTGTCCCAGGCGATCATGGGCATCCTGCCGGCCAGCGCGGCGATCAGCGGCGGGCGCATCCTGTTCGACGACCCGGAAACCGACGCCGCCCCGATCGACCTCGCCCGCCTGAACCCGGAGGGGCACGCCTATCGCCGCATCCGCGGCGGGCGCATCTCCATCATCTTTCAGGAGCCGATGACCTCGCTCTCGCCGCTGCACACCGTCGGCAACCAGGTGGCCGAGGCGGTCAAGCTGCACCGCGACGTCACCGACCGGGCGGCGGAGACGGCGGCGGAGGAGATGCTGGGCCATGTCGGCTTTCCCAACCCGCGCCGCGCGCTGAAGACCTATCCCTTCGAGCTGTCGGGCGGCCTGCGCCAGCGCGCGATGATCGCCATGGCGCTGGTCTGCCGCCCCGCCCTGCTGATCGCCGACGAACCGACCACCGCGCTGGACGTCACCATCCAGGCGCAGATCCTGAAGCTGGTCCGCGACCTCCAGGGCGAGTTCCGCATGGCCGTCTTGATGATCACCCATGACCTCGGCGTGGTCGCCAACACCGCGGAGCATGTCGTGGTGCTCTATCAGGGCGAGGTGATGGAGGCCGGGCCGCTGGCGGCGCTGTTCGAGGCGCCGCAGCACCCCTATCTGAAGGCGCTGCTGGCCGCGGTGCCGCGCTTCGGTATGGCGGCGGGGGAGCGGCTGCGGCCGATCCGCGAGATCCGCTCGACGGATGACGGCCGCTTGCTGGCCGACGCGCCCGTGGCGATCGACCGGCGTGCCGGCTCGGCGCTCGACGTCTCCGGCGTCACCCGGACCTTCCGGGTGCGCAAGGCCGGCCCGCGCGGCAGCGCCGACCGGCGACCCGGCGAGATAAGGGCCGTCGACGACGTCACCTTCTCCGTGCGGCGCGGCGAATGCCTCGGCTTGGTGGGGGAGAGCGGCTGCGGCAAGACCACCCTGTCGAAGATCCTGATGCGCGGCCTGGCGCCCGACCGCGGGGCGGTCCATTTCGTGGAGCGCGACGGCCGAGTGATCGACCTGTTGGGGCTGGACGGTGCCGCCCTGAAGGCGTTTCGCCGGCGCATGCAGTTCATCTTCCAGGACCCGTTCAGCTCGCTGAACCCGCGCATGACCGTGCTCGACATCGTTACCGAGCCCCTGGTCATTCACGGCGTCTGCGACCGGGCGGAACGGCGCGCGGTGGCGCAGGAGCTGATGGCGCTGGTCGGCCTCGATCCCCGCCACCTGCAGCGCTACCCGCACAGCTTTTCCGGCGGCCAGCGCCAGCGCATCGGCATTGCGCGCGCGCTCGCCCTGAAGCCGGAGTTCCTGATCTGCGACGAGCCGGTCTCCGCGCTCGACGTCTCGATCCAGGCGCAGATCCTCAACCTGTTGAAGGATCTGCGCGAGCGGCTCGACCTCACCTATCTGTTCATCAGCCACAATCTGGCGGTGGTGAACTACATCGCCGACCGCATCATGGTGATGTGCCGCGGCGCCATCGTCGAACTGGCGCCGACCGCGGCGCTGTTCGCCCGGCCGGTACATCCCTATACCCAGGCCCTGCTGGCCGCGGTGCCGCATCCCGATCCCAATCACCCGCTCGACCTGCAAGCCCTGATGGGTGGGCGGGCGAGCGATCCCGCCGCCTGGCCCGCCCCCTTCACCCTCGACGCGCATCAGCGGCCCCGCATGATCGATCTCGGCGGCGGCCATCTGGTGCGGGCGACCGTGCCGCCGCAATCCCAGGAGCTTGCCTCATGATCGTCGCCCGTCCGACCGCCCGGATCGCCTGTTGGCTGATCGCCGCGCTTGCGCTCGCCGGCCTGACCATGGCCCGGGCCGATGCCGAGCCGCCGGCGCTGAGCGAGCCGGCCATGCTGGCGGCGATGGTCGAGGCCGGCGACCTGCCGCCGGTGGCGGAGCGCATGCCCACCGTCCCGGCGATCGTCGACATGCCGGCGACGGGCCGCGAGACCGGCGTGTCCGGCGGCGAAATCGCCTGGATCGCCGGCCGCGCCCGCGACATCCGCATCATGAACGTCTACGGCTATGCCCGGCTGGTCGGCTACGGCCCGGACTACACCTTCCAGCCGGACATTCTGGAGCGCTTCGACGTGGAGGAGGGCCGGATCTTCACCTTCCATCTGCGCCCCGGCCATCGCTGGTCGGACGGCCACCCCTTCACCGCAGAGGATTTCCGCTACGCCTGGGAAGAGATCGCGCTGCATGCGGAGCTGAAGCCGTTCGGTCCGGATGTCCGCCTTCTCGTCGACGGCGAGGCGCCGTTGGTGGAGATCCTCGACGAGACGACGGTGCGCTACACCTGGTCGCAGCCCAATCCGGAGTTCCTGCCCGCGCTGGCCGGCGCGCGGCCGCTCTATCTCTACGCGCCGGCGCACTATATGGCGCAGTTCCACGCTGATCATGCCGATCCCGCGGCGCTGGCGGCGATGGTGGAGGAGACCGGGGCGCGCAACTGGGCGGCCCTGCATATCCTGCGCGGCGACCTCTACGACGCCGACAATCCGGACCTGCCGGTGCTGCAGCCCTGGCGCAACACCACCGCCCCGCCGTCGGAACGCTTCGTGTTCGAGCGCAACCCCTACTACCATCGCGCCGACCAGACCGGCCTGCAGCTTCCCTATCTCGACCGCTGGATCGTCACCATCGCCGACAGCGGCCTGATCCCCGCCAAGGTCGGGGCCGGCGAAGCCGATCTCCAGTCGCGCCATCTGCGCTTCGACACCTACACCTTCCTGGTGGATGGGGAGGACCGCAACGACTACACGGTGCGGCTGTGGCCGACGGCGCTGGGCTCCGACTTCGTGCTCTACCCGAATATGAACGCGCAGGATCCGGTCTATCGGGCGCTGAACCGCGATGTACGGTTCCGCCGGGCGCTGTCCCACGCCATCGACCGCGAGGAGATCAACCAGGTCATCTATTACGGCCTGGCCACGCCGTCGCTGAACACGGCGCTGCCCGCCTCGCCGCTCTACGACGCGGAGCGCGCCAGCCTTCACACCGCCTTCGACCTCGACGCCGCGAACGCGCTGCTGGACGAAATCGGGCTGGTCGAGCGTAACGGCAACGGTATCCGCCTGATGCCCGACGGACGGCCGCTGGAGATCATCGTGGAGACCACCGGCGAGCGGACCGAGGAGACCGACATCCTGGAGCTGATCGCCGATCGCTGGCGCCAGATCGGCGTCGCGCTGTTCACCAACGCCTCCAGCCGCGAGATGTTCCGCAACCGGGTCTTCGCCGGCGAGACGGTGATGAGCGTGTCGACCGGCTACGACAACGCCATCTTCACCGCCAACACGGTCCCCCACGAGTTGGCGCCGGTCGACCAGAACTGGCTGCAATACCCGAAATGGGGCCAGTACGTGCAGACCGCCGGCGATGCCGGCGAGGCGCCGGACGAGCCGTTCGGCGAGGCGCTGATGGCGCTCTATGCTGAGTGGATGGCCGCGGCCGACGAAGCGGACCGGGCGGCGATCGTCACCCGGATGCTGGACATCCACGCCGCGGAACTGACCTCCATCGGCGTGATCAGCGGGGTGCTGCAGCCGGTGGTCGTCGCCAACGACCTGCACAACGTGCCGCAGGAGGCGACCTATGGCTGGGACCCGGGGGCGCATTTCGGCCTCTACCGGCCCGACACCTTCTGGCGCGGCCAGTAGGCGTCCGCCCAAGCCGGGCCGAGCCTGACAGATGTACGCCTATATCGCCCGCCGCCTGCTGGTGATGATCCCGACGCTGCTGGCCATCAGCGCCATCAGCTTCATCATCATCCAGCTTCCGCCGGGCGACTATCTGACGACCTATATCAACGAGCTGCAGAGCCGCGGTGAGAATGTCGACATGGGCCGGGTGGAATTCCTGCGCCAGACCTACGGCCTGGACCGCCCGCTGATCGAGCAATACCTGTTGTGGCTGGGCAACGCGCTGACCGGCGACTTCGGCTATTCGTTCGAATACAACCTGCCGGTGACCGATGTCGTCGGCGACCGGGTGTTCCTGACCATCCTGATCACCTTTGCCACCACGCTGTTCATCTGGGTGGTGTCGTTCCCGATCGGCATCTATTCCGCCACCCATCAGTACAGCGTCGGCGACTATACGCTGACCTTCATCGGCTTCATCGGGCTGGCGACGCCGAACTTCCTGCTGGCGCTGGTACTCCTGTACTTCTCCAATGTCTGGTTCGGCACGTCGATCGGCGGGCTGATGGCGCCGGAGTTCATCGACCAGCCGATGAGCTGGGATAAGTTCGTCTCCGTCCTGCAGCATCTGTGGGTGCCGGTGATCGTCATCGGCACCTCCGGCACCGCGGCGATGATCCGCCGGCTGCGCGCCAATCTCTTGGACGAGCTGCAGAAGCAGTACTATGTGACGGCGATCGCCAAGGGCCTGCCGCGCCGGCGCGCGCTGTTCAAGTACCCGCTGCGCATGTCGCTGAACCCGTTCATCGCGGATATCGGCAGCCTGCTGCCCACGCTGATTTCCGGCGCAACCATCGTCTCCGTCGTCTTGAACCTGCCGACCACCGGCCCGCTGCTGCTAAGCGCGCTGCAGAGCCAGGACATGTATCTCGCCGGCTCCTTCGTGTTCTGGCTGGCCGGGCTGACGGTGTTCGGCGTGCTCCTGTCCGACCTGGCCTTGGCGGTCTTGGACCCGCGCATCCGCCTGGGCGGGGGGACGGTGAAATGACCGACACGCCGCAGGACCGCCCCGGCGGCGTCGGCCTGGACAAGGCGGACCGCGGCCGGCACCCCGACCACACCGTCAACACCGCCGACTGGGACCCTTACGTCGCTGCGCCCCTGACGCCGGAGCAGGAGGCGTACTATCTCGCCCCGCAATGGCGGCTGATGTGGTGGAAGCTGAAGCGCCACCGCCTCGCCGTGATCGCCGGGCTGATCCTTGCGCTGATGTACGGCTCCATCGCCATCAGCGAGTTCCTGGCGCCCTACAACCTGCACAGCCGGGACACCGCGCATATCTATGCGCCGCCGCAAGCCTTGCGCCTGTTCCACGAGGGGCAGTTCATCGGCCCCTTCGTCTACGGCTATGACAGCACGCTGGACATCCGCCGAATGGCGCGGATCTACACGGAGAATCCGGAGAAGGTGCAGCGCGTACGCTTCTTCTGCCTGGGCGACGCGTACGAGTTCTGGGGGATGATCCCCGGCCGCTTCCACCTGGTCTGCCCGGCCGAGGGCGGCACGCTGTTCCTGCTGGGCACCGACCGGCTGGGCCGCGACATCCTCAGCCGGATGATCTACGGCGCGCGCATCTCGCTGACCGTCGGGCTGATCGGCATCGCCATCAGCTTCTTCCTGGGCATCCTGATCGGCGGGCTGGCCGGCTATTACGGCGGCTGGGTCGACAATCTGATCAACCGGGTGATCGAGGTCTTTCAGAGTTTTCCGCAACTGCCGCTGTGGATGGCGCTGTCGGCCGCCCTGCCGGCGAACTGGAGCCCGATCCTGATCTTCTTGGGGATCACGGTGATCCTCGGCCTGGTCGACTGGACCGGGCTGGCGCGGGCCGTCCGCTCCAAGCTCTTGGCGTTGCGGGAGGAGGATTTCGCCGCCGCCGCCTACATGATGGGCGCCTCGCCGCGGCGGGTGATCTTCCGCCACCTGATCCCCAGCTTCATGAGCCACCTGATCGCCTCCGCGACCCTGTCGATCCCCGGCATGATCCTCGGCGAAACGGCGCTCAGCTTCCTCAATCTCGGCCTGCGACCGCCGGTGACGAGCTGGGGCGTGCTGCTGAACGAGGCGCAGAACATCAACGCCGTGGCGCTCTATCCCTGGCTGATCTTCCCGGTCGTGCCGGTCATCGTCGTCGTGCTGGCCTTCCAGTTCCTCGGCGACGGCCTCAGGGACGCGGCGGATCCGTACAAGTAGCGTTCGGGGCGTCCGCTACAGCACGGCCTTCAGGTGCGAGACGGTCGCTCGGCCTTCGGCGTCCCAGGCATAGGCGAAATGGTCGCCCTGGGTCACCGGCACTAGCAGGCGCGGCTTGAAGATGGCGATGTTCTCGCCGCCCGGGCGGCGGACGCTATCGAAGAGAAGGCCGTCGCTGCCCTGCGTCCGCAGCGCTTCGCCAAAGCGCTGGCTCGGCCCATATCCCGCCGGGTCGGGATCGTAGAGGTCCGGATGGCGTGCCGCACCGCCGCGGACATCGTGCAGGTCGCCCTCTGGCGTGCTCAGCAACTCGCGCATCTGGATGGTGGCCGGGAACCCGGCATCGGACGCGCCCAGACGCCGCGCGGCGTGGTAGAGCGTCTCGGCAATCGCGGTGTCGCGGTCGCAGGCGGCGTACCACGCGCCCAACGCGCCGGTGGTGAACCGCCCGCCACCGGGCGCGGAATGCAGGAAGGCCGCCATGGCGATGGAGGCACCGGCCGCGCCCACCGCCCGATCCTCCGGCGCGATCGCCGCCAAGCGTCCCAGCGCCCCCGTCAGGCGATCGTTGGTCAGGCTCTCCAGCGCCATCGCGGCCTCGGCATCGTCCGGCGACACCAGATCGTCGAAGACACCGACGGTCGGATAGCGGCTGGCGATCAGCCGGTGCGTCCGCCGGTGGAAGGAGACCGTCGGCGGCGTCACGGCCATACACCGCGCCAACCGTCGATATAGCGCCGCACCGCGTAGAGATCGTCGATGCTGCCGCGCAACATGGTCTGCAACGGCGAGGTGCCGGCGAACGGCAGGTCCGTGTTGGCCGCCTTCAGCCAACGCAGGGCCGCGCCGTCCTCGACGAACAGCAACCGCAGCCCCTTCCAGATGCCGAGCACCAGCGAGACCCGCTCCAGCGTGTCGTGGGACAGCGTCGGCGCGCCCTTGGACTTCCAGTGGTGATAGGTGTTGGCCGGCGTGCCGCCGAGCAGCACGCGCTGGTCCGCCACGCTCAACCCCCAGCGCGCCGCCACGGCCAGGAAGGCCCGGAAGCCGCCGCCCGACAACCGCCGGCGCGTCTGCGGATCGCGCAGCGCCCCATCGGCCAGCGCCGCCGCGTCGCGCGCTTCATCACGAACGACACTCATTTCGTCGCTCTTCTCCAATATTGGAGCTGATATCTAATTTTGTACCAACGCCCCGTCGCGTCAAGCCCCCTTGCGCCCGATTGACCGCATGGGTGCGGCTTGTCCTATGCTCCCTTGTCTGTCTTCGCGTCCAACCGCCGACCGTCCCCACCCATGGACACCGACCGCCTGAAGAAGTTCCTCGCCATGGCGCGGGCCGGCAGCGGGGCGGAGGCCGTGCTGGCGCTGAAGAAGGCGGGGCAGGAGCTGGAGGCGGCGGGTCTGGTGCTGGAGGACCTGGCGGACGCTGCGGCACGCCTCGGCCACCCGGACCACGGACCGGATTGCCGGGTCGTCGAGCGCCTCGGCGGCGCCGCGCTCGACCTGTGGTCGGCCCGTCCGACGATCGAGGTGCCGTTGCCCGACAGCGCGCGCCGCGCCGCCGACATCCTGGCGCGCCGCTTGGCTGGGCTGATGGCCGAGGCCACCGCGGCCGGCACCACGCTCGCGCTGAAGGTCGAACGGCCGCCGGCCGCCGATGCCGTATCGGACGACCCACCGCCGGCCCGCCTGATGGCCGGCCTGACCGGCGGCCGCCTGCACGAGCTGTGGTCGGGCCCGCCGGGCGATGCCGGCGTGCTGGCCTCCGCGCTCCGCCGGGCGCTCGCGGCCGTGCTGTGACCCCTCGGCCGGCGAAAACCGATAGCCCAGAGCGGTTTCGCCGGAACTCTTGAGCAATTCAGACCAGGAAAGGGCGCATCGCGAATACTCGCGAGGCCGCCCGTCTCCTATTGTCGCTGGCTTGGGCGGCAGGCCCAGGGCTTCGCACCAGGGCGGGAGAGGGCGGCGACACCCATGTCGAGACGACAACGGCGCATCCGGCGGGAGGACCGCACAGGCGGCTTCCCGCAGGCGCCGTTCGCCCAGCCGTCCATCCCCTTTCCGCCCCTGAAGGTTCTGTCCGACGACCAGGTCGAGGCGATCCACCAGGCCTCGCTCCGGGTGCTGAAGGAAACCGGCATCAACTTCCTGCTGCCGGAGGCCTGCCGCCTGATGCACGCGGCCGGCGCGGATGTGGAGAACGGCGGCGAGGGGCCGCGGGTGCGGTTCGACGCAGGCTTCATCGATCACTACGTCGCCAAGGCGCCGTCGTCCTTCCGCATGCACGCGCGCAACCCCGCCCACGATGTCGAGATCGGCGGGAACAAGATGGCCTGGGTGCTGGTCGCCAGCACCCCCAACGCCACTGATATCGACCGCGGCCGGCGCACCGGCTGCTATGCCGACTATGCCGACCTGCTGCGGCTCGGCCAGATGCTGAACACCGTGCACGTCATCGGCGGCTATCCGGTGGAGCCGGTCGACCTCGACGTGCCGACCCGCCATCTCGACGCCATCGACGCGATGATCCGCCTGACCGACAAGGCGATCTACGGCTACGCGCTGGGGCGCGAGCGCATCCTCGACGCCATCGAGATGGCCTGCATCGCCCGCGGCATCGACCACGAGATCCTGGCGCGCGAGCCCAGCATCCTGACCACCGTCAACGCCAACTCGCCGCTGCAATACGACAAGCCGATGCTGGTCGGCATCCTGGAGATGGCGCAGGCCGGCCAGCCGGTGAACATCACACCCTTCACCCTGGCGGGCGCGATGGCGCCGGTCACCGTCGCCGGGGCGCTGGTCCAGCAGAACGCCGAGGCGCTGGCCGGCATCGCGCTGGCCCAGGTGGTGCGCGCCGGCGCGCCGGTGCTCTATGGCAGCTTCACCTCCAATGTCGACATGAAGACCGGCTCCCCCGCCTTCGGCACGCCGGAATACGCGAAGGCCGTGATCGCGTCGGGCCAACTCGCCCGGCGCTACGGCGTGCCCTTGCGCGCCTCCAACGTCAACGCGTCCAACGCCGCCGACGGCCAGGCGATCTATGAGAGCATGATGTCGTTGTGGGCCTGCTTCCTCGGCCAGACCAACTATCTCAAGCACGGCCTCGGCTGGATCGAGGGCGGGCTGTCGGTGTCCTTCGAGAAGGTCATCCTGGACGCGGAGATGCTGCAGGCCATGGCCGCCTTCCTGGCGCCGCTGGAGACCGACGACGCCGCGCTGGCGGTCGATGCGATCGGCCAGGTCGGCCCCGGCAGCCACTACTTCCAGAGCCCGCATACGATGGAGCGCTACGAGAGCGCTTTCTACGTGCCGATCCTGTCGGATTGGCGCAATTTCGAGACATGGCGCGACGCCGGCTCGGTCGACGCGACGCGCCGGGCCAACCGCATCTGGAAGGAGCTGCTGGCGTCCTACGAGCCGCCGGCGCTCGATCCCGGGATCGGCGAGGCGCTCAGCGCCTTCATCGCCCGGCGCAAGGCGGAGGGCGGGGCACCGCCTCTCTGAAGGAGGAATTCGCAAGAATCAGCCCGGCCGGGGATTCATCGAATCTTGTGTTCGGCTGGCAGATGCTGCAGGGATAGCGGTTTACGGGAAAACCCGAGCCGCCAGGTCAAGACGGGGTTAGTCGGTTGTAAAGGAGAGCGACGGCGATGAGCGAGCAAGAGGAAGAGATCGACCTGGCATCCCTCAGCGATGAGGAATTGGTCCAGCAGATGCATGACGACCTTTATGACGGCCTGAAGGACGAGGTCGTCGAAGGCGTGGAAATCCTGCTGGAACGCGGCTGGGAACCCTACCGCGTGCTGACCAACGCGCTGGTCGACGGGATGACCATCGTCGGCATCGACTTCCGCGACGGCATCCTGTTCGTGCCGGAAGTGCTGCTCGCCGCCAACTCCATGAAGGCCGGCATGTCCATCCTGCGCCCGTTACTGGCGCAAACCGGCGCGCCGAAGATGGGCAAGATGGTGATCGGCACCGTCAAGGGCGACATCCACGACATCGGCAAGAACCTCGTCGGCATGATGATGGAAGGCGCCGGCTTCGAGGTGATCGACCTCGGCATCAACAATCCGGTTGAGAACTACCTCGCCGCGCTGGAGGAGCATCAGCCCGACATCCTGGGCATGTCGGCGCTGCTGACCACCACCATGCCCTATATGAAGGTCGTCATCGACACGCTGGTGGAAATGGGCCTGCGCGACCGCTACATCGTGCTGGTCGGCGGCGCTCCGCTGAACGAGGAATTCGCCGACGCCATCGGCGCCGACGCCTATTGCCGCGACGCTGCCGTCGCGGTGGAGACGGCCGGCGCGCTGATCAAGCGGCGCCACAACCAACTCGCCGCGATGGCGTCTTAAGGAGACGCCGCGACCGGCGCATCCGTCGGGATCACCCGTGCCATGACGCTGCTGGCCGCCGACGAGAGCCTGACCGTGGAGGCCGCGCCGCCGGCCGCCCGTCCGGATGCGCCGCCGGCAACGCTGTTGATCGCCTGCGGCGCGCTGGCGCGCGAGGTCCTGGCGCTGAAGGCGGCGAACGGCTGGGACCATCTCGCCCTTCAGTGCCTGCCGGCCCTGCTGCACAACCGGCCGGAACGGATCCCGGAAGCGGTGCGCGGCGCCATCCGCCAGGGCCGCGCCGACGGCTATGCCCGCATCGCGGTGGTCTATGGCGACTGCGGCACCGGCGGCCGACTCGACGCCGTGCTCGCCGAGGAGGGGGTGGAGCGGATCGAGGGGCCGCATTGCTACGCCTTCTATGCCGGCGTGGACGGTTTCGTGGCGGCCAGCGAGCACGAGTTCACCGCCTTCTACCTGACGGATTTCCTGGTGCGGCAGTTCGACAGCCTGGTGATCCGCCCGCTCGGCCTCGACCGGCATCCGGAATTGCGCGATGCCTATTTCGCGCATTACACGGACTTGGTGTACCTCGCCCAGAGCGACGACCCGGCGCTGGACGCGGCGGCGCAGGCGGCGGCCGACCGGCTAGGCCTGGCCTATCGCCGGCGGTTCACCGGCTTCGGCGATCTGGCGGGCTTCCTGACCGCCGAGGCCGGCAGGACCTGAACGACCGCAACACCGCCCGGCAGGACCAACCATGACCGATGCAACGGAACCGGCCGGCCGCGGGCCGCGCGGGCGGCGGCGCGGCGCCGCGGCGGGCCCGAGCCTGCAGATCGTGCGCTGGCGCGACATCCCCGCCCAGGTGATCGCCCGCGACGGCGACCGCACCGTCAAGCGCGAGCTGGCCGAGCGCTTCGCCCTGGCCATCGACCGCGCGGCGATGCGCGGCCGCGCCCGCGACGCCGACAGCTATCTGGCCGATTGGCGGCGCGATCCACCGGTCGCCTGCGGTCCCGACCTGGACGCGGAGGCCGCACGGCTCGCCGAACGGATCGAGGGCGACTATGATGCCGCCCGCCTCGACGCCCTGGTGAGCGCCGGCGGCACCGCGCCCGAAACTCCGCCCGACGCCGCCGACTAAGGGATCGCCCAGCATGACCCGAACCGTCTTGAGCTCGCCCACCAAGGAAGTCGCGATCGGCTTCGATCAGCCCTTCTGCATCATCGGCGAACGGATCAACCCGACCGGCCGGAAGAAGCTGGCCGAGCAGATGCGTGCCGGCGACTATTCCATGGTCGAGGCCGACGCGCTGGCCCAGGTGGCCGCCGGCGCCATGATGCTGGACGTCAATGCCGGCATCCCGCTGGCCGACGAGCCGCGCATCCTGGCGGAGTCGATCGAGCTCGTGCAGTCGCTGGTCGACGTGCCGCTGAGCATCGACAGCTCGATCATCGACGCGCTGGAGCGCGGGCTGTCGGTCTATCAGGGCAAGCCGCTGGTCAACTCGGTGACCGGGGAGGAGGAGTCGATGGAGCGGGTGCTGCCGCTGGTCGCCAAGCATGGCGCGGCGGTGGTCGCCATCTCCAATGACGAGACCGGCATCTCCACGGACCCCGATGTGCGCTATGCCGTCGCCAAGAAGATCGTGGAACGGGCGGCCGACCACGGCATCCCGCGCGACGATGTCGTCGTCGACCCCTTGGTGATGCCGATCGGCGCCATGGGCGATGCCGGTCAGCAGGCCTTCCGGATCCTCCGCCGGCTGCGCGAGGAGCTGAAGGTCAACACCACCTGCGGCGCCTCCAATATCAGCTTCGGCCTGCCCAACCGGCACGCGGTGAACGCCCATTTCCTGTCCATGGCGGCCTGCGCCGGCATGACCTCGGCGATCATGAACCCGCTGCACAAGGAAGAGATGGACGGCATCCGTGCCGCCAACATGCTGAACGGCGTCGACCCCGACTGCCGCGCCTGGCTGGCCGCCAACCGCGAGCCCGGATCGGCCGACGGCGACGACCGCCGCGCCGCCCGCGAACAACGCCGCCGCCGTCGCGCCCCCGGCTGATGGGGCGATCCGGTGCGCGCTAACCGGTTGTTGGAAAACACCTTCCCAACGTCGTCCCCGCGCAGGCGGGGACCTCCAACCAATTGACACGAAGAGAGTCACACCTGCGCGGCAATGACGTCTTAGGGCTATATCGGGTGTTCTTCAGCAGTCTGCTGGAGCGTCTTTGGGCCGGGGGTACTCTACCCGCGACTTGTAAGATGCGTTGAAACAACACGCTCTGGGAAAGTGCCATGACGGACACGGTGACCCTGAGCCGGAGCGCGTACGACAAGATGCTCAAGCGCTTGGCCGACTACGACGCGCTTCTGGAAGAGATTGAAGACGTCGGGGACCTTGCCCTGATTGCCGCGCGCCGCGACGAAGAGACCATCCCATCCGAGATGGTCGATCGTATGCTGGATGGCGAGAGCGCGGTCGCGGTCTGGCGCGCGCATCGCGGTTTGTCCCGCGACGCCTTGGCCCGTGCAAGCGGTCTGACGATCGATACACTCGGCGAGATCGAGGCGGGTGCTCGCCAACCGTCGCTGCAGGCGGCGAATGCGATCGCCGCCGCCCTTCGCCTCGGTCTGGATGATCTCTTCTTGGACCCGCCCCCCGTAACGGACGGCAACGCCTGACCCACAGATGGCCGCCATGACCGACGCCCCCGATCCCGACCGGACCGTGCCCCCTGGCGAGGCGCAGGTCGTCTTCATGCCGTCCGGGCGGCGCGGGCGCGTCGCGCATGGCACGAACCTGCTCGATGCGGCGCGCACGCTCGGCGTCTATCTGGAAAGCGCGTGCGGCGGGCAGGGCCTGTGCTCGCGCTGCCAGGTCGAGGTGGCGGAAGGCCAGTTCGCCAAGCACCAGGTGACCAGCCGCGCCGACCACCTGACCGGCTGGACGGAGGCGGAGCAGCGCTGGCTCGACCGCAAGCGCCTGAAGCCGGGCCGGCGCCTCGGCTGCCGGGCGCTGGTGCGCGGCGATCTGGTGATCGACGTGCCGGCCGACGCCCAGCTCAACGCCCAGCTCGTCCGCAAGGATGCGACGATCGGCGACGTCCCCGTCGATCCGGCGACCCGGCTCTACCCGGTCACCGTCGCCGAGCCCGACATGCACAACCCGATGGGCGATCTGGAGCGGCTGCACCAGGCCCTGGCCGACCAGCACGGGCTGGCCCACCGCCCGGCGGTCGACCGCGCCTTGCTGGAGCGGTTGCAAACGATCCTGCGCGCCGGCGGTTGGCGCGTCACGGCGGCCGTGCATGACGGATCGGCCGGCCCGCGGCTGACCGGTCTGTGGCCGGGCGAGCGCACCGCGTGCCTGGGCGTCGCCGTCGATGTCGGCTCGACCACCATCGCCGCCAATCTCTGTGACCTCGCCGCCGGCCAGGTAATCGGCCAGGCCGGCATGATGAACCCGCAGATCCGCTATGGCGAAGACGTCATGAGCCGGGTCTCCTACGTCATGATGAACGCCGGCGCGCAGGACGAAATGTGCCGCGTGGTGCGCGAGGCGATCATGGTGCTGATCGCCACGGTGGCCGAGCAAACCGGCCATGCCGCCGACGACGTGGTGGAGGTCGTGCTGGTCGGCAATCCGATCATGCATCACCTGTTCCTCGGCCTCGACCCGACGGAGCTGGGCGGCGCCCCCTTCGCCCTGGCCACCGGCAGCGCGATGGAGCTGCCGGCGCGCGAACTCGGCCTCGCCATCTCAGCCGGCGGCCGTGCCTATGTGCTGCCCTGCGTCGCCGGCCATGTCGGCGCCGACGCCGCGGCGATGGTGCTGGCCGAAGCACCGCACAAGGCCGAGGCGCTGACGCTGCTGATCGATGTCGGCACCAATGCGGAGATCGTGCTGGGCGACCGGACCCGCGTGGTCGCCGCCAGCTCCCCCACCGGCCCGGCCTTTGAGGGCGCGGAGATCACCTGCGGCCAGCGCGCCGCGCGCGGGGCGGTGGAGCGGGTGCGCATCGATCCGGAAACCCTGGAACCCCGCTTCAAGATCATCGGCGTGGAGGCGTGGTCGGACGAGGCCGGCTTCGCCGACGCCGCCCGCAAGATCGGCGTCACCGGCATCTGCGGCTCCGGCATCATCGAGGCGATCGCGGAGATGTATCTGGCGGGCATCATCTCCCCCGACGGCGTCATCCAGGGCGACCTGGCGGCCCGGTCGCCGCGCGTCCAGTCCGACGGGCGGACCTGGCGCTACGTCCTGCACGACGGCGGCGAGGGCGTGGCGCCGATCTTCGTCGCCCAGACGGATGTCCGGGCGATCCAGCTCGCCAAGGCCGCGCTCTATGCCGGGGTGAAGCTGCTGATGGCCCGGCTCGGCGTCGAGCGCGTCGAGCGCATCCGCCTGGCCGGCGCCTTCGGCAGCCATATCGACGTGAAGTACGCCATGGTCCTGGGCATGATCCCGGATTGCCCGCTCGACCAGGTGGCCGCCATCGGCAATGCCGCCGGCACCGGCGCGCGCGTCGCCCTGGTCAACCGGGCCGCCCGGGCGGAGATCGAGGAGACGGTGCGCCGCATCGAGAAGGTTGAGACGGCGGTGGAGGCGGACTTCCAGCGCCATTTCGTCGACGCCATGGCGATCCCCAACAAGCGCGACCCCTATCCCGAACTGGCCCGCGTCGCCGCCCTGCCCGGCCGCGACGAGATGGGCGCCGTGCTGGGGGCGGAGACGGCCGAGGCACGCCCCCGCCGACGTCGGCGGCGTGCCTGACGAGCCCCTGCGCCCTACCGCCCCTTCCACAGCGTGACCGAGGCGTCGCCGCCGCCCCCGGGGGTCGTGCCGGGGTCGCTGCCGGCGCGGCGGATGCGCTCCGCCGGGAAGACCAGCCGGGTCGTCGTGCCCCGGCCCGGCGCGCTTTCGATCTCGAAGCGCCCGCCGTGCAGCCGCACCATGCCATCGACCAGGGCCAGCCCCAGACCGGCACCCTCGCGCGTGCGCTGAAACACGTTCTCGATCTGCGTGAAGGGCTGGCGCGCCAGCATCACCTGCTCCGGCGTCATGCCGATACCGGTATCGGCGACCGTCAGCACGGGGCTGCCGTCGGGCCGGATATCGGCCCACAGCGTGACCGTGCCGCTGGCGGAGGTGAATTTCAGGGCGTTGGAGACCAGGTTCTGCACCATCTGGCGCACCAGGCGCGGATCGGCCCACAGGCGCCGGTCGTCGATCGCGGCGTTCGGCCGGTAGATCAGGGTGATCTCCGAATCCCGCGCGGTCCCGGCGTTCAGCCGCACCAGCTCCTCCAGAAGCGCGGCGGGGTCGATCAGCGCCTCCTCCAGGGTCTGGCGGCCGGCATCGATCTTCGACAGGTCCAACAGATCGCTGACGATCGCCAACAGATGACTGCCGCTGTTGTGGATGTCCTGGGCGTATTCGGCGTAGACCGGCGTGCCCAACGGCCCCATCAGACGGTCGCGGATGATCTCGGAAAAGCCGAGGATGGCGGTCAGCGGCGACCGCAGCTCGTGGCTCATGCGCGCCAGGAACTCCGACTTCGCCGCGCTGGCCCGGAACGCCTCGTCGCGGCTGGCCGCCAGGTCCTCCGCGATCTGGCGCAGCGAGCGCGTGCTTTCGCGAACCCGCCGCTCCATCAGCCGGCTGCTGTCGTAGACCCGCACGACCAGCAGTCCCAGCGCCCCCGTCAGCAGCACACCGACGCCGAACACCACCGCCGGTATGGCCACTACGGCCCCGCCGAAGGCGCCGGGACCCGGATCGACCGTGACCCGCCAAACCCGCCCGGCGACGATGGTCTCCGACACGTAGCGGCGGCGCGGGTCTTCAGCGACGCCGGCCTCCTCCGCCGTGCGGGACTCGAACAGCCGCGTGGCCGAGCCCGCCTCGCCGGGCGATCCGATATCGGCGACGGCGATGTCGATGTCACCGGCGATCCGGCGGGCCTCCGCCAGCGCCGCGGCCAAGGCCCGGCCCGGCTGGAAGACGACGGCGGCGAACCCCAGCAGATTGGGATCGTCGATCCCCCGGCTCGACGTCACGTCCAGCGGATGCACCGGCGCCAGGATCAGGCTACTCAGCTCGCCGCCTTCCCAGTCCCGGCCCAGCGTCACCGGCCGGCTCATGCGCGCCTCGCCGTCGGCCGCCGCTTCCGCCGCGGCGACCAGCCGCGCCGCGTCCGCCGACAGGTCGTAGCCATAGAGGCCGGCCCGGGCGGTCTCCGGTTCGACCATGGTGGCGGTGAAATGCACCGGCCGGTTGCCCTCCGGGAACAGCACGAAATCCGGATAGTCCGGACGCTGACCCATGACGCGCTCGGCCTGAAAGCGCGCCATCAGCCCCGACAGGTCGGCCACCGTGGCGCGCCGGAAGAAGGTCAGGGCGCGCACGGCATCACTCTCCGCACCGACGATCGGCCAGCCGTCGGCAAACCGGTCGAAGCCATTCGGACCGATGGATGGGATTGCCTCCAGCAAGGCGGCGGTCGCCTCCGTCAGGCGCACCGCATCCTCCGCCCCGCGGCGGATCGCCGAGACCACGGTGGTGACCGCGTCCGCCCGGCGCGCCCGTTCGCCCTCCGTCAGCGTCTGATAGACCGCCAGCGCGCCTAACCCGCTGACCGCCAGGCCGATGGCGCCGATCGCCGCCAGCAGGGCGATGCGGCCCATCTGGCGCAGGCGCCGACGGCCGCCCTCAGCCCGGCCGTCGTCCGTCAGCCCAAGCGAAGACGACATGCCGTCATGGTAAGGCGAAAGATGCATCGAAGATCTCGGATCACGCCTCATCCCGAGGCAACACCACCGGGTGACGACGGGTGCCCGCCGTTGGCCCCCCAGGGTATGCGCACCGGAGAACCAAAGGTGTTAAGGCGAAAAGCTGTCTCGCTCAACACGCAAAACAGCCCGCCGAGCTTCGCGACCGGCGACAGTTTCGGATCCTCTAGGAGACCATCAGGCCGAAAAAGCCGATTGTTCACGTATTTTCATTCTTCCTCTCTAGATAAATACCATTTGCCCGCTTAGCCCGGCATAGAAGCCAACCAGACCCGTTACCGTCGCGGGCAGGGCGGTGAGCTGGTCGGCCGACAAACCGGCGGCCGTTATCGCAATCTCGCAGGCCAGAACGGGCACATTCAGCGCCACCACGGACGCCGCCAAGGTTTCCCATCCGGCGATCCCCATGGCTTGGCGTGCATCGTCGGTCGGCTCCGGCGCGCCGGCCAATGTCCGCCAGCCGTCGGGCAGCAGCGCCCGGATCGCCGGACCGGCGAAGAACAGCCGCGTCGGCCGGTTGCTGGCGGCGGCCGCGGCGGCCATGGCCAACGCGTAGTGCACGCGCTCGTACCGGTCGTCGAAGACGATGAGGTCGAGACCGGAAAGGCGCTCAGTCATGATCGGTAAGGTCCCGGATCGCGGCCTCTGGGCCGCACAGCCGGCAGGCGGGATCGGCCGGCACGGTCATTATGCGAAAGCCGGCGCCCAGCGCGTCGTAGACCAGCAGCCGGCCGACATCGTCATCCCCCAGACCCAACAGGCGCTTCAGCGCCGCGGTCGCCTGCAACGCGCCCATCACCCCGGCGACCGCACCCAGCACGCCGGCCTGGGCACAGCTCGGCACGCGGTGCGGGTCCGGCGGCTCAGGATAGAGGCAGCGCCAGCACGGCCCGGCCCGGCCGGCAAAAACGCCAAGCTGTCCCTCGAAGCGCAGGACCGCCGCGCTGACCAGCGGCCGGTCCCCCAGATAGCACGCGTCGTTCACCAGGTAGCGCGTGGCGAAGTTGTCCGATCCGTCGAGCACCAGATCGCTTCGCGCCACGAGGTCCGGTGCATTCGCCGCCGACAGCCGGCCGACGATCGGCTCGATCCGGATATCGGGGTTCAGCGCGCGCAGCCGGCCGGCGGCGCTGGTCGCCTTGGCCGTGCCGATCTTGGCGGACTCGTGCACGACTTGGCGCTGCAGATTGTCGAGGGAGACGCGATCGGGATCGATCACGGAAATGTGACCGACACCGGCCGCCGCCAGATAGAGCAGCGCCGCCGACCCCAGCCCGCCGGCCCCCACCACCAGGACCCGCGCCGCCAACAGGGCCTGCTGCCCGGTTCCGCCGACCTCCGGCAAGACGATATGGCGGGCGTAGCGCTGTATCTGGTCTTCGGTGAAATCGAACGGGCGCGTGTCCATCGAGGCGCTTGACCTATCCCTCAAGGCCGACCGGCCGGCCGGGTCCCAATGAAAACGCTACCACCAGTGCCCGCGCCCGTCATGCCGGCGCGCCGGTATCCTGCCCCAGCGCGGCCGGCTTCAGCGCCGTCGCCCGCAGCAGGGCCGCCACCGCAGCGACCGCGGTCACCGCCGCCGCGATCGGCAGCGCCGTCTCGCCGGCCCCATGGCCGACGGCGATGCCGACCAGGGCACCGGCGGTCATCTGACAGAAGCCGAGCAGCGAGGACGCCGCCCCCGCCATCTCCGGGAACGGGCCCACCGCGCCGGCCATGCCGTTCGGCAGGATCAACCCCGCCCCGATCATGAACACGAAGAACGGCCCGATCGTGACGAAGACCCCCGGCGGCAGGGCGAGCGCCAGGATCAGCATCACGCCGCCGCCGGCCAGCGCCGTCGCCGCCCCCCAGGCGATCATCCGGTCGATGCCCAGACGCACGCTGAGACGGCCCGACAGCAAGCTGCCCACCATATAGCCAACGACGATGGCCCCGAAGCACAGACCGAAGCGGTCCGGCGACAGCCCCAGCGTGTCGATCAACAGGAAGCTGGAGCCGGAGATGAACGCGAAGATGCCGCTATAGGCCGCGGCGACCACCCCGACATAGCCGAGATAGCGCCGGTGGCCGAGCAGCCGCCGGTAGTTCGCCAGGATGCGGCGCGGACGGATGGCGGTGGGGTCGCGCCGGTGGTTGGTCTCGTCGAGCCGGCCCAGCACCGCCACCAGCAGCACTGCGGCGACGGCGACCAGCGCCCAGAAGGTCGACCGCCAGCCGAACCATACGGTCATCAGACCGCCCAGGATCGGTCCGAGCGCCGGGGCCAGCGCCATCGCCATGGCGATATAGGCCAGCACCCGGGCCGCCGCCGCCGGTGCATGCACGTCGCGCACCACCGCGCGCGCCAGCACCGGCCCGGCGCAGGCCCCGACCGCCTGGACGAACCGCCAGGCGATCAGCGCCTCCACCGACGGGGCCAGCGCGCAGGCGACGCTGGCCACCAGATAAAGCCCGATCCCGGCCAGGATCAGCGGGCGCCGGCCGAAGCGGTCGCTGAGCGGCCCGTAGACGAGCTGACCGACGGCGAAGCCGGCCAGAAACACGCTCAAGGTCAACTGGGTGGTCGCCATATCGGCGGCGAAGGCCCGGCCGATGGCGGGCAGCGCCGGCAGATAGAAGTCGGTGGACAACGGCCCCAGCGCGACCAGCGCCGCCAACAGGATGCCGATCCCCCAGCCATCCGCCGCGGGGCGCCGCCGCGGCGCGGCCGCCGCCTGCAGACCGGTCACGATAGATCGGCGAGCGGCGGCGTACCGTCCCCGCCGTAGCGGTGCAGGGCAGGGCCATGGCGCTTCAACCAGCGGCGCGCGGGGTCGATATCGCCGACCAGGTCGCCGACCAGCCGCCAAAAGCGCGGCGAGTGGTTGAGTTCGACCAGATGCGCCACCTCATGCGCGACCACATAGTCGGCCACCCAATCCGGCGCCAGGATCAGCCGCCAGGAATAGCTGATCCGCCCGCCGGCGGAGCACGACCCCCAGCGGCTGACCGTATCGCGCACCGAGACCGCCGTGGCCCGGGTACCGAGACGCGCGGCCATGGCGGCGGTGCGGTCGCTCAACGTCCGGCGCGCCTCGCGCTTCAGCCAATCGCCGACCCGGCGCGCCAGGAAGGCCGGATCGCCGCCGACCCGCAGCCGGTCACCGTCGCGAACGATCCCGATGCCTGGCGCCGTCTCGATGGTCACCGGTTCGCCGAGGATCGGCAGCACCGATCCTTCGGCGAACGGGACGGCGGTGCCCAATGCCTCCAGCCGGGCCGCCACCCAGCCGGTATGCGCGCGCACGAAGCCCAGCACCGTCTCCGGCCGGGCGTGCGTCGGCACCGTCAACTTCACCGCGCGGGTCCGCGGATCGACCCGGATGGCCAGGCGGCGGGCGCGCCGGTCGACGCGGATCGACACCGGCGGCGCGGCGGCCCCGCGGCCCAGTCCGCCAAGCCCGGCGGGATCGCGGCGAAGCTGCTCCGCATCCAGCCGCGGCGGGCGGGGCTTGCGGATCAGGCCGGGCAACCGCATCACGCGGGCGCGTCGCCGCCGGCGGCCCCGCCGCCCGCGGCGTGGCCCGGCCGGTCGGCCAGCGCGGCGGCCAGACCGGCCGGATCGTCGGTGATCACCGCATCCACGCCATCGGCCAGCAGATGACGCGCCGTCGCCGGGTCGTTGACCGTCCAGGCGATCACCGCGTGCCCGGCGATGCGGTAGCGGTCCACCCCATGGGACGCCAGCAAGGACGCCTCGACATTAACCGCCGCGGCATCGAGGCGGGCCGCCAGCACCGCCCAGGGGCGCGCCGGCCCCTCATGGTCGCTGTCCACCAGCACGGCCACCGGCAGTTCCGGTCCCGCCGCGCGGGCCGCCGTCAGCGCATCGGCGGAGAAGCTGGAGATCAGCGGCGGCGGCCGGCCGGTCGGCCACAGCGACAGGACGGTGTCGACGGTCCGCAACGCGGTCTCCGCCGCGCGGCCCGGGCAGGGCTTGATCTCGATATTGGCGGAGAGCCCCAGGCTATAGAGCAGCGACAGGGCGTCCGCCAGCGTCGGCACCGCCTCGCCGGCGAAGGCCTCGTCGAACCAGCGGCCGGCGTCCAGCTTGCGCAGCCGGGAGAACGGCGTCTCCGCGACCGCGGCGTCGCGGCCGGTGGTGCGGGTCAGCCTGTCGTCATGCATCAGGATCGGCACGCCGTCGGCGGTCAGCTTGACGTCGAACTCGACCATGCCGGCGCCCGCCGCGGCGGCCCGGGCGATGCCGGCCAACGTGTTCTCCGGCGCCACGGCGGCGGCGCCGCGATGGCCGATCAGCCGTCCGCCCAGCCAGTCGGGGGCCGGGCCGGTCGCCGGGCGCGCATCGGTCACGGGCGGTCATCCTTCCCGGCGGGGCCGCCCGGCGTCGCACCGGCCGCGCCGGTCACGGCGGCGCGCAGCCCGGCGATCTCGCGCCTCAGCTCGGCAATCTCGCCGGAGAGCTGGCCGACCGCCTCGTCGCGCACCTGGCGGCGGTCGCGGTGCTCTTCGGCAAACTCTTCCTCGGCGGCACGGCTCTGCATGGCATTGACGATCAAGGCGATGAACAGGTTCAGGACGGCGAAGCTGGTAACCACGATGAACGGCACGAAAAACAGCCAGGACCAGGGGTAGATCTCCATGGTCGGCCGGACGATGCCCATCGACCAGCTTTCCAGCGTCATGATCTGGAACAGCGTGTACATCGACAGGCCGATGGTGCCGAACCACGCCTGCATGTCCGGATGGTCCGACACGCCGAACAGCTTGGTCGCCAGCACGGCGGAGACATAGAACACCAGCGCCAGCACCGCCACCACCGATGCCATCCCCGGCACGGCGGCCAAGAGGGCGGCCACCACCTTGCGCATCTGCGGCACCACGGACAAGAGCCGCAGCACGCGCAGGATCCGCAAGGCGCGCAAGACGGACAGATTGCCCGACGCCGGCACCAGCGAGATCGTCACCAGCACGAAGTCGAACCAATTCCAGCCGCCGCGGAAGAAGCGCCAGCCATGGGCCGTGACGCGCAAAGCGATCTCGACGGTGAAGATCGCCAACGCCGTCCGGTCCAGCACGATCAGGAAGGTCCCGACGTGCGCCATCACCTGGTCGCTGGTCTCCAGCCCCAGGGTCACCGCGTTGACCGCGATCACCACGGCGATGAAGCGGGTGAACACCGGATGCTCAACGAATCGCCGCAACCGCGCGCGCCAGCCGGCGGGCGGTGGGGCGATCTCGGCCTGAACGGGGGGTTGGGCGTCGGGCAAGCGTTCCGGTCCGGCGCGAGCGGTCGAGGGAAGGCTGGAGCGGCGCTCCAGCCGAACGGTCCTATCACATGAGGGTGTCGTGCGGCCGCGTGAAGGGCCTACCGCCCCAGCACGATGCGGCGGTAGCTCAGCGCCTCGGCGATGTGGGGGCGGCGCACGGCGGTGACGGCTTCCAGGTCGGCGAGCGTGCGGGCGACGCGCAGAACGCGATGGTAGGCGCGGGCGGTCAGCCGAAGGCGGTCGGTCGCCTCGGCCAAGAGGGTCCGGCCGGCCTCGTCGGGCGTTGCCACCCGCTCCAACAGGGCGCCATCGGCCTCCGCATTGCAGGTGACGCCGCCGTCGCCGGCATAGCGTTCGCGCTGAACGGTGCGGGCGGCCGCAACCCGCGCGGCGACGGCGGCGGACGTCTCGCCCGACGGCGCCGCCGCCAGGTCCGCCGCCGCCACGGCCGGCACCTCGACATGCACGTCGATGCGGTCGAACAGCGGCCCGCTGATCCGTGCCTGATAGTCCGCTCCGCAGCGCGGCGCGCGGCTGCAGGCCAAGTCCTCGTCGCCGAGATAGCCGCAGCGGCAGGGGTTCATCGCGGCGACGAGCTGGACGCGCGCCGGATAGGTCACATGCGTGTTCGCCCGCGCCACGGTGACCCGCCCGGTCTCCAAGGGCTGACGCAGGGCCTCCAGGGTCGGGCGGGGAAACTCCGGCAGCTCGTCCAGGAACAGGACGCCGCGATGAGCCAGCGACACCTCCCCCGGCCGCGCCCGCGACCCGCCGCCCACCAGCGCGGGCAAGGAAGCGGAATGGTGCGGGTCGCGATAGGGCCGCCGGCGCAGCAGCCGACCCTCTTCCAGGAGGCCGGCGACGGAATGGATCATCGAGACGTCCAGCGCCTCCGTCGGCTCCAAGGGCGGCAGGATGCCGGGCAGCCGCGCCGCCAGCATCGATTTGCCCGACCCCGGCGGGCCGATCATCAACAGGTTGTGGCCGCCGGCCGCCACCACCTCGACCGCCCGCTTGCCCGCCTCCTGGCCCTTCACCTCCGCCAGATCCCCGGCCCTGTCCTGCAGCGACTGCATCGCCGGATCGGGCTGGGCGAGCACCTGGGCACCCTTCACATGGTTGACCAGCGCCAGCAGCGAAGCCGGGGCCAGGACGGGAATGCGCCCGTCGTCATCGGCCGCCCAGGCCGCCTCCGCCCCGCAGGCCTCCGGGCAGATCAGGCCGAGGCCGCGCGCCGCCGCGTCGATCGCCGCCGGCAGCACGCCGGCGACCCGGTTCAGCCGCCCGTCGAGCGACAGCTCCCCCAGCGCCGCATAGCCGGCCAGCGCATCGGCCGGCACCACCTCCAGCGCGACCAGCAGCGCCAGGGCAATCGGCAAGTCGAAATGGCTGCCTTCCTTGGCCATGTCGGCCGGCGCCAGGTTGATGGTGATGCGTTTGGGCGGCAGCGCCAGACCCATGGCGCCCAGCGCGGCGCGCACCCGCTCCCGGCTCTCGCCGACCGCCTTGTCGGGCAGACCGACCAGGGTGAAGGCCGGCATGCCGTTGGCGAGCTGCACCTGCACGTCGACCGGCTCGACCGCGATGCCTTGGAAGGCGACCGTGTTGATCCGGGCAACCGGGGAGGGTGGCAAGGCGACAACGCTCGATGGAAGGGTGATAGCGACGGTGGGAGATACTACCCTTACCAGCCCACTGAGCATCCGGCATCCCACAAATGGCCTGCGATCGTGTACGACCAGGCGTCAGCCGTCGACGCGCGAAGCGCGCGCGCATCGTCACCGATCCTTCGCCGCCCCGTCACGCGGCTGTCATGCGTCGGGCGGTATAGCTGCCTCTGTAGCGCGTGCCGGTCTCGCGCGTTCGTCCGACGCTGACAGACAACGGGAGGTCTTGCATGCCCCGCACTCTTCTGGCCGCCGGTGTGGTCGCCACCGGCGCGCTGGTCGCCCCGATAGCGCCCGCGCTTGCCCAGGACAGCCTGGTGATCGCCGGACGCGACGGCGTGTACGCCGAGGCCATGGCCTGGCTGATCGACGCGTACGCCGCCACCAACCCCGATGTGTCGATCGAGGCGCTGGCGTTGCCCTATGCCGGCCTCTACGAGCGCGCGGTGATCGCCATGCGCGAGGAGGCCGGTGCCTTCGACGTCGTGCTGCTGGACGACACCTGGGCGACGGAGTTCATGAGCGAGGGCTGGCTCGCCGATCTCGACGCGCTGGGCGCCGACACCGACGGCTTCGTCGACTCCACCCTGGCCGTGTCGCGCTACCCCTATGGCGAGGGCACGCTGCACGCGCTGCCCTTCGTCGGCAATGTCGAGCTGTTCGCCTATAACCGCGCGCTGTTCGAGGCGCATGGCCTGGACCGGCCGGAGAGCTGGACCGCGGTGGTCGAGGCGGCGGCCACCATCGACGCGGCGGAGTCGGACGTCGACGGCGTCGTCTTCCGGGGCACCAAGGGGAACCCGATCGTCACCGGCTTCCTGCCGATCCTGTGGGCGCATGGCGGCCGGGTGGTCGACGAGGCCGGGGTCGCCGCCTTCGACAGCGAGGCGGCCGTCGCCGCGGTGGACTTGTTCTTGTCGCTGAAGCCGCATGCGCCGGAGGGGGTCGAGCTCTACAACTCCTCCGAGGTGCGCGACGCGCTGCAGACCGGCACGACCGCCATGGCCATCGAGGTTTGGCCGTCCTGGGTGCCGGCGCTGGACGATCCGTCGGTCAGCCAGGTGGTCGGCGATGTCGAGATCATCGCCGCCCCCGGCCAGGTCGAAGGCCCGGCGCCGATGCTCGGCTCCTGGCTGTTGGCGATCCCGGCCGACGCGCCGAACCCGGAGGCCGCGCTGGACTTCCTGTCCTTCGCGACGGCGCCGGAACAGCAGCGCGCCCTGGCGCTGGAGATCGGCTTGCCGCCGACCCGGGCCGCCGTCTACGCCGACGCCGATGCGGTCGACGCCTATCGTTGGTATCCCGCCCAGCTCGACGCGCTGGAGAACGCCCAGCCGCGCCCCCGCATCACCCGCTGGTCGGAGATCGAGTCGATCCTCGGCGACTATCTGCAGCTCGCCCTGATCGGCGAGATCTCGGCCGAAGAGGCGGTGGCCGAGGCGCATGCCCGGATCGCCGGCGCGCTCGGCGGCTGATTCGCCGCCGCGGAGATCCTAGACGGCGGGGGCGGTCCCTCGGGGCCGCCCCCCGCTCTTGGGCGACGGATGCATCGGGACAATCACCGGAGGCTCGTCCTCCTGATCGCACCGGCGCTGGTGCTCTTGGTCCTGCTGGCGGTCTATCCGGTGGTGCGGGTGGCGGTCTTGTCGCTGTTCGAGACTGAGTACGGCCTCGACGGCGCGGTCTATGTCGGGCTGGACAACTACCGCACGCTGGCCGGCGATCGGTTCTTCACCCGCAGCGCGCTGAACACGCTGCATTTCACCGTCGCCGCCTCGCTGACCCAGGTGGGATTGGGGCTGGCGATCGCGCTGCTGCTGGACCGGCCCTTTCCGGGTCGGCGGCTGGTGCTGCCGCTGGTCGTCGTGCCGCTGATGCTGTCGACCATGGTGGTCGCGGCCATCTGGCGGTCCTGGTTCCACTATGATTTCGGGTTCCTGAACGCGCTCCTAGGCTCGGTCGGCCTGGACGGGGTCGGCTGGCTGTTCGACCGGGACCTGACGCTGTGGTCGATCATCCTGGTGGATGTCTGGCAGTACACGCCGCTGACCGTGCTGATCCTGCTGGCCGGACTGTCGGCGGTGCCGCGGGAGGTGGTGGAGGCGGCGCGCATCGACGGGGCCGGACGCTGGCGGATCTTCCGCACCATCACCCTGCCGCTGTTGGCCGGGCCGCTGGCGCTGGCGCTGCTGTTGCGCACGGTCGACACCTTCAAGATCTTCGACAAGGTCTATGCACTGACCGGTGGCGGGCCGGGCCTGGCCAGCGAGGTCCTGTCGCTGTTCGTCTACGAGAACGGCTTCCGCTTCGCCAATGTCGGCATCGCGTCGGCCGCGGCGATGGTGATGGTGGTGATCGCCGGGGCCTTGGCCGCGGTCTATGCCACCTGGATGCTGCGGAGCCGGGCCCGATGAGTGGCGGCCCGGTGAGCGGCCTGTTGCGGCCGGGCCGTATCGGCCGGCTGGCCGGCTGGGCCGGGCTGGCGGCGGGCATCGGGCTGACGCTGGTCTTCGCGGCCTTACCGGTGGTGTGGATGCTGGCGACCTCGGTCAAGCCACCCGGGGAATACGTCACCACGGCGGCCCGACTGCTGCCGGAGACGCCGACCGCCCAGCACTATATCGGCGTGGTCGACGCCGGGTTGCTGCGCCAGCTCGCCAACAGCCTGATCGTGACCGCCGGGGCGACGGCGCTGTCGCTGGTGGTCGGCTTCTGGGCGGCCTATGCGCTGACCCGCCTGCCGTTTCCACGGCGGCTGGACCTGGTCTTCCTGGCGCTGGTGCTGGTGATCAAGCTGATGCCGCCGATCGTGGTCGCCGTGCCGGTCTACCAGATCCTCGATGCGCTGGGGCTGATCGACACGCTGACGGGACTGATCCTGTCCTACCAGCTCTACACCTTGCCGTTCGCCATCTGGATGCTGCTGGGTTTCCTGGCCGACATCCCGCCGGACTATGAGGAGGCGGCGGCGGTCGACGGCGCCTCGACCGGCCGGGCGATGGCGACCATCGTGCTGCCGCTGGCCGCCCCCGGCCTGGCGGCAACGGCGGTGTTCACCGCGATCCTGGCGTGGAACGAGTTCCTGTTCGCGCTGTTGTTCATCAACAGCCCGTCGACCGCCACCCTGCCGCTGGCCATCGCCAACCGCATCACCGAGGACGAGACCCTGTGGGGCCCGCTGATGGCCATCGGCAGCCTCGCCTCGCTGCCCGTGCTGATCGCCATGGCCTATCTGCAACGCCATTTGCTGGCGGGATTCTCGGGCGGACTGCGGTAGCCGAGGACAGTGCGGTTGGATATCCCAGCGAATCGGTCGGTGTTTGCAAATATGCGCAGCATGACTAATCTGTATTTTGTGCACGCACGCCTGCTAGCAGCACGTGAGCGGGAATACCGACCGGCGCAAGCCGAACGATCGCCGTGACGATCCCTATGGCGCGGATCCAGGCCACAATGACGTCGAAGCAGTTCAGTCCGTTTGAGCGGTTCCTCGACCGCGGCCTGATCGAAGCAGTGTCGCTCGTATCTGACCCGCTCCCCCAGGCCTCCTATGGATTCCTGACGCGGAGCGTGCCTGCGGCCGCACAGAACGACAGCCTGCGGATTGCCGGGGATATGCGGCGGTCCTTTTTGCGGGCGGATAGGCGGATCGCATCGAGATCTGTGGATTGACCTCCGAAGAGCCGCCGGAACGGCCGGAGCCGCCGCAAACCGCATCCGGCGCCGACCGCGCTCTCGGTGAGCCTCTGCCGCCCGAACTGCGATCGGCATTGCAGGATCTCGGAGTCGATCCCGACGATCCGGCACAGCGTCGGGTTGCAAGTCTCTCTCTTCAGCACGGCCATAGGATTGAGTCCTATTCAGCCCCCTGGCCGCCCCCGGGCATGTTCTCCGAATACGAAAGGTCCTTTCCGGGGATCGGCCAGGAGATCATCGGCTGGATCAAGGGAGAGCAGGCGCATCGCCACCAGCTTGAAGCGGAGGCCATGCGTGGCAATGAACGGAGAATGGACCGCGGCCAACGATCTGGCCTCGTCGTCGCAACGATGGGCATCGCCGCAAGCGCCGCGGTTGGATTGTTTGGCAATCCTTGGGTCGCCGGAGTCATTGCCGTGGTGACGGTGGGCGGCCCGCCAGCGGCTTTGGCCCTGGCCAAGATGCTAGGCCGGCAGCGCGCACCGCCGCCTGGCCCGTCCGACCCACCCCACGAGGCGTAGTCTGAGCGACCACAAACCGTTGCGCCAGTGGCGGCCGGCAACCACGGCCGGCCTCACTCCGCGGCGTCGGTGTCCTCGTCGATGCGCCAGGCGGGCAGGGCCTCGAGGTCCTCCCGGGTCATCGTGAAGGCGGGCGCCTCGGGTGTCGCACCCTCGGCCAAGGCGAGATCGGCGAAGGCGATTGCGGCCAGCGCGCCGCCGGGGCGAAAGCGGCCGTCGATCCGCAACAGCGCCAGCGGCACGCCGCCTTCGCGGTCGACCACCAGATCGGCCACCTGGGCGATCCGCTCGCCCGCCGGATCGCTGACCGGCGCGCCCAACAGGTCGCCGGCCAGCCAGCCTGTGGCGGGCGTCACCGGCCGGTCGACCATCGCGTCGATGCCGCGCTCGACATCGTCCAGCACCCGTCCCGCCGCGCGGCCGGCATCGTCCAACCCGCGTTCCGCGTCGTCCAGCAGGGCATCCGCGCCGTCGCGCAGCTCGTCGAGGTCGATCGCCGCCGCGGGCACCGCCCATAGAATGGCCAGACCGATCGCGAGCACCAAGCCGCTCATCCGCAATCGCACCATCGCACTACCCTCGTCCCGTCGATCGGTGCTGGGCGCCGGCCGGCCGGCCGATCAGCGGGTCGGCACCGGCTTCGGCCCGGAATAGTCGTAGAAACCGCGGCCCGCCTTGCGGCCCAGCCAGCCCGCCTCGACATACTTCACCAGCAGCGGACACGGCCTGTACTTGCTGTCGGCCAGCCCCTCGTACAGGACGTTCATCACCGACAGGCAGGTGTCCAGGCCGATGAAGTCGGCCAACTCCAACGGCCCCATGGGATGGTTGGCGCCGAGCCGCATGGCGGTGTCGATCGCCTCCACCGAGCCGACGCCCTCATAGAGCGTGTAGACCGCCTCGTTCAGCATCGGCAGCAGGATGCGGTTGACGATGAAGGCCGGGAAATCCTCCGACACCGCGGAGGTCTTGCCCAGCGACTGGCAGAGCTGGCGGACCGCCTGATAGGTCTCGTCGCTGGTGGCGATGCCGCGGATGATCTCGATCAGCTTCATCACCGGCACGGGGTTCATGAAGTGCATGCCGATGAATTTTTCCGGCCGGTCCGTCGTGGCGGCCAGCCGGGTAATCGGGATCGAGGAGGTGTTGGTGGCGATCAGCGCGTCGGGCTTCAGGTCCGGCACCAGGGACTTGAAGATGGTGCGCTTGACGTCTTCGTCTTCCGTCGCCGCCTCGATGACCAGGTCATGATCCTTCAGGCTGGTCAAGGTGGTGACGGGGCGGATGCGGGCCAGGGCGTCGCCCCGCTTCTCCGCATCGATGGCGCCGCGGCGGGCCAGGCGTTGCATGTCCCGGTCTATGCGGGTCAGCGCGTCGTCCAGTGCGTCCTGGCGGATGTCTACCAGGGTGACCTCGTATCCCGACAGGGCACAGACATGGGCGATGCCGGTGCCCATCTGCCCCGCCCCCACCACACCGATACGCTGGATCATCGAGCCGTCCTGACCGTTCGCCCCATCGTCCCGGCCCGATGCCGGTGACGGGCGCCCGCTGCCGGGCGATCGCGGCCCTTGCGATCGGGCCGGGCCGCCGGCGCGCGCGCAGCACGCCACCCGATCGCCTCATGGGCCTCGATCGGGCGCCCTGCCGGAGGGGTTGATGCACCGCAGCAGGGTGCCGGACGATAGGCGGATCATTTCGGTGAAGTCAACGAATCCGCAGCAATCGGGCGGGCTCGGGCGCGGTGTCGGGGCGACCGGCTACCGGTTGGCGCCGGGCACCCAAAGGACGTCGGCGGCGCCGCGGTCGTTCTCGTGGCGGGCCAGCACGAACAGATGATCGGACAGCCGGTTGAGATAGCGCAGCGCCGCCTCGTTGACCGTCTCCTCGGCCATCAGTTCCACCACCAGCCGCTCCGCCCGGCGCACCACCGTGCGGGCCATGTGCAGATAGGCCGACACCGGCTTGCCGCCGGGCAGGATGAAGCTGGTCAGCTTGCCCAGATCGGCGTTCAGCCGGTCGATCTCCTCCTCCAGGCGGGTCACCTGGGCGTCGACGATGCGCAAAGGGGGATAGGGCGGATCCTCGCGCTCCGGCGTGCACAGATCCGCACCGAGATCGAACAGGTCGTTTTGGATGCGCGACAGGATCTGGTCGGTCTCGCCGTCGACATGCAGCCGCGCCAGGCCGATCACCGAATTCGCCTCGTCCACCGTGCCGTAGGCGGCGACCCTCAGCCCGTGCTTGGCCACCCGGCTGCCGTCCCCCAGCGAGGTTTGCCCGCGATCGCCGCCGCGCGTATAGATCCGGGTCAACTGGACCATGGTGTCTGCCTCCCGAAAGGGTGTGATGCCGCGCGGGGGGCGATGGGGGCATGCCGCCGGCCCGGCCTTGCGGTGGTGGCACGGCGCGGCGGTCGCCGTCAAACGGCTTGGGGGCGCGCCACTGCCGAGCCCGTCGAGGGAATCCGATGAAGCTGTTCTTCGCCGACACCTCGCCCTATGCGCGCAAGGCCCGCATCGCGATCCTGGAAAAGGCGCTGCAGGATCGCGTCGAGATGATCGCCGTCAACCCCTATGACCTGCCGCCGGACCTGGTGGCGGCCAACCCGCTCGGCAAGGTTCCCGCGCTGGTCCGCGACGGCGCCGCCAGCCTCTATGACAGCAACGTCATCTGCGAATACCTCGACAGCCTCGCCGACAGCCCGCGCCTGTTCCCGGCCGACGCGGGGGAGGCGCGGTGGACCGCGCAGCGCCGGCTGGCCCTGACCGACGGCATCCTCGACCAGACGTACAACCTCGCCTGCGAGGTCTATCGCCGGCCGGAGGGCGAACGGTCGCCCGGCTGGATCGACCGCTGGATCGCGTCCATCCGCCGCGCGCTGGCCGGCCTCGCAGACGAGATCGGCGACTACGGGCAGGCGGCAACCATGGCGAGCATCGGGGCGGGGGTCGCGCTGGGCTATGTCGACCTGCGCGCCGGCGACCGCATCGACTGGCGGACAAGCCATCCGGTGCTGGCCGACTGGTACGGGGGCTTCGCGGCCCGCGCGTCGATGCGCGCAACACGACCGCATTGACCGCGCACTGCGTCAGGTGATCATCGCCAAGGCGAAGAACAGCAGCGCGAGCGCCTGCGCGGCGACGCGCACCTGCATCAGCCGGTTGCCGAAGCGCGCATTGACATCGCCGCCGCGCGCCATGACGACGAGGCCGGTGCCCAGGCTGGCCAGCACCACCACCATGGACAGCCCCATCAGCACGAAGAAGAGCGTGGACATGTCTGACAGTATAGTGTCTTCGGCCCTGCCTGCCCAGGATCGCCCCCTGACCGGACACGCGAGCGACCCTGACGGCGGCCTGCGCAGCGACCGGCGCCCCCCGCCCGACCCGCCGATCCGCCTGTTCCCGCCGCGTCCGACCGGCTGGATCAAGGCTTTTTCGATCGGCTTCGGCCTTGCCTCGGTCGCTGTCTGGGTGAGCCAGAGCGCCGCCCACAGTGCGGCGACGGAGATGCCGACGGCGCTGGCGGCCAGCCTGGCGGCGATGGTGCTGCTCTACCATATCGGCTATCTGGTTGCGCCCTTCCTGGTCGGGCGCGGCACCTGGCCGAGCTTTCTGGGCGCCTTGACCCTGGCGCCGGCGGCGCATGGCTGGGTGCTGGTCTATGGCCAGTGGCTGGGCGTGGTGCCGACGCCGGTGGCCGCCGTGGCGGCGGGCTGCCTCGCCGCGCAGGTGCTGCTGTGGGTGATCGCGCTGCGCCAGCTCATCGGCGCGCTGATGCGGCCGCGGACGCCGGCGGCGTCCGAGCGCGGAACGCCCGAACAGGATTAGCTTCAATCGACATTCAGGATTCCCTCCCCCCTTTGATGGGGGAGGGCTTCAACAGGGTGCGGCGACGAATGTCGATTGGACCTAGGCCGGCGCCGTCGCGGCGTAGCTGGGGCGCGCCATCGCCGTCGCCGCCCAGGCGGCAAGCTGCGGCCGGCCATCGCGCCAGGGCCGGTCGGCGAAGCGGAAGTCGAGATAGCCCAACAGGGCCAACAGCGCCAACTGGCAGACATCGACCGGCCCGGCGGCGCGCGGGGTGGCCAGCACCGCCGTGCGCGCCTCGAACCAATCCAGCGTCCGGGCGACCTTCGCCCATTGGTCGTCCGACCACACCGACCAGCGCAGCTCCTCCGGCCGCAACACCGTCTCGTAGCGCAGCGCCACCGCCGCCTCCATGCCGCCCTGGGCCAGCGCATGGTCGCTCAGCACCTGGTGGCGCCGCGTCGAGCCGTCGGCCGCCGGGATCAGCCGGTGGCCGCCGGCCAGATCGTCGAGGAACTCCACGATCACATGGCTGTCTACCAAGACGCTGCCGTCCGCCAGCGTCAGTGCCGGGATCCGCCCCAGCGGGTTGATGCGCGCGACATAGTCGGCATCGGAAGAGCCAGGGGAGACGGCGACGGTCGCCACCTGCAACCGCGCCTCCAACCCCAGCTCGGCGACCGCCAGGCGGACCAGCCGGGCAAAGGGCGAGGCGGGGGAATAGCTGAGGGTCAGGGCACCGTCGCTCATCGGATCTCTTCCGTCGCTTTCGGATCAGGACCGGGCGGGCGCGGCGGCGGCTGTGGTGGTGGCAGCGCCGGTTCCGACGGCCGCGCCGGGCACCATCATCAGATGGCCGTCGCCGTCCAGGCCCGGCACCTCCTGCCCGTCGATCGCCTGCCATGTCAAGCGCGGCCGGAACCCCTCCGCCAAGGCGCGGCGGTAGAGCTGGGCGGGCACCAGCGCGCGGCTGCGGCAGCGCTTGTTGTGCTCTTCCAACTTCGCCGCGCCGTTCACCGTGGCGCCGATCACCGTGTATTCCAGCCGATCCGCGTGGCCGACCGCGCCGAACACCACCGGCCCCAGGGTCGCGGCGGCATTGACCGTCAAGGCCCGGTGGTCGCCGGCCGCGGCCCGGAAGGCGTTCCAGGCCGCCGCCTGGTCGAGCACGTCCTCCACCGCCGCGACCACATCCGCGGCGATGACCGTGCCGGGCGACACGGCGCCGAAGGTCGCCATGATGCCGTCGCCCAGGAACTTGTCGATGGTGCCGCCATGGCGTTCGATCGCCGGCACCATGAAGGTCTGGTAGTCGGCCAGCAGCCGCACCACCTCGTCGGGCGAGATGGTGGCGGAGAAGCGGGTGAAGCCGCGGATGTCGACCAGCAGCACGCCGGCCTCGCGCGCCTCGCCCTGGCCGGCGCGCACGCGGACCTGGGCGGCGGTGATTGCGCGGGCCACCTCCGGCGAGAAGAAACGGCCCAGATCGCGCGCCGCCTCGCTCTCCCGCGCCGCGGTGATCAGCAGGCGCCGGCCGCGCGACAAGGCGGCGGTCAGGATCATGGTGACCAGCAGGATCGAAACGATCTTGTCGATCTCCGCCCCGATCAGCATGCGGTTGGAAGTCATGTAGGCGACGAAATCGCGGGTGATATACGCGTCGGGATCCATCTCCGCCGCCGCCAGCAGCACCAGGATCAGCCAGCCGGCCGCCGCCGCCAGCCCGGCGGTCAGCACATAGCGCGGGTCGAAGCGCAGCGCCCGGAGCGCGATGAAGATGAAGACGTAGAGCAGCGTCGGCGCCTTCAGATAGAAGGCGGCCGGCTGGTCGTACTGTATGTGGAAGCTGTAGATCAGGCCCATCAGCAGGGCCATGTCTAGGAAGACGGAGAGGTACACCACCGACGCCGGCAGCGCCCCCCTATAGGCCAGGCACAATCGGAAGACGGTGAAGGCGAAATAGGCCGCCAGCACGAAGGGCACTGGCTCGAACTGCGGCATGAACGCGCCATGCGCCGTCGGCGACAGCGCATAGAGCGTGCCGAACAGCGTGACGATGACGAGCTGCACCCAGCCGATCAGGATTTCGCTCAAGGCCTCCTGACGGCGGATGATCGCGCACACCCGCTCCGCCACGTCATCGGGGGCGGAGCCGGCGAAGAGGTCCCGAAAGGGCGACAGCCGCGGCGGTTCGTCGGACATGGCCGCGATGATAGGCGACACGCCCGGCGGGCCGATAGTGACAGCCTGTCAAGCCTCCGTGAACCGTCGCGGTCTCGGGCCGGTGCGGGCTCGATCCGATGGAACCGGCGCGGGCGTCAGGCGGCCAGCAGCAGCAACACCACGGCGGCGAGCAGGGCCGCACCGAGCTTCACGTCCTCATAGAACGGACCGGTCGACAGCGTCATGACTCATCCTCCAATGCAGCGGCCGAACGGTGCCAGGACGCGTCCGGCCGTTTTCTTATGATATGGCGCCGAATGTCTTAAGAACCAATGAGTAAACGATAGTCGTTCATATCGTATTGCAATCAAACTGTGCCAGGATCGAACGGGAAGCACCGCCGCATCCTTCGAAAATTACTACGTATTCGTTGGGATTAGGAGCACATCGCTACGTGATCGATTGAGCGAAAGACCCCAATAACCTGATTCGGCACGCGCTTACTCCGTCGACCGGCGCACCATCCACAGGCTGGAGGCCGGTGCCGCCGCGGCCGGCAACTGTCCCAAGACGCCGCGCCCCAGACGGTCGGCCCAGTGCCGCAGGACATAGCGGCTGGCGAACAGCGGCTGCCAGCCGCCGGACAGCAGCAGGGCCGCGATCGCCGATTGCTCGTTGTAGCCGCGCCACCACCAGGCGGCCGGGTAGTCCTCCGGCAGGAAGATGTCGTGGACATGCACTAGCACGCCGTCGACCAGCCGCGGCAGCACGCGGTTCAGCAGATGGTCGAGATCGCTGCCTGGCATCAGGATATGGCTGCTGTCGACGAACAGGATGTCGCCGGGGCCGAGCGCGTCGATCGGCCTTGGGTCGGCGTCCTGAAGCGTGGCGGCGATATGCGCGACGCCCAGGCCGTCCAGCGCGCGCCGCGGGGCGGGGTCCACCGCGGTGATCGCCGTCGCCAGGCCGCCATCGGCGACGGCGCGCGCGGCGAAGCGGGTCGAATGGCCGCTGCCGATCTCCACCACCCGGGCCGGACGGAACCGGCGGATCATCGCGTAGAGCGCGGCGGCATCCAGCGTCGGAAACCAGCCCTGGTCCCAGCGCGGGGCGGGCGGCGGCGCGGGGCGGATCGCCAGCAGGTCGTCCGCCAGGCCGTCGATGGCGTCGAGATGCGCGGTGAAGGCCGGGGCCGCCGCCTCGAACAGCCGCGCCACGGCCGCATAGGCCGGCTGCGGCCGGGCGATCCGATCGGCATAGCGATAGGGGATGAAGAAGCCGCGGGGCCCGAGCCCCAGCACCGTCGACAGGCCGAAGCCCAGGCGGCGCAGCCGGGCGCGCAGGGACGGGCCGCCGGTCATGCCGCCCGGCGGTGCGGGTCCCGACCCACGCCTCAGCCGGCCGCGGCCGCCGGCAGGACGGTCAGCGTCTGGCCCTCGCGCGCGACCAGGCTGCCGGGACGCCGGGCGTCGGCGACCTTGGCGATACAGTCCATGAAGTCGTCGTCGTGGTTGGGATCGTGGTGGAAGATCACCGCCCGGCCGACCCCGGCGGCGTCGGCGACGCGCAAACATTGCTGCCAGGTGGAATGGCCCCAGCCCTTGAAGCGGGGAAACTCCTCATCCGTGAACATCGCGTCGTAGATCATCACATCCGCGCCCTGGACGAGATCGACGATCGCCCGATCCAGTTCGCCCGCAACATGCTCCGTATCGGTGATCACCGCGATCGCGCGCCCGCCATAGTCGATGCGATAGCCGGTCGCCCGGTTCGGGTGGTTCAGCTTGCAGGTCGATACCTCGATGCCCGGCCGCAGCGTGAAGCGGTCGCCGGCCGCGAAGTCGCGATACTCGCAGCTCTCGAAGATATGCAACGGCACCGGAAACAAGGGCGGCATCATCATGTCGACCAGGATGGCGCGCAACGTCGCCTCCGGCAGCAGATGGCCGGCCCAGAAGGTGACGTGCATATCCTCGAAATAGGCGGGCTTGAAGAACGGCACGCCGACGACATGGTCGAAATGGGTGTGGGTGAACAGCACGTCGATCTGGGACCGCTGCTCCGCCACCAGCTTGTAGCCCAAGGGCCGCATGCCCGTCCCGCCGTCGATGACCACGACGTCGGACCCGCAGCGGATCTCCAGGCACGTCGTGTTGCCGCCATAGCGGACGGTGGACGGCCCCGGACAGGCGATGCTGCCGCGGGTTCCCCAGAAGGTGACGCTGAACGCCTCTTCGGCGTCGTGGGCGGCGGGAGTCGGGATCTCGCTCATTGGCCGCAAGTCTGGCAGCACGCTCTGGGGGTGTCGAGGGCAAGTCCGGGCCTGGGTCCCCGGGGACGGCCCGGCGACTCCTGGCGCGGCCGGCGGCGCTACTTCCCGTTGAAGGCGTAGTCGAGGTTCTGGACGAGCACGCCGAGTTGGCTGTCCACCTGGTCCAGATCGTCGCCGGCGCCGACGACCACGGTGATGCTGCGATCGATGATGCAGTAGACGGAGTAGAGTTCGTCGGCCCCGCCGATCGGCTCCGCCCAGGCGGCCGAACTGGTTCGCTCCAGCACGCTGAGGCCGAGATTGGCGAACTGGTTTTCCGCCAGATTGAGGCAGGCTTCCAGGGTCACATGGCTGGGCAGCGTGACGTAGTTGAGCGACAGACCGACCGACAAGGCCGGTGTCGCCGCCGTCGCCAAGGTCAATGCCGCCGCAGCCGCCAGAACCCGTCCACCCGTCATCGCCTCGCCTCCCGTCGATTGGCGCCGGTCCGGCCGCTTTGCGATGCGACCGTGACCTGATTACCGAGCGCCCAAGGTAGCCTCAGCGCCGACGAGATGCAAAGCGGACGGGGGGCCGCGGCGCCCCCGCCGGTCGGGTCGGGTCAGGCGTCGCCGGCCGCGGCGGACAGATCGGCGCCGGTGTCCTGGTCGACCACCTTCATCGACAGCTTGACCTTCCCGCGGTCGTCGATGCCCAGCACCTTGACCTTCACCTCATGCCCGACATCGACGATGTCGGTCACCTTGCCGACCCGGCGCGGCGCCAGCTCGGAGATGTGCACGAGCCCATCCCGGTTGCCCAGGAAGTTCACGAAGGCGCCGAAATCCACAACCTTCACCACCTTGCCGGAATAGATCACCCCGACCTCCGGCTCCGCGACGATGGCCTGGATCATCTCGATCGCCTTGGTCGCGCTGCCGGTATCGACCGCGGCGATCTTGATCGACCCGGTGTCGTCGATGTCGATCTTGGCGCCGGAAACCTCGCAGATCTCGCGGATCACCTTGCCGCCGCTGCCGATGACGTCGCGGATCTTGTCCTTCGGCACGGTGATGACGGTGATGCGCGGCGCATAAGCGTTGACCTCGCCGCGGCTCTCCGCCAGCGCGCCGGCCATCTCCTGCAGAATATGCAGCCGGCCGTCGCGCGCCTGGTCCAGCGCCTGGGCCATGATCTGCTCGGTGATCGAGGTGATCTTGATGTCCATCTGCAGGCTGGTGACGCCCGACGCGGTGCCGGCGACCTTGAAGTCCATGTCGCCCAAATGGTCCTCGTCGCCGAGGATGTCGGTCAGCACCGCGAAACGGTCGCCGTCCTTGATCAGGCCCATGGCGATGCCGGCCACCGGCGCCTTCAGCGGCACGCCGGCATCCATCAGCGCCAGGCTGCTGCCGCACACCGTGGCCATGGAGGACGAGCCGTTGGACTCGGTGATCTCGGAGACCACGCGGATGGTGTAGGGGAAGTCCTCCTTCGCCGGCATCAGCGGCCGGACCGCCCGCCAGGCGAGCTTGCCGTGGCCGATCTCGCGGCGGCCCGGGCTGCCCAGGCGGCCGGTCTCGTTCACCGAATAGGGCGGGAAGTTGTAGTGCAGCATGAAGTGCTCGCGGTACTCACCGCCCAGCGCGTCGATGATCTGCTCGTCCTGCCCGGTGCCCAGCGTGGTGACCACCAGCGCCTGGGTCTCGCCGCGGGTGAACAGCGCGGAGCCGTGCGCCCGGTCGAGGATGCCGACCTCCGACACGATCGGGCGCACCGTCTTCAGATCGCGCCCGTCGATGCGCTGGCCGGTGTCCAGGATCCAGCCCCGCACCACGTCGCTCTCCAGCGACTTCAACAGGCCGCCGACCAGCGACGCCCCCGGCTCCTCCGCGCCGAGATCGGCCATCGCCCGGCTGCGCACGGCCTCCAGCGCGGCGACGCGGTCCAGCTTGGTGCTGATCTGGTAGGCCGCCTTGATGTCGTCGGCATAGCCGGCGGCGAGGCGGGCCTTGAGATCGTCGACCCCCGACGGCGCCTCCGGCAGCTCGACCGGATCGCGCGCGCACTGCTCCGCCAGGTCGATGATCAGGTCGATCACCGCGCCCATCTGGCGGTGGCCGAAGGTGACGGCGCCGAGCATGGTCTGCTCGTCCAGCTCCTTCGCCTCGCTCTCCACCATCAGCACGCCTTCCGACGTGCCGGCGAGCACCAGGTCGAGCCCGCTGGACGGCAGTTCGTCGACCCGCGGGTTGAGGACGTAGTCGCCGTCGATATAGCCGACGCGGCAGGCCCCGATCGGCCCCAGGAACGGCAGGCCGGACAGGGTCAGCGCTGCCGAGGTGCCGATCATCGCCACGACGTCGGGGTCGTTCTCCAGGTCATGCGCCAACACGGTGCAGATCACCTGGGTCTCGTTGCGGTAGCCCTTGGCGAAGAGCGGGCGGATCGGCCGGTCGATCAGCCGGCTGACCAGGACCTCCTTCTCGCTCGGGCGGCCTTCGCGCTTGAAAAAGCCGCCGGGGATCTTGCCGGCGGCGAATGTCTTTTCCTGGTAGTTGACGGTGAGCGGGAAGAAATCGATACCGGGTCGCGGCGACCGGGCCCCGACGGCGGTGCACAGAACCATGGTGCCGCCATAGCGCACCATGACGGCGCCGTCGGCCTGGCGCGCGACTTTGCCGGTCTCCAGAACCAGCGGACGACCACCCCACTCAATTTCCTTGCGGTACACTTTGAACATTCGAACTTTTCCCTTTGCTGTCGCCGGCGATCCCGATGATCTGCGGCGGCGACGTCGATTGAAACGATGACCTTGCGGGCGGTTCAGGGGGCGCGCCGTAAAGCGCCGGAGCAAACCGCCGAAGCGTCATGGGCGCGCGGGCCGCGGATGCGGGGACGCGCGCCGTTGGTGTTGGAAAGGCAGAAGAAGACCGGGTCGCGGGGTCTTGTTGTCATCCAAGGGGGCATTGCCGCCACCCCGGCCCCGTCCTTGAGCGGCCGCGCACCCGCGGGAACGCCGCGGCAGGGCCGGATCCTCCTCAGCGACGCAGGCCGAGCCGTTTCACCAGGCTCTCGTAGCGAAGCTGGTCCTTCCTCTTCACATAGTCGAGGAGCCGCCGCCGGCGCCCCACGAGCATCAACAGACCGCGCCGCGAGTGGAAGTCCTTCTTGTGGACCTTCAGATGCTCGGTCAGGTTGGCGATCCGTTCGGTCAGGACCGCCACCTGGACCTCCGGAGATCCGGTATCGTTCGCCTCGCGGCGGTGTTCTTCGATCAGAGCGCTCTTGCGCTCGGGGCTGATCGACATCGGCCAATTCCTCCAGGGCGTCGCGCCCTTCAGGCAGGTTCAAGATTCAAGACACGCACCGGCTGAAGCTCGGCCCCCGTCAGACGCGCCAAGGCAACGGGAACGCCCCGTGCTGTCGCCAGCACCAGGCAATCGCCGTCATCGCGATCGGCTTGGGCGGCGGCAAGCCGCTCGCGATCGGATCGCTTCAGCAACGCTACGGCTTGGCCAGAGCGCATTCGATGCGCTTCGACGTCGGACAAGGCCACCGCCGGGATGTCGTCCAGCGGGGTCTCCAGCGGCAAAAGGGCAGAGTCTCCCCCTCCGCTGCCGACGAGCGCCTCTAATTGCGGCAGTGTCACCGCCGCGTCAAGCGTAAAGGCACCGACAGACAGCCGGCGCAAGGCGGAGAGGTGGCCGACCGTGCCCAGGGCGACCGCGATATCGCGGGCCAGGCCGCGCATATAGGCGCCCTTGCCGCTGACCGCCTCCAGGACGACATGGTCGCCGTCTGGTACCGCGACCAAGTCCAGCGCGTCGATGCGGATGCGCCGCGGGGCGAGGTTGACCGTCTCGCCGTCGCGGGCCAGGTCGTAGGCGCGCTCGCCCGCGATCTTGATGGCGGAGAAGGCGGGGGGTACCTGCTCGATCTCGCCGGTGAAGCGGCCCAGCACATCCGCCACCGCCGCCGGGTCGGGCCGGACCGGGCTGGTCGCCACCACCTGCCCTTCGCTGTCGTCGCTGTCGCGGGCCTCACCGAAGGCGATGGCGAAGCGGTAGCGCTTGGCGCCGTCCATGGCATAGGACACGGTCTTGGTGGCCTCGCCGAAGGCGATCGGCAGCACGCCGGTCGCCATCGGGTCCAGCGTGCCGGCATGGCCGGCCTTGCGGGCATCGAACAGCCGGCGAACCTTCGACACGGCTTGCGTCGAGGTCAGGTCGGCCGGCTTGTCGAGCACCAGCCAGCCATGCACCGGCCGGCCGCGGCGGCGCCGGCTCATGCGTCGTCCTCCGGCCCCGGCGCCTCGTCGTCGCGCGCGGCCTCGCCGTCGCGTGTGACCAAGTCGGCGGCGACCCGCGGGTCGTGCAACAGCCGGTCGATGCGCGCCGCCTCGTCGAACGAGGTGTCCAGGCGGAAGGCCAGACGCGGCGCGAATTTCAGCCGGACCGCCTGGGCGACATGGTGGCGCAGCGCCGGCTGAACCCGGTTCAGCAGCGCCACCAGCTCGTCGCCCGCCTCGCCGCCCAGCCGGCTGACATAGACCACCGCCGTACGCAGGTCGGGGCTCATCCGCACCTCGCTGACGGTCACCGAGATGCCCTCCAGCTCCGGCGCATGGATGTCGCCGCGCTGCAGCAACTCGGCGAGGCGATGGCGGATCGCCTCGCCGACGCGCAATTGGCGCTGGCTGGGCTGGCGGCCCTGTCGCGTCTGGGACACACGCATCTCTGAATCTCGGGTCGCGTCGGCCGGCGAGCGGGCGGCCGGAGGGCGGACGACCGCCGCGGCCTCAAGGGGCGTGGGCGGCCGCCAGGTCCTCCGGGCGGCTACAGCTCGCGGGCAACCTCCTGCATCTCGAAGGCTTCGATCACGTCGCCGACCTTGATGTCGTCGTAGTTCTCGAAGGCCATGCCGCATTCATAGCTATGCGTGACCTCGCGCACCTCATCCTTGAAGCGGCGCAGCGTCTTCAGCTTGCCCTCATGGATAACGACATTGTCGCGCAACAGCCGGACCGAGGCGCCGCGGCGCACCAGCCCGTCGGTGACGTAGCAGCCGGCCACCTTGCCGGTGCGCGAGATGTTGAAGACCTCGCGAATCTCGGCATTGCCCAGGAAGGTCTCGCGCAGGCTCGGCGCCAACAGGCCAGTCAGCATCTGGCGGACATCGTCGATGACGTCGTAGATCACGCTGTAGTAGCGGATATCGGTGCCGTCGCGCCGCGCCAGTTCCCGCGCCTGGGGATTGGCGCGCACGTTGAAACCGACGATCAGGGCGTCCGAGGCGGTCGCCAGGGTGATGTCGCTCTCGTTGATGCCGCCGACGGCGCTGTGCAGCACCCGCACCTCGACCTCGGCATTGTCTTCGGCGAGCTTGGTCAGGCTCTGGGCGATCGCCTCCACCGAGCCCTGCACGTCGCCCTTGATCAACAAGGGGAGCTGCTTGGCCTCGCCGCTCTGGATGCGGTCGAACATCTGCTCCAGCGTGCCGCGGGCGTTGGCGACCTGTTGGGCCTCGCGCTTCTTGCGGTTGCGGAAATCGGTGATCTCGCGCGCCCGGCCTTCGTTGTCGACGACCACGAAGTCGTCGCCCGCCAGCGGCACGCCGTTGAGGCCCAGGACCTCCACCGGCTCCGCCGGCCCGGCGGCTTCGATCGGCTCGGCGCGGTCGTTGGCCAGTGCCCGCACGCGGCCCCATTCGCTGCCCGCCACGAAGATCTCGCCGACCTTCAGCGTGCCGCGCTGGACCAGCACGGTGGCGACCGAGCCGCGGCCACGCTCCAGCTTCGCCTCGATGACGACGCCCTCCGCGGCGCGGTCGGGATTGGCCTTCAGCTCCAACAGCTCCGCCTGCAGCAGGACCGCTTCGGCGAGCGTCTCCAGCCCCTCGCGGCTCTTCGCGGAGACCTCGATGGCCTGGACCTCGCCGCCCATGCTCTCCACCACGATCTCGTGCTGCAAGAGGTCGGCGCGCACCCGGTCTGGGTCGGCGTCGGGCAGGTCGCATTTGTTGATGGCGACGACGATCGGCACATTGGCGGCCCGGGCGTGGCGGATCGCCTCGACCGTCTGCGGCATCACGCCGTCATTCGCCGCGACCACCAGGATGACGATGTCGGTGGTGTTGGCGCCGCGCGCGCGCATCGAGGTGAACGCCGCGTGGCCCGGCGTGTCGATGAAGGTGATCTTCTGCCCGCTGTCCAGCGTCACCTGATAGGCGCCGATATGCTGGGTGATGCCGCCGGCCTCGCGGCTGACGACGTCGGTGGAACGCAGCGCGTCGAGCAGCGAGGTCTTGCCGTGGTCGACATGGCCCATGACGGTGACCACCGGCGGGCGCGGCTGCTTGTCGGCCTCGGTGTCGTCCTCGCCATGCATGCCGATCTCGACATCGGCGTCGGAGACGCGGCGGATGCGGTGGCCCATCTCGGTGACCACCAGCTCCGCCGTGTCGGCGTCGATGGTCTGGTTGATGGTCACCATCACGCCCATGCGGAACAGCGTCTTGACCACGTCGCCGCCGCGTTCGGCCATGCGGTTGGCCAGTTCCTGGACGGTGATGGTCTCCGGCACGATGACGTCGCGGACGACCTTCTCCTGGTCGCGCCCGGCATCGGCGTGGCGCGCCCGCTCGCGCGCCCGGCGGACCGAGGCCAGGCTGCGGGTGCGCTCGCCCTCGTCCGACGACAGCGCCTGGGCAACCGTCATCTTGGCACCGGTGCGCCGGCGCGCGCCAGCACCACGGCCGGCCCGGCTGGGCGCCGGCGGCGGGCGCTTGGCGCCGCCCGGGCGCGCGCGGCGCGCCGCGCTGTCCTCCTCTTCCGGCAGGTCGAGGCCGGCGATCTTGGCGGCGGCGGCACTGCCGGCGCGGTCGGCGACCTCGCGCCGGCGGGTCTCGTCGTCCTGAGGCGCGCGGGCGCGGTCGGCGGCGCGCTGGCGCTCGGCCTCCTCCAGGCGCTTGGTCTCCTGCTCCGCCCGGGCGCGCTCTGCCGCCTCGATGGTCTGCAGCTCGGCGACCTCGCGGGCGCGCAACGCCTCCGGATCCAGCGGTTCCGGCGCCACCGGCTCCGGCACGGCCTCCACGGCCGGGGCGGACCCGGCGGCATCGGCGGCGTCCGCGGTCGGCGCCGGTGCGGCGGCCTCCATCGGCTCGCCGTCGAGCATTAGCTCATCGGCAGGGCGCCGCGCCTCATCCTCGCGGGCGGACTGGAGGGCGCGGTCGCGGGCCTCCCGCTCCGCATTGGTCAGGGTCCGCCCGCGGCCGCGGCCGGTCCCGTCGCGGCGCGGCCCGTCGCCTTCCGCCGGGGAGCGTTCGACCGCCCGCTTGCGCTTGACCTCGACCTGAACGGTCTTGGAGCGCCCATGGCTGAAGCTCTGGCGCACCTGATTGGCGTCGCCGGCATGGCGGGTCAGCGTCGACTTGCCACGGCTGCCCAGGCTCAGCGTCTTCTTCGCCGGCTCGCGCTCGTTCGTGTCGGTCTTGGTCTCGCTGTCACTCATCTCGGCTCTTGATCTTTCCGGACCGACAGACCGGCGCACGACGGCGCCGCAAGGGCAGTGGGTCCATATCGTCCTAGGGGCTCCAAGCGTCGTCAACCCCCGCCCGGACGGCTTGGTTCCTGTTCGTTCTCCACCACCGGGCGAAACCCGGCGAGCCGGTTCGCCTCGGCCTCAATGCGCTGGGCGAGACCGCCCCGCGCCACCGCCACCTCTACCACGGCCGCCGGGCGCCCGAAGGCGCGCGCCAGCTCGTCGCTGCCGGCCACCGCGATCACCGGCAGCGCGCCGGCCAGCGCGGCCAGCCGGGCACGCCCCCCCGGCGCGCCGTCGCGCGCCTGCAACAGCAGCACGGCGCGCCCGTCGCGCAGCCAGGCTGCCACCTTCTCCCGGCCCGCGACCGCCTGGCCCGCTCGGTTGGCCAGGCCGATCAGATCGACCAGCCGGTCGGCCAGCAACCGCTCCACCCGGTCGGCCAGATCGGCGCCGACCCTGAGCGGCCCGAGGCCGCGCCGGCCGGCGATCCGGCCAAAGCCGCCGCGGCGAACCGCCCGGTCCAGCCGCGCCCGGTCGGCCGAGACATAGAACCCGCGCCCCGGCAACCGCGCCGCGAGATCGGGCACCAACTCTCCATCCGGTCCGACGACGAAGCGGATCAGGCGCGCCTTGGCCGCCGACCCACCGTCGCCGAGACAGCGCCGGACCGGTCCCCGCCGGGCTGGTTCGCCGCCCACCGCGCCGTCCCCGCCGCCGCCGCGCGCCGCATCAGGCGCTGCCGGCGGCAGCGACCGGATCATCATCGCCCGCGTCGCCGCTATCGCCCGCGCTACCGGCGTCGTCTGCGTCTTCGGCGCTTGCGTCTTCGGCGCTTGCGTCCTCGGCGCTTGCGTCCTCGGCCGCGTCGTCGGCGGTCGCGTCGTCGGCGGTCGCGTCGTCGGCGGGCGCCTCGTCGTCCTCGAACCAGTGGGCGCGGGCCGCCATGATCATCTCATTGGCCTCTTCCAGCGACAGCGCCGCGCCGCCGACGATCTCCAGCAGCTCGTCGCTCGCCAGGTCCGCGAAGTCGTCCAGGGTTTTCACATCAGCCTCGGCCAATGCCACCAGCATCGCCGGGGTCAAGCCGTCCACCGCCGCCAGCTCCTCCGTGCCGCCGAGCGAGCGGTAGCGGTCGCCGGCCGCGCGGTCGCGCTCCTCCACGAAGACCAGGGCGCGGCGCTGCAGCTCGCCGGCGATATCCTCGTCGAAGCCTTCGATGTCGGCCAGCTCCTCCAGCTCGACGAAGGCGATCTCGTCGACCTGGCCGAAACCTTCCACCACCAGCAGGTTGGCGATGACGTCGTCGACGTCCAGCGCGTCCATGAACATCTCGCTGCGCTGGCGCATGTCCTGGGTGCGGCGCTCGCTCTCCTCCGCCTCGGTCAGGATATCGATGTCCCAGCCGGTCAGCATGGAGGCGAGGCGGACATTCTGCCCGCGCCGGCCGATGGCCAGCGAAAGCTGCTCGTCGGGCACCACCACCTCGATGCGGCGCTGCTCGTCGTCCAGCACCACCTTGGTGACCTCCGCCGGGGCGAGCGCGTTGACGATGAAGGTCGCCGGCTCCGCCGACCAGGGGATGATGTCGATCTTCTCGCCCTGCAGCTCGCCGACCACCGCCTGCACGCGGCTGCCGCGCATGCCGACGCAGGCGCCGACGGGATCGATGGAGGCATCGTTGCTGATCACCGCGATCTTGGCCCGGCTGCCCGGGTCGCGGGCGACCGCCTTGATCTCGATGATGCCGTCATAGATCTCCGGCACCTCCATGGTGAACAGCTTGGCCATGAACTGCGGATGGCTGCGCGACAGGAAGATCTGCGGTCCCCTCGGCTCCTCGCGGACGTCGTAGATGAAGGCGCGTACGCGGTCACCGACCTTGAAATGCTCGCGCGGCAGCAGCTCGTCGCGCCGGATGATGCCTTCCGCCCGGCCGAGATCGACCGTGACGTTGCCGTACTCCACCCGCTTGACCAGGCCGTTGACGATCTCCGCGACGCGGTCCTTGTACTCCTCGTACTGGCGGCGGCGTTCGGCCTCGCGGACCTTCTGGACGATGACCTGCTTGGCGGTCTGGGCGGCGATGCGGCCGAAATCGATCGGCGGCAGCGGGTCGACCAGGAACTCGCCGATCTCCGCATCGGCCTTGATGGTGCGGGCGTGGTCGAGGGTGATCTCCGTCGCCTCGTTCTCCACCTCTTCCACCACCTCGCGGTAGCGCGACAGATGGATGTCGCCGGTGCGCCGGTCGATCAGCGCCCGGATGTCCCGGTCGAGGCCGTATTTCGAGCGGCCGGCCTTCTGGATGGCCTGCTCCATGGCCATCAGCACCTCGTCGCGCTCGATATTCTTCTCTCGCGCGGCGCTCTCCGCCGCCAACAGAAGTTGCTGTCCGTCCATCGATAGACCTCACCCGTGCTCTTAATCTCGGTGCCGCGCCTCGGCCGGCTCAGCCGACCCCGCCGGACGCGGCGATCAGCTCGTCGGTCAAGACCAGCTTGGCCCGCTGGATCTCGGCGAACGGCACGGCGACCGCCGCTGCGCCGTCTTCGGCCGAGCCGTTGGCCACAGGCTCGCTCAACTCCAGCCGGACCGCCTCGCCGTCGACGCCGGCCAGGCGGCCCTTGAACCGGCGGCGGCCGTCGACCGGGCGGACGGTCTCGACACGCGCCAGATGGCCGGCGAACCGCTCGAAATCCGCCAGCCGCGTCAGCGGCCGGTCGATGCCCGGCGACGACACTTCCAGCGTGTAGGCACCCTGGATCGGATCTTCGACGTCCAGGACCGCCGACAGAACCCGGCTCGCCTCGGCGCAATGCTCGACCGTCAGGACCGTGCGGTCGGCGCGCTCGATCATCACCTGGACGGTGGTGCGCTGCTGGCCCATGACCAGGACGCGCACGACCTCGAAGCCCAGGGCCTCCAACGTCGGTTCAATCAGGCGCTGCAGCGCGTCGGCCCTATCCACGATCCGTCCGTGCGGCGGTCCGTCGGCGCCGGCGAAGCGCGCTCGCCCCCGCCCGGCGCCGGACCCGCCGGCTGTTGCCGTTCTTGTCCTGCCCCCTTGGCCCCCCGATGCCGGACGGCGGATCTGCCCCCACCCGCGACGGCGGACATGGTCGGCCGCGCAAACAAAAAAGGCGGGCCGAAGGCCCACCCCGATTGCGCCAGGCATCACCAGTCCGTCAATCGACCCCAGCATCTGGAGTGACGATCGCAAATATAGCCGTTTGCCGACGTGATGCAAGCAAGCATCACCGGTTCGGTGCGTCCTACGCTATCGTTTTATCGTGGTCGTCGACGGCGCTGGGAAGCGGAAGAGATCCATGCAGCGCAGCTATGCCCACGAGATCCTGGTGGATCGCCCGGTGGCCGAGGCATTCCCGCTGTTCACGCCGAAGGGCGAGGAGGCGTGGGTGCCCGGCTGGCGGCCGTCCTATATCGAGCCGGCGACCGGCGAGACGGTCGAGGGCATGGTCTTCACGACCCAGGCCGACGGCGAGACCACCTATTGGACCTGCCTCGCCTGGCAGCCCGAAGACGCCCGCGCGCGCTATCTGCGGCTGACGCCGGGCGCGCGCGTCGCCTTCGTCGACGTCGCGTGCCGGGCCGACGGGCCGCACCGCACCCGGGTGCGCGTCGCCTACCGGATCGTCGCCCTGTCCGACGCCGGCCGGGCCTATCTGGACGGCTTCTCCGACAACGACTTCGCGGCCTCGATCGACCAATGGGCCGACCTCATTCGCGCCACAGGATAGGCGCAGCCGGCTACGGGACGCATTGCCATAAGGCGCACCACTAGCGACAATCTGGTCGATTCGAACTTCGTGGCTCGTTGTCGCGTGCTCGCGAGCGGGGGAACTTATGGCAGAACGCAAGATGGCGCTCACACGAGCCCCGGATCGACCGGAACTGCGCCGATTGTTGGATGACGCGAAGAAGATCGTGCTGACTGAAGATCAACTGCGCGAACAACGTGCAAGCTTTGTCTATGGGAACGCACCTAGAGGATCAAGGATAACAAAAGAATCCGCGCGCCGATCTGTTGATCATGTCAGAGTAAAACATCCTCAAGAATGAAAAGTTTGTACGGAGAGTTGATTTCATGTTCGTGCTAAGAGAAGAAAATTCTGAGCTTTTTGATCGTATTCAAGAACAAAACCTGAACAGGCAGTATGAACTCCTTACCAACTGCATTGAAATTGGCCTCGAGAAGGGGCCTGTATCTTTCGATAAATATCTTCTTTGGGCGCTGAATCATGTTGCTGTTGCTAATATATCTCAGTTTGGTGGCCGATTCCGAAGAGAACCTGTGTATGTAGGCTCGCATATTCCGCCACACTTTAATGATGTTGATGATTGGATGGATCGTTGCATTTCAACAATCCAGGAGAATTGGTATATCTGGTCACCTACTGAATTAGCAGCCTATGGCCTTTGGCGCCTGAATTGGATTCATCCTTTCATAGAAGGGAATGGTCGGACGGCACGTGCCGCATGTTATTTCTTACTTTGCGTTCGATCCGAAAACTTGCTACCTGGTCGAAAGATCATCCCAGAACGGATAAAAGAAAACCGCGATGAGTATGAAGCTGCGTTGAAATCTGCGGACCGAGCCTGGGATAATGGGCATCTGAATTTCAACGAAATGGAAGATTATTTAGCTTCCTTGTTACAAGCTCAGCTGACCGATGATGGATTAGATTATCAAGGAAACTCCTCTATCTGATACATTCAAATAAAATGGAATCTAATTGTCTACAATCCTGATCGAGCATTTCGGCGAAACCTGAGGAACACCGGCGGGCCTTCGAGCTGTTTTTGCTCGTAGCGGGTCGGTGGCCAGTCGGCGGGGCGGCGGCACCAGTCCGCCGCGCCGGCCGCGGTCCAGGCGAAGGCCGGGTGGGCGCGGACCTGCCACAGCATCCAGTCGGCGAGGCCCGGATCGTCGGTGGCGAGGCGCAGTTCCGCCCCGTCGGCCATCGCCTCGGCCAGGCGGTCGAGCATCGCCGGCTGGATGAAGCGGCGGTTCCAATGGCGGCGCTTCGGCCAGGGATCGGGGAACAGCACGAAGACCCGGTCGATCGAGCCCGCCGGCAGGCGCGCGACCAGCGCCGCCGCCGCATCCGGCCAGAGACGGACGCGGTCGCTGATCGGGTCGCCGCCCGCTTCGACCCGCGCCAACAGCGCCGCCACGCCGTTGACGAACGGCTCGCAGCCGATCAGGCCGATGCCTGGGTGCTGGGCCGCCTGCCAGACGAGATGCTCGCCCGCCCCGAAGCCGACCTCCAGCCACACCGCCTCGACGGGCCGGGCGAACAGCGCCGGCGGGTCGAGCGGCCCGTCCCCGGCCGGTACGGCCAGGCGCGGCAGCAGTTCGTCGATCAGACGTTGACGGCCGGGCCGCAGCCGACGTCCGTGGCGCCGGCCGTGGAAGCGCGCTTGCGCCGGCGCCCCGGGCGCGCCGGTCGGGCCGCCGCTCAAGCGAAGGCGGCGCGCAGGTCGTCCGCCAGGTCCAGCCGCTCCCAGGAGAAGCCGCCATCGCCCTCCGGCTCCCGGCCGAAATGGCCGTAGGCGGCGGTGCGCGCATAGATCGGCCGGTGCAGACCGAGATGCTCGCGGATCCCGCGCGGGCTGAGATCGACCCGATCGCGCAACACCTGGGACAACCGCTCCTCGTCGACCTGGCCGGTGCCGTGGGTGTCGATATAGACCGACAGCGGCCAGGCGACGCCGATGGCGTAGCTGAGCTGGATGGTGCAGCGTTCCGCCAGCCCGGCCGCCACCACATTCTTCGCCAGATAGCGGGCGACATAGGCGGCGGAGCGGTCGACCTTGGTGGGGTCCTTGCCGGAGAAGGCGCCGCCGCCATGCGGGGCGGCCCCGCCATAGGTGTCGACGATGATCTTGCGGCCGGTCAGCCCGCAATCGCCATCCGGTCCGCCGATGACGAAGCGCCCGGTGGGATTGACGTAGAAATCGGCCTCCGGGCACATCCAGCCCGTCGGCAGCACGCCTTCGACATGCGGGCGGACGATCTCGCGCACCTGCTCGATGCTGGTGTCGGCATCGTGCTGAGTGGACACGACGACGGAGGTCGCACCGACCGGCTGGCCGTCGACATAGCGCAGCGACACCTGGCTCTTCGCATCGGGGCCGAGCTGCGGGGCCGCGCCGCCGTGGCGCGCGTCGGCCAAGCTCTTCAGGATGGCGTGGGCGTAGTGGATGGCGGCGGGCATATAGGCCGGCGTCTCGCGGCAGGCATAGCCGAACATGATGCCCTGATCGCCGGCACCCTCATCCTTGCCGGCGCCGCCGTCGACGCCCATGGCGATATCGGCGGACTGGGTGTGCACCAGCACCGACACATCGGCGTGGCGCCAATGAAAGCCGTCCTGCTGATAGCCGATGTCGCGCACCGCGTGGCGCGCCGCTTCCTCGATGCGCGCCGCGGTGATGCTGGCAGGGCCGCGCACCTCGCCGGCGATGACGATGCGGTTGGTGGTGGTCAGGGTCTCCACCGCGACGCGCGACTGCGGATCGGCCGTCAGGAAGAGATCGACCACCGCGTCGGAAACCCGGTCGCACACCTTGTCCGGATGGCCTTCGGCGACGGATTCGCTGGTGAAGACGTAAGCGTTCGTGTTGCGCAGCAAAGACGGGGGTTCCTTAAGGCACTAAGACGCCGACATCATCGCCGGGGTCGAAATGGACGCCGGCGGCCCGCCTTGGACCGGCACCGCGATCGATCGCGGGCGGCAAGGCGGGCGGGCGGGCTCGCGCCGGGTTTTAGGAACCCCTGTGAAATCGGTCAAGCATCGCCGAACGCAAGCCCTTCCTCATGGACTACCGTCTCAAGACCAAGAGCGGCGA